>NZ_JBYOLC010000004.1:0-402867 GCF_057798995.1 Shinella sp. 20P9.1.1
GCGGCCGCCCATGCGCGCCACCATGCCTTCACGGCGATGGGCGTCGGCGGCTTCCTGCTGCCGGTGCTGGCCATCGCCACCTTTCTCACCATCAACGACGCGGTGGTCTACAAGACCTTCCTGCGCGGCGACGTCATCCTCGCCAGCCTGATCGACGTCACCAAGGCCTTCGGCACCAATATCTCGATTGCTGTCGCCGCCCAGGTCCTGTCCATGCTGCTCGGTCTGATGCTGGCGATCGGGCGTTCCCTGCAGGGATCGAGTTTCGTGCTGGTGCGCGCCGTCTGCGTCTTCTACGTCGATATCTTCCGCAGCCTGCCGGCCATCGTCATCATCTATCTCGTCTGCTTCGGCGTGCCGCTGATGGGCATTCCCGTTCTCAGCGACGGCGATCCGATGCTCTATGCCATCGTCGCGCTATCGCTCACCTATGCGGCCTATAATGGCGAGCAGTTCCGCGCCGGCCTCAAGGGCATCCATCACAGCCAGATTTCCGCTGCCCAGTCGCTCGGCATCCCGCCCGGCGCGGTGCTGCGCCTCATCGTGCTGCCGCAGGCGATGCGTCGCATCGCAGGCCCCATGCTCGGCAATTTCATCGCGCTCCAGAAGGATACGGCGCTGGTCAACATCGTCGGCATCGTCGATGCCTTTACTCAGGCCAAGATCTATTCGGCGAACTATTACAACCTGTCGTCCGTCACGGTCGTCTGCATCCTGTTCATCACCATCACCATTCCGCAGACCCGGCTTGTCGACTATCTCGTCGCTCGCGCCGACAGCAAGGAGGGCCGCTGAGATGGAAAAACCGCTCATCGAACTCAAGGGCATCGGCAAGTCCTACGGCAAATTCCGCGTCATCGACGGCATCGACCTCGATATCCAGCGCCATTCGGTCGTGTCGCTGATCGGCGCGTCCGGATCGGGAAAATCGACGCTGCTGCGCTGCCTCAACGGGCTGGAGGATATCCAGGAAGGCCAGATCCGGCTGGACGGCGAGGTGATTTCCGGCCTCGGCATCGATCACGTGGCGCTACGTCGCCGCATCGGCATGGTGTTCCAGAGCTACAATCTCTTTCCGCATATGTCGGTGCTCGGCAATTGCACCGTCGCGCTGGTCACGACCGGTTCGTGCGGCCGGGAGGAGGCCGAGGCGCGGGCGCTTGCCATGCTGGAGCGCGTCGGCATGCGCGACAAGGCGGGTGCCTTTCCCGACCAGCTTTCCGGCGGCCAGCAGCAGCGCGTCGCCATTGCCCGCACCATGATCATGCAGCCGGACGTGCTGCTGCTCGACGAGATCACCTCGGCGCTCGATCCTGAACTGGTGATGGAAGTGCTCGATCTGGTGCGCGATCTGGCAAAGCAGGGCATGACGATGCTACTCACCACGCATGAGATGAGTTTTGCGCGGGAAATCTCCGATAAAGTGTGCTTTCTCTATGCCGGCAGGATTCTGGAGGAGGGGCCGCCCGAACAGGTGTTCTCAGCCCCGCGCGAGCCGGCGACCCAGTCCTTCCTGCGCCGGGTGACAGCGGCGGGGCGGCTTTGAAGGTGCAGGCATATGAAGGACGTAAGATGGTGACGATCGCGGCCGGCGCGGCCATGCTTTCCGGTAGCGAGAAGGCGGCGAAATCGGAAGAGCGTTTCAGCGACAAGGTCTATGGCATCCTGCTCGATCGCCTTGTTCGCCTGCACTATCAGCCGCTGCAACCCCTCAACGAGCGAGAACTCACGGTGGAACTGGAGATCGGCCTCGCGCCGATCCGCGAGGCGCTGCGGCGGCTGGAAGGCGAGAACCTTGTGGTCATCTATCCGCGCCGGGGCATCTTCGCCGCCGATATCGGCCTGCGCGACCAGCAGTCGATCAAGGAGATACGGCTGGAAATCGAGGGGCTGGCGGCAGCTTTGGCGGCGATGCGCGCCACACCGCAGGAGCGGCAGGCGCTCGCCAAACTGGCCGATAGGCTTGTCGAAGAGACCGACATCTCCCTGCAGATCGCCGGCGATGCCGAACTGCATCGGCGCATTTACCGGATGGCACGCAACGATTATCTGGCGGCCATGCTGACGCAGAATTTCAACCTCGCCCTCCGGCTCTGGTATTTCTGCAATCAGAGCGCCCCCTCACCAGTGCCGGAAGCGGTGGATCACCGTCCGCTGGCCAATGCGATCCTCTCCGCAGACAGCGAAAGAGCCCGCGCGCTGATGCGCCAGCACGTCGCACACGATTCCGACCGCGTGCGCGACCTGCTCTTCAAGGGCTCCGCCTGATCTGGCGGGCGACCTGTTGAAATCCGGCGGGCTTGCCGATACCGGGAGGCCGGGTTACACGAGACAGGTTCTGCGATGCCGCCCCGTGGCGACGAAGCGATTGCCAAGGTGACGAACTTGTCCTCCGATGACCCGAAGAGTGCCGACGATACCGATCCGCTCATGGTGCGGTCGGTGGAAAAGGCGTTCCGGGTCCTGGAGGCCTTCGACGGTACCAACCGGAGCCTCAGCCTTGCGCAGATCGGCGCGAATGTTGGCCTCGACAAGAGTGCCGCGCAACGCTTTACCCATACGCTGAACAAACTGGGCTACCTGCAAAAGGACCCGGTGACGAAGCGTTTCGAGCTCAGCCTGCGCAGCCTCGAAATGGCGCGCCATTTCATCACCGCCAATCCGCTGGTCAACCAGGCGATGCCCTATCTTCTCCATCTCAGCCGCGAGACGGAGGAGGCGGTGAACCTGACGTTGCCTGACGGTACGGAGATCGTCTTCGCCGCCCGCTTCATGAGCCGGCATATGCTCAACACCGATGTCGTCGTCGGCACCCGCATGCCGGCCTTCTGCACGGCGCCGGGCCGGGCGATCCTCTCCCGACTGCCGGCCGCGGAAGCCCTGTCGCTCATCGAGCGGTCGCCCTTGCAGGCCTTCACACCGCAGACGGTGCACACCGTCGATGCTCTGGTCGAGCGGCTGGATGCCGCACGCAATGCCGGCTATGCCACGACCTGGGGCGAATTCTTCCCCGGCGATCTCTCGGTCGCCGCCGCAGTGCTCGATCAGACCGGCCGTCCGGTTGCCGCCGTCAATATCGGCGTTTCCAACGCGCGCTACACGCCCGAAAAGGCGGAAGAGACATTCGCGCCGCTCGTCGTCGCCGCCACGCGTTCGATCTCGCAGGCATCCTCCACCTTCTGACGTCTTCAAAGACGACTTTTAAGCCTTCGCCGGCCTGCCGGTGAATGATTTTTTGCGCCGTGAAAAAGGCCGTTGACAATTTCATGTATTGAAATACGATACTGTGTATCACAATACAATACGATGGATCGCATGACAAATTTCATTCTGACAGAGCAGCGTGGCGCCTGCCGCGTGATCACGCTGAACCGTCCCGAGGTTCTCAATGCCTGGCATTCCCAGATGCGTCTTGATCTCATGGTGGCGCTGGAGGCGGCCGAAGAAGACGCCGCCGTCGGTGCGATCATCATCACCGGGGCGGGCGAACGCGCCTTTGGCGCAGGGCAGGATCTCAACGAGACCAAGACTTTCGACCCCGATCGCGCAGAACTCTGGATCGGCGAATGGGAAAGGCTCTACGATCGTATCCGCAGCCTCTCCAAGCCGTTGATCATGGCGCTGAACGGCCTAGCCGCCGGCTCGGCCTTCCAGGTGACCCTGCTCGGCGATTTCCGCATCGGCCATGATGGCGTGAAGATGGGGCAGCCAGAGATCAATTCCGGCATCGCCAGCACGACCGGCCCATGGATCATGATGGAAATGATCGGGCTTGCGCGCACCACCGACCTGACCCTCAGCGGTCGCATGATGGAGGCGGCGGAATGCGTCGCCATCGGTCTCATCAACCGGATCGTCCCGCGCGAGGAGGTGCTCGAAGCATCGCTGGCACTTGGCGAACAGCTTGCCGCCAAGCCGCGGCTTGCCATGAAGCTCAACAAACAGCGCTTCCGTGAAGTCACCGAAGCCCGTTTCCGCGACGCGCTTGCAGCCGGCGTGCGCAACCAGCGCATCGCCTATGGCGATGGCGAGCCCAACCGCATGATGGAACAGTTCCTCGCTGCCAAATCCAAGGCAAAGTCCGGCTGAGCCGCGCCTGCCCTCCGCTTTTCAAGATCAATGACTTTTCAGGATTGTAGCGTGGAAGACCAAGGTTTCATTTCTCGCCTGCCGGCTCGGGCCGCCGCTTCGCCCGACGCCATCTATGCGACGTTCGACGGCGAACCGATCACCTTTGCCGATCTTCATCGCAAGTCGGACAGTGTTGCGGTCGCGCTTCGTCGCCTTGGTGTGGAGAAGGGCGATCGCGTTGCGCTGATGCTGCGCAACAGCCCCGACAGCCTCGCCGTGCTGTTTGCCATCGCCAAGTGCGGCGCCGTGTGGGTGCCGGTGAATGTGCAGCTGCGCGGCGATGGATTGAAATACATCCTGGAACATTGCGATCCGCGCGTCGTCTTCGCCGATCGCGATCTTTTCCAGAATATTTTGGAGTGCGGTGCCGACACCTCGGTGTTCCAGCTCGTCGCGGAGGCGGGCGACACCGAGTCGCTCGACCGGCTTGCCAGTGGCGATCATGCCTTCGTCGAGCCGCTGCCGTCTGCCGATGACCTCTTCGCGCTGAACTATACGTCCGGCACGACCGGCCGTCCGAAGGGGGTGCGCGTCACCCATCGCATGCTGCGCTATGCGGCGGAGGGTGCGATGCTCTGCTCGGATGCGCGCGATGGCGATGTCTTCTTCGTCTGGGAGCCGCTTTATCACATCGGCGGCGCGCAGCTCATCCCGATCCCGCTGCTGCGCGACGTCACGCTGTCCATGGTGCAGCGCTTCAGCGCCAGCCGTTTCTGGGATCAGGTGCGCGACTGCGGCGCGACGCAGATCCACTATCTTGGCGGCGTGTTGCAGATCCTCCTGAAACAGCCGGAGAGTGCGCGCGACCGTGACCACAAGGTTCGCGTCGCTTGGGGCGGCGGGTGCCCGCGCGATATCTGGCGCGCCTTCGAGGAGCGCTTCGGCACGCCGCTGCGCGAATGCTACGGCATGACGGAATCCTCCAGCATCACCACGTTCAACGCGGCCGGCGTGCTCGGCTCGGTCGGCACGCCCGTGCCGTGGCTTTCCGTCGAGATTCTCGACGAACAGGGTGCGCCCGTGGCGGCGGGCGTGCATGGCGAGATCGTCGTCCATCCGCGTCAGGCGGGCGCGGTCTTCGCCGGCTATTTCCGCAACGAGGAGGCGACCGCCAAGGCGCTGCGGCCGGACGGTTTCCACACCGGCGACCTCGGCATGATCGATGCAGACGGCAACCTCTATTTCCTCGGCCGCCTGACGGACAGCGTGCGGGTAAAGGGCGAGAACGTCTCGGCCTTCGAGGTGGAGCATGTCGCCGGCAGCCATCCGATGGTCGAGGATTGTGCGCTGATCGGCGTCAAAGCCGAGGTCGGCGAACAGGAGATCAAGCTGTTCATCAAGCCGAAGGAAGGGGCCGCCATCGATTATCCGACCTTCTCCGACTGGCTTGCCCAGCGTCTGGCGCCGTTCCAGAACCCGCGCTACCTCGCCGTAGTCGAGGATTTCGAGCGCACGCCGAGCCAGCGCATCATGAAACACCGGCTGCCCGCATCCGTCGAAGGCAGCTGGGACAGGCAGCAGCGCACCGGCCGATAAGGTCCGGTCCCGATACGCACGAAACCGCATACCCCAAGGGGAGACAGTCAGAATGAAGGCCGCCGTTCTCTACACGTTCAACGAAGACCTCGTCATCGAGGATGTGCCGATCGCCGATCCCGGCGATCGCGAAGTGCTGGTGCGCATCATCGCGACCGGCGTCTGCCACAGCGATCTCAGCGCCGCAAAGGGCAAGTCGCGCCCCAAGCTGCCGGTTATCCTCGGCCATGAAGCGGCCGGCATTGTCGAGCGCACCGGTTCGGCGGTGTCGAAGGTGAAGAAGGGCGACCACGTCATCCTCTCCTGGGCGCCCAATTGCGGCGAATGCTTCTATTGCCACAAGCGCCTGCCGACCATGTGCGATACTTATGGCGAGGCTGCAGGCGGCAACACGCTCTGGAAGGGTGCCCGCCGGCTTGGCAGCGCGCAGAAGCCGGTCAATCATTTCACTTGCGTCTCGAGTTTTGCGGAGCTTGCGGTCGTGCCGGAAGCGGGCTGCTCCAAGATCGAGGACGACATTCCCTTCGAGGTCGCAGCCCTCGTCGGCTGCGCGGTGACGACGGGTTTCGGTGCCGTGGTGAACGATGCGCGCGTCGAGCCCGGCGAGATCGTCGGCGTCATCGGTGTCGGCGGTGTCGGCATCAACGCCATCCATGCGGCGTCGGTCGCCGGGGCGGAAGCGGTCGTCGCCATCGATATCAATCCGGACAAGGACGCGGTCGCCCGCTCGTTCGGCGCGACGCACTTCCTGAATTCGGCAACGCAGGATGTCACCGCGGAACTGAAGGCGCTGAGCCGTGGCCGCGGACCCGACAGCATCATCGACTGCACCGGACGGCCGGCAGCCATCGCGCTTGCCTATGACAGCGTTCGGCTCGGCGGTTCGGTGATTTCCGTCGGCATCGCGGCGAAGGGCGAGATGGTCTCCCTGCCGGCCTCGACCTTGCCCAATACCCAGAAGCGCATCATCGGCAGCAACTATGGCGGCGGGGTTCCGGAGCGTGATTTCGAACGCATCCTCGGCCTTTACCGGGCGGGCCGTTTTGACCTCGACCGCCAGGTCGGCGCACGCGTGCCGCTGGAACAGATCAATGAGGCCTTCCGCTGGCTGAAGCAGGGCGTTCTTGCCCGCACGCTTGTGTGCTTCGACCGCTGACCGACGAAATCGAACGAGACAGATCATGTATCCCGATACCCAACTCTTCATCGCCGGCGAATGGACGAACGGCACGGACGGCGAAACGCTCGCGGTGCTCAATCCGGCGACCGGCGGTGAAATCGGCCGCGTTGCGAAAGCGACGACCGCAGACATGGATCGCGCGCTTGCCGCCGCCGCCAAAGCCTTCGAACAGTGGCGCAAGACGACGGCGCGCGAGCGTGCAAAACTGCTGCATGCAGCCGCCGACAATTTGCGCGCCCGCATCGAGGACATCGCGCCCATCCTGACCATGGAGCAGGGTAAGCCTCTCGCCGAAGCCCGCTCGGAACTGCGCAACGCCGATGATGTCATCCGCTGGTTCGCGGAAGAGGCCATTCGCTCCTACGGCCGCATCATCCCGGCGCGCAAGCCCGGCGTGCAGCAGATGGTCATGAAGGAGCCGATCGGCGTCGTCGCCGCGTTCACGCCCTGGAACTATCCGGTCGCCCAGGCGATCCGCAAGATCTGCGCGGCCCTTGCCGCCGGCTGTACCGTCATCCTGAAGGCCGCGGAAGAGGCCCCGGCCTCCTGTGCGGCCATGGTCCGCGCCTTTGCCGATGCCGGTTTCCCGGAAGGCGCGATCAACCTGCTCTACGGCGTGCCGTCGGACATCTCCGAATACCTCATTCCGCATCCGGTGATCCGCAAGGTGTCCTTCACCGGTTCGACGCCGGTCGGCAAACATCTGACCGCGCTCGCCGGCGCCCACATGAAGCGGGTGACGATGGAGCTCGGCGGCCATGCGCCGTACATCGTCTGCGCCGATGCGGACCTTTCGTCCGCCGTTTCGATGCTGGCCGGCCACAAGTTCCACAATGCCGGTCAGGTCTGCATCGCGCCGACGCGCGTGCTCGTGGAAGAGCCTGTCTTCGACAATGTTCTCGAAGATTTCGTCAATGCGGCCAAGGCCGTGAGGGTAGGGGATGGGCTTTCCGACGGCATAGACATGGGGCCGATGGCGAACGCCCGCCGGCTCGACGCCATGGACCGGCTGATCGGCGACGCCGTCGCAAAGGGCGGCCGCCTGCTGACCGGCGGCAACCGCATCGGCAACGCCGGCTTCTTCTTCGAGCCGACGGTGCTGGCCGACGTGCCGCTGGACGCTGCGATCATGAACGAGGAGCCGTTCGGGCCTGTCGCGGTCGTCAACCGTTTCGCGGCGGTGGATGCGGCGATCGCCGAGGCGAACCGGCTGCCGTTCGGCCTGGCTGCTTATGCCTTCACACGCTCCCAGAGACATGCGCAGCGTTTCGCCGAAGACATTGAAACGGGCATGCTTTCGATCAACGATTACGGCCTTGCCTATGCGGAGGTTCCCTTCAATGGCGTGAAGGATTCCGGTTACGGCTCCGAGGGCGGTCCCGAGGCGCTGGAGACGTTCCAAACGGTCAAGTTCGTTTCACAAACGAATTTGTGAAAATCATCAAAATGAAATCTTGACTTCATTTTTTCATTGGTGTGAATTCGACATTGAAGTGAACGCACAGGAAAGACCCTCTCCGCCATGTCCCAGAACGCCTATGCCCTCCCGCAGCGCGCGCCCCTCTATCAGGCGCCGCCCTTCGACTACAAAGCCTTCAGCAAGGTCAGTGTGTTCTGCCGCGTTGACGAAGCGGCGATCCGCGCGGCTCTGCCGGCGCAGTTCGAGGTTCGGGGGGACGTGATCGAATTCTTCATCATGGACGTGCCGGCCGGTGGCGCGCTTGGGTCCTATGCGGAAGGCGGCATCGTCGTGCCGATGAGCTACCAGGGTCGCCCGGGCGGTCACGTGCTGTACGAGATCGTCACCAATGACGACTCCATGGCGGTCGGCCGCGAGGTCTGGGGCTATCCGAAGAAGATGGGCGAAGTGGCGTGGAAGGCGAGCGATACGGCAGTCACGGCCAAGCTCTCGCGCCGCGGCACCTCGCTGATCGAGATCGACTTCAAGGCCGATGGCCCGGCCTTCGAGAAGCCGGCTCTGCATCCGCGTTTCCAGACCCGCATCATTCCCTCGCCGGAAAGTGCGGCGGTCGAAACGCAGATCATCGAGAACTCGCTCGGGCAGTCCGAAACGCTTCGCCACGCTCTCGGCACGGCCGAGATCAAGGTCGGCGGCAGCGCCAGCGATCCGTTCTCCGATTTCCAGATCCGCGAGATCGTCGGCGCGGAAATGATCGTCGCCAACTTCGTCCTCGGCTTCGGCAAGATCGTCGGCTGAGGCGGAATTAACAGGGAACCGTACACATGATGTGTGCAAAAGCGCCCGAAAAGATGTTCAGACTCGATGAAAAGCGGGTCTTCATCACCGGTGGCGGTGGAGGCATCGGCCGCGCTGCGGCGCTGATGTTCGCCGCTTTCGGGGCGCATGTGGTGGTTCTCGACAGGGATCGGACGGCGGCGGAAGCCGTCTGCCGGGAGGTGCGGGAGGCCGGCGGTGCGGCGACGGCCCTCGCCCTCGACGTGACCGACGAGGCCGACGTTCTCGCTGTTTTCGCCGCGGCGGAACAGGAGGCCGGCGGCCTCGACATCCTCGTCAACAATGCGGGCATCTCGATCCGCCGCCCTTCGACCGAACTTGCGATCGAGGACTGGAACAGCGTCGTCTCGGTCAACCTGACGGGCATGTTCCTGTGCTCGCGGACGGCCGCCCGCTCCTGGATTGCCCGCGGCATTCCCGGCGTGGTGATCAACACGGCGTCGATCATGAGCTTTTCGGGCGGCGGTCTCCATCCGAACGTCTCCTACCAATCGACCAAGGCCGGCGTGGTGAACCTCACCCGGACGCTGGCCGTCGAATGGGCCGACAACGACATTCGCGTCAATGCGGTGGCGCCGACCTGGGTCCGTACGCCGCTCATCGATCATTTGATGATCGACGGGGCGCAGATGGAAAAGATCCGCAGCCTGACGCCGCTGAAGCGCCTGGCAGAACCGGACGAAGTGGCCTCCGCCATGATTTTCCTGGCCGGACCGGCCTCGGCAATGACCACCGGCCATGTGTTGGCGGTGGACGGCGGTTATCTCGCGAAATGAGGAGGGCGACGGGAAACTTCAGGTAGTCGTGCGCCTGGTCACTATCGTGAAGAATGTAGCTAATAATTTCACGCATGCGTTGCCCGGACGGGAGTTCCGTGCAACGAATCTCAACGAGCAAAAGGGGAACCAAAATGAACAGAACCCGTATACTTCTTTCTGCCGCAGCCCTCCTCTTCGCCTCCGGCGCCATGCCGGTGCTGGCGGACGATATCGTGCTGGGCGGTAGTGCGCCGATGTCCGGCGCGCAGGCCGAGTTCGGCCAGTCGCAGATCGACGGCGCCCAGCTCTATTTCGACCAGCTGAACGAGAAGGGCGGCATCAAGGGCAACAAGATTGTCTTCCGCCCGCTCGACGACCGCGCCGACCCGCGCCAGGGCACGCTCGTCGCCCAGCAGTTCTGCGACGACAGCGCCGTCATCGGCGTCATCGGCCACATGAACAGCGGCGTCACCATGCCGGCCCTCGACATCTACTCGGAATGCGGCATGCCGCAGGTCGTGCCCGCCACGAACCCGGAACTCATGCGCATGGGCTTCAAGACCGTCGTGCGCCCCGTTGCCAACGACTTCGTGCAGGGCGCGTTGCCGGCGAAATACGTCACCGAAAAGCTCGGCTTGAAGAATGCCGTGCTCGTGCATGACAAGACCGTCTTCGGCCAGGGCATTGCCGGCGTGTTCAAGGACAATTTCGAAGCTGGTGGCGGCAAGGTCTCCGGCATCTACGGCACGAACCCCGAGGACGTCGATTTCTCGGCGCTCATCGCCTCGATCAAGCTGGAAAACCCCGACGTCGTCTATATGGGTGCCGGCATGCCGCAGCTTGCTCTGTTCCTCAAGCAGATGCGCGAGCAGGGCCTGAAGGCCCAGTTCATAGGCCCCGATATCGGCTTCACCGTCGATTTCATCACGCAGGTCGGTGCGGCCTCCGCCGAGGGCGCGCTCATGACCTTCCAGCTTCCGCCCTATGATTCCTCGCCGGAACTGAAGGATTTCTCCGATCGCCATCAGGCCCGCTTCGGCCGCGCACCCGGTCCCTATGCCTCGCTTGGCTTCGCCAACGCGCAGGTGATGGCCGCTGCAGTCGAAAAGGCCGAAAGCCTTGACCGCGAAGGCGTTCTCGCCCAGCTGCATGGCGTGACGGTCGAAACTCTGCTCGGCCCGGTCGCCTTCGATGAGAATGGTGAAAACACCACCGCGCCGATGTACCTCTACGTCGTCAAGGACGGCAAGTTCGAGCTGATCAAGCAGTAATCAGCCGGACATTTGTTCAACGGGGCCGGCGCAGTCCGTGCCGGCCCGTCGTCACAAAGGCGATTCCCTTGTTCGACTATTTTCTTCAACAGCTGATCTTCGCGCTCGCTATCGGTGCGATCTACGGATTGATCGCCCTCGGCTACACGATGGTCTACGGCGTGATGCGCCTGATCAATTTCGCCCATGGCGAGTTCTTCATGCTCGGGCCGTATATCTACACGTTCCTCTTCAGCGGTCTCCTTGGTCTCGGTGGCCTGGCCCCGGTGCTGGACTCCGCCATTGCCATCGTCGCGAGCTTCGTGATCGTCGGCCTGCTTGGCGTGGCGATCGAGCGCTTCGCTTACCGGCCCCTGCGCGCCTATGGCCGCCTTGCGCCGATGCTGAGTGCGCTCGGCATGTCCATCGTGCTGCAGAGCGCGGTGCGTGTGACGGTCGGTCCGCAGCCGGTGCATTTCCCGGCGATCGTGCCGAGCACGCCGATCGATGCGCTCGGCGGCATGGTGACGACGGTGCAGCTCGGCATCCTCGCTGCCGCTGTCCTGCTGATGGTGGGCTTGACGCTCTTCGTCAACGGCACGCGCCTCGGGATCTGGATCCGCGCGGCGTCGGAAAGCTGGACGACGTCGAGCCTGCTCGGCATCCGCGTCAACCGTGCCGTCAGCCTCGTCTTCTTCATCGGCCCCGGGCTGGGCGCCATGGCGGGCATCATGTACGCCTCCTATTACGGCATCATGCAGCCGACCATGGGCTCCGTCATCGGCCTGAAGGCCTTCACGGCAGCCATTCTCGGCGGCATCGGCTCCATTCCCGGCGCCATGCTCGGCGGCTTCCTGCTCGGCGCGATCGAGACCTTCGGCACGGCCTTCCTGCCGATCCTCTCCTTCGGCTATATCGGCACGGAATATCGCGATGTCTTCGCCTTCGCCGTCCTCATCCTCGTTCTTCTGTTCAAGCCCGCCGGCCTGCTCGGCGAGACCGTCTCGGAAGAAACGACCGTCGCAAAGAAGGATTACTGACCCATGGGGAATTCGGTGATCGCCCGGCGGCTCGGCCTTCTCGCAGTTCTCGCGCTTTGCGTGGTTCTGCTGGCGCTGGTGCCGTACCTTCCGTCCTATTACGTCCGCGTCGTGGACAGTATCCTGATCTACATCATCCTCGCCGTCGGTCTGAACCTCGTGGTTGGCTATGCGGGTCTGCTCGATCTCGGCTTCATCGCCTTCTACGCGGTGGGCGCCTATGCCTATGCCCTGCTCGCCAGCGGGCAGTTCGACATCCACCTGCCGTTCATCGTCATCCTGTTCATAGGGGCGGCGGCCGGTGCCATAGCGGGGGTCCTTCTCGGTTTCCCGGTGCTGAAGCTGCGCGGCGACTATCTCGCCATCGTCACGCTCTCCTTCGGTGAAATCATCCGCATCGCCATCAACAATGCCGATGAGCTGACCAACGGTCCGCAGGGCATTGCCGGCCTCGACCGGGCAAACCTCTTCGGCCTGCCGCTGACCAGCCCGGTGCATTTCTACTGGCTGCTGCTCGCGCTGACCGTCATCGTCTGCGCCGGCGTTTACTACATGGAACGCTCGATCCTCGGCAAAGCCTGGCGGGCGCTGCGCGAGGACCAGGATGTGGTGCGCGGTCTCGGCATCAACACGACGACGCTGAAGCTGCTGGCCTTCGCGCTCAGTGCGGCGATCGGCGGGGCAGGTGGGGTGATCTTCGGCTCGTTCCAGCGCTTCGTCAGCCCGGAAAGCTTCACCTTCCAGGAATCGCTACTCGTCGTCCTGATCATCATCATCGGGGGCGTCGGCAATATCGTCGGCGTCATCGCGGGGGCAATCGTGCTCGTGATCCTGCCGGAAGTCCTGCATTTCGCCGCGCAATACCGCCTGCTTATCTACGGCGTCGTGCTCGTGACCGTCATCGTGCTTCGCCCCGGCGGCCTCGTTTCGCCCCGCTTCAACCTCGGCTTCATCATTCGAAAGGTCCGGACCCTATGGCTCTCGCCCTCGAAAACGTAAGCAAGCATTTCGGCTCACTCGTCGCGATCCGGAACTTGTCGCTGTCCTTCGACGTCGGTTCGATCTACTCGATCATCGGGCCGAACGGTGCCGGCAAATCGACCGTCGTCAACATGATCGCCGGCTCCTACTCTGTGACGTCAGGCACGATCCGGCTCGGTGCGACGGCGCTCAACCGGTTGCCCAAGCACCGTATCGCCCAGCTCGGCGTGTCGCGCACCTACCAGAACCTCCGCCTCTTCGACGGCATGACGGTTCTGGAAAATCTCGAGGTCTGCTTCTTCCCGCAGTCGTGGCTGACCTTCCTTACCGGTGCGAAACGGCTGAGCAAGGCCGAGCGGCTCGAGATCTGCCATGCCTGCCTCGCTGAATTCCATCTGTCGGACGTGGCGGATGTTCTGGCAGGCGACCTGCCGTACGGACGCCAGAAGATCCTGGAACTGGCGCGCGCCTTCGTCACGCAAGCGCCGATCGTGCTGCTCGACGAGCCGGCGGCCGGTCTCAACCATACCGAAACAAAGGACATGGCGGCGATGATCGCCGGCCTGAAACGTGAAGACCGCGCGATCATCCTCGTCGAGCACGACATGGACATGGTGATGTCCATTTCCGACCGGATCGACGTCTTGAACTATGGCGAGCTGCTTTGCTCCGGCACGCCGGATCTGGTGCGCACGAACGAAAGAGTGCAGGAGGCCTATCTTGGAACCACGGAAGAACTCGACGACATCCGCAAGCTTGCTCAAAGTCGCCGGGCTCAAGGCGGGCTACGGGCGAACGCAGGTATTGTTCGGCATTGATCTGGAAGTCCGCGCCGGCGAGATCGTCACGATCATCGGCGCGAACGGCGCGGGCAAGACATCGACGCTACGCTCGATTTCCGGCCTGACGCAGATCTATTCCGGCGAGATCGAATTCAAGGGCCGGCCGATCAGGGGCCTGCCGCCGGAAGAGATCACCCGCCTGGGTCTCGCCCATTGCCCCGAGGGTCGCCAGATTCTTCAGCGGCTGACGGTCGAGGAGAACCTGCTGGCAGGCTACATTCCCGGCCGCGGGCGCAGCTTCGACGAGATTCGGACCCAGGTCTATGACATGTTCCCGATCCTCAAGGAGCGGCGTCATTCGCTGGCAAGCCGCATGAGCGGCGGCCAGCAGCAGATGCTGGCGATCGGCCGCTCGCTGATGGCGACGCCCGAACTCCTGATGCTGGACGAGCCGTCGCTCGGGCTTGCGCCAAAAATCATCAACCAGATCTTCGAGATCATCATCACGCTGTCGAAGTCCGGCATCAGCCTCATCGTCGTCGAGCAAAACGCGGCGGTGGCGCTGGAAATCGCTGACTATGCCTATGTGATCGATGCCGGCCGCTGCTCGGTGGAGGGGGGCGCAAACAACGTGCTCAACGATCCCGATCTCAAAGCCGCCTATCTCGGCGCCTGACCAGGGATTCCAGGAGGAAACATGTCAAAAGCCGAGACCTCCATCCTGATCTCCGGCGCGGCCTCCGGGATCGGGCGGGCAACTGCGCTTTGCCTTGCGAAAGGCGGCGCTGCGCTCACCCTGTTCGACCGCAATGCGTCGGCAATGGCGGAGGTGGCAGGTGCCTGCCGGAGCCAAGGTGCGGCGGTGGTCGCGGTGGCGGGTGACGCCGCCTCCGATGCCGACGTCGCCGCTGCGGTCGGCGGAGCCATCGAGGCGCACGGTTTTCTCTCCGGCGTAGTCGCCGCAGCCGGCGTCGCGCGAAAGGGCGATGTCACGACGCTGACCGACGAGACCTGGGAGATCACGCTGGCCGTGAACCTTACGGGCCCGTTCCTTTTGGCGCGGCATGCGGTTCCGCACCTGTTGCGCAACCCGTCCTCCGCCTTTGTCGCGGTCAGTTCGGACTCGGGCGTGCGCGGCTCGCGTGGCTACGCCGCCTACAGCGCATCCAAGCATGGCGTGGTTGGCCTGATCCGCTGCATGGCGCTCGACCATGGTTCCCAGGGCCTGCGCAGCAATGTCGTCTGCCCGAGCTTCGTCGACACGCCCATGGCCGACGGTCTCCTTAAGGAAAGCGGCGGCGGCTACGACCGCGCCTTTTACGAGCGCCGCGTGCCGCTCGGCCGTTTCGCCAGGCCGGACGAAGTGGCCGATGCCATCGGCCACCTGCTGTCGCCGCAGGCGAGTTATGCCAACGGCATGGTCTATATGCTGGATGGCGGCACCACGGCGGGAACGTTTGGCTGAAATGACCCGGTAGATGGGGACAACCGACCCGGCGGTGATTGCAATCTAAGGCTGGCGTTGACTTCGATGAAGTGTTTGATCAATTCCATCATTCAAGTGAATTTATCAGGTTATGCTCGATGTCCAATTCTGTTTTCGAAGTCCCGACGCCCGATCATGTGGGTAAGACGCTGCGTGAGCTTCGACGCTCGCGGCGCATCACCATCCAGCAGCTTGCCGAAGGGCTGAATCGCTCGACGGGTTATGTCAGCCAGCTCGAACGCGGCCTGTCGCAACCGACGCTGAAGGATCTCTACGCGGCCTGTACGATCTTCGGCGTGCCGATGAGCTGGTTCGTCGATCTGGAAGAGAAGCAGCCGGAGGCCGAGCGCGAAAAGGATGTCGTCGTTCGCAGCGGGCAACGTCGCTTCATGCTGCATCGGGGCGCGCGAACCGAACTCCTGACGCCGCAACTCGATTCCGATGTCGAATTCATGATGTCGACCTTCGAACCCGGTCTTGAAACGGAACCCAAGAACGTGCCGACGGCAGGCGCCGAATACGGCTACATCCTCAAGGGGCGCCTGGAGCTCTGGGTCGACGAGGAAAAGTTCGAACTCTTCGAGGGCGACAGCTACCGCTTCGACCGCTCATCGACCTATCGCTCCCACAATCCCTCGAAGACCGAACCGACCATCATCATCTGGGTCGGCGTTTACAAGTAGATCACGGCAGGCGGGCACGCATGGCATCTTCCCTTTTCGACCCCGCGGCATTTTCGGGCAAGGTCGCCTTCGTTTCCGGCGCTGCTTCGGGCATCGGCGCTGCAACCGCCCACAGACTGGCCGATCTCGGTGCAAAGCTCGTTCTCGCCGATCGGGACAAGGTACGTCTTGACGCTCTTGCCGAAACACTCGCACCGGAGAACGTGCTGGCGGTCGAAGTCGACGTCACGGCGATCGCAAGTGTGGAGGACGCCGTCGTGCGTGGTGTCGACCATTTCGGTGGCCTCGATCTCGCCGTCAATTCCGCCGGCATCGACCTGCCGCGCTGCGAAACGGCGTCTTATCCGTCTGAGCAATGGGAGAGGATCATCGCGGTCAACCTGACCGGCGTGTTCAACGCCGTCCGGCACCAGGTTCCGGCCATGTTGGCGCGTGGCGGCGGATCCATCGTCAATGTTTCTTCCATTATGGGGTTTCGCGGTTTTCCTGGCCAGCCGGCCTATACCGCGGCCAAACATGGCGTGATCGGCCTCACCAAGGCGGCCGCCCTAGACCATGCAGCACAGGGCATCCGCATCAACGCCGTCGCGCCGGGCTTCATCGACACGCCGTTGCTCGGCCATCTGAGCGACGAAAAGCGCAACGCCGCAGCCGCCCTTCATCCGATGCAGCGGGTCGGGCAGGCGGACGAGATCACCAATGTCATTCTCTTCCTGCTCTCCGATGCCGCGTCCTTCGTCACCGGCGCATGCTTTGAAGCTGACGGCGGATATCTCGCAAAGTGAGGAAGGGCGCTCCATAGACCTCGAAGCGGAACCGTTTTCCGGACAGAACGCCTTGGTGGCCTCCGCACCCTTGCAACACGGTTCCGCCTTCAGGCTACCGGGCGGATAATTGATGCCGGCATGGATGACGCCGCTGTTGTGGCCGGTCTGGGGCCGGCCGAGCGCATCTTCCTTTTCGAGAAGGAGAAGGCTGCTGCCGGAATAGGTTTCGAGCAGCCGCATGGCTTTTGCCAAGCCCACGACACCCCGCCGATGACGCAATGGTCGATCGCAAACGATACTGCCCGCTCGTCCAGCATCGTGGGATCAAATTCGTCTTTCCGTGCCAAGGTCGAATTGTCATGCGTTCTCGCACCATGAACTCTGTTTCTATCGGAATGTGAATCAATTTTGGGTTCATCCGCTCGTGCGCCGGTTCTTGTGTTGATCCTGCCCCTCTCCACTGGCTATGAGGAAGCAGGTTCTGAGGACATTCCATGAAATCAGTTATTTACCGCCTTCGGGCGCCGCCGTTGCATTGCTGATGTGAAACAGACCTCCGAATGTCTGCAGGCAAAGCATGGCCTCGTCATTCGGACCCCGGACAGAAAGATCCTACTCTCCAGGCGGCGACGCGACAGCGACGTCGGCCTTCGATGCGGCGTGGCCTGTAAGTGCCCGTGCCGCGCATTCGATACGAATCCCAGGAAGCGCCGACATGAGCACGTTTGCCGAAATCCAGTCCAAGATCCAATCCGGCCTGCCGTCGCAGGAAATCGATCTGGGTGACAACAAAGCTTTACTGACGGTGGCTGAGGCAGCGCAGCTCGTTGCGGCGGGCGTGCATTTCGCAGCAGGCGACGCCATAACCATCCTTGATGCGGCGGAGAACATAGAGGCGGTCGATGCCAACGGCATCGCTTCACTTGCAACCATGGGGGCCGCGTCTCTTGTGGCGACAGACCGCGGCCTCGAACTCGACCTTTCGCAGATCAACGCCATCGCCAATGGCGGTCTTTCAGTTACCACCCGCTATGAAAGCGTGACTTCGACGCAGGAAGCGGCAACGCTCGTCAACAACATCGGCTCCTTCTATCCCAAGGCAGACCAGTCGGTGGTGGTACTCGCAAACGAAGGCTATGTCGTCACGTGGCGCTCTTCCGCCAATCAGGGCGACGTCCACGTCCAGCTTTTCGACACGGATGGCAACAAGCGCGGCGGCGACTTCACGGTACATGCCGATGTCACCCGTCAGCAAACCGATCCGACGATCACCGCATTATCGGATGGCGGCTTCGTCGTTGCCTGGCAAGGGCGCGATTCCAACGGCGCGGGTGTCTATCTGCAGCGCTTCGATGCCGACGGCAACCGTTTGGGCGGCGAGACGCTGGTCAACACGCAGACAACAGGCGAGCAGCAGCATCCCACGATCGTGGCCTTGGCCGGCGGCGGTTACGCCGTTACGTGGTTATCCTACGGTTCCAATCTTTGGAGCGCCACGGCCCAGGTTTTCGGGGCCAATGGCCAACCTGTCGGCGGTGAACTCACGCTCGGCGCGCATCTCTATGAAGAGGGCATGCGGTCTTTCAGCGTCAAAGCGCTCTCCAACGGCAGTTTCGTCTTCACCTGGATGACCGAGGATCTCGGGGTCGAGGCCCGTATCGTCGCGGCCGACGGAACCATCGTCGGCTCCCTTGTCACCGCGGGCTCCGAAAAAGGCTATTATCCCGAGGTCACCGCCCTGTCGGGCGGCCGCTTCGTCCTTGCCTGGACCTGGGAGGATGCGGCCATCGGGCAGAGTGGCGATGTGCGCTGGCAGATGTTCGACGGTCAAGGCAACAGGATCGGCGACACGCAGACGGCCAACACCGACACCACGGACCGCCAGGCCGACATATCGATCGCCGCCACCGCGGATGGCGGTTTCGTCGCAACCTGGCTTTCCTTCAAACCGGCAACCTCCGTCACTTCACTTCATGCGCAGAAATATGACGCGCAGGGAAATCCGGTGGGCGGCGAACTCACCGTTGCTGCGCCGACGCCGGACGACATGTATGCACCGAAAATCACCGCATTGCCGGATGGCGGCTTCGCCGTGGCATGGGCGACAAACTCCGACAGTGGCGAGAGCCACGCCTATTTTCAGATATTCGGTCGGGATGGCGGGAAGATCGGCGACGCCATCCGGGTCGGAACGGAATCGAACGCGCAGCGGGAACCCAGCATAACCGTTCTGGCAAATGCGGATATTCTCATCACCTGGCTTTCCGACTCTTCGAATGGATCCAGCGTGCTGTCCCTGCGGCTTGCGCACGACACGGAAAAGGTGTCGCTCAAGAGTACCGCCAGCGCCGTCAACGGCTTGACGCTTGCAGATATTGCGAACTTTGCCGAGCTGGGCGTGCAAACCTTCAAGGTCAGCGACGGCGGCGACGTCAGGCTTTCGAAGGCCATTCTCACCGAAATGCGTGCGATGGAGGGGTTCAAGATCACCGGGGCGGGCTCCGTCACGCTGATGGACACGGGACACGGGATTGAAGCGCTATCGGTCACCGATATCGTCGCGCTGAAGACGCTCGGCGTGACCAGTCTCGAGGTCAGTGATAACAAGATCACACTGTCCCTGGATCAGGCCATGGCCTACCTCGACGCAGGCATCACGCTGGCCAGCGGTGATGTGGCGACGGTCGAGATGACATTCCTTGAGCTCGTAGCGCTGAATAGCAATATCAACGCGCTGGTAGCCTTCGGCATGAAGATCATCGACCTCACAGAGAATGAGATCACCCTCGGCCTGGTTGGATACCGCTATCTCGACAGTATCGGCGTGCGCTTTGCGGCATCGGATGTGCTGACGCTGACCGACTACAAGTTCAACATCGTCAATCTGACCGTGGCGGAAATCGCCGAACTGGCCGAATGGGGTATCACGAAAATCGATACCAATGCCGCGGAAACGGAACCGGCCGTTCTCTCCCTGGCGCAGGTGAAGGCTTTCGCTGCCGGTGGGATCAGCTTCGCCGCGGATGAACTGGTTCATCTCTCCGACGGTGTCGCGGCGCTGTCCAGCCTCAGTGCCGGCGACATTGCAGATCTCGCGGCGGTCGGCGTTTCCAAGGTGGTCGTCGAGCAGGCCCTGGCGCTCACCGTCTCGCAATTCGCTGCCTATGCGGAGCACGGTATCGACGTACAATCCCTCAACGGGATCATTTCGGTCCACGATGCCGGTGCCAATTTCGCCGCGCTCGCAGCCGATGCGATCGCCGGGCTTTCCGCCCTTGGCATCACGATACTCGACGTGACCGACAACAAGGTCGTGCTTTCGCTTGCCGCGATCAAGGCCTATGCGGCGGCGGATGCGAACTTCGCCAGCGACGACCGGGTCGTCATGGGCGTAACGGCCGCATCGCTTTCAGCAACGAGTGCCAGTGATCTTGCCCTGGCGAAGGCTTTTGGCGTTGCTGCAATTACCACGACACAGTCCAGTCTGGACCTCGCCGTCGCCACGGCGGAGAGGGTGAGAAGCGCGAGCTTGTCGCTGGATTCGGACTTCACTGCCCGTATCGCCGATACCGCTGCAAACCTTCTTTCGCTCAGTTTCCAGGACGTTTCCAGCTATCGTGAGATGGGGATCGATGGTTTACGGCTGGTCGATAGCGGCAGCGTCATTGCGGGTCTGTCACTTGCCAACATCGCCAATCTCGCAGGCAGGAGCGTCAGCGAAGTCGATGTCACCAACGGCGCCGTGACGCTCACCCTTGCGCAGGCAAACCAGTTTGCGGCCTCGGAAATCGTCTTCGCCGCAGCGGACACCATTGTCGTCACCGCATCCTCGGCGAGCTTGAGCGACCCGGATACGCTCGATCTCATCGGGCTGGCGGCCATTCATGTCGACCGGATCGATGCCTCCGACAACAAGCTCACCCTGACGCTTGCCGCCGCTCAGACTTATGTCAACGCCGGCATCGGTTTCACGGCCGCCGATACCGTGACGGTAAAGATCAGCTATGCCGAGGCAAAAACGCTCTCCAAGGCAACGGGCAGCGCATTGCATGCCGCCGGCGTGGATCGTGTCGAAATCGATATGACCGCGAATGAGTTGAAGGCGCTGACCTATACCGAGCTTAAAGCGTTCGTCGCCGCCGGTGTCGATGGCATCACGGGGCTGACGACCGTCACCTTCTCCAACCTCACCTACGATCTCGTCACCCATACGGCGAATTACAACCCCGTCATCACTTCCAACGGTGGCGGTGCGACTGCGTCAATAACAATTGCTGAAAACACGAAGGCCGTCACGACCGTTCGGGCAACGGACAAGGAGGCGGCAACGCTCACCTATTCCATCGTCGGCGGCGCGGACAAGGCGTTCTTCACCATCGATGCCCGAACCGGTGCGCTCGTCTTCAAGGCCGCGCCCGATTATGAGACCCCGAAGGACAGCGGAAAGAACAATGTCTATGACCTCATCGTACAGGTCAGCGACGGGAGACTGATCGATACGCAGGCGCTCGCGGTGAGCGTGAAAGATGTCAACGAGGCGCCCACGGTGCCTACGCTCTCAGGCACTGCCGTCAAGGAGAACGTCGCGACCGGAACCCTTGTCGGAACTTTTGCGTCGAAAGATCCGGACGGCAAGGCGCTGAGCTACAAGCTTCTCGATACGGCAGGTGGCCTCTTCAAGCTTTCGGGCTCCAAGCTGGTGACGGCAAAGGCGATAGATTACGAGAAGATGCAGAAGGACACGGTGACGATCGAGGTCTTCGACGGCCTGCACAAGGTGACGAAGGTTTTCACCATCACGGTTACGGATATTCTGGAAACGATCACGGGTACGGCGAAGGGCGAGGTGCTCAAGGGCGGTATCGGCATGGATCGGATCGTCGGGCTTGCCGGCAACGACACACTCCATGGCTATGCCGGCAACGACAGCCTGGAAGGCGGCGACGGCAATGACGTGCTGATCGGCGGGGCCGGCGCCGACCGTCTCCTTGGCGGCAATGGCATCGACATCGCTTCCTATGCTGGCGCAAAGGCGGGGGTCGTGGCAAGCCTCGCCAAACCCTCGATAAATACGGGCGACGCCAAGGGGGATACTTATTCGTCCATCGAGAACCTGACAGGCTCCTCTTATGCTGACCGCCTCACGGGCGATACCAAGGCCAATGTCATCGACGGCGGTGCGGGTGATGATGTGCTTTCGGGCGGGGCGGGAAATGACCGGCTGACCGGCGGGCTCGGCTTCGACGGCCTCTATGGTGGCGCCGGCAGCGATCGATTCGTCTTCCGGTCGGTCAAGGAACTCGGCACGTCGAAAACGGTGACGGACACGCTCTTCGATTTCTCGCAGAAGGAGAAGGATTTGATCGATTTTACCGCGATCGATGCGAACCTGAACAAGGCGGGAGACCAGGCCTTCACCTTCATCGGCGCAGCCAAGTTCTCAAATGCCGCCGGCGAACTCCGCTACGAAAAGACGAAGGCTGACACCTATGTCTATGGAGATATCGATGGCAACGGCAAAGCTGATTTCGTCCTGCATATCGACGTTGCGCTTAATCTAAAGACAGATGATTTCCTTTTGTAACCGACGCGAAATAAGGCCCTGTCAGGTCGAACGGCGAAGTCGTTTCTGCAGTGTTTTGTTTCAAACTTGTTAATGAAGGCCACCGTTACTAGCGCTTTCGAACGGCTGATAAGCTTGGTGTCGCCGAAGGATTCGAGCTGTAAGCTTCACTTGGCGTGCCTTCTCTGAGTTGCTGGTGTCGCACGGCATATTTAAAAGCCGTTGCACGGACCAAACTCCGGATGAGCGGAGATTGTTCATAAGGCATTGGACGTCTGCTTGCGCGCCGCAAGGAGCCCGTCGAGCCAGTTGGAGCGCATCTCGGGGACGGAGGAGAGCAGTAGTTCCGTATAGGGATGATAGGGTGGCGAGAAGATTTTTTGCGTCTCGCCATAGGCGACAACTTCGCCCTTGCGCATGACGGCGACCTGGTTGGCGATGCGCCGCACGGTGCCCAGATCGTGGGTGATGAAGAGATAGGCGAGGCCGAGTGTTTCCTGTAATTTGCGCAAGAGGTTGAGGATCTCTTCAGCGACCAGCGGATCGAGCGCCGAGACGACCTCGTCGCAGATGACGACATCGGGTTCCGCTGCAAGTGCCCGGGCGATGCAGACACGCTGTTTCTGGCCGCCCGACAGGGCCGGCGGCCTGCGCAGGAGATAGCTTTCCGGAAGCTCGATCTGGCGCAGAAGCGCCAGCACCCGCTCCCGCACCTCTTCCTTCGATTTGCCGAGATAGAATTCGATCGGCCGGCCGATGATCTCCAGCAGGGTCTGCTTCGGGTTCAGCGCGAGATCCGGGATCTGGTAGATCATCTGGATGCGCCGCAACGTATCGCGCGAGCGCTCGTGCAGCGCCGGCGGCAGGCTCTGGCCCTTGAAGTGGATGTCGCCGCTTTCGCGCGGCAGCAGGCCCACGACGACGCGCGCCAGCGTGCTCTTGCCGGAACCGGATTCGCCGACGATGGCCAGTGTTTCGCCACGCTTCAGCTCAAGGCTGACATCGCTGACGGCACGGTTCAGGCCGCTATAGCTCGCTACGACGGCTTTCAGGCTGAGGACCGGCGCTTCTCCCGCGTGATTATCGGTAATGAAATGCCCGGTCATGGCGGCGGCGCGCTCGGCGACAAGCTGTTTCGTATAGGTCTCCTGCGGGTTTTGCAGGATATCGTCGGCAGTCCCCGTTTCGACCGTCTTGCCGTGCCGGAGCACCATGATGCGGTCGGCGATCTGGGCGACGACGGCGAGGTCGTGGGTGATGTAGAGCGCGGCGGTTCCGCGGTCGCGGATGAGCTTGCGGAAAGCGGCCAGCACTTCCACCTGGGTGGTGACGTCGAGCGCGGTGGTGGGTTCGTCGAAGACCAGCAGGTCCGGTTCGGTGATCATCGCCATCGCGGCCATGGCGCGCTGCAATTGGCCGCCGGAGGCCTGGTGCGGGTAGCGGTTGCCGAAGGTTTCCGGGTCGGGCAGCTCCAGCGCGCGGAACAGGTTCGTCGCGCGCTGCTTGGCCTCGGCCTTGCCCAGGAGCTTGTGGCGTATCGCCACCTCGCAGACCTGCCGGCCTATGGTCAGCGCCGGATTGAACGAAGCAGCCGCGCTCTGCGCGATATAGGCGATCCGCGCGCCGCGCAGGGCGCGTCCCTCGCGTTCGGAGAGGTCCAGGATGTCGCGGCCGTCGAAGAGGATCCGCCCGGCGGTGATTGCGCAGCCGGTTCGCGTATAGTTCATGCTGGCGAGGCCGATGGTCGATTTGCCGGCGCCGGATTCGCCGATGAGGCCGAGAACCTCGCCGCGTTTCAGCGTGAAGCTGGCGTTTTCGACCAGAACCGCGGCACCTGACGAGGTGGCCGCCTCGATGCGCAGGCCTTGCACGTCCAGCAGTGTCGTATCCCGTTGCCTGTCGTTCATAGCGGTTCTCAATGTTCGGCTGCGGTTTTCGAGGTCAGCCAGTCGACCACGAGGTTGATGCCGATGGTCAGGAGGGCGATGGCACCAGCCGGATAGAAGACCGTGGGGACGCCAAGCATGATCATGGCCGAATAGTCCTTCACCATGCTGCCCCAGTCGGCGCTGGGCGGCTGGATGCCAAGGCCGAGGAAGCTCAGGGCCGAGATGAAGAGGAAGGTGAAGCAGAAGCGTAGCCCGAATTCGGCGACGAGCGGCAGCACGGCATTGGGCAGTACTTCCCGGCGCACGATCCACCACAGGCCTTCGCCGCGCAGCCTTGCGGCCTCGACGAAATCCAGCGCGACGATATTCATCGCCAGCGCCCGGCTGACGCGGAAGATGCGGGTGGCGTCGAGCAGGCAGATCGTCACGACGAGCACGACGAGGTCGGTGCCGAGGACCGAGAGCACGACCATGGCGAAGATCAGGGCGGGCATCGACAGAAGCAGGTCGACGATGCGCGAGAGCACCATGTCCGCCGTCTTACCGAGCACGGCGGCGGAAAAGCCGCCGAACACGCCGAGCGAGAAGGAGAGCGCGGTGATCAGCAGCGAAAGGCCGATGGAAAGCCGCGCGCCGTAGAGCAGGCGCGAGAGCACGTCGCGCCCGAGATTGTCGAGGCCGAGCCAGTGGGCGGCGGTGGGGCTTGCCCAGGCGCGCCCGACCACTTCCGCTTCCGGATAGGGGGCGATGACGGGGACGAGGAGGGCCGCAAGCGCGTTGATGACGACGATGGCAAGGCCGATTTGCGCCTTGAGCGGCATCTTATGACCGAAAAGCCGCATGGGTGTTACCTCGGATGCCGCAGGCGCGGATTGCTGACGATGGCCAGGATGTCCGCGATCATGTTGAGCGATATGAAGACGGCGGCGAAGATCAGGCCGCAAGCCTGCACGACCGGAACGTCGCGCTTGGAAACGGCGTCCACCATGGACTGGCCGAGACCCGGATAGACGAACACGACCTCGATCACCACCACGCCGACGATGAGATAGGCGAGGTTGAGCGCGACCACGTTGATGATCGGCGCCAGCGCATTGGGCAAGGCGTGCTCGACCACGACGCGCCATTTCGCCAGCCCTTTGAGAACGGCCATCTCGATATAGGGGTTGGACATGACCGAGATCACCGAGGCGCGCGTCATGCGCATGATATGCGCCATGATGACCAGAACGAGCGTCAGCATCGGCAGGAAGGTCATGTAGAGCCGTTCAGTGAAGGATGTCTCGGGTGTCACGCTCGCCAGCACCGGGAAGAGGCCCCACTGCACCGCCACCCATTTGATCAGCAGGTAGCCGAGGAAATATTCCGGTAGCGAGATGGCAAGCAGCGTCACGGCATTGGCCGCGCTGTCGAAGGCGCTGCCCTGCCAGGCGGCGGCAAGCACGCCGAGCCCGACGGACAGTGGAACGGCAATCATCGCGGCGTAAAGCGCCAGGAAGAACGTGTTGTAGAGACGCGGCGCAAGATCCTGCGCCACGTCGCGATGGTTGACGAGGGACGTGCCGAGATCGCCGTGCACCGCATTGCCGAGCCACTCGGCGTAGCGCTCCACGGCCGGCCGGTCGAGGCCGAGTTCCTCGCGCAGCGCGGCGACGTTCTCGGGGGTCGCATTGTTCTGCAACACCGCCTGGGCCAGATCCCCCGGAAGGATCTGGGTGCCGGCGAAGATCAGCACGGATGCGGCCCACAAGGTTATCAGCCCGAGTGCCGCCCGTTTGAGCACGAGATTGAGCACGGTTCCCCCTTCTTGTTGTACGGCCTGTTATGCGGCGCGGCCGGATCAGGCGTCGAGCCAGACCTTTTCGCACAGCCGGCCGTTGGCAAGATCGAACTGCGTGTGCGGCGTATGCCCCTTCACATGCGAGCGATGCGCATCGAGCCAGTCGGAGAACACGGGGATCAGTGCGCCGCCATCGTCGGACAGCATGGTCTGCATGTCGCCGATGATCGTCTTGCGCTTGGCCTCGTCCACTTCGGCCTTGGCGGCGGCGAGAAGCTGGTCGAAGGTGTCGTTCTTCCAGTGCGTCTCGTTCCAGCTTGCACCGGAATAGTAGGCGGAAGCCAGCATGTCGGTCGCCGAGGCGCGGCCGGCCCAGTAGGAGGTGCAGAACGGCGCCTTCAGCCAGACATTGCTCCAGAAGCCGTCATGCGGCTCCTTCTTCACATCGATCGTCAGGCCGGCCTTGGCGGCGGAGGCCTGGAACAGCACGCTCATGTCGACGGCGCCGACATAGGCAGCGTCGGAGGCCGAAAGCGTGATGGTGGTGTCGGCAAGACCGGATTTCTTCAGGTGGAACTTCGCCTTGTCGAGATCGAAAGCACGCTGAGGCAGGGCCGCATTGAAGAACGGGTCCGAAACCGGGATCGGATGGTCGTTGCCGATCCGCCCGAAGCCGTTGAACAGAGCGTTAAGGATTTGCTCGCGGTCGCAAGCATATTTCAGCGCAAGACGGAAGTCCGGATTGTTGAACGGCGCGACGTCGCTCTGCATCGCCATGATGGTGTGCCAGCCGCCGGGCGCCTGTACGAGCTCGATGCCGGGGGCTGCACGGAAGAGATCGACGGCGCGCTTGTCGACGTCGTTGATCACGTCGACCTGGCCGGCCACCAGCGCGTTCATGCGCTGCACGATGTCGTTGACCACGGTGATCTCGATGCGCTCGACATTGCCACGGCCGGCTTTCCAGTAGTTACCGGTGTTGCTGAGCACGCAGCGCACGCCCGGATCGAAGCTCTCGACGGTGAAGGCCCCGGTGCCGACCGGTTTCGCCCAGTCGGTGAAGCCTTCCGGCACGACGAGAAGGTGGTAGTCGGCCAGCGCATAGTGCAGATCGACGTCGGAAGACGACAGCACGATCTTGATCTGGTGCGTGCCGAGCTTCTGGACCTCGCTGATATGCTTCAGGCCGCCGGCGGCGGGCGACTTGCTGTCCTTGCCGGTGTGCAGCGAGAGGGAATAGATCACGTCGTCGGCAGTCATGTCCTTGCCGTTGTGGAAGGTCACGCCCTTGCGGACGTTGAAGACCCACTCCTTGGCCGCAGCGCCGATTTCCCAGCTTTCGAACAGTTCCGGCTGCGGCACGCCCTTTTCGTCGATCTCGATCAGGCCGTTCATGACGGCATAGCCGATGAGGAGCGGCACCGCATTGGAGTAGGAGGTCGGGTTCAGCGTGTCGGTGGTGCTGCCGCCGCGCATGCCGATCCTGAGGGTTCCGCCCTTCTTGGGCGTCTCCTGCGCGAAGGCGGAGCGCACCATGTAGGGCGCGGCCGTGGCGGAAAGCCCGAGGGCCGCCGCCGCCTTCAAGAAATCGCGCCGCGATTGCTGACCGATCCGTTTCATTCCATTCCTCCCGTTGTCATCTGTTCCGTTGGCGGGTGGTCCGCCGAGGCAATTTGTGTGACGCCGTTCGCCCGGCGCAGGTGCCGGTTTGCGGCGGCCGCGTCAACCGAGCGCGGATTTCAAGTCATCGATCAGGTCGCTTACGGCCTCCACACCGACCGAAAGGCGCAGCAGGCCCGGCTCGACATGCGAGTCCGCGCCCTCGATGGCGGCGCGCCGCTCGATCAGGCTCTCGACGCCGCCAAGCGAGGTGGCGGGCTTCCAGATGCGTGTGCGCGTCATCACGCGCTCGGCTGCCTCCAGCCCGCCCTTGACGACGATCGACACCATGCCGCCGAAACCGCCCGTCATCTGGGAAAGGGCGAGCGCGTGGCCGGGATGCGAGGGTAGGCCGGGATAATAGACCGTCTCCACCTGCGGGTGATCGAGGCAGGCGTTAGCGATGGCCATCGCGCTCTCGCTGGCGCGCTCGATGCGCAGGTGCAGCGTGCGCATGCCGCGCATCAGGAGCGCGGCGGGGAACTGGCCGAGAATGCCGCCGTGATAATCACGGTTGAAGCAGACGCGCTCCCAGAATTCGTCCGTCGCCGCCGTCATCGCCGCGCCGGCCAGCACGTCGCTGTGGCCGTTGAGATATTTGGTGGCGGAGTGCACGACGATGTCGGCGCCGAAGGCGAGCGGTTGCGTCAGGAGCGGCGTCGCGACCGTGTTGTCCACCACCAGCCGCGCGCCGGCGGCATGGGCGATGTCGGCAAGGGCCGCGAGATCGTAGAGATACCAGTGTGGATTGGACGGCGTCTCGGCCCAGACGATGGCGGTTATCCCGGGAACGACCGCGGCGCGCACGGCGTCAAGGTCTGTCATGTCGACATGCTCGATCCGCATGCCCCAATGGGCGGCGTAGCGTTTCAGCCAGGTCCGCATGCCGTGATACATGTCGATGGGAAAGATGCAGTGCGCGCCGGGCTTCAGCGCCAGCATCACGGCGGTCATGGCCGACATGCCGGAGCTGAACAGCCGGCAGTCCGCAGCACCTTCCAGCGCCTTCAGGGTGGTTTCCGGCTGCTCCAGCCCTGGATACCCATAGCGGCTGTAGCTCCAGCCCGTGGCGGAGTAGCCTTCCGGTGGGCGCAGGAAAGTGGTGGCGAGATGGATCGGCGGAATGACGGCGCCCGTCGAATCCGGGTCGTGACAGGTGCCCTGGGCGAGGATCGTATCGGGAATATATTGACGCATGCGGAGCCGTGACCAAGCCTGAAGGAGCCGGATCGCCGCTCTGACAATCCTGTTTTCAAGGCGAGTATGGCACCCTTGCCGGTGATGGATTTCTCGTTCTCACGGCTCTGGATGAGAAATTTATAACCGCGCGACGGCTTTTGCGCATAAAACTCTCACCCGTTCGAAACGGTCGGTTTCGGGATTTCGGGGCACAGGAAACGGGATCGCGGCTATCTTTCCGTTTGCCGCATTTGTCCTGCGCCAGGTGATTTCACTTGGCGGTAAAATGCTTTAGAGCAGGTCCGTTGTTTGGAGCGCGTGATGTCCTCGTCGAAAGTGAGCCTCGATCGTATCGATCGCAAGCTGCTCAACCTGTTGCAGCAGTCGAGCATGTCCACGTTCCAGCAGCTTGCCGACAAGGTCGGCATATCCCAGCCGGCCTGCCATCGCCGCATTCACCGGCTGCGCGATGCCGGCGTGATCGCCGGCGACGTCTCGCTCGTCAATCCCGCCTATGCCGAGCGCCGCATGGCGATCTGGATCGAGATCTCGCTCTCATCGCACGAGCTGAAGATGTTCAACGAGCTCATCGAGGTGCTGAGAACCTCGCCCTATGTGTCATGCTGCGACGTGATCACCGGCGATACGGATATCCTCGCCTGCATCACCGTGGCCGACATGGACGA
The DNA here is from genome assembly GCF_057798995.1 of Shinella sp. 20P9.1.1. Taxonomy (NCBI): domain Bacteria; kingdom Pseudomonadati; phylum Pseudomonadota; class Alphaproteobacteria; order Hyphomicrobiales; family Rhizobiaceae; genus Shinella; species Shinella sp. 20P9.1.1. Next base: position 29,608 of record NZ_JBYOLC010000004.1, read on the forward strand.
ATTCCGCGAAGTCACCCGCGAATTCATGCGGCGGTGCCCGATCATCAAGACCTACCGCTCGATCACGGTGGCGCAGCGCGTGAAGCTCAATCCCGTCTATCTCTTCGACGAGACCTGACCCGAACGAAAAAGGGCGGTGCCGTGGACACCGCCCTTTTCGTCGTTGTTTCCGGCCGTTTCAGCCGGCGCTGGCTTGCCGCGGGCCGGCGTCCCGCCGCGCGACGGACTCCGCCGCTTCGATGATCGCCTGGGTGTCGATGCCGAAATGCGCGTAGAGATCGGCGATCGTGCCGGTCTGGCCGAAATGTTCGACGCCGAGCGAGATCGTCCGGTGCCCTTCCACGGATCCCAGCCAGCCGAGCGTCGCGGGGTGCCCATCGGTGACGGTGATCAGGCTCGCGCTGCGCGAGACGGTGTTAAACAGCGCCTCGATATGGCTGCGGGCGGTGGTGTCGCCCTGCCGGCGGGCGCGTTGCGCGGCCGTCCAGCCGGCATTGAGCCGGTCGGCGGAGGTGACGGCGAGCACGGCGATGTCGCCGTGACGCTCGGCCAGTCTTCCGGCCGCCATCAGCACTTCCGGCGCGACGCAGCCCTGATAGGCCAGAACGATGCGGGTGCGAGCGGAGGGCGCACGCAGCCAGTAGGCGCCGTCGATCACGCCCTGCCGGAAGGCGGGATCCTCGCGGCGCAGCGCGATCTGCTCCAGCGGCCGGGTCGTCAGGCGCAGATAGACCGAGCCGCCGGTGCCGTCGCGCAGCCAGGTGCGCGTGTCATGCGTGCCTTCGCCGTCGCGCTGCATATAGTCGAAGGACCAGTCCATGATGACGGACAGCTCGTCGAGATAGGCGGGCTCGAAACTCGCCAGCCCGTCCTGGCTCATGCCGATCAGCTGCGAGCCAATGGACTGGTGCGCGCCGCCCTCCGGCGCCAGCGTCACGCCCGAGGGCGTGCCGACGATCATGAAGCGCGCATCCTGATAGCAGGCATAGTTCAGCGCATCGAGGCCGCGCGCCACGAAGGGATCGTAGACGGTGCCGATCGGCAGCAGGCGCTCGCCGAACAGCTGATGGGAAAGGCCGGCGGCGCCGAGCAGCAGGAAGAGGTTCATCTCGGCAATGCCAAGCTCGATATGCTGGCCGGCCGGGCCGAATTCCCATTTCTGGACCGAGGGCACCTGTTCGTCGCGGAACGTGTCGGCCTGCCGCTCGCGGGCGAAGAGGCCGCGGCGGTTGACCCAGGGGCCGAGATTGGTCGAGACCGTGACGTCGGGTGCGGTGGTGACGATGCGGGCCGAAAGGGCATCGTCACGCTTTGCCAGTGCATCGAGGACCTTGCCGAAACCGGCCTGGGTCGACAATTCGCGATCGTCGAGGAAGACGGGGCCTGCGGAAGGCAAAGCGGGGGAGGCGAAGCGCCGGGTGCCCCTGGTGAAGAATGGCACGGTCTTCAGGAACGCCCTCGCCGGTTCAGGCGAAGGAATTGCGCCGAACGTCTCCCATTCCCGGCCGGGCGCGACGCCGACGCGGCCCTGGAACAGCTCCATCTGCGCCTTGGTCATCAGGCCGGCATGGTTGTCCTTGTGACCGGCGAGCGGCGTGCCCCAGCCCTTGATCGTATAGGCGACGAAGACGGTCGGGCGGTCGTGATCGATGCTCTCGAAGGTACGGATCAGCGTTTCCAGGCAATGGCCGCCGAGATTGTTCATCAGGTCGGAAAGCGCCTCGTCACTGCGGGCGGCGAGAAGGCCGGCAACACCCGGTTCGTGGCCGATCTCGTCGGTCAGCCGCTTGCGCCAGGCGGCGCCGCCCTGGAAGGTCAGCGCCGAATAGAGCTGGTTCGGGCAGCGGTCGATCCAGTCGCGCAATGCGGTCCCGCCCGGCTCCCTGAAGGCCGCTTCCTGCAGTGCGCCGTATTTCAGCACCTTCACGTCCCAGCCGAAGGCGGTGAAAATGCCTTCGATGCGCTGCCAGAGGCCTTCGCGCACCACGCCGTCGAGGCTCTGCCTGTTGTAGTCGATCACCCACCATGTGTTGCGCAGGTCGTGTTTCCAGCCCTCCTGAAGACATTCGTAGATGTTACCTTCGTCGAGTTCGGCATCGCCGACCAGCGCGATCATGCGGCCCTGCGGCCGATCCTTCGACCACGACTTCGCGGCGATGTAGTCCTGCACGATGGAGGCGAAGGCGGTGATCGCCACGCCCAGCCCGACGGAGCCGGTGGAGAAATCGACGTCGTCGATATCCTTGGTGCGGCTCGGATAGGATTGCGCGCCGCCGAAGCCGCGGAAGTTTTCCAGTTTCTCGCGCGTCTGGTTGCCCATGAGGTACTGGATGCCATGGAAGACCGGCGAGGCATGCGGCTTGACGGCGACGCGGTCTTCCGGCCTGAGCACATGGAAGTAGAGCGCGGTCATGATCGAGGCGAGCGACGCCGAGGAGGCCTGATGGCCGCCGACTTTCACCTCGCCCTTTTCGCGCAGGTGGTTGGCATTGTGGATCATCCAGCAGGCATGCCACAGGATCTGCCGTTCCAGCTCCTTCAGGCGGGCCAGGGTTTCTGGCGTCAAAGCCGGTTCCGTCATCAGCGTCTCCTCCTCACTGCATTGGCAGGTAAATTAACGCGGCTTTCCGGGAAAATCTGATCTCAGTTGACGGCCTTTGCGGAAATTGCGAATGAAATTACCGATATTCTCTATTTTTCCGGTCAATCATGCCTGCCTCCAAGTCCATACTCGATCCCGCCTCCATTCGCATTCTCGACCTGTTGCAGGACAATGCCGAGATGAGCATTTCCGATCTGGCCGAGGCCGTCGGGCTATCGGCCTCGCCCTGTTGGCGACGCGTCAACGAGTTGAAGGAGAGCGGCGTCATAAAGGGAACGGTGGCGTTGGTCGATGCGCCGGCGCTCGGTCTTGCCGTCAATGTTTTCGTGCAGGTCTCGCTGAAGCAGCAGGACCGGCAGTCCCTCGATGTCTTCAATGCGGCGATCCGCACGAAACCCGAGATCGTCGAATGTTATCTGATGACGGGCGAAGCGGATTACATGCTGCGCGTCGTCGTCGAGGACCTTGCGAAATTCCAGGCGCTAGTGGTCGATTTTCTGACCCTCATTCCCGGCGTCGCCAACATCCGGTCCAGCTTTGCGCTGAGCCAGATCAAATACACGACGGCCCTCCCGACCGGGCATCTCAAGGGCAAGGGCGCTTGAGCGCGATTGATCGGGGCGACGTCTAAGCAAAGGTGCCGTTAAAGCGGCCTGAACCGGTCGTCCTCAAGCCATTTGTCGAAGAAATAAGCGATCTGCTTGTGCCACCAGGGCCAGTCGTGGCTGGCATCCGTGCCCCAGAAATCGACCCAGGCGGGAATGTTTTTCTCTCGCAGAACAGCCTCCAGATGGCGCGTGTCTTCGATCATCGGCTCCTCCCAGGCGCCCTGACCGCAGCAGAAGAACAGGCGGCGCGATCGGATCCGGTCCAGCAGGTCGCTATCCGGCAAGCCGGCCAGATAGTTCACCGGCGAGTTGAAGTAGATCTGGCCATCCAGCGCGCTGCCGAAGAAATGCCGGGTGGAATAGACCCCGCTCAGCGCGATCACGCCTGCGGCGCGGTCGGGAAAGCGGAACAGGAAATTGCTGGCGTGAAAGGCGCCCATCGAGCAGCCCGACAGGATGGGCGCGCGTTCCCCGATGGCAAGGATCTCCGGTAGCAATTCCTCGTTGATGTAGCGGAAATAGGCTTCGTGCCTTCCGATCCTGGCTGCGAGGTCATGGCCGTTGGAAAAGAAGCTCTCGCCATCGATGCCATCCGCGGTCCAGAGCCGGAGTTCGCCGGCTTCGATCCGGTCGGCGAGCGCATTGACGCCGCCGGAATCCTCGTACTGGTAGAAGCGGCCGTTGGAGGTCGGAAAGACCAGCACCGGACGGCCGGCATGGCCGTAGGTTTTGAACTCCATATCGCGCCCGAGATGATGGCTGAAACGCTTGTGATACTCGACCTGCACGTCTTAACGCTCCACATCCTGGATGAAGCGCACAATGGCTTTCACCTCGTCAAAATCTTCCGAGCGGAACTGATAGGCGAAATTGCCCATGGCCCGGCTGAACACGTCCTCGATCGGCGCAAAATGCACGATCCTGTCGCCATGGGCGGCGAGAATGGCCTGATGATCGTTCACATAGCGGATATGGTTTTTCCGGCTGGCATAGCCCGTATAGTACCGCCCGGTGAACGGTCCGCCGACCTTGTTGTTCACGACCATCTGCGCCCACGCGCGATAGATGTCCATGTCGTATGAATAGTTGATGGCGTCGGTCATCCAGGCGCCCGGCGGACGCATGTTGATCTCCAGCGCCACGATGCGGTTGTCGGCGCGGGTCTGGAAGAATTCGATATGGAAGAATTTTTCCCGGATACCGAACGATTTCACCGCCGCGCACCCGGCGGCCTCCACTTCGGGGTCGACGAACGGCAGGCAATAGTAGTTGAGATGGGAGTTGGTATTGACCACCTCCATAATGCTCTGTTCGAAGCGATGGCTGGCGGCGAAGACGACTTGGCCATCGCGGTCGACCAGGCCGTCATAGGTGAGCACGATGCCGTCGATGAATTCTTCTGCGACGTAGGTCACGCCCGGCAGCTTCGTTGTCTCGAAGGCGTCGAGGTCCCTGTCGTCGCATACCTTCACCGTGTTGCTGGCGCCCGAGCCCTGGTCCGGCTTGATCACGATCGGGTAGCCGATGTCGGCGATGAACGCTTCCACGCCGGCGCGGTCGACATATTTGTGCTGCCGGATCGTCTGGACGCCCGCCTTCTTGAAGAAGGCGCTCATTTTGGACTTGTGCTTCAGATTCTCGACGAATTCGCTGCGGATGCCGGGGATGTTGAAATCCGTGCGGATCGCGGCGTCCTGTTCCAGCCAGTGTTCGTTGAGGGATTCGAAGCGGTCGATACGGCCCCAGCGATGGATGAAATGACCCATGGCGCGCAGCACCTGATCACCATCTTCCATGTCGGGGATGCGATAATACTCGCTCAGCGCGGCTTTCAGTCTTGGGGCCAGATGATCGTATGGCGCATCGCCGATCCCGAAAACCGTCGCACCGGCCTGATGCAGGCGATCGCAAAAATCGGTGCCGTTGGTGGGAAAGTGCGGAGAGAAATAGACGAGCTTCACGAGGACCGGACTCCTGGGAGCTGTGACGGGCGACCAACCCCTGACGCATATTAGTCAAGGCAGAGGGTAAAGAAGCCGGATGCAAACGCAAGCCCGTCGTTTGCACGCACCGGCGTCCTGATGTCCTCGCTGTCGCGTGGGAACGGCCCTAGCCGAGCGAGACGAGTTCGCGCGATAGCCTGTTCATGGTCTGAGCGCCGTCCTTCGTGATGAGGAACTGTTCCTCGATCATCAGCGCGCCGATGCCATTGGCATAGAAAGGTGCTTCCAATGCCAGAACCATGTCGGGCTCGATGACGATGGCATTGCCATGCGAGAGGAATGGCCATTCCTCGATGCCGGCGGCAGCACCCACGGAGTGGCCGAAATGGCCGCGATAGTATTCCTTGAAGCCGTGGCGGCGCATGGTGGCGAGCATGGCTTCGTGCACCTCGCCGAAACGCCGACCGGGCCGCAAGGTCTCGACACCGGCCAGGAAGGTTTCCAGCAGCGCCTTGTAGATATCGGCGGCAAGCGGCGAGGGCTTGCCCCAGACGAAGGTGCGGGCGCCGTCGGAGGAGTAGCCATCGACCAGCGTGCCGACATCGGCCTTGATGAGGTCTCCGTCGCCGAGCGCCGCGCCGGCATTCTGAAGGTCGGCGCCGACGGAAATGTAGTCCCAGTGGCCCGAGAGCGCGTGCCCGTTGCGCGCCGCTTCGTTCCGCGCGCCGGAAAGCCAGGCGGCCGAAAGATCGGCGGCGCGCAGGCCGAGGCGGGCAGCCTGGGCGAGGTTTTCCAACCCGGCCTCGGCGCAGGCGGCTGCCCGGCGCAGCCGTTCGATCTCGCGCGGGTTCTTGATGAGGCGCAACCGCCGCAGTACGTCGGAAGCATCCTGCCAGTCTATATCGGGCAGCAGGCTCTTCAATCGCGCGAAATCGGCGGCCGGCATGAAATCGAGATCGACGCCGAGCGTGGCGCGCAAGAGCCCGCGTTCGGCAAGCAGATCGGCGAGCAGGTGGAAACAGGTGTCCTGGTCAAACGTCTCCGGCCGGGGGCCGGTGTTGCCGACGGCGCGGTAGGCGGCATCGACCTGCTCGATGGATGTGGCGTTCGTGACGGTGATGCCGTCGATCCAGATGCGGTGCGTGCGGATATCGATGGGGCGGGCATTGCCGGCGGCATGGTCGCTCATGACGGCGGCGAGCGGCGCGTCCGCATCGGCGGGAACCAGCGCGATGGCCGAGCCGGCACGGCCCCACATCGTCGCGACCCCGGCGGCAAGGCCGGTTGCATAGCGAAACGCCTCCGGCCGAAAGAGGACCATGCCCTCCAGCCCTTCCGCTGCCAGCAGCTTTTCCGCTCTTGCGCGATCGATCTCGCTCATTTCGTCCTCATGCTCTTATGTAATGGCCGCATCGCGGGCGCGAAAACTATCCATGGATTTAGCCTTCGTTGAAAGACAATTCCCTTTAATTTCCGCAAATTGGAGTGGGCGAGGATGTCATGCTCCCGCAAGGGCAACTACAATCGGCATCAGAACGCCGGCAGACGGCGATCGCCAAACAGGAGAATGACATGAGCGGTTCCAAAATCCGCAACCGGGCGCTGACGACGGCGCTTGCCGCCGTCCTTGCCGCCGGGATCCTTAGCCCCGCGCTGGCCCAGGAGGCCAATCCGGACGCCACGATCAATATCGGTTCGCTCTACGAGCCGCAGAACCTCGACAACACGGCGGGTGCGGGCCAGGGCATCAACGAAGCCTTCAACGGCAATGTCTATGAAGCGCTGTTCCGCCTGACGGATGCGGGCGCGGTCGAGCCGGTTCTTGCCAAGGACACCAAGGTCAGCGAGGACGGCCTGACCTATACGTTCACGCTGCAGCCGGGCGTCACCTTCCATTCCGGCGCGCCGCTCACCGCGAAGGACGTGAAATTCTCCATCGAACGCGTGACGGCCGAGGCCTCCAAGAGCTCGCGCAAGAACAGCCTGAAGTCCATCGCCGGCATCCAAACGCCTGACGACGCGACGGTCGTGGTGAAGCTCGCGTCCCGCTCGATCTCGCTGCCCTATAACCTCAGCTATGTCTGGATCGCCAATGACGAGGCGACGGATTTCCAGGCGAAGGAAGACGGCACCGGTCCCTATGCGCTGCAGGAATGGCGCCGCGGCTCGTCGCTGGCGCTGGCCCGCTTCGACAAATACTGGGGCGCGAAGCCGAAGAATGGCGAGGTCGTCTTCCAGTATTTCACCGAGGCAACGGCGCTGAACAATGCGCTGCTCACCGGCTCGGTCGATATCATCACCTCCGTGCAGAGCCCGGATTCGCTGGCGCAGTTCAAGGACAACCCGGAATTCACCGTCAGCGAAGGCAAGTCGACGACGAAGCTGCTGCTCGCCTATAACGACCGCGTCGCTCCCTTCGACAATGTGAAGGTGCGCAAGGCGCTCGCCCGCGCCATCGACGACGAGAAGCTGCTGAAGGCCGTCTGGGGCGACTACGGCACGCTGATCGGCTCCTTCGTGCCGCCGACCGATCCGTGGTATGCCGATCTCACCAAGACCGACGCCTATGACCCGGAAAGCGCCAAGGCCCTGCTGAAGGAAGCCGGTTATCCCGATGGTTTCACCTTCACCATCGATACGCCGAACTACGATCCGCACCCGATCGCCGCGCAGTTCATCCAGAGCGAACTGGCCAAGATCGGCGTCAAGGTCGAGATCAACGTGATCACCGCCAACGAGTGGTACACGAAGATCTACAAGGCGCACGATTTCCAGGCGACGCTGCAGGAACACGTCAACCATCGCGACATCGTCTTCTACGGCAATCCCGACTTCTACTGGGGCTACAACAATCCCAAGGTCGTCGACTTGATCAAGCAGGCCGAAGCGAGCGCCACGGAGGCCGAGCAGACCGAGAAGCTGAAGGAAGCCAACACGCTCATCGCGGAAGATGCGGCCAGCAACTGGTTCTACCTCTATCCGCAGATCGTCGTGTCGAAGGCGACGGTCAGCGGTTACCCGGTGAACGGTCTCAATTCGCAGTTCTTCGCCTACGATATTACCAAGGCGGAATAAGCGGCCCCGCAAGGGCAAGCTCGACACCGGACGCCGCCTGACCTATTTTCAGGCGGCGTCCGCGCTTGTGAGAGGTAACCACCATATTTTCCTACATAATCCGCCGCTCGGCCATTCTGCTGCTGTCGGTCGTCATTGCTGCCGTCATCCTCTTCGTGCTGCTGCGCCTCCTGCCGGGCGATCCTGCGAACGCGCTGGTCTCCGTCGGTGCGGATGCGGCGCAGATCGAGGCGGCGCGCAAGCAGGTTGGCTCGGACCTGCCGCTCTATGAACAGTTCCTGCGCTTTGTCGGCAGCCTGGCACGCTTCGATCTCGGCAATTCCTTCGTCTCGGGCGCGCCCGTTCTGGCCGAGATCGGCAAGCGCCTTATCGTTACCGTGCCGCTGACGCTGCTCGCCTTCGTCGTTGCTGTCGCGATCGCCGTGCCGCTCGGCATCCTCTCGGTGGTGCGCCAGAACCATTGGTATGGCGGGCTGATCTCCGTCGTCTCGCAGCTTGGTATCGCCGTGCCGGTGTTTTGGATCGGCATCCTTCTTGTCACTCTCTTCGCGGTCAATCTGCGGCTCTTCCCCTCCGGCGGATTTCCCTCGCGCGGCTGGCAATCGCCTGGCGCCGCCCTGCAGGCCCTCGTCCTGCCGGTCGCGACCATCGCCATCGTCATGTCGGCTTCGCTGATCCGATATGTGCGCTCGGCGACCCAGGACGTACTCGGCAGCGATTATCTGCGCACGGCGCGTGCGCTCGGAGCGACCTTTTCCGAGGCGCTGATCCGTCATGGCATCCGCAATGGCGCGGTGCCGGTGATTTCCGTGCTCGGCATCGAGCTGGCCTCCACGCTGCTCGGTGCGGTCGTGGTGGAGCGGGTCTTTGCGCTGCCGGGCCTCGGCTCCATGCTGCTGCTCGGCATCGAGCAGCGCGACTATCCCAATGTGCAGGGCGTGCTCTTTATCTCGACGCTGCTGGTCCTGCTGCTCGGCTTTGCCGCCGATCTCCTCCAGCGCCTGATCGATCCGCGCCTGCGTGGCCGCATGGCCGGAGGTGCGGCATGACGGTGCCCAAAACGCTTGGCACACGCGTGCCGCAAAAGTCCGCGCTGCCCTGGCCGCTCGTCGTTGGTGGCCTGCTGGTGGGGCTTCATGTCGTTGTGGCGCTGCTCTCGCTCGTCTGGACGCCCTATGGCGTCGGCGACATGATGGGCGGCCGGCTCGAGGGGCCGTCGTTCCTTCATTGGGCCGGTACGGACCGGCTCGGTCGTGACCTGATGACCCAGATCATGATCGGCGCGCGTATCGCGCTCGTCGTCGGCGGCGGCGCAGTTGTGCTCGGCGCGCTGATCGGCGTCACCGTCGGCGTGCTCGCCGCCTTTGCCACGCGCACGCTCGACGATGTGCTGGCCGCCGCCCTCGACATTCTCATCGCCTTCCCGACGCTGCTGCTCGCCATGCTGATCGTCGCCTCCAGCGATGGTGCAAGCCTCGGTACTGCGATCCTCGCCATCGGCATTGCCGGGTCTGCCATCGTCGCCCGGCTGACGCGTATCCTCGCCAAGCGCATTCTTGCGATGGACTACATCACCGCCGCGCGGATTTCCGGCACCTCCTGGCCCGCCATCGTGCGCATTCATGTCCTGCCCAATATCTGGCCGACGCTGATCGTCAATTTCGCGCTTCAGTTCGGGCTTGCCGTCATCGCCGAGGCGTCGCTCTCCTATCTCGGTCTGGGTGCCCCGCCGCCGAATGCCTCCTGGGGACGGCTGCTGCAGGAGGCGCAGGCCTCCGTCTATACCGCTCCCTTCGGCGCCATCGCCCCCGGTCTTGCGTTGGTCTCGCTGGTCATCGGCCTCAATCTGTTCGCCGACGGCCTGCGCGACGTCGCCGACCCGACCCGCAGGAAAAGCCGATGAGCGCCTTGTTGTCCCTCGAGAACCTCGAAATCCGCACCGCCGGGCGCACGCTCGTCTCCGGCGTGTCCTTCTCGATCGCCGCCGGGGAGCGGGTCGGTCTGATCGGCGAATCCGGCTCCGGCAAGTCGCTGACGGCGCTCGCCGTGCTCGGCCTTTTGCCGGACACCATGCGCGTCGGCGGCTCGATCCGCCTCGACGGGCATCAGGTGATCGGCGCGCGCGACCGCGATCTCGTGCCGTTGCGCGGCGTCAGCATCGCCGCCGTGTTCCAGGAGCCGATGACCGCGCTCGACCCCTTGATGCGGATCGGCGATCAGGTCGGAGAGGTGGTGCGCCGCCGTGCTTTCCGCGATGGCGAGAGGCTGAGAAAGAGCGAGGTGCGAACGCGTGTCCTCACGCTTCTCGACCGTGTCGCTCTGCCGGAGCCCGAGCGCATCGCACGAGCCTATCCGCATGGCGTTTCCGGCGGGCAGCGTCAGCGCGCGGCCATTGCCATGGCGCTTGCCTGCCGGCCGAAACTTTTGATCGCGGACGAGCCGACGACGGCGCTCGACGTCACTACCCAGGCCGAGGTGCTAAAATTGCTTGAGGGGCTGGTGCGTGACGAGGGTATGGGGCTTCTGTTCATCAGTCACGACCTGCCGGTCGTCGCCACCATCGCGGAGCGGGCGCTGGTGATGCGCCATGGCGAGCTGATCGAGGCCGGCCTGGTCGGTCCGCTCTTCGAGCATCCCGCCCATCCCTATACGCAAGGTTTGGTCGCGGCCGCTCGCGCCTTTGACAAAGCCCTGGAGACCACCCTGTGACGCTGCTCGACCTCTCCAGTGTTTCCTTCGGCTACACGAAGACGAAGCCGGTGCTGCATGGTATCGACCTTACCGTGACCGCCGGCGACAATCTCGGCATCGTTGGGGAATCCGGCTCCGGCAAGACGACCTTGCTGAAACTTTTGCTCGGATTGGAGCGTGCCTCCACGGGTGCGATCGCATTTCGCGGCAATTCCCTCGATACGTCCGACCGCGCCTTCATGCGTGGCTTCCGGCGCAACGTGCAGGCGGTGTTCCAGGATCCCTATTCCTCGCTCGATCCGCGCCAGCGTGTCTTTGACATCATCGCGGAGCCGCTGCGCTCCCTCAAGGTCGACACCGACATCGCCGCGGCGGTAATGCAGGCCCTCAAGGATGTCGATCTGCCCGCCGATGCCGCCGTGCGCTACCCCCACGAATTTTCCGGCGGCCAGCGCCAGCGGATCGCCATCGCGCGGGCAATCGTCGCGAAACCCGACCTGATCATCGCCGACGAAGTGGTGAGTGCCCTGGATCTGACCACGCGCACCCGCATCATCGATCTGCTGCGCGCGCTTTCTGAACGAATGACTTTTATCGTCGTTTCGCACGATATCGCCCTCGTGGCTCTGCTGTGCCAAAGACTGGTGGTGCTGGAAAAAGGCAGGATCGTCGAGCAAGGCCCGACCCGGGAAATCCTTGCCCGCCCCATGCATCCCTATACCAGGAAACTCCTTGCCAGCACGCCAAGGATGCCGGGCTCGCTGGCCGGCTAGATGGGGCGAACCGTCCCCGCTTTTCATCGGACGGCAAAGAGATTTCCTGAGGTTTCGGCCTCCACACGCAGAACCGGGCCTTGGACGACGAGGCTAAGATGAACGGTAGCACACTTGCGAGGTTTCGTCGCCCGCGCAGCGATTGAAAAAATGATGCGGCTCGGTGCGTTTCAAGTGCTCAAGTTTTTGTCGTGATTTCAGGTATTTTCGCCTGCCATCACCGTTTGTATTGGCCTGCAGTGGTCGTCGCAGTGCTTTTGGAGTGTATGTTCCGAGCGCCGTGATTTTAAGGCCTGCCGGTGCTCGCGGTTTTCGAAAGCACCGTTGGCAGGATAGGGGCGCATCTGCTCGGCCAGCCGCTTGGTGCCTGACAGGTTCTTGACAAAGACCGACCGAGCGTATTTCAATCCTTTGCAATATGCGGGAATTGTTATCCCGCCGTCTCACATGACTTCGTTTGTCGAAGGGCAATAGCGCCCACAGCGGCCCGGTTTCCGGGGCTTCCCGCTGTGGGCTTTTCGTTTTGGTGGCTGATGCAGGAAAGCGTGAAGATCGGCATCCTCTATTCGACCTCCGGACCCTATGGGGCGATGGGGCGGGATGCGCATGCCGGCGCGGAATTCGCCTTTCACGATTATCGTGCCCGTGGCGGGTCCGAGATCGAGCCGGTGTTCTTCGATCCGCGCGCCGATCTCTCGGCCTATCTGGAGGGCGCGCGCAGCCTCATTCGGGATCATGGCTGCCGGCATATCGTCGGCACCATCACCTCTTCGGCGCGCAAGGAGGTCATTCCGCTCGTCGAGAAGCACGATGGCCTGCTCTGGTACATGTGCCCTTACGAGGGTTTCGAGGCGAACGAGAACGTCATCTATATCGGCGGCTGCCCGAACCAGCACCTGATCCCGCTCTTCGACTATCTGCTGCCGCGGCATGGCGCGCGGCCCTATCTCGTCGGCGCGAACTATGTCTGGGGCTGGGAGATGAACCGGCTGGCGCGCGAGCTCATCCACAATGCCGGCGGCACGGTGCTCGGCGAGCGCTATCTGCCGCTGGAGGAAACCGCCGTCGAGCGCATCGTCGCCGATATCGCCGAGAAGCGGCCGAGCTTCGTGCTGAACAATCTCGTGGGACCGTCGAGCTACGCTTTCCTCGCCGCGATGCGCGAACTCGGCGAGCGCGACCCGGCCTTCCTGCCGGAAAACTGCCCGGTCGCCAGCTGCGACCTGCAGGAATGCGAACTCGGCGATATCAGAGACGGTGCCGCCCTCGGCCAGCTCTGCGCCGCCTCCTATTTCGATACGCTCGACACGCCTGATAACAAGGCTTTCAAGGCTCGGCTGGCGGCCTGGAACGGCGGCGAGCGTGTCGTCTCCAGCCTTTTTGCCAGCGCCTATACGGCCGTCAGCTTGTGCATCGCCGCCATCGAGGCCGCCGGTTCCGATGCGCCGGAGCGTGTGCGCACAGAAGTTCTCGCCCGCGACTGGCCGTCGCTGTTCGGCGCCATGCGGGTCGATGCGGCGACCAATCATGCGGCACTTCCCTTCCTGCTCGGCCGTATCAACGATCGCCGCGGCTTCGATGTCATCGCCTCCACGCCGGCACTCGCCGCCGACCCCTATCTGACGGGTACATCCAGCAAGCCGGCACCGCGCTTGAGGGTCGTGTCATGACGACGAGGACCCCGAATTTCACCGGCTGGCGCGCCGTTATCCTCAGCGAGGCGGATAGCAACACGGATCGCCTGCGCCGCCAGCTCGGTCTGCTCGGCATATCAGTCTCCATCCAGTGGACGCCGCTTGCGGCGGCCGACCTGCCGGATTTGGTCCTGATCGACGCCGATCGCGGCTGGGACGAGCTTCTGCCCTTTTCCGATGCCGCGCCGGCCTGCCCGGTGGTGGCGCTGCTCGGGTCGGAAGCACCGGGCCGCATCTCCTTTGCGCTGCGCCACGGTGCCGGCGCGATCATCCCGAAGCCGGTCGCGGCCTCCGCCGTCTATCCGGCGCTGGTGCTTGCCGTTTCCATCCATGCCGAGCGGATGGAAGCAAGCCGTCGCATCGCCCATCTCGAAGAGCGGCTGAAGCTCAGGCCCATCGTCTTCGCTGCCATCGTCCGTCTCAAGGCCGAGCGGCACATCGATGACGAGAAGGCCTATGCCATCCTGCGTGACGGCGCCATGCGCCGCCGCATGCCCATCGAACAGCTTGCCGCCGTCTTCCTCGGCGGTTCCGAAACCCTGCGCGAGGTCGGTTGATGCGGGTCCTGAAGGAATTATGCCGCCAGCCCGCCGCGGTTTTCGGCCTGATCATTGTGCTCGCTGTCGTCTTCGCGGCCATCGCCGCGCCATGGCTCGCGCCCTACGAACCCGATAACCAGATGTTCGACGGCCTGACGCTGGAAGGTGCGCCGATGCCGCCCGGCGAACAGTTCACGCTCGGCACGGATACGCTCGGGCGCGACCTGCTTTCGCGCCTGCTTTATGGCGCGCGTACCTCGTTGATCATCGGTCTTGTCGCCAATGGCATCGCGGTTGCCATCGGTCTCTTCGTCGGCGTCATCGCGGGTTACATGCGTGGCTGGGTCGGCGGGCTGCTGATGCGCTTCACAGACCTGATGATGGCTTTCCCCGCGCTGCTGCTCGCCATCGTGCTCGCCGCCATTCTGAAGCCGAGCCTGTGGATCGTCGCCATGGTGATCGCGCTGGTCAACTGGGTGCAGGTGGCGCGCATCGTCTATACGGAGACGCGCGGTCTGGTGGAGCGGGATTTCATCATGGCCGAACGGGCGCTCGGTGCCGGCAATGCCCGTATCGTGCTGCTGCATGTCCTGCCACATCTCGTGCCGACCGCCATCGTCTGGGGCACGCTCGGCATCGCCACGACAGTGCTGCTCGAGGCGACGCTCTCCTTCCTCGGCATCGGCGTGCAACCGCCGCAGCCGTCCTGGGGCAACATCATCTTCGAGAGCCAGAGTTATTTCCAGGCTGCTCCGTGGCTCGTCTTCTTCCCTGGCGCGGTCATCCTGCTGACGGCGCTCGCCTTCAACCTGGTGGGCGATGCGCTGCGCGACATCCTCGACCCGACCCAGCGGGGCCGCGGCTGATGGCGACGCTGCTGGCAAAACGCCTCGTGCAGTCCTGCCTGATCCTGCTCGGCGTGGCGGCCATCACCTTCGTGCTGCTCTATGCACTGCCGGCCGATCCCGCGCGCATGCTGGCCGGCCGCAGCGCGACCGCGCAGACCGTGGAGAACATCCGCCGAGAACTCGGCCTCGACCAGCCGCTGCTCACGCAGTTCCTGCACTATCTCGGCAATCTCCTCCAGGGCGATCTCGGACGCTCCTATGCCCAGAAGACCGAGGTCGCGACGCTGATCGCCGCCCGCCTGCCGGCGACGCTGACGCTGATGGCGGCCGGCATCTTCGTCGAGGTGCTGCTCGGCCTCACCTTCGGCATCGTCGCGGCGCTGAACCGTGGCGGCGCTCTTGACCGCATCGTCATGGCCTCCGCCTTCGTCGGCGTCTCCGCCCCGCAATTCGTCGTCGCGCTGCTCCTGCTCTATGTCTTTGCCGCCACGCTGGGCTGGTTCCCGATGAGCGGCTACGGCACGGCGGCCCATGTCGTGCTGCCGGCCATGACGCTCGGTATTCTCGGGGCCGGTTGGTATGCGCGCATGGCGCGCTCGGCGATGATAGACGTCCTCAACCAGGATTTCATCCGCACCGCCCGCGCCAAGGGGCTTTCCGGCCGCCGCGTCGTGCTGCGCCATGCGCTGCCCAACGCCATCCTGCCCATCGTCGCGATGATCGGCATCGATATCGGCCAGTTCATGGGCGGCGTCGTGGTGGTCGAGGCGGTCTATGGCTGGCCGGGCATCGGCCAGCTGGCCTGGCAGGCGATCCAGCAGGTCGACATTCCCATCATCATGGGCGTCACGCTCACCTCGGCCTTTGCCATCATCGTCGGCAATCTCGTCGCCGATCTGATCGCGCCGATGATCGATCCACGCATCCGTTCGCATTGAAACCAAAAAGGGGAACTTTAAAAATGTTCAATCGCTGGATTTTGACCACCACGACGGCGGCCGTGCTCGCCTTTTCTCCGTTGCTGGCCCATGCCGAAACGCCCGCCCAGGGCGGCGAGATCGTCGTGACCTACAAGGATGACATAACCACGCTCGACCCGCATATCGGTTACGACTGGGTCAACTGGTCGATGATCAAGAGCCTGTTTTCGCGCCTGATGGACTACGAACCGGGCACCGCCAATCTGGTGCCGTCGCTCGCCGAAAGCTTCGAGGTCGCGCCCGACGGCCTCACCTATACGTTCAAGCTGCGCAAGGGCGTGAAGTTCACCAACGGCCGCGAGATCGTCGCCGGCGACGTGAAATATTCCATCGAGCGCGCCGTCAACCCGAAGACCCAAGGCCCCGGCGCCGGCTTCTTCGGCGCCATCAAGGGCTTTGACGACCTGACGGGCGGCAAGTCCGAGCTGCTCTCGGGCATCGAGACGCCGGATGATCAGACCGTCGTCTTCAACCTCTCGCGTCCGGATGCGACCTTCCTGCATGTCATGGCGATCAACTTCGCCTCCGTCGTGCCGAAGGAGGCCGTCGAGGCGGCGGCCGGCGACTTCGGCAAGAAGCCTGTTGGTTCCGGTTCGCTCATCCTCAAGGACTGGACGATCGGCCAGAAGCTCGTCTTCGAGCGCAATCCCGACTACTTCGTCAAGGATGTGCCGCATATCGACAAGGTGACGGTCGAGGTCGGCCAGGAACCGCTGGTCGCGCTGTTGCGCCTGCAGAAGGGCGAGGTGGATATTGCCGGTGATGGCATTCCCCCGGCGAAGTTCCTGGAGATCAAGAACTCGCCCGAGGGGGCGGCGATGATCGTCGACGGCGAGCAGCTGCACACCGGCTACATCACGCTCAACACCAAGGTGAAGCCTTTCGACGACGTGAAGGTGCGCCAGGCCGTCAACATGGCGATCAACAAGGAGCGCATCACGCGTATCCTGAACGGTCGAGCGACGGCCGCAAACCAGATCCTGCCGCCGCTGATGCCGGGCTACGACAAGGCCTTCACCGGCTATACCTATGATGTGGAGAAGGCCAAGGCGCTGCTCGCCGAAGCCGGCCATCCCGATGGTTTCGAGACGGTGCTCTATTCCACGAACACCGATCCGCAGCCGCGCATCGCCCAGGCGATCCAGCAGGACCTCGCCGCGATCGGCATCAAGGCCGAGGTCCGCGCGTTGGCGCAGGGCAACGTGATCGCCGCCGGCGGCACGGAAGGCGAAGCGCCGATGATCTGGTCCGGCGGTATGGGCTGGATCGCCGACTTCCCGGATCCGTCCAACTTCTACGGTCCGATCCTCGGTTGCTCGGGTGCCGTATCGGGCGGCTGGAACTGGCCGTGGTACTGCAACGAGGCGATCGACAAGCGCGCCGGCGAGGCCGACGCCATGTCCGATCCGGCGAAGGCTGCGGAACGCCAGGCGGCCTGGGGCAAGATCTTCACGGATGTCATGGCGGATGCTCCCTGGGTGCCCGTCATCAACGAGCGCCGCGTCGTGGCAAAGTCGCTCCGCATGGGCGGGCCGGACAACATCTATATCGATCCGACGCGCGTCATCAATTACGACGCGATCTTCGTGAAGCCGTAAGCCTTTGATATCGCTCTCCCTGCTTCGGTGGGGAGAGCCTTCCAAGAACAACAAACGACGGGAGGCTTTCATGTGCGTCGCCTGCACCCATACCATCCACCGCGCGCAGCATAATTTCGGCTGGAACCGCGACTTTCCGCCGGCGCTGACGGCCAAGCCCGGCGAAACCATCTTCTTCGAATGCCTCGATTCCTCCGGCGGCCAGCTCGGCAGGGATGCGACGCTGGAAACGCTGGCCGAGCTCGATTTCGGCAAGGTGAACCCGGTCTCCGGTCCTGTCTATGTCGAGGGGGCCGAACCCGGCGATGCGCTGAAGGTGACGATCCGCAAGTTTCATCCCTCCGGCCACGGCTGGACGGCGAATATTCCCGGCTTCGGCCTGCTCGCCGACCAGTTCAAGGACCCGGCGTTGCACATCTGGTCCTACGACACCGCCTCCATGGCGCCCTCGGCCTTCGGCCCCGGCGGTCGCGTGCCGCTGAAACCCTTTACGGGCACGATCGGCGTGGTTCCCGCCGAAGCCGGCCTGCATTCCGTCGTGCCGCCGCGCCGCGTCGGCGGCAACATGGATATCCGTGATCTCACGGCCGGTGTGACGCTCTATCTGCCGGTCGAGGTGGAGGGCGCGCTGTTCTCCGTCGGCGATACCCATGCCGCGCAGGGCGACGGCGAGGTCTGCGGCACGGCCATCGAAAGCCAGATGAATGTCGAACTGACGCTCGACCTCGTGAAGGGCGCCAATCTCCAGACGCCGCGCTTTACCACGACCGAACCCGTGACGCGCCATCTCGATGGCGCAGGTTACGAGGTGACGACCGGCATCGGCCCCGACCTGATGACGGGCGCACGCGAGGCGCTGATGCGCATGATCGACCTCCTCGTCGCCGAACACGGCTACAGCCCCGTCGACGCCTATATGCTCTGCTCGGTCTGTGGCGATCTCAGGATCAGCGAGATCGTCGACATGCCGAACTGGGTCGTCTCCTTCTACTTCCCGAGGATCGTCTTCGCGTGACTTCCAGCAATGCCGCCCCGGTTCTGTCTGTCCGCAACCTCTGCGTCGATGCGCGCACGCCCGAAGGGCTGAAGCGCATCCTCGACGGGGTGAGTTTCGATCTCGCCGCCGGCGAGACGCTCTGCCTTGCGGGGGAATCGGGATCGGGCAAATCCGTGACTTCGCTGGCCATCATGGGGCTACTGCCGAAAGCGTCGCTGAAGGTCTCCTCCGGTGAAATCCGGCTGGAAGACCGCAACATTCTCGGCATTCCGCATCGCGCGCTCAGAAAAATCCGCGGCGGCGAGATCGCGATGATCTTTCAGGAACCGATGACCTCGCTGAACCCGGTCATGACCATCGGCGACCAGATGGTGGAGGCGATCCGCGAGCATCGCGAGGATATTTTCGAGGGCGCGGAGAACATTGCCCGCTCCATGCTCGACGCTGTGCACATGAGCGAGCCGGCGCGCCGGTTGAAGCAGTTTCCGCACGAGCTTTCGGGCGGCATGCGCCAGCGCGTGATGATCGCCATGGCGCTCTCCTGCCGCCCGAAGGTGCTTATCGCCGACGAGCCGACGACCGCCCTTGACGTGACGGTGCAGGCGCAAATCCTGACGCTGATGCGGGAGCTGCGGCGCGAATTCTCCACGTCCATCCTGATGATCACCCACGATATGGGCGTCGTCGCGGAGATGGCCGACCGGGTGGCGATCATGCAGCAGGGCAAGATCGTCGAGCAGGGTGATGCGCTTGACATCTTTGCGCGCCCGACCGAGCCTTATACGCGCGAACTTCTGGCCGCCGTGCCGCGCCTTGGTGCGCATGCCGGCACCGATGCGCCGCCGCGCCTGACGAAGGCCGCAGCGCCTGCCGCCGAAAAGCCGGTGCTGGTGGTGAACGACCTCAGTGTCACCTACGGCGCGCGCACCGGCTGGTTCAACCGGTCGCCTGCCGCGCCGGCAACGGTCAGCGGCATCTCCTTTTCCATCAAGGCGGGCGAGACGCTCGGCCTCGTCGGTGAAAGCGGCTCGGGCAAATCGACCACCGGCAAGGCGGTGCTGAACCTCACTCCCTTCGAAGGCAGCGTCGAGATCGACGGGCGGGAAACGGCCGGCCTGAAGCCGGCGGCCATGCGGCCGGTCCGCCGCATGGCGCAGATGATCTTTCAGGATCCCTATGCCTCGCTCGACCCGCGCATGACGGTCGGTGCGGCGATTGCCGAGCCGCTGGTCATCCATGATGTCGGCAATGCGTCCGAGCGGCAGGATCGGGTGGCGGCCCTGCTCACCCGCGTCGGCATGTCGACGGATGCAGGCAGCCGTTATCCGCACGAATTTTCCGGCGGCCAGCGCCAGCGCATCTGCATTGCCCGGGCGCTTGCGCTGGAGCCGAAGCTGATCGTCGCCGACGAGAGCGTGGCCGCGCTCGACGTTTCCGTGCGCGCCCGCGTGCTGGACCTGATGCTGGAATTGCAGGAGCAGATGGGCCTTGCCTATCTCTTCATTTCGCACGACATGGCCGTCATCGAGAAGATGTCGCATCATGTGG
Source organism: Shinella sp. 20P9.1.1 (assembly GCF_057798995.1). Classification (NCBI taxonomy): domain Bacteria; kingdom Pseudomonadati; phylum Pseudomonadota; class Alphaproteobacteria; order Hyphomicrobiales; family Rhizobiaceae; genus Shinella; species Shinella sp. 20P9.1.1. The sequence continues at coordinate 49,504 of NZ_JBYOLC010000004.1, forward strand.
CCGTGATGCGCGGTGGCCGCATCGTCGAGATGGACACGCGCCGACAGGTGTTCGAAAGCCCCGCCGACGACTATACCCGCAACCTGATGGCCGCTGTCCCGATCCCCGATCCGACACGCTATCGGGAAGGACTGCGTACGATGTGACCGGGCTCCACGAGGGGACGTTTGCGGCACGTCGCCCAAGCCGGGACGCGCCGCGAAACCTTCAAGATGGTCGAACCAACTTTACTGGGCGATCGGCTTCAGCGAGTTGAAGATCGCGCCGATCTCTCCGCTATGCGCCTTCTGTTCTTCGGTGCCGCCCCAATAGGTAATGACCAGGGTCTTGTCGGCGCCAGCCACCAGAGCAGTCAAACCAATGGTCACGGGGCCGTCGCTGTCCTTGCCCGACCAGTAGACATTGTAGGCCTGCATGCCGTTGAGCTTGCCTTCCTCTTCCTTCTTGGTCGAATCGTCGGCCGTGACATTCTGGCTTGCCAGATATTCGACGGCTTCCTTGATTGTCTCGCTCGTATCCTTGCCGTCCTGGGCGTCGATTGCGAAATAGACCGAGTCATCGTCGGCCTGGACCTCGATGCCGGTTTCTGTCGGGGTGGTTTTCCAGCCATCGGGAATGGTGATCGAGGCAACCGGCTCATCGGCCGGGAACTTGACTTCCGCAGCCTGTGCGGTGCCGGCGGCCAGAAGCGTGGCGATAAGGATGGCATATTTCATGACGATGTCCTCCATGATGAGCGCTGTTGTGTAAAATCCCAGTACCTGCCCGAAATACTGTCTGCCTTCATCGGGTTAAGCGGCAGCCGGGGTGCTTCCCGGCCTGCGTCCGTCACCCGATAATATCGAAATCCGTCGCCATCATCTTCAAGCCGGTATCGAGCGTGGCGAACTGGATGGCCGCGCCCTTGCCGGACCCGTCGGCGTCGTACCAGAGCTTACCGGTCTTCGTGTCGTAGATGATCCGGTCCGTCTCCGCATGCGCCTGGCTGCCGATGTAGAATGCCTTTGCCGAGAGGTCCCCGACCTTGCCGGCCTTTGTGAAGATGTCGTTGTCGAGGAAGATCGTATCGTCCTTGACGGAGAAGTCGTCGATCGTGTCGATATTCGTCGTGCCGAGCTTGGTGTCGAATACGAATGTATCCTTGCCGGAACCGCCGACCAGCAGGTCCTTGCCGAGCCCGCCATAGAGCTTGTCGTCGCCGGCGCCGCCCTTCAGTGTGTCGGTCCCATCGGCACCCTTCAGGATGTTGGCGAGCCCGTTTCCGGTGAGGATATTGGCAAGGCCGTTGCCGGTGCCGTTGATCGCCTTCGAGCCGGTCAGCGTCAGGTTTTCCACATTGGCGGCAAGCGTATGCGAGACGGAGGCGAAGACCGTGTCGGTGCCCTGCTTTTCCGCCTCGATCACCTTGTCGCCGCTGTGGTTGACGACATAGGTATCGTTGCCGCCGAGCCCGCGGAAGGTGTTGGCGCCGGCCGTGCCCTTGAAGGCATCGGCGCCCGACGTGCCGGTATAGCCGTCGATGACCAGGATGCCGGTCGGATTGACGATGGCGCCGCTGAGATTGGCATTGTTTCCGGCGGTATCGCGGATGGTCGCGCCATTGAGGCTGATCCCCCTGGCGGTGAGATCGCTCGACGTCTCCTCCAGCCCGACCGTATAGCTGAACACCAGCTTCGTGGCGGTGGAGGCGGCCGCGTCGTAGACGGCCTTCTCGCCATTGCCGAGCGTCAGCACCAGCTTGCTTGCATCGGTGATCGTCACCGCTTCGCTCAGGGCAATGCTGAACCGTGCAGTTTCGCCCGTCGTCAGCGTGCCGGAACCGCCGCTGATGCCTGGACCTGACGTTGTGATCTTGGTCACCGTCGGCGCGGCCTTGTCCAGCGTGAAGGTGAGGCTACCGGCCGAGGAAACATTGCCCGCCAGATCGGTCTGGAGGATTTTTACCGTATGGCTGCCATTGGTGAGAGCGTTCGGATTGTAAGTGCTGGATGCCGTGCCGCCATCGACGATGTAGCTGAGCGTCGCGCCCGTTTCTTTGCCCGTGATCGTCAGGGCGCCGTTGTTGGTGATCTTGTCGGTCGCGGATTTACCGGTGTCGGCGGTCAGGGCGAGCGTCGGCGTGGCGGGTTTGGCGCGGTCCAGCGTGAAGGTGATGCTGCCTGTGGAAACGTTGCCGGCCGCGTCGGTCTGGATGACCTGCACCGTATGGGTGCCATTGGCAAGCGCGCTCGGGTTATAGGTGGTCGAGGCCGTTCCGCCATCAACGATGTAGCTGAGCGTTGCGCCGCTTTCCTTGCCCGAGATCGTCAGAGCACCGTTGCTGGTGATCTTGTCGGTCGCGGATTTACCGGTGTCGGAGGTCAGGGCCAGCGTCGGCGTTGCGATGGACTTGTCGAGCGTGAAGGTGAGACTGCCGGCCGAGGAGACGTTGCCGGCCGTGTCGGTCTGAAGGACCTTTACCGTATGGCTACCGTTGGCAAGCGTGTTCGGATCGTAGGTGCTCGATGCCGTTCCACCGTCGACGATGTAGCTCAGCGTCGCACCGCTTTCCTTGCCTGTGATCGTCAAGGCACCATTGCTGGTGATTTTGTCGGTGGCGGACTTGCCGGTGTCAGAGGTCAAGGTGAGTGTTGGTGTCGTCGGTTTGCTTCGGTCGAGGGTGAAGGTGATGGTGCCATAAAAGAAGGAGACGTTGCCGGCTGCATCCGTCTGCTTCATCTTGATCGTATGCTCGCCGTCACTGAGTGCGGTCGGATCATAGGTCGCCGTCGCTGCGCCGCCGTCTATGATGTAGCTCAGGGTTGCGCCGTCCTCCACGCCCGCGAGCGAGAGCGTGGCGTCATTGGTCACAAAGTCGTTTGAGGCGCTGCCGTTGTCATTGGCGAGGTAGGGCTCCGGCGAGCCGATCGTGAGGTCGTATGTGAAGGAAACGGTGCCGGCTTCGGAAACATTGCCGGCCGCGTCCGTCTGGAGGACCTGTACGACATAGTCGCCGTCGTCAAAGGTGCTCGAATCGTAGGTGCTCGAGGCTTCGCCGCCATTGACGATGTAGCTCAGGGTCGCCCCGTCTTCCACGCCTGTTATCGTCAGCGAGCCGTCATTGGTCAGGCCGTCCGATGAGGATGTGCCGCTGTCGTGGGTTAGCACGACCGTTGGCGCTGCCGGCCGGGTCGCATCCACGCCGCGCCCGGTGTCCGCGCCGTCGGCGGTGGAAACCGTCGAGCCGTCGAAAGGCGATCTGCCGTGTGACGTGTTCAGGAGGACCGCGACGGAGGCGTTCGCCCTCGTTGCGAGGATATCGAGCTTGCCGTCACCATTCACGTCGGCAACGGCGACGGAATACACCTGGTAGCTGCCGCCCACGGCGATCTCCGTCGAACCGGAGAAACCACCCGTGCCGTTGCCCAATAGGACGGAGACGGATTTGCCGGTCTGGTTGGCCGTCACGACGTCGAGTTTACCGTCGCCGTTCATGTCACCAATCGCGACGGAAATCGGACCGCCGCCCACGCTCATTTCCGTCGAGCCGGAGAAGCCGCCGGCACCATCGCCCAGCCGCACCGAAACGGTGGCGCCGGCCTGGTTCACCTCCACGATGTCAAGCTTGCCGTCGCCGTTCATGTCGACAGCGGCAACCGAATACGGATCACTGCCCACGACGACCTCGGTCGAGCCGGAAAACCCGCCAGCGCCGTCGCCCAGCCGCACCGAAATGGTGTCGGTTTCCATATTTGGAGCGAGGATGTCGAGCTTGCCGTCGCCATTCACATCAGCAATGCAGATAGACGGCGCCGTGCCGATGGGGATCTCGGTCGAACCGGAGAAGTTGCCCGTGCCGTCACCCAATCGCACCGAGATCGTATAGTCGTAATTCGGGGTCAGGAGATCGAGCTTGCCGTCGCCGTTCACGTCGGCTACGGAGAGGGAAAAAGGACCGTAACCGACGTTGATATTGGTCGCATCGGAGAAGCCGCCGTCACCATCACCCAGGCGGACGGATACGGAGCTGCTGTTGAAATTTGCCGTAAGGATATCCAGCTTGCCGTCGCCGTTTACATCGGCAACGACAACGGAGCGCAGACCGTTTCCCCCAGCAATATTGGTCGAACCGGAAAAGCCGCCTTCGCCGTCGCCCAGCCGAACCGAGACAGTGCCGCTGCTGTAGTTCGCTGTCACGAGGTCGAGTTTGCCATCGCCGTTCACATCGACCGCTCTGACCGAGCCCGGAGAAGAACCGACATCGACACTTGTCGGCGTCCCGAAACTCAGTTCAGCATCACGCCCGTCCACCGTCCCGTCGGTCGTGTCGACACCGGTGACGGACAGGTCGCTTGTGTCGCCATCGCCTTCCGCAATGGTATAGACGAATGTCGGTCGGCCATTCGTGTCGAACCCGGCAAAGACGGCACGGCCACCGTTGCTCAGCACCAGTTCCGGCTCGCCTGTCACGGTGACGGGCAGTTCGGTGGAGAGCGTGAACGTGATTTTGTCGCCGATCTTCAGCGTGCCGGTGTGATCGGTGCTGACGGAGATCTCCGTCGCGGCGGTTCTCTCGCCACCCAGGAGGACGGTCACGGAGCGACCGCTCAGATTGGTGACGACGATGTCCATCTTTCCGTCTTTGTTGACATCGGCCACCTTAAGGGTTTCGGGGCGATAGCCGACGGCGATATCCATCCCGCCGGAGAACCCGCCGGTGCCGTCGCCCCAACGAACCGAAACGCTGCTGGAAAAGGAGTTCCCGGTTATCAAATCCAGCTTGCCGTCGCCGTTGATATCCGCCACGACGACGGATTTGGGATCCCTATCGACGCTGACATGCGTTGCCGACGTGAAATGACCGGTGCCGTCGCCGAGCAATACCGACACAGTATTATAGTTACCGGTCAGCGCATCGAGCTTGCCGTCGCCGTTGACATCCGCGAGGGTGACGACGTTCGGATAGTTCCACGGATCGAGATCGTAGCCCGATTCGGTCGAGAAACCGCCTTCACCATCCCCCAGCAGCACGAACACTGCGGAATGGCCGCTGCTGGACGTCACGAGGTCAAGCTTGCCGTCGCCGTTCATATCGCCAAGCGCGAGAGACCCAAAATAGAGGCTTGAAAGGGATGTATTGGTGGTGATGGACTGGAAACCGCCTTGGCCGTTCCCCAGAAAGACCGTGATCGAGAAGTTGTTGCCGACCGACACCGCATCCATGTGGCCGTCGCCGTTCACGTCGGCCGTGGTCATCGATACCTGACCCGGATAGACGTAGAGCGGGCTTCCGGCCTGATATCCACCCGCACCATTGTTGGTGAGCACCCTTACGACAGAGTCGTAATAACTCGCATAGATGACATCGAGATCGCCGTCACCGTCCAGGTCAGCCAATGTCGCCAATCCGCTGCTGGAGCCGGTGTTCGTCAAATCAAGAGCGGTCGATGTCGTGAAACTGCCGGTGCCGTCACCCAGAAGCACCAGAAATTCGTTCGTTGAACTGGCGGCGGTTATGACAAGATCGAGATTGCCGTCGCCATTCACGTCGGCAATAGCAAGGTCGTCGGGATAGGCGTCGAGGCTGACGTCCTGTCTGGTAAAGCTCGTGCTCATTATAGCCTCCCGAATAGGCCAGAGGGCCAGTCGTGATAGGGGTAAAACCAGGTTGGCCCTTTCGCGCGCCTGATGCGGGGACAGGCCCCGGCATTTCGTCTTCAGGCAATGCGCGTTCGGGAATTCGTGCGTTTTTTAACGTGCCGGACCGTGATTTTCGCCGTCCATTTTTGACTGCTATGCCTCTGCTGCTGCAAAAGCGGCTTGGAAAATGAGGAGCTTGCGCGCCTGCATCATCGCGTATTCCGAAAAGAAGCCGTGCGAAAACCACAGGGGCGAGTAGCCGCGGCGGCCGCTCCAGCCGACGCCGCCGATGGCTTCCGCCTCGGCGAATTTGCGGCTGGTATGCGCCCGTGAAAGGCTGAATGCGCGGGCGAGCTGCGCGATCGTGACGACATCCGTCAGATAGCCGCCGGACCACGGGGTCTGCCGGTCGATGCCGGCGACGAGCCGGTCCATCAGGAGCCCGCCTGCATCGGTCCAGGCGAAGATGCGATACAGCGGTCCCGGCATGCGGACATGCGGGTTTGCCAGCAGCCCCTCGCTGAGCGGCGGCATCAATAGGGGAAGCAGCCGATCGGGCGCTGCGCGAAACCGCTCGCTTCGCGTGCCCGCGTCGACGCGGTCGAGGGCGGCGAGATGCATGTCGCACCATTGAACGAGGATCGCCAGCGCGTCCGGCGAGGGGATGACGACCAACTCCTTCGAGAGGTCTCTTCCGGCCATGGGAAGGACGATGCCGTATTTGAGGATTTCGTCGAAGAAGGCGTAGGCCGTGTTGCGGCTGGCGATCAGATGTTTGAGCGCCGATTGTGCGATGGACCGTCGGGACATGCCCGCTCCGTCGGCGCCATAATGCCCGGAGAGCGCCGCAAGGGAGAGCAGCCAGCGCTGTTGCGTGGCAAAGAGGGCCGACGCCCGGGGCGCGCTCTCGTATCCGGCGACGAAACTCTGCGCCAGGAACCCGACCGCGTCCGGGAAGGTCGGGGCCGCCATCAGGCGGTCGGCGCCAGCCGCCGGTGCATGCAAAGCCGGCGGATCGACCCTTTCCTTGGTTTCGTCTTTCGTCACGGCCAGTTCGGTCAGCATCTTTCGTCCTCGGGGTATCCATGCGAATGGATAACCGGCTGGGATGGCGTGCGTCCTGAAGGCTATGCGGCTGGGTTCTAAAGTTTTCTGATATTTTTCTGAAGCGCGTCGCCGGGCTGTGCCTGGTGTTTCAGCATTCTGTTGACGGCCCGGGCGTGCGCTCACTATGGTGCGCTGCGTTCGATGGCAGGGTTCGGGGGATCCGTGTACGTTTTTGCGGACTTCGTTCTGGATACGGACCGCGCCGAGTTGCGGCACGCCGACGGATCCGTGACGCATCTGCGTCCCAAGACCCTTGAGCTGTTCAAGCTCCTGGCAGAAAACAGCCATCGTGTCCTCACCAAGGAGGAGCTGATGGAGGCGATCTGGCCCGGCATCCATGTCGGTGAAGACAGCCTCTTCCAATGTATCCGCGAAATCCGTCTTGCCCTCGGCGATACCAGGCGAGAGATGGTTCGCGTGGTCTCGGGGCGCGGCTATCTTTTTGCCCTTGATGTCACCAGCGAACACGTTGTCGGCGGTATAGCTGGACCGCAGAAGCCGGAAACGCAGGACGATCGCAGATCGCACACCGGGCGGCTCCTTGTCGCGGCTGCGGCTTTCCTGCTTGTCGTCATTGCCGTAGCCGGCCTTGCGCTTCGTGGCGGCCGTCTCTCTACGCCGTCACGGCTGGTGGTCGTGTTGCAGCCGGTTGCGACTGTGGAGGCAGGTCCTGAGGGTGTGGCGCTCGCGCGCGACCTCACATCGGAACTGGTCAAGGGGTTTTCCCGGATCGACGGTATCGATCTGATCGTGCCGGAGGTCGAAGCGGCGCGGCAAGGCCAGGCAGGACTGGACATGCGGAGCGCGTTGAAGCGCGGCCGGGGCAGCTGGGTCCTCCAGGCCCGGCTCATCGATGCCCAAAACCAGGAGATCAAAGCGGTTGCCGAGGTCGAGACGAGTGCGGGCGAAACCGACCGGCAACGTCTCGTCCAGCGCCTCGCAGCCGGCATCGGTTACCCGCTGGGCGTCCGGCTGAGTGGCCTTCAGGAGCCCGACGGACGGGTGGCGGCTACATCCGATGTCGCCATTCGGCAGGCGGTCGCATCGATCAACCAGACGACGCGCGAACGCTTCGGCACCGCCCGGGCCATTCTTGAACAATACCTTGCCGGGGATCCCGACGATGTCGAACTGCAGATCGCCCTTGCCGGGCTGCACCTGCGCGGAGTGCAGATGAACTGGTACGATCCGGCCCAAAGTGCTGCGGCCGAGCACGATGCGGACGCCCTGCTGAAAAGTGCGCTCGCGTCGCGGCCATATTCACTGCCGGTGCTCGATGCCTATTGCCGCTTCCTGACCGTCACCAACCAGTTCACCGAAAGCCTCGTCGCCTGTGCCAGGGCGCTGACCGTCAATCCCTGGGATGGCGCAGCACTCTACAATCTCGGTCTGACCCAGCTCCAGCTCGGCCGTTTCGATGACGCGCTTGCCGGTTTTCTGGAGGCGGAGCGCTATGATACGCCGGAGGTCTCGCGCTGGACCTGGCTACTCGGCGCCGGCTGGGCAAACCTGCTGCTCGGCCGCAACGAAGAGGCCGTCACGTTCCTGAACCGTTCGATTGCGATCACCCCCGGTTCCGGCCGGCCCTATCTGCTGCTCGCTGCTGCCCACCAGCGCCTGGGCCATGTGCGGGAGGCGAGGGAAGCGCTGGCGAAAGCCATGGAGATACGTCCCGGATCCACCGCCCGCAACGTCGCGCTGCCCACCCGCAACGCGAGTGACACGTTCCTGGCGGCCGGCAACACCGTGCTCCGCACTCTCGTCGAGATCGGCCTGCCGCCGGGCACGCCGCGATAAGTCACGAACCCGGACGCATGGCCACGGTCAGGACATGCGGCGATAGCCGAGCCCGCGCGCCAGCCAGCATCCGACGCGAAGCCCTGTGACGGCGCCGGTCGCATCCCGTTCCACCAGCACCGTCCAGTCGCCGGGTGCCGCCGCATCGAGGGCGCGGCGGCTGGTGATGATCCAGACGTCTTCCGCCAGCGCATACATGCGCTCCATCGGTCCCTTCCCATAGAGACCCTCGCAGACGGCGAAGGCTGCGCCGTCGCGTGCTTCGATCTCCAGATGGGCTTCCAGTTCCGCACACCAGTAGCGGCCGGCGAGGGTCGTGGGATCGGTCCATTCGACCGGCTGGAGCCGGCGGGCGTGAACGGTGAGGTTTTCGCTCTTTTGCTGCATGAGCAGCCCGTCCCCCTCTTTGCGAAGGGTAAAGCCCTGTCCGCGGGCAAGGCCGTCGGCCGAAAGTGTGGCCCGCGCGGAGGAGGGGCCGTAGTGAAGTTTTACGCCCGTCGCATCCGCCACCGTGCGCACCACCAGTCCCTGGGCCTCGTCCAGCCATAGCCCATCCCAATCCGTGGGCGGCTGACCTTCAGCCTCAGCGTCGAGGCCAAGCGCGGCATCGACCAGCATCGTCGCGGCGTTGAAGGCGCTGGTGCCGTGGTTGAACATGACGACCACGGACAGGCGTTCCTCCGCGACATGCAGGCGATAGGAGCCGAAACCACGTAGGCCGCCGCCGTGGCCGGTGAATTCCGGGCCGTTATAGATGTCGCGTCGCAAACCGTAGGCATAGGTCGCCGGCATGCCGTCTGCATAGAAGGCGGGGGCGGAGAGGCGATTGTAGAGGCTGTCCGGGTCGCTGCGCGTCGCGTCGATATGGCACTCCCAGGCGAGCATGTCGTCCAGCGATGCGGCAATGCCGGCATCGCCGAACCAATAGATGCCGTTGTCGGCCGGCAGGAAGCCGACATCGTCATTGCCCTCGTAGCCGATGACGCCATCGGGCGGCACGCGCGTATTCGGGGAGAGGATGGCCGTTGCCATGCCGGCCGGCGCAAACAGGCGCTCGGCAAGAAGATCGGCAAAATCGCGGCCGGTGCCGCGCTCGATCAGTTCGCCGAGGATGCGGAAATTGCCGTTGCTGTAGGAATAATGCGCGCCGGCCGGGAAATGGCCGCTCTTTGCGCTGGCGATGAGCGGCAGCGCATCCTCGCGGCGGAACTCCGTTTCCGGATAGGCGCCGTGCAGCACGGTCAGCGCCCAGTAGTCGCGCAGGCCCGACTGGTTGTGGCACAGTTCAGAGACGGTCGGCAGCCGCTCGCGATAATTGGGCAGGAAGTCACGGACCTTGTCGTCCAGCGTGGCGGGATCGCCGAACTGGTCGAGCAGCAGCGCGCAGGTGAACTGTTTCGAGATTGAGCAGATCGGCAGGCGCGTCTGCGCCGTCATCGGCAAGCGGCGATACATGTCGGCAAAACCCCAGGCGCGCCGCGCCACGACCTTGCCGTCCTTGACGACACCGGCCACGCCTCCCGGTCCGCGAAAACGGAGGGGGAGGCGGTTCAATGCCCTTTCGAGTGCCGTGTTATCGAGGTCGGTCATTCCATCACCTGTCAAGCCGTCGCACGGAACGCGAAATGCGTCCTGCGCGTGCGCAAGAAATGCCAACAGGTCTTCCTTGGCAAGAGCGGCACAGCCTTCCGCCGGGGAATAATTCGGGCGGGTGATCGGTGGGAAGATCGTGCAGAATTCTGCCACCTCTTCAAGGGAACCGAGCGGCCGACCGACAAGACGGACCATTCCTGCGTCTTCGCAGCCGGCGAAACCTTTGTGTTCTCCGCGGCCGCTAGAGCACGCCCGCTTCGATCGCATTGAGATAGAGAAATTCGGGTGCATGCACACCGGCGATGCGCCTGATCTCGACGAGCTCCGGGGACTCGAAGAAGGCGCGGGCGGCTGGAAGGGAGGTCCAGCGGGAGAAATGCACGACGCGTCGTTCGTCGCTCTCGCTGGCAAGGAGGCGGTATTCGATCTCCCCGGCTTCGCGCCGGATGGCGGCGGCATCGTCGAAGACCTGCTTCCATCGGCCATAGTCCTCGACGTCGTGCACGATAAGGACGAAGGCGCCATCTTCTGGCGCAGGAAATGCCGTCATATTTTTCCTCCAAAACGGATCGCCAGATCGGCGAGAAATCCAAGCCACATCGCGGCCAGGGCGATGCAGGACGCGAGATAGATGCGGAAACGGGTCCGGATCGTGTTCGGGCCGATATGGACCAGGCTGTGCAGAAGCCGGAGGGCGACGAAGACCCAGGCGAGGGTCACTTGCAGCCAATTGGCGCTGCCGGTTTGCAGAAGGATCGGCACCAGCGCGAAATAGAGAACCGGCATTTCGAACAGGTTTGCCAGGTTTTGTGCCGGCCGCTCTACCGGGCGGAAATAACGCGCGACGCTTTCCCCGTCGGCAAAATCAGCGCGCGTCGGCCTATGGCTGGCGACGTGACGAAGGCGCGACCGCATCAGGACGAAGCATACGGCGAAGATGAGTCCGGCAAGCGCGATCGTCGGCCAGAGTATGGGATGGACGTCCTCACTCATCCTGTTTGCACCTCCTCGATGATCGAAGTCTCTTCTGAGTTCATTTTTGATACTCAAGCGTAGCAGCTGGATTTCTTTTTGCAACCCAGCTATGTCTACGACGATGCAAAACAGCCATTTTCGCCATCGCTCGCCGATCCATCTCAGCCATTGCACGCTGGCTGAGAGTTTCGATTTTCTCGGGGATCGCTGGTCCCTGCTGATCCTGCGCAGCGCGCTGTTTGGCCTGCGCCGCTTCGAGGATTTTCACGGCGAACTCGGCATTCCCCGCACCGTGCTTGCGGCCAGGCTCAAGCGGCTCGTTTCCGCGGGGCTGATGGTGCGGCAGGATTACAAGGCGGTCGGCAGCCGGCCGCGGCCGGAATATCGGCTGACGGAAATGGGGGAGGCGCTGCGCCTGCCGTTTCTGGCGATGCGCCAATGGTCCGACAAATGGGTGGGCGAGGGCCGCACCCCACCGATGACGCTGATGCGCAAATCGGACGGCGCCGCAATCCGCGTCGCCTTCGTCGACGCGGCGGGCCGCATCGTTCCCGGCGACGACCTCACGGCACGCTTCGAGACCTGGGCGCCCAATGCAAGGGAGGATGCGGGGGGCTGACGGAACGTCAGCGCTCTTCCCATCGCGCGATGAGCGCTGCAAAATTCTCGGGATTGCCGGGATATTGAAGACACTCGTCGCCCACGACGCTCCAGCGCTGCGCGCTATCGAGCCAGATATGCGCGACCGGGACCAGGGATGTCGTGTCGTCAAGTGTTCCAGGCTTGATGCTTATCATCTCCGGACGGCTTTCCTGACGATGGAAGAGGCGCGTGCCGCATTCGGGGCAAAAATCACAGTGCATGCGCTGGCCGGTCGGTGTTTCCCGCGTCCAGGACGCGAGTTGGCCGGAGCGCAGCGTCATTTCCGGGTGCTGTATCCACAGTGCCATGCCGAACGCGCTGCCGGATTGCTTCTGGCATTCGTGGCAATGGCAGGCGAACAGCGACAACGATTTGCCTCTGATATGATAGCGGCAATGCCCGCATTGGCAGCTACCTTCGAACAGTTCAGTCATTGGAAATTTCCTTCAGCCTGCCGCTTGCAGGATTTGTAGCCCGATCTGTCGACCTGATCAGCTTCGACGGTGTCCTGCCTCGCCCAGCGACCGCACCAGATTTGCCGCCGCTTCGCCGGCACTCTCCATGTAGCTCGCATCACGGTGCAGCAGCACGACCGAAAAGGCGCCGTCGAGCAGGAGGATGAGCTGCCGGGCCGTTTGGCGGGCGGGCTCGGATTGGCCTGACGGGTCGAGGATCGCGCAGAACCAGTCCTCGACCCGCTTCTTGTGCAGCCTGCCGGCCAGAATGGCGGGATGGCCGGGCAGGTTGATTAGCTCGACCGACGTGCGCAGAAAGCCGCAGCCCTTCCATTTCGGATGCCGCGCGGCCTGGGCGAGCTTTGCGAAAAGCCACCTTATCTTGTCGGCAATCGTACCCTCGCTTGCATCGAACCATTGCTGGAACAGGGCCAGGTTCGGTTGGTCGCGCGCTTCGAGATGCGCGGCGATCAGGTCGTCCTTGCTGCGGAAGTGATAGTAGAGCGTGCGCTTCGTCACGCCCGTCCGTTCGGCGACGGCATCCATGCTGACGGCGCGGATACCTTCCTGGTGAAACAGTTTCCCAGCGGCAAGCACGATGCGGTCGCGGGTTGGAAGTTCGGCTTCGCTCATGATGCAATGTATACCGACCAGTGAATATACACAATGTGGAGGTGGCCGTATCGTCGCGGCATGATCGATGAAGTCGCCAGACCACGAGAAAGCTTCCCGAAGCCCGTTGCGATTGCGTGTCGCGATGGCCTTCTACTGCGCGGGCACCTTTGGGAAAGCGCGTTGCGGGGCGCGGCGGGAAAGGTTGTCATCAATCCGGCAACGGGCGTGACGGCGCGCTTCTATCACCGCTATGCGCGCTTTCTCGCCGAACGCGGTTTCGACGTTCTGACCTATGATTACCGGGGGATCGGCCTCTCGCGACCTAAGACCCTGCGTGGCTGCGGCTATCGCTGGCGCGACTGGGGCGAGCTCGATTTCGATGCTGCGGTCCGCTTTCTGGCCGGTTGCGGCGATGGTCCGCTTCTGGTGGTCGGCCACAGCATCGGCGGGTTTTTGCCGGGACTGGCGGAAAGCGGCGTGCGCGTTACGAGGATGCTGACGGTCGGCGCGCAATTCGCCTGGTGGGGCGACTACGCGCGGTCGCAGCGCTTGAAGCTCTTCCTGAAATGGCATCTTGCCATGCCGCTCCTGACGGCGCTCTGCGGCTATTTTCCCGGCCGGCGCCTTGGATGGCTGGAAGATCTGCCGGCTGATGTGGCCAACGAATGGAGTTTTCGCGGGCCGCGTTTCGAGCGCAGCCACCCGCGTGCGGATCGGGAGGTCGTCACGGCAAGGATGGGGGTGTTCGGCGCATCGATCCTTGCGGTGACGGTGTCCGATGACGAGCTAGGGACGCTTGTCGCCGCACGCCGCACGCTGCGCTATTATGCCGGTGCCGAACGAACGCTCGTCCATCTGTTGCCGGCCGATTGCGGGCGCGACGCCATCGGCCATTTCAACCTGTTTCACGACATGCACGCGTCGGGCTTCTGGTTGGACACGATCCTCTGGCTGCGTGATGGCATCAATCCCTGGCCGAACCGGATGGCGGATCTGGAAGCTTCGCTCGTGCCGGATTCTTCTTCCCTACCATCGGCAAGGATCCTCGGCCGGCCCTACTACTAAGCGCCCGCGCCCGGCTAAAGCAGTCTGAGATTGGCGAGCCGCGCGATGGCCTGCGTGCGGTTCCTTGCGCCGAGTTTTCGACGGGCCTTGTCGATGTGGAAGCGCACGGTCGTCTCGGTGATGCCGAGCAGATCTGCGATCTCCTGGTCGCGCCGGCCATCGGCGAGAAAGGAGAGGCAATCCCGCTCGCGGTCGCTGAGGGCGGGGATATCGTCCTCGAGCCCGCCGGAAAATTCCATCAGCCGTTCCGTCAGGATCAGGCCGGCCATCTGCACCCCCCGCGCCGTGTCGGCATCGATCCGGCGCTCGCCGAAGCCGAGATGCAATGAGGTGATCACGCCCCTGCCGCCATAGGAGGTGGCACAGAGCGCATCGGCGATATCGGCCTCGCCAAGTGCCTCCCAGTAGGCGCCATAGGCGGGGTCGCCATGCCGGGCGAAATCGGAAAAGCGGTAGCGGGTGCGGTTCTCGCGGATGGCTGACAGGAGCGGATTGCACTCGAAGCAGACGTAGTTGAAGGCCGCACTTCCGGGCCAATGCTCGGGCGATATGCGGGCGATGAAACGGCCGGCCGCCGTATCGACGGCGGCGATGGCCACGACTTCCTCGATGGCGGCAGCGGCGCGGATTTGATGTGAGGCGGCCAGGTCAACGAAGCCGGCGGCGACGGCAGCGATACCCTCATCTCCAAGGTCGCGAGCTACACGATAGGCGATTACATCGAAAACCTTTCGCTCGGTGATACCGGCGACCAGAGCGGCTACGGCAACAACGGCAACAACTATATCGAGGGCCGCGCCTGCAACGACACGATCTTCAGCATAGACGGTAATGACCTGCTGCATGGCGGCGACGGCAATGACGGCATCGGCGCGGACAAGATCGAAGGCTGTGCGGGCATCGACGCCCTGCATTGCGACGCGGGCAACGACACGCTGGTCGGCGGCGCGCTTGGCGACAGCCTCTGGGGCGGCACCGGTGCCGACACGTTCAAGTTCAAGTCGACCTCCGACAGCACGACCAGCGGATGGGACACGGTCAAGGACTTCGAGCGCGGACTCGACAAGATCGATCTGCCCGCAATCGATGCCGACCTCACCGCCGCGGGTAACAACGCCTTCAGCTTCATCAGCGCCAAACCGGTAGATGCGTCCGCCGGCGCCCTGTGGGCAACCAAGGCAGGCGGCAACACGACCGTCTTCGGCGACCTCAACGGGGACGGCACAGCGGATTTTGCAGCAGCAGCCGTAACCTCGATTGCGACACCGGCGCTCTTGTCCGGAAAAGCGCTGTAGTAGAAGATACCGCGTCACCACTCGCCGGACTGGATGAGTTCTTGGAAGCCACCTCACGCTGTGCAGGAAAGGAATCTGGAGATGACGCTTGTGCCCACTCACGCGCTCACGCAATTCGGGGACGCTGGTTCCCTCACGCGAATTGCCATCATCGGCCGTGGATTTACCGGCCTCATGACCGCGATTGCGCTGTTGAAGGCCTTCCATCATCCGTTCCATCTCGTGATGTTCGATCCGTTCCCGAAGATCGACGGCGGTGAGGGCATTGGCCGTCCGGCCTCGCCGCTTCTCAACAGCCGCGTGCGGGATCTTTCGGTCAATCCGTTGGTCCGGGATGATTTTCGCCGATGGTTGGAGGAAAGTGACAATTGGCGCGGCCTTGAACGGTCGGGATCCGGAAATGTCGATCATGCCTTCGTTCCCGGCGAGGTCTTCAGCGCCTACGCCTATCAGCGCTTTTCCGAGGCGCTGCGCGGGCGGACCGATGTGCTGGTTCAGGTGCGTTCCGAAAGCGTGACGGCGATCGGGCGAGGTGAGACGGGTGGCCTCTCTGTTCGTTCCGGTGATGGAGACCCGACGCGCTTCGACGCGGTCTTCCTGGCGACAGGATACGGCCTGCGGGACGGCACCGAGAGGAATTCGGGGCTTACCGCTGCGAAGGAGGTGCAGGTCATCGGCGGCGGTGTTCATGCGGTCGATCGTGCCCTGCGTTTGCTGGCGGCCGGGGAGGCATCCCATGTGACGCTGATATCCTCATCCGGCTTTTTGCCGCAGCCGCATGCGCCATCGGCTGTGGGGGCTGTCTCGCCGGATCGTCCATTTCCGAACACGCTTCGCGGCGCATTTCGGCATCTGCGCGAGGCTGCCAATAGGGCGGCGCTCGAAGGGACTGGCTGGCAAGGCATCATGAATGATTTCCGCTTGCGTGCGCGCGAACTCTGGCAGGGCCTGACACCGGACGAGCGGCGGCGGTTCAAGCGTCATGTCAAGCCGATCTATGACAGCCACCGCAATCGCCTTCCGCTCGGTCACTATGAACGTTTGCGTCGAGCCATAACGAGCGGCGCCATCGCCGTGCGCAAGGGCAAGGTCGAGCGCATTGCTACGAATGGCGTGCTGCTGTCAGGCCCTGGAGGTTTGCAGGTTCTGCAGGCGGATCGCACGATCGACTGCCGCGTTCGCCCCGTGGACATCGATTCCCCCTTGTTCCGCTCGCTGCTGTCGGCGCAGCTTGCAAGGCGCGATGAACTCGACCTCGGCATCACCGTCGATAGCGACGGGCGGACGACTACCGATACGGGCTTGTTCGAGGGCCTGTTCGCGATGGGGCCTGTTGGCCTTGGAAGTCTGCCCGATATCGATCTTGTCCCGGAGATCGTTGTCCAAGCCCATGCCGCGGCCAAGGCGCTCAAGACCTGGCTTGCCCAAACTGGCAGCACGGCGGGAGATCGCCGCACACACTGAAGACATTTCTGTCGGCGGTGCGGTGAAAGGCAAAAAAAAGCGGCCTTGTCGAGGCCGCGCGAACAGGAAACAGACACTTCCCCTCTCACCGAAGAGGCAACGGCGGGGGAGGCGGATGTCATGTTTGCCACGCAGATCATCGGAAAGGGCAGTGCGCATCTCGAGCAGCGGAATCACTGTTTTACTTCTCCATTGATGGTCTCATATTTGTTATGGTGAAGGGTAGGGATGACGCCTGCGAATGCGCTGCCATCCGGCGTCCCGTCATGGAGCCGAGTTTGCATGCTTGATCTCGACTCCTATCTGCTCAGAGCGTTCCTGGCGGTCGCCGAAATCGGAACCGTCAGCGGGGCGGCCGTGACGCTCAACCGGACACAGGCCGCCGTCAGCATGCAGCTTCGCAAGCTGGAAGATCTCGTCGGCGTCAGGCTGTTTCTGCGCTCGTCCAATGGGCTTTCGCTGATGGCGCAAGGGCAGATCATGCTTCCCTATGCCCGCGAGATCGTTACCTTGCCGACGAGGCGGGCAAAAGGCTGAGCGGCAAGACGATCCGGGACCGCGTCCGGCTCGGCGTCGGCGAGGATTTCGCGGCCGATCACCTCATTGAAATCCTGCGCAACTTCCGGGATCAGAACCCCGATATCGAAATCGATATCCTCATCGAGCCCAACCGGCGGCTTGTCACGCTTTTCAACGATGGCGTCATTGATCTCGCGGTCTATGACGTAAGCTGCCTGTCGCGCAAGCCGACCCTTCTTTGAAAAAATAACAAAAACGCCGGGCGCCTTTGAGAGCAGGTCAGCATGATCTTGCTGCCGAAGTCACGTTGCGCTTAATCGGTCGGCGTTTTGGCGACGGCTTCTACGCTTACGGCCGAAGGCCCTTCCTGAGAGGTGAAGAGGGCCATGCTCAGGATCGAGCCGAAAATGACGATGAAGGTCGCGAGCAAGCACATGCCGATGAGGTTTGTTCGCATAGATTAATCTCGCTGTGAAAGAATCGCGCCATGCCTGGTGACGCAAGATATAACCGGCCTAGAACTGAAAAATAACCAATAGATCGCCCAATTGTTCCAGCCTTGATTTACGTGATTCCTGCATTCCCTGCCGCGTGACTTGCTTTCATCGTGACCGGAACATTGCCTCGCATGGGGTGTTCTTAGAGCATGCGGACTTGACCGCGCCAAAGAGGAGATTTCCATGTTTACGAAATTCACCACGATTGCTGCCGCCGCCACGCTTATCGGTTTTTCTGCCTTCGCCCAGACCAGCAGCGGCCAAGCCGCTTCGGATACGACCAATGCGGGCGATCAGGCGCAGATGATGCAGATGGACGAAGCGACCGGCAACGTCTTCTACAGCGACATGAAGGCGCGTACGCTTCGTCCCGAAGCGGAATGGTCGAAGAACTGGGCCGGCCTGAACGATGAGCAGCGCGCCAAGATGAAGTCGGACTGCTCCACGAACGGCGCCACGGCACGCAGTGAGGGTGATACCCGCGTCTGTGAATGGGCCGGCAATAACTGATCCAACTTCGCGAGATGATGAAAAAGGCCCCGCCTATCGGGGCCTTTTTTATGCAATGCACCTGCAAGAGTTTCTGGCTGGTGGGCGGCGGGCGCTTTTGTAAGGATTTGTCGCGGTGACAATGCGGTTGATCGCTTTCAAGCGGCCGGATGGTCTATGATTGGCGAGAGGAGAATAGGATGGCGCTTTTCAATGGCCTCTCGGCCTTTTCCATTACCCCGACGGATGCGGCGGGTCATGTCGACACGGCGACGCTTGGCCGTCTGCTCGACCGCATCGCGCGCGCCGGTGCAGATTCCATAGGCCTGCTCGGCAGCACGGGCGGCTATGCCTTTCTCTCGCGCGACGAGCGGCGGCGTGCGGTGGATGCGGCGATGGAAAGTGTCGGCGGCAGGATTCCCGTTATCGTCGGTGTCGGCGCATTGCGCACCGACGAGGCCGAAGCGCTTGCCCGCGATGCGAAGGCGGCGGGTGCGGACGGCCTGCTGCTCGCGCCGATGTCCTATACGCCGCTCACCGAAGAGGAAGTCTTTCAGCATATGGCAAGTGTTGCGGCGGCGGGCGACCTGCCGCTCTGCATCTACAACAATCCGGGCACGACGCGCTTCGTCTTCAGCGATGGTCTCATCGCGCGGCTCGCCGCGCTTCCCGGCATCGATGCCATCAAGATGCCGCTGCCCACCGACGGCGATTTTCGACGTGAGCTTGCCCGGCTCAGCGCTTTGACACCCGAAGGTTTTTCCATCGGCTATAGCGGTGACTGGGGTGCAGGCCAATCGCTGCTGTCGGGTGGTGACGCCTGGTACAGTGTGGCCGGCGGGCTCCTGCCTGCCGAAGCGCTCGCCCTGACCCGCGCCGCTATGGCCGGCGACCTGGCGGAAGCCGAACGGATCGATGCGCGTTTTGAACCGCTCTGGGCGCTGTTCAAGCAGTTCGGCAGCTTCCGTGTGATGTATGCCATCGCGGAGTTGCTCGACCTCTGCCAAGTCCTTCCGCCGCGGCCGGTTCTGCCGCTCGGCACCGCCGATCGTCTCCGGGTGAAGGCCGCGCTGAAAAGCCTGCAATAATGTCCGTCGCGGGATTGCGCATCCCGGCTTGAGATATCCGTTCCGCTCGGTCTAAGCTCCTCTCCTGAAATGCGAAAATGCAGAGGAGAGGATGATGCCGCACGTCATATTGAAAATGCTCGAGGGGCGGAGCGAAGAGCAGAAGCAGGCGCTTGCCGAAGCCCTCACCAGAGCGGTGACGACGACGCTCGGCTGCGGCGAGGATCTCGTCTCGGTCGGGATCGAGGATTTCAAGGACGAGGAATGGATGGCGAAGGTCTATGGGCCTGACATCCGGGAGCGTTCCGGCACGATCTACAGGATGCCGGGTTACGGCCCGGAGGATTGAAGCGCCGCCCCGCGAATTCCGATTGAACGGGGCTTGCCCCCGGCTTGCGGGAGTGGTTCGAATACTGGCCGCTCTTTTTCACAAAGGGTCGGAATTTTATTTTGGGAGAAGCCTGCAAGAAAGCGGGCAAAAAGGGAGTTGAGATATGAGAAAGATTCTGATCCTCGGCACGGCGCTTGGCCTGCTCATGGGCACTGCCGCGCGGGCTGAAGACATCACCTTCGCCGTCGCCGGCCCGCTCACCGGTCCGCTCGCGACGATCGGCGACCAGTTCAAGCAGGGTGCCCAGGCCGCCGCCGATGCCATCAACGCCAAGGGCGGCGTGATGGGCAAGCAGATCAAGCTGCAGTTCGAAGACGACCAGTGCGATCCCAAACAGGCCGTTTCGGTTGCCAACCGTATTGCTGCGGCCGGCATCAAGTTCGTCGATGGCCATGCCTGCTCCGGCTCGAGCATCCCGGCGTCGGCCGTTTATGCCGAAAACGGCACGCTGATGATGAGCCCGGCGTCGTCGAACCCGGTCATGACGGACGATGCCGCCGCCAAGGGCTGGACGAACATCATGCGCCTTTATACGCGCGACGACGCGCAGGGTGCTTTTATCGGCCCGTGGATCGCCAAGCAATATGCCGGCAAGAACGTCGCCGTGCTGCATGACAAGACGGCCTATGGCCAGGGCGTTGCGGATGCGGTGCGCGCCACGATGAACGCCAATGGTCTCAAGGAAGTGCTGGCCGAAGGCATCAATGCCGGCGAGAAGGACTACAATGCGCTCGTCACCAAGCTGAAGGACGCCAAGGTCGATGTCGTCTATTTCGGCGGCTATCACCCGGAAGCCGGCCTTATTCTGCGCCAGGCGGCTGAGCAGGCCTACAAGTTCCAGCTGATCATGCCCGATTCCATCGCCTCGCCGGAATTCTGGCAGGTGGCCGGTCCGGCCGGCGAAGGCACAATGTTCGTCTTCCCGTCCGATCCGCAGGCAAAGCCGGAGGCGAAGGAAGCCGTCGCGAAGATCCAGGCCGGCGGCTTCAAGCCGGAAGGCTTCACGCTCTTCTCCTACGCCGTGATCCAGGCCTTCGCCCAGGGCATCGAGCGTGCCGGCTCGGATGACCCGACCGAAGTCGCCAAGGCACTGAAGGACGGAAAGCCGATCGACACCGTCGTCGGCACCGTCACCTTCGACGAGAAGGGCGACCTGAAGGATGCCAGCTACGACATCAACCGCTGGAGCAACGGCAACTACGCGCCGATCGCGCAGTAAGGCCGCGCAAGCGGATCCAGGATTGAAAGGCCCGGCCCAGCGCCGGGCCTTTTCATGTCGGCGCTTCGATCCGATGGCGCGGCAAAGGTGTTTAGGTAACCATATCTTCAAGAGATCGTCGCACTGTCCTGCCCAGGAGATCGGGCATGGCGAAGAAGACGACCAGACGGAAAAAGACGACGGGGGCGAAGCGGGCTTCGCCGGCGGCGCGGGGCGGCGGCATGGCGCATTGGTATGTGCTGGGCGCGGCTGTGATCGGCGGGATCGTCTATATGGATTATCGCGGGCCGGGACCGGAGCCTTCGGCGACAGGCATTCGCACGGCCTCCATCGAGCGCACGGAAAAGAAGGCCGCGCGCGAGACGGTGCAGGTCAAGCCGAAGCAGCGGCCCTCCCAGCTCGAAGAGCAGGCGTTGCCGGCGGCGGAAAAGCTACCGGCCTTCTCCGGAAAATGGTTCATCTGCACGACGCAGACCGACTATTGCGTGCTCGACGGCAGCACGATCCTTTATGCCGGCCAGAAGGTGCGGCTAGCCGATATCGATGCACCTTCCATTGCGGAGGCGAAATGCGATGCGGAACGCTCGCGCGGCGGGGATGCGAAGCTGCGCCTGCGGGAAATCCTGAGCGAGGGCGATGTTTCGCTGGTCGCGGCCAGGGGTGAGGGGCGGCATCTCGTGATGCGCGGCGGCCAGTCGATCGGCCAGCGGCTTGTTCAGGAGGGCTTTGCCCGGTCCTGGACGGGGCGCCATCAATCCTGGTGCGGCTGACATTCGTTGTTGCGAACGCTGTCTCTTTCCGGCACAAGCCATGCGCAAGCCTGCGTCGCTATGGTTTGCATCAACCGGGATGGTACCGGCTGAAAAAGGACAATGATATGTCGAACGACCTCGAGCGCTACAGCGATCCTGACAATGCGACGGTCGCGCTTTTCCTCCTCGAAAACGATGCGGACGAACTGACGGACATTCTGGTGGCTGCACTGGATGAAGCCTTCCGCATTCTCGATGACCAGGCGTCGCCCGCGACCTTCCACTGATCGCCGAAACGAAAGAGGGGCCCTTGAGGCCCCTCTCGCTTTTTGAGGTTGCCGCTCAGCCGGCGGCCACGACCTGGCGCTGCGTGCCGAGACCGGCAATGGAGACTTCCATGCGGTCGCCGGGCTTCAGATAACGCGGCGGCTTCATGCCCATGCCGACGCCGGGCGGCGTGCCCGTCGTGATGACGTCGCCGGGCTCCAGCACCATGAACTGCGAGATGTAGTGCACGAGGAAGGGCACCTTGAACACCATGGTGCTCGACGAACCGTTCTGCACCAATTCGCCGTTGACGCTCAGCGTCATGGCAAGATCTGCGGTGTCCACTTCGTCTTCCGTCACCAGCCAGGGGCCGATCGGGCCGAAGGTCGGGCAGCCCTTGCCCTTCGTCCACTGGCCGCCGCGCTCGATCTGGTAGGCACGCTCGGAAATGTCGTTGCAGACGCAGTAACCCGCGACATAGTTCAGGGCATCGGCCTCGGAGACATAGGACGCGCGCTCGCCGATGACCACGGCAAGCTCGACTTCCCAGTCGGTCTTTTCCGAGCCGCGCGGGATGAGGATCGTATCGTCGGGACCGCCGATGCAGGAGGGAGCCTTGTTGAACAGCACAGGCTCGGCCGGCACGGCCATGCCGCTTTCGGCGGCGTGGTCGGCATAGTTGAGGCCGACGGCGATGAAGTTGCCGACGCGGCCGACGCAGGCGCCGTAGCGGCTGCCTTCCGGTGCGAGCGGCAGGCTTGCCAGATCAAGGGCGCGCAGGCGCTCGCGGCCGGCGCGGCTCAGCACATCGCCGGAAATATCCGCAACGACGCCCGAGAGGTCGCGGATCCTGCCATCCGCGTCGATCAATCCGGGCTTCTCCGCGCCCGCCGCGCCAAAGCGCACCAGTTTCATGCTGTCCTCCATTCAAATGCCGGCCCTTGCGACCGGCGTGACCGATTTCGGTTGCAGGCACCATCTATCCGGTTTTACATGGAGTCAACGATTTTCGAAAATGTGCACGACTTTATAAAATGAGGTGACATGGAGCAGAAGCGCACGAGCGGCCGCACGCTGGCGGGCGATGCCTATGAGGCTATCCGTCAGGCGATCGGTGCGGGGACCTTCAAGCCGGGTGATCGGCTGCGCTTTGCCGATCTTCAGGCGCTCTGCAACATGAGCGTGACCCCGGTGCGCGAGGCTTTGGCCCGATTGACGGCGGAAGGGTTCACGGTGCTCGACGATCACCGTGGCTACACCGTCGCACCGCTGTCGCTGGCGGAACTGCGCGATGTCACGGCGACGCGCCAGCTTTGCGAAGGCGAGGCGCTGCGGCTGTCGGTGCTGAACGGCGATGCGGACTGGGAGGCAAGGGTCGTTGCCGCACACCACCTGATGGTGCGCATCCCACAGGTGCGGGAGGATCTTCCCTCGGCCATGCGCGAGGACTGGGAGGCGCGGCATGCGGCCTTCCATGCAGCGCTGGTCTCGGCCTGCGGCTCGCCGATCCTTTTGGAACTCTGTGAGAAGCTGTTTTCGCGGGCGGACCGCTACCGGCGCCTGTCCGTTAGTTTGGACGGCGGAGCGCGGGATGTCGCCGGCGAACATCGCCGACTGATGGAGCTCGCGCTGGCGCGCGATGCGCAAGGCGCTGCCGAGGCCCTTCGCGAGCACTACGGCCAGACGGCCGCAGCGCTCGAAGGGTTCTTTTCTGCCTAACTCTACTTGGTGGCCACGACGGCCGGGGTGCCGATGGCCGAGCCGCCGCCGATGGCGACGTTCAGCGAGACATAGTCGCGGGCGAGCTGGCGGATCGCCGAAGCGAGCGACAGGCGGGCCGTAGCGACGTTGCGTTCGGCATCGAGGACGTCGAGGATGGTGCTGGCGCCGCCGCGATAGCTTTCGCGGGCGAGGTTCAGCGTCTGCTCGTAGGAATTCACGACCTTGCGCAGGGCGGCGACCGTCTGGCCGTCGCGGATGAGCGCGGTCTGGGCGTTTTCCACTTCCTCGACGGCATTCAGCACCGTCGACTTCCAGGTCAGGTACTGCTGCTCGGCTTCCGAGCGGGCGATCTTGATCTGCGCCTTGAGCGCGCCGCCGTTGAAGATTGGCAGCGAAAGTGTCGGGCCGAAGGACCAGCTGGAGAGGCTGCCGGCCACGGGGTTGAAGTTGCGCGTTGCGCCGATCGAGCCGCCGAGTTCGATGCTCGGATAAAGATCGGCTTCCGCGACGCCGATCGCCGCCGTCGCGGCCTGAAGGCGGCGTTCGGCTGCACGAATATCCGGACGGTTGCGGATGAGATCGGCCGGAACGCCGGTGTGCGTGGCATAACGCGGCATCGGCTGCGAGGATCCCTTGATCAGGCTGGACGTGATCGTAGCAGCGGGAACGCCGAGCAGGGTCGCGATATGGTTGGCCGACTGGTGGAAGCCGGTTTCCAGCGCCGGCAGGTCGGCGAGCGTCTGGTTGACGAGGCCTTCGGTTTGCAGCACGTCGAGGCTGGAGGCCGCACCCGCTTCCTTGATCTCGTTGGTCAGCTTGAGGCTTTCACGGCGGGACTGAAGGTTCTTGCGCGAGAGCGCCAGAGCTTCCTGATAGTAGCGCGCATTGACGTAGCTCGACACGAGGTCCGAGAGATAGGCGAGGCGCGCGACGTTGACGTCGTCATAGGCGGCGTCGAGCGAGGCGTTGGCGGCTTCCTTCTGGCGGCGATACTGGCCGAAGAAATCGAGCAGCCAGGAAGCGCTGAGACCAGCGTTGAGGGATTTCGATTCGGAATGATCGCTCGTGGTGGTGCGGCGCAGATAGCTGCCGTCCCGACCACTTACAGTACCATCGGCTGATGCACCAATGCTCGGAAGGGCGCCGGCACCGGCGACGATGACATTCGCCTCGGCCGCGTCGATGCGCTGGAGCGCCTGCAGAACCGTCAGGTTTTCGTTCATGCCCTGATGGACGAGATCGTTGAGACGCTTGTCGCGGAAGGATTCCCACCATGGATTGAGCGTCACATTGTCGGCGCTCGCCGCCTTGCTTTCCGAGAACTTCGCGGGCAGCGCGGTCTCGGGCTTCTGATAGTCGGGGCCGACGACGCAGCCTGACAGGAGGAGCATGCTCAGAGGAAAAAGCGTCCTGGTGAAATTCATGGGTCTATCCTGCCGGCCGTCGCGGCCTACTAAACTTAACGGAACATATGTGCGATTCACTCTTTATTCATGTTTGGACCCCAGATCGAGTCCTTCGCAAAAAAAGAATGGTCCCACAGCGTTTTTTCCCCGCTTCCTTCTGCGGGTGTGGCCGCACAGCAACTGGAGTATTTGCTCGGTCGCTTTGAATTTGCTCGCCTTGCGAAAGCGGCTGATTTGCGACGCCCCGCCAGGTTGCGTCACGGTATTTCCCGGGAATGTCCGTCTTCGCGACATATTTTCCTGAAAAATGCTGCAAGCGCGAAGATTATTTTGCGATTCGAATTGTCACACAAATCCGGCAGCAATTTATTCCAAAATCCTGCGGATTCCATTGACATCGAGAGGAGACCCTATTATGTGTTGCAGCATCGCATGAGGGCCGCATGCGTTTTTGTTTCGGTCCATCCTGACGCATCCTTTTTCAGCGTCAGCGCCAACAAGAGGGAGTGTGACATGTATCATATCAACAGCATCGCCTCCGCGTGTGTGGCGTGCTCCTGTCGTGAAGCGATTGCCGGGAAAACGTCGACGCTCCGTCGAACGTAATCTGAAATTCCCTCTTCGATTTTAGCGCAAATGAAAATTGGCTGTGCCTTTGGGTGCGGCAGGAGTTGTTATGCAAAAGCAGGTTATCGAAATCGGCGGAGAAGCCTTGGGCGTCGTCGTTCCAGATGAGGATCGGCTAAAGTTCGTGGCCGTCAA
Organism: Shinella sp. 20P9.1.1; assembly: GCF_057798995.1. Taxonomy (NCBI): domain Bacteria; kingdom Pseudomonadati; phylum Pseudomonadota; class Alphaproteobacteria; order Hyphomicrobiales; family Rhizobiaceae; genus Shinella; species Shinella sp. 20P9.1.1. The sequence goes on from NZ_JBYOLC010000004.1 coordinate 75,222, forward strand.
ATATTCCGTATGGGATTTGGATTCCCAGCGTTTCTCATCGGCAGACGAGGTGCGCGCGGCGATTCGCCGTCTCCTCAACGACCCGTCCGCTGCCCAGCGGGCGATGAACCCGGCCAGTGTCGCGGCCTGAACCTGAATTTTCACGAAACGGCATCGTTTCATGCTTGAAGACAACGGGCCTTGCTTTGCGCAGGGCCCGTTTCTTTTTGTGAACAATCCATTCACCGGACGCCGGCTGGCGCGGGGTGCGGAATTTTGATTGGGTACCTCTCGAAAGGAGGTGCCCCATGCAGAGCGGCATCCATCACATCACCGGTATTACCCGGAAAATCCAGGCGAACGTCGATTTCTACGCAGGCTTCCTGGGCCTGAAACTCGTCAAGCGTACGGCCGGCTTCGAAGACGCCGATCAGCTCCACCTCTTCTATGGCGACGCGGCCGCCAGCCCCGGTTCGCTGGTCACCTTTCTGGCCTGGGAGGATGGTTCTCCCGGCCGGGTCGGTCTCGGCCAGCCCGCCGAGATCGCTTTCGCGATCCGGCCGGAGGCGATCGGCTTCTGGCTGACGCGTGCCTTGACGAAGACTGTCGCCATGACCGGTCCCACGCAGGAGTTCGGCGAACCCGTGCTTCGGCTGAAGGACCCGGATGGCATCATCGTCAAGCTGGTCGGCGAGGCCGGCGTGGAAGGTCCGGCGCCGCATGTCACGAAGGAGATCACGGCCGAGGATGCCATTCAGCGCATCCGCGGTGCGACGATCTTTTCGGAAAAACCGGCGGAGACGGCGGCCTTCATCGGAAGCCATTTCGGCTTCCGCGCGGTTGCCGAGGCAAACGGTATCAAACGGCTTGCCGGTGATGCCGGCGATATCCTCGACATCCGCGATGCCAGTGGTTTCTGGACCTCGGCCCCCGGTACGGGGACGATCGACCATATCGCGCTGCGTGCACCGGACAGGGCGGCCGTCGAGGCCGTTGCCGAAAGGCTGGCGGCGGAGGATGCGGGTGACGTCAACATGCACGACCGCACCTACTTCTACTCGCTCTATGTGCGCGAACCCGGCGGCTCGCTTGTCGAATATGCGACCGACGGTCCCGGCATGACGATCGACGAAACCCCGGAGACGCTGGGCACCACGCTCTTCGTCCCGAAACATTTCGGTGCCGATCCGGCGGATGTCCGGGCGCGCCTTCCGCAGTTTTCCTTGCCAGGAGAAGAAAGAATGACCGAACGAGACCTGCCTTTCATTCATCGGGTGCATCGCCCGGAGACCCCCGACGGTACCGCGATCGTGCTGCTGCACGGCACGGGCGGCAACGAGACGAGCCTTCTGCCGTTTGGCGTGCGGTTGGCGCCGGGCGCGGTGCTGCTCAGCCCGCGCGGCCGCAGCGCGGATGAGGGCTATCCGCGCTTCTTCCGCCGAATCACAGCAACGACCTTCGACCAGAAGGACATTGTCAGTGAGGCGGAAGCCTTTGCGGCCTTCATGGAAGGGGCAAATGCCGCCTACGGGTTCGATCCGGCAAAAACGCTGTTCGTCGGCTATTCCAACGGCGCGAACATGATCGGTGCCGTCATGCTGCTGCATCCCGGCATCATCCGCAATGCGGTGCTGTTGCGCGGCATGAATGTCCTGGAAAACGCGCCGGCGGCCGATCTCTCGGGCGTCAACGTGCTGATGGTGTCGGGCCAGTCGGATCCCTATGGCCGGTTTGCCGGGGATCTTGAGGCGCTGCTCAAGACATCGGGCGCGACGGTCGAAAGCAAGCTGCTGGCTGCCGGTCACGATATCGGCACGGCCGATCTCGAACTGGCCAAGGCCTACAAGGAGCGCATCATCGGCTGAGGCCGGTGATGGCAAAAGAAAAGGAGGGCACACCGCAAGGTGCGCCCTCCTTTTTGTATCATCGAATTATCGTGTGTAGTGCGCGACGAAGGCGGCGAAGCCGGAAACGAAATCGCGCAGCTTCTTCTCTGTGGCCTCATCAACGATCTTGCCATCGGCGATGACAGACCCGGCGCGCGAAACCATCAGCTTGGCGCCGAACCACGGCACCGTGCCGAGCGTGCGCATGATCCAGCCAGGCTTCCTGCGAAAGCAGCGTGCCGAAATTGCCGGGCGATGCGCCGGTGATGGCGAAGGGCTTGTTGCCGAAGACGCGGGAAATGTCGGAGGAGGGGCGGCTCATCCAGTCGATGGCGTTCTTGAAAACACCGGGAATGCCGTTGTTGTATTCCGGCGTGAAGAGAATGACACCGTCGGCACCGGCGACGAGGTCCTTGAGGCGCGTCACGGCATCGGGAACGCCCTCGGCTGCTTCCACATCGCCATCATAGAGCGGAATGCCGTGGATCGAGCCTTCGACGAGCTCGACGCCTTCGGGCGCCATCGTCAGCGCGGCGCGCAGGAGCGCGGTGTTGAAGGAGCCCTTGCGCAGGCTGCCCGAGATAAGGACCAGTTTCGTCATGTCGGTTCTCCGTTTTCAGACATCAAAAAACCCGGCGGACGGTTTGTCACGCCGGGGTTTCGTTAAGGGCTTAAGCGAGCGGCTTCAGCCTGGCCTCGATCTGCGCCCGGCGCGGCTCCAGGAAGGGTGGCAGCGACAGGCTTTCGCCGAGCGTCTCCATCGGCTCGTCCAAGGCAAAGCCGGGACCGTCGGTGGCGATCTCGAACAGGATGCCGTTCGGCTCGCGGAAATAGAGCGAGCGGAAGTAGAAGCGCTCGACCTCGCCGCTGGAGGGCAGGCGGAAGCCGCGCAGGCGCTCCGTCCAGGCATGCAGCGCGTCGATATCCGGTGCGCGGAAGGCGACGTGGTGCACGGCGCCCGCACCCTGATGGGCGGCCGGCAGCTTCGGCTCGACGGCGACATGCAGCTCGGCGGCCGGACCGCCTTCGCCCATCGAGAAGACATGAACCTCACCTTCGCCATCCGGGTTCGGATAGGTCGAGGTCTGCGTCATGTTCATCACATGGACGAGCACCGTCTCCGTGTTGCGGATGTCGGGCACGCTGAGCGTGATCGGGCCGAGGCCCTTGATCTGGTGTTCGGCCGGAACCGGGCTCCTGTCCCAGGGATTGGAAGGCGCGCCGGCATTGTCGACCGTCAGGCGGAAGCGCTGGCCTTCGCCATCCTCGAAATCGAGCGTGGCGCGGCCGCCGATCTCTCTGATGTCGCCGGCCTTGACCTTCTCCTCGGCAAAGCGGGCCTTCCACCATTCGAGCGTCGCAAGGGCGGCGACGCGCAGGCCCGTGCGGGAAACGCTGTGCGTGCCGCGCCGCTCATGGCCGACCGGCCAGTCGAAGAAGGTGAGGTCCGAGCCGGGCGAGGCGAGCCCGTCGGCATAGAAGAGATGATAGGCGCTGGTATCGTCCTGGTTGACGGTCTTCTTGACGAGGCGCAGGCCGAGTGTCTGCGTATAGAAGCGCAGGTTCTCCGCCGCATTCGCGGTGATCGCGGTCAGATGATGGATGCCGGTAAGCTGAAGGGTCATGGCAAACTCCTCTCCGGAAGCGTCCGGGATGTTCGTGCGGTCCCGCCGTCGGGGCCGTCTGTTGAAGCGAATATCGCCCCTGGACCGCGCTGCCGGAAGACCGGGGGTGGCGAACGGATTGTTCACTTTTCCTGAACGGTGCGCGTGTGCTGGCGGGGATCGTCTGCGCCTCGTGCCGTTCAGGCCTTCCGGCAACAGCGTTTTATCCACCCATTCTGTTCCAATATGCGATCATCCGAATTTTATCGTTTCATAAACCAGCTTGCGCTTACGCTACCCGCCTGCGAAATGATTTCGTCCCTGTCTCGCCGTGCCGACGGCATGTTCCGCAATTTTCTTATTAATTGCCGGCGCGCTCCCCGCGCCCTTCAGGAGACGTTTCATGCTGCCCAAGACTGCGACTGCCCGAAACATGTTCGCCATTGTGGCGGCCGGTGTTGCCACGACCGTGGCGACGGCGGGCGTTTTGCTCTGGCTCTCCTACAATGCGGTGCAGGAGCGTTCGGTTTCCGAGATGGTCAATTCGGCACAGGCAAGCGCCGGCAAGGTGGAGACCACCTTCGCCGGAGTGAAGGCGTTGAGCTGGAACATGCGCTCCGTGCTCTTTGCGATGAAACAGGATGAGGCGCCCAGCCGCGAAAAGTTCAACGCGATGATGGACCGGCTGCTCACGGAAAACCCGATCGCCGTGGGCGTTTATACGGCATGGGAACCGAATGCCTTCGACGGCAAGGATGCCGACTACATCGGCAAGCCCGGTCACGACGCGAGCGGTCGCTATATCCCCTACACGATCCGGGCGAACGGCGGCACGACGATCGAAGCGCTGGTCGATTACGATAAGCCCGGTCCGGGCGACTATTACCAGGTGCCGAAGAATACCGGCAAGGATTACCTCTCCGAGCCCTATCAGTACAATGTCGGCGGCAAGGACACGATGATGACGTCCTTCGTGGTGCCGCTGATGTTCGACGGCACCTTCAAGGGCATGGCGGGCACCGACATTGCGCTCGATGCGCTCGCGGCCGACATCGCCAAGCTGAAGCCGCTCGGGGAAGGCTATGTCGCGTTGTTGAGCGCCGGCGGCAGTGTCATCAGCCATCCGGACAAGGCAGCGCTCGGCAAGTCGCTGAAGGATTCCGGCCTTGATGCGGCGGCCTGGCAGCAGTTGATCGACAATCCGGGCAAAGCTTTCGAGCTGACGGACGCGAGCGGAATCGCCTCCATGGCGGTTGCCGTTCCGGTTAATGTGAACCCTGGATCGATCTGGTTCGCCGTCGTCTCGGTGCCGAAATCCGTTCTGTTCGCTAGCCTTTCGACGCTGGCCATCACCTCGCTCATCGTTATCGCCATCGCTACCGGCCTGATGATCGTCGTCGGCTGGCTGCTCGCCACGCGCTTCCGCAAGCGCCTCGCCACCGTCATCTCCGCTACGAGCGAGATTGCCCGCGGCCGTACAGATGTCGATCTGTCTGAATCCGAGCGTCAGGACGAAATCGGCGAAATGGCCCGTTCGCTGGCCGTGCTGCGCGATGCGACGCTCGCCAAGATTCGCCTCGAAGGCGAGGCCGAGCAGAACCGCGCGCTCTCGGAAGACGAGCGCCGCCAGCGGGCCGAACAGGCGGCCGAACAGGAGCGCCAGACGCGCCATGCCGTCGAGGCGCTGGCCGATGGTCTTCAGCGGTTGGCAGACGGCGACATGACCCACCGCATCGACACTGCCTTTGCCGGCTCGCTCGACGAGGTGCGCCACGATTTCAACGCCTCCGTCGAGAAGCTCCAGGCGGCGCTTCGTTCGGTCGGCGGCAATGCCAATGCCATTCAGGCAGGCTCGGCGGAAATCCGCTCGGCCTCCGACGATCTCGCCAAGCGCACCGAGCAGCAGGCGGCTTCCGTCGAGGAGACGGCGGCTGCTTTGGAGGAGATCACCACCTCGCTCAAGGACGCTACCAAGCGTGCGGAAGATGCCGGCCAACTGGTCGAGCGCACCCGCATGGGCGCCGAGAAATCGGGCGAGGTCGTGCGCCGTGCCGTCACGGCGATGAGCGGCATCGAGACCTCCTCGCGCGAAATCTCCAACATTATCGGCGTGATCGACGAGATCGCCTTCCAGACCAACCTGCTGGCACTCAATGCCGGTGTCGAAGCTGCCCGTGCGGGTGAGGCGGGAAAGGGCTTTGCGGTCGTCGCGCAGGAAGTCCGCGAACTTGCCCAGCGGTCGGCCAATGCCGCCAAGGAGATCAAGGCGCTCATCACCAAATCCGGCGAGCAGGTCAATCTCGGCGTGACGCTGGTCGGCGAGACCGGCTCGGCGCTGTCGGAAATCGTCGATCAGGTGCAGGAAATCGACCAGAACGTTGCTGCCATCGTGCGCTCTGCCCGTGAACAGTCGACGGGCCTGCATGAGATCAGCGCCGCGGTGAACTCGATCGACCAGGGCACGCAGAAGAATGCGGCGATGGTCGAGGAACAGACCGCAGCAAGCCATGCGCTCGCCACGGAGGCCTCCGCGCTCAACACGCTGCTGGCGCAGTTCCGCCTCGGAACAGGTGCCACCGCGTCGCGTCCGGTTGCGGCTTCGGCTGTCGAGCATCGTCCGGCACCATCCGGTGCCCGTGCGCTCGGCAGCAAGCTCACTCGCGCCTTCGGCGGCGGGCAGGCCGCAACGGCCAGCGCTGCCGCGGCACAGGACTGGGAAGAATTCTGAGATTTCCCCTGGGGCTGAGGGGGAAGGGCGGTCCGGTGACGGGCCGCCTTTTTCTTTTGTCGGAGAGCCGCGCAAATTTTGTGCTTTGCCCAGGAATTGCACAGGTTGTGATCACCGCTTTGCGGCTTCGATGATTTAGGCATTTCTTTAGTAATATGAAATCACTTTTGAATCGGGATTTTCTCCGCTTGGCACGCTTCCTGCTTACTCTTTGACAGGTCCAGAGGGGACCGAAGAGAAGCGTCCAACGAATGATGCTCCGATAAGGCCGCCGGGCTGCACGCAAGGAACCAGCAAGGTTCCGGTGCAGCCGGCGGCTTTGTTGTTTGCAGCGCGGGATCACTCTCCGAGCTTTTGCCTGTATGCTAGGCCGCTGAAAAATATGATTTATTATATTTCCCTATCACAGCGCCTTGCCGGTTGGCTTTTTTCCTGAACTTCGCCACACTCGGGCGCAGCTGGCGCAACGCCCGATGGTGTTGAGGCTTGCCAGTCTGATCTTCGCGATATAATGAGGACCCATATTAAATGGGGTTTCTGCAAAGCTGGAGATGACGATGACCCGATCGGGCAGAATGATGCTGGCGGCCCTTTTGCTGTCTGCCACCCCCATACCGGCGCTTGCCGACGGCATGGCGCGGCCGGTGCGCATCGCGCCGGTGCATTTCGAGGAACGCGAACAATCGGTCACCATCACGGGTGAGGTCGTCGCACGGGTGGAGACGGATCTCTCCTTCCGCGTCGGCGGCCGCATCACCGGCTGGTTCGTCGATGTCGGAAGTGCTGTAAAGGAAGGACAGGTACTTGCCCGGCTCGACCCCGAGGAGCAGAAGGCGGATGTCGAGGCTGCGGAAGCCGGGGTGCGCGCGGCGGATGCGCAGCTCAAGCTGGCCCGTGCCAATTTCGACCGCCAGAAATCGCTTCTGAACGACGGCATCAGCACGCGGCGCGATTTCGACGACGCCGAAACGGCCTTGCGCACCGCCGAGAGCGCCCGCGAATCCGCCATCGCCCAGCGCGACACGGCCAAGGATGTGCTGTCCTATACGGAACTGCGCGCACCGACGGACGGCATCGTCACCGCCCGTCTTGCCGAGACGGGCCAGGTGGCCCAGGCGGCGCAGACCATGTTCACCATCGCCGATACCGGCCCGCGCGATGCGGTCTTCGATGTCTATGAATCGCTGTTCTTCGCCCAGCCGGCCAAGGACGGCGTGATCGTCACCCTGCTCAGCGACGACAAGGTGCGCACGACGGGCAATGTGCGCGAGGTCTCGCCGACCATCGACACGCAGACCGGCACGGTGCGCGTGAAGATCGCCATGGACCGGACACCGCCGGAAATGACGCTTGGCGCGTCGGTCGTCGGCGTCGGCGCCCTTGCGCCGCGGCGTGTCGCCGTCGTGCCCTGGCAGGCGCTGTCGGGCGTCGCGAGCAAGCCGGCGCTGTGGATCGTCGACAAGGCGAAGAACACGGTCAGCCTTCGTCCCGTCCAGGTTCTGTCCTTCGAAACCGGCTCGGCGCTGGTTCTCGATGGTGTCGAGGAGGGCGAGACCTATGTCGCCGACGGCACCAAGCTTTTGCGCCCCGGCCAGACCGTGACCGCCCTCGAAGGAGCCACCCCATGAGGACGCCCGTTCCGCTCGCGCTTGCTCTCGCCGCGGCCCTGGCGCTCTCTGCCTGCAAGAAGGAAGAGGAGGCCGCCGCGCCGCCGCGGCCCGTGCTCTCCATCGTCGTGACGCCGACTGCGCTGCCCGGCACGCACTTTGCCGGCACGGTGCAGGCGAAGGTGCAGGCGGCGCTGGGCTCGCGTGTTGCTGGCCGGCTCGTTTCGCGCTCCGTGCATGTTGGCGATCTCGTGAAGAAGGGCGATGTGCTCGCCGTTCTGGACGCGACGGCCTATGAATTGGCGGTCCGCTCGGCGCGGGCGGAGCTTTCCAGCGCCGAGGCGACGCTTTCGAGCGCGGTGGCCAGCGAGGACCGGCAGAAGACGCTGCTGCAATCCAACGCCGCGGCGAAAGCTGCCGTCGAAAGCGCCGAACAGTCGCGCGAGGCGGCCGATGCCGGCCTCATCCGCGCCCGCACGGCGCTGGTGAAGGCGGAGGAGCAACTTTCCTATACGCGGATTGAAGCGGAATTCGACGGCGTGGTCGTCGCGACGGGAGCCGAGGTCGGCCAGACCGTTTCGCCGGGCGAAGCCATCGTCACGGTCGCCCGCCCGGAAGAACGCGACGCCGTCGTCGATATTCCCGAGACGGCGGAAACCATCGCTGTCGGCAGCCGCTTCACGGTGTCGCTGCAGATCAATCCCGCCATCACCGTCAAGGGCACGGTGCGCGAGGTGGCACCCTCGGCCGATGCCGTGACACGCACGCGCCGGGTGAAGATCGCCCTGGAAAACCCGCCGGATACGGTGCGGCTCGGCACGACCATCACAGCCGAACTCGAAGGACCGAATCTGACGGCGATCATGGTGCCGGAAACAGCCGTGCTGGAAAAGGACGGCAAGCCGCATGTCTGGCTGGTCGATGCGGCCAAGGGCGAGGTGCATCTCGCCGCCATCGAGACGGGCGCCGTCGCCGGCCGTTCCGTGCCGGTGGCCAAGGGGCTGAAGGACGGCGACCGCGTCGTCACCGCCGGGGTGCACAGCCTCGAGGAAGGCCAGAAAGTGAAGATCGAAGACGAGGCAAACCTATGAAGACGTTCAACCTTTCTGACTGGGCGCTCGAACACGCATCGCTCGTCTGGTACTTCATGATCGTCTTCGCGCTGCTCGGCTTCTTCACCTACCAGAATCTCGGCCGCGAAGAGGATCCGTCCTTCGTCATCAAGACCATGACGATCAGCGCCGCCTGGCCCGGCGCCTCCGTGGAGGAGACGACGCGGCAGGTGACCGAGCGCATCGAGCGCAAGCTGGAGGAACTGGAATCGCTCGATTTTAGCCGCAGCGTCACGACGGCGGGCCAGACGCTGGTTTTCGTCAACCTGAAGCCGACGACTCGCGCCCGCGACGTGCCCGGCACCTGGCTGACGGTGCGCAATATGATCAACGATATCAGGGGGCAGTTCCCCTCCGGCGTTGTCGGCCCCGCCTTCAACGACCGCTTCGGCGACGTCTTCGGCAATATCTATGCATTCACCGCCGACGGCCTTACGCCGCGCCAGCTGCGCGATTATGTCGAGAATGCCCGCACGCGCATCCTCACCGTGCCGAATGTCGGCAAGGTCGATCTTGTCGGCGCGCAGGACGAGGTGATCTATCTCGAATTCTCGACCCGCCAGCTTGCGGCCCTCGGTATCTCCACCCAGCAGGTCGTCTCGACCTTGCAGGCGCAGAACGCCATTGCGCCCTCCGGCGTGGTGCAGGCCGGCGGCGAGCGCGTCAGCGTGCGCGTCGGCGGGCAGTTTTCGTCGGAAGACAGCCTTCGCGACGTCAATCTGCGCGTCAACAACCGCTTCTTCCGCCTGAGCGACATCGCCACCATCACCCGTGGTTACGAGGATCCGCCGTCCAGCCTCTTCCGCTTTAACGGCGAGACGGCGATCGGTCTTGCCATCGGCATGAAGCAGGGCGCCAACCTGCTCGAATTCGGCGCGAAGGTGGAGAAGGAAATCGAAATCCTCTCGCATGACCTGCCCGTCGGCGTCGATGTGCATCTGGTCTCCGACCAGCCGAAGGTTGTCGAGGAGGCCGTGTCGGGCTTCACGCAGGCGCTGTTCGAGGCGGTCGCCATCGTTCTCATCGTCAGCTTCGTCAGCCTCGGTATACGCGCCGGTCTCGTCGTGGCGCTCTCGATCCCGCTGACGCTCGCGATCACCTTCGTCTTCATGTATTACGACGGCATATCGTTGCAGCGCGTCTCGCTCGGCGCGCTCATCATCGCGCTCGGCCTGCTGGTCGACGACGCCATGATCGCCGTCGAAATGATGGTGGCACGGCTGGAGGCGGGCGACACGCTGCGCAAGGCGGCGACCTATGTCTATACGTCCACCGCCTTCCCCATGCTGACCGGTACATTGGTAACAGTGGCGGGCTTCATTCCGATCGGCCTTAACAGCAGTGCCGCCGGCGAGTTCACCTTCAGCCTCTTCGTGGTCATCGCGATCTCGCTCGTCGTCTCCTGGGTCGTGGCGGTCATCTTCACGCCGCTGCTCGGCGTCACGATCCTGCCGAAGAGCATGAAGAGCCATCATGAGCAGAAGGGCTGGTTCGGCCGCACCTTCGCGCGCATCCTCGATGTCTGCATGTGCTGGAAATGGACGACGATCGTTGCGACCGTGCTCATCTTCTTCGTCTCGGTCTTCGCCATGCGCTTCGTGCCGGAGCAGTTCTTCCCGTCGTCGGACCGTCCGGAACTCGTCATTGACTGGGCCTTGCCGCAGAACGCCTCGATTGCCGAGACCAATGCGCAGATCGCCAAGTTCGAAGAGGAAAAGTTGAAGGGCAATCCGGATATCGAGCGCTGGTCGTCCTATGTTGGGGAAGGGGCCGTGCGTTTCCTCCTGTCCTTCGACGTGCAGCCGCCGTCGCCGGCCTTCGGCCAGACGGTCATCGTCAGCAAGGATCTGGAGGCGCGTGACCGTCTGAGGGCCGATCTTCAGGACTATTTGCGCAAAACCTTCGTCGGCACGGATGCTCTGGTCAAGCTGCTCGATATCGGCCCGCCGGTAGGACGGCCGATCCAGTATCGCCTCAGCGGCCCCGATATCCAGGAGGTGCGCAGCCAGGCGCTGGCGTTCGGCGAATTGCTCGGCAGAAACAGCCGTCTCGGCGATATCGTCTATGACTGGAACGAGCCGGCGCGTGTCGTGAAGGTCGATGTCCTCCAGGACAAGGCCCGCCAGCTCGGCGTGACCTCGCAGGATATCGCCTCGGCGCTGAACGGCGTCACCGGCGGCACCACCGTCACCCAGATCCGCGACGACGTCTATCTGATCGACGTCATCGGCCGGGCGCGGGCGGTGGAGCGCGAATCCATTGAGACCCTGCGTCAGCTCCAGCTGCCAACGGCAAACGGCACCTCCGTGCCGCTCGCCGCCGTCGCGAACTTCCGTTACGAAATGGAGCAGCCCGTCGTCTGGCGCCGCTCGCGCCAGCCCACCATCACCGTGAAGGCGAGCATCACGGGCGGCGTGCAGCCGGCGACGATCGTCTCGGAGATGGACAAGGACGTCGCAAGCTTCCGCGACACACTGCCCGCCGGCTACCAGATCACGATTGGAGGTTCGGTGGAGGAAAGCGCCAACAGCCAGGCGCCGATCATCGCGGTCGTGCCGCTGATGCTGTTTGCCATGGCCACCATCCTGATGCTGCAATTGCAGAGCTTTTCGCGGCTGTTCCTCGTCTTCGCCGTAGCGCCGCTCGCACTCATCGGGGTGGTCATCGCGCTGCTGGGGAGCGGCGCGCCGCTCGGCTTCGTGGCGATCCTCGGCGTGCTTGCGCTGATCGGCATCCTCATCCGCAACTCGGTCATCCTCGTCGTGCAGATCGAGGACCTGAGGCGGGAGGGCATGCATGCCTGGGATGCCGTGCGGGAAGCGACGGAACACCGCATGCGGCCGATCATGCTGACGGCCGCCGCGGCCAGCCTGGCACTCATCCCCATTTCGCGCGAAGTGTTCTGGGGGCCGATGGCCTACGCCATGATGGGCGGCATCATCGTCGGCACGGTGCTGACGCTGCTCTTCCTGCCGGCACTCTACATCGCCTGGTTCCGAATCAAGCCGGAAGAACGGCAGGAGCCCGTGGCTCAGCCGGAGCCGGTTGAAGCGACATAGTGCTCTCTCAATTTCGCCCATATCCCTCGAAAGGGTGAGGCAAGGCACGGTTCCGAAAAGGAGCCGTGCTTGCGCGCTGCTGATTCCTCTGGACAAGCCTGCGGCCAGTTTGCTGGTCTTTGCTGTCGGCTGGGAGCGGTTGCGTTCTTTTTGTCGCACCCTCCGTTAAAAAGCCGGTGGAAAAAGTTGATTTTGAACACAAACGGGCAAGCCCGCTTTTCAGGCCGTAACGAATGTGCAAGGGATTTGCTCCATGGTGTCGGCGGGGGCCGTGTGGGTGTGCGTGATTGGGACAAGGTTTGGTCATGGGACTTGACGAAACGTCTGAACTGCATGTCTATGCCGATCCGTCGTGGCGAGCGGCTGGCTCTTGCCTCGTGTCTATGAAGGCGCGGTCAACAGGAAATGCAGTGTGATGATCGGAATTGAAGACGTGAGCGGGCTGCGCAAGGCGTTGAGCGTATTTGCGCGTATTCTTGCGGCCGGCACGGTGTTGACGCTGGCCGGTTGCGTGGTCCCCAATGACGGGCCGCTGACGCAGGAAGTGCTTTCCGCCGGCGCGGGCGGCAAGACCTACGAAATTCCCCAGACCAAGCTCATCTTCGACGTCGTCGATATCGACCAGCGCGTCGCCAATGGTGTGAATGCCGGCGTTCGCCAGGGGTTCTCGAGCACCTTCGGCTTCGGCGGTGGCGGCAGCACGCCGGTCATCGGTGTCGGCGACCGCCTGGAAGTCACCATTTTCGAAGCCGGTCCCGATGGCCTCTTCTCGACCGTCGAGCGCAAGTCGACGACGATCCCCGTCGTCGTGCAGCCGGATGGCCATGGCCAGATCCCCTATGTCGGCTCCGTCCGCTTTGCCGGCATGACAATCGATTCCGCTCGCTCGACCATCGTCGAAGCGCTGAAGGCTAAGGCCGTCGAGCCCGATGTCATCGTGGCGATGGCGGACAATGCCTCGCGCACCGTGTCTGTCCAGGGTGATGTGAACAAGTCCTCGATCGTACCGCTGGGCCTGAACGGCGTTCACCTCAGCGAGGCGATCGCCATGGCGGGTGGCGCGTCCAAGCAGCCTTACGATACCTATGTCAGCCTGAAGCGCGGCGGTCGCTCGCGCTCGGTTCTCCTGCAGACGGTCATCGACAATCCGAAGGAAGACATCTACGTCAAGCCGGACGACCAAATCTATGTCAGCTACGACCCGCAGACGTTCTCGGCGCTCGGCCAGACGGAGAAGAGCGGCAAGATTCCGTTCAACGCCGCCAAGCTCAGCCTTGTCGAGGCCGCAGCGCTCGCCGGCGGCGGCAATATCGCGACGGCTGATCCCAAGGGCTATTTCGTCTTCCGCTATGAAAACGAAAACGTCTATCGCAGTGTCGTCGGTGACGATCGCTTCCGTGATCTGATCTCGCGCGGCATGGCGCCGGATGGCGAGGGACGCTATCCGATCGTCTATCGCCTCGATCTCGGCGCGACGCAGAGCTATATCATCGCTCAGAACTTCCCTGTTCGGAACAAGGACGTGATCTATCTGTCGCGCCACATCGCCACGGATTTCGCGAAGTTCATGACCATTCTTTCCAGCGGATCCAGTGCGGCCTACAATATCACGCGTACCGCAAACGCGCTTTGACGGCGTCGCGTGTTGCCTCCGTGGTGCCGGTAGGCGCCACGGATTTGGTGCGGCGATCCGCCTGATCGATAGGAAGCTGGATGGCCGATCGGGCACGCAAGACCTATGCGCTTCTTTCGTATGGCCTGTGGCAGCAGCGGGGCGACATCGCGCGGCTGCTTGACGCCGATATCGTTGCCTGGCCCTTTGTTCTTCCGCGCAGGGTCGATGGTTTTGTCGGCTGGGGGCGGCGTCCTTCGGGGATGCGCGCCGTGCAGCTTGCCAAACGGTTCGGCAAGGAGGTCCTGACGCTTGAGGACGGCTTTCTGCGCGGCTTCGCCCCGGGGCAGGCGGAGCCGAGCCACTCCTATGTGATCGACCGGCAGGGCATCTATTTCGACGCGCGGCAGCCAAACGATCTCGAAAACCTGCTGGCGCAGCCGCAGACCGATCCGCTGGCGCTGGAGCGGGCGCGGCAGCTGATGGCGTGGCTGCGGGAAGAGCGCCTGTCCAAATACAACAACAGTCCGCTCGTGACCCCGGCAGCGGCCGGTGTGCCACAAGGGCGTCCCTTTGTTCTCCTCGTGGATCAGGTCGCAGGCGATGCTTCCATTGCGGGAGCGGGCGCAAACGCGGCGCGTTTTCAGGTCATGCTGGAGCATGCTGCGGCGTCCAATCCGGGCAAGACGCTCGTCGTGCGCACCCATCCCGCCGCGGGCGAGAAGAGCCTGCTGCGCCGGGCCGCGGCGGTGCTCGGTCTGTCGATCGTCGTGCCGGAGCGCATGAACCCCTGGCCGCTGCTGGAAGAGGCTGACAGCGTCTATACGGTGTCGAGCCAGCTCGGCTTCGAAGCGCTGATGGCCGGGCGGCCGGTTCATTGCTTCGGCTCAACCTATTATTCCGGCCGGGGCCTGACGGTGGATCACGGAGAGCTGGCTGCCACCAAGCCGCCAGCCTCCCTGGAGCAGGTTTTCCACGCGGCCTTTCTCGAATACACGCGCTATCTGGACCTGCACACGCGGCAGCCCTGTACGGCGGAATGCGCTGTCGAGCAGGCGATCACCACGCGCAACCAGCGCTCCCGTCTGACCCGCAAGGTCTTTACGGCAGGGTTTTCGCCGTGGAAGCGCCGCGCCATGACGCCGTTCCTGAAGGGCATGGCGGGCGATCCCGTGCACCTGCGCTCCATGGACGCGGCCGTGCCGGCGGCACAGGCGGCGGGCGGCATCGTGGCGGTGTGGGGCAGTGACAGGCCTTTGCCGGATGCCGTGCCCGCGATCCGTCTCGAGGATGGCTTCATCCGCTCGAAGGGCCTCGGTGTGGCGCTGACGCTTCCGTCCTCGATCGCCATCGACGATGATCATGTCTATTACGACGCGCGGGGCGCGAGCCGCCTTGAAACACTGATCGCGGAGGGGGTGTTCGACGAGCGCCTGCTGGCCCGTGCCCGAAGCCTTGCCCAGCTTCTAATCGACCGCGGTGTTTCGAAAT
Organism: Shinella sp. 20P9.1.1; assembly: GCF_057798995.1. NCBI lineage: Bacteria > Pseudomonadati > Pseudomonadota > Alphaproteobacteria > Hyphomicrobiales > Rhizobiaceae > Shinella > Shinella sp. 20P9.1.1. Next base: position 90,300 of record NZ_JBYOLC010000004.1, read on the forward strand.
ATAATCTCGGCACGGTCACCGAAGCGCCCGTCGTGGCGGACGGACGGATGAAGATCCTCGTCCCCGGTCAGGTGGAGAAAGATGCCTCCATCCGCTACGGTTCACCGAAGGTGCAGTCCAATGCCGGGCTCGTCGCTGCAGTACGCGCGCTCTTTCCCGACGCCTTCATCGTCTACAAGGCGCATCCCGATGTGGTCTCCGGCGTTCGAAGTGGCGGCGAGGCGCCGCGCGATGCGGACCGAATCGCCACGGATGGAGACATACTCCAATGGATCGCCTGGGCCGATCGTGTGGAAACCATGACGTCGCTGACCGGTTTCGAAGCGCTGCTGCGCGGCAAGCCCGTCGGCGTGCATGGCATGCCGTTCTATGCCGGCTGGGGCCTCACTGACGACCGCCTGACCATCCCGCGCCGCCGGCGCAGAATCAGTCTCGATATGCTCGTCGCCGCGAGCCTCATCGTCTATCCGTTCTATGTGCACCCCCTGAGCCGCCTTCCATGCCGACCGGAGGACCTGATCGCCGAAATTTCCGGCGGCGCCATGAAAAAGTCGGGTCCACTTGGCATGCTTTTTTTGGGTGCGGCGCAGCAAATAAACCGATTGGGGGTCTTGTTGCGCGACTCGCGGTTGCGGTAGTATAATAACCGCAAGGTGGGGATTGCAGTGCCGATCGGGTCATGGACATAGTTGCCCGTTCACATCGCATAGGGGATTTTCGGAGAAGGGTGGCGGATGCAATTGCTAAAGAGGCAGGTTTATGCCATGACGGGTGCCTTCAGCACCATTGCGAGTTGAGCCAGCCTGTCATGACTGAGCAGCATGATCCAGATTTGAAGGCCGGTCGATTTGAGTCCGAGCAGGGTTCTTCCCGCGGTTCGCGCTTGATCAATCTTTCATTGCGCCGCAAGCTTTCGAAACGTTTTCCCTCCAAGAGTGCGCCTCGCGTGCTTCTTTTGCAGGGACCGGTTGGCCCGTTCTTCCGCAAAGTACAGAATCTTCTCAATCAGAATGGTTTCGAAGCCTGGCGAGTCTGCTTCAATGCGGGCGACCGGCTCTTTGCGCGCGGCAATCAGAATCTTCATTTCTCGGGTACTGCAGACGCTTGGCGAGAATGGTTTACCGAGATTGTCGGTGAACATGGTTTCGACTATGTCGTGCTTTTTGGCTGCGAGCGCGAAATCCACCGAATTGCGAGTGAGCAATGCGCGGTGCTGGGTGTTCCAGTCCTCTGTCTTGAAGAGGGATATATTCGCCCCGGTTTCGTTACGATGGAACTTGGCGGCAATAACTGGCGCTCCCCGGCCATGGGTAAGTTGCCGGAGGAGGGGGACTCTGACTCCCGAACGGAACGGCCGAAGGGTGTAAGCTTCCCTTCTTCCTTTGGCGCTATGGCGACCTACGCCTATACCTATTTCGCCGTGCGTGGTGTATTCTCCAGGCCAAGCGAACGTAAGCTGTTCCACAAGCCGAAGCGCTCGTTCGTGCGGGAAATGTTCTACTGGATCAAGAACTACTACAGGAAGTTCAGCAATCTCGGTCGCAATTACCGCTGCATGGAGCGGCTGCTCGAATATCACGATAAGCGGTACTATCTGGTGCCGCTGCAGGTGCATGACGACGGCCAGCTTGGTGCCGCTGCGAGCGGTTGGAGCAATCAGAAACTCGTTCTGAAATCGATCGTATCCTTCGCGCGAAACGCACCCGCGTCGGCTCAGCTCGTGTTCAAGATCCATCCCATGGAGCGCGGACACAGCCAGGACAGTCAATTCATTCGCCAGGTAAGCGTCCTGAACAATGTAGCCGACCGGGTTCATATCCTCGATGGCGGGTCGCTCGGCCTTTTGACACGCCATTCTGCTGGCATGGTAACGATCAACAGCACATCAGGCCTCTCGGCTTTGCAGCACGGTGTTCCACTTGCCGTTTTGGGCCAGGCATTCTATCGGCATCCAGCCCTCGCCTTTTGTGTCAACAAGGGTATCGAACTCGATCAGTTCTGGTCGTCTGGTCATGTGGCTCCAGCAAACCTGCGGCGTGAATACCTGAATTGGATCACCCGCAAATGCCTGCAGCCGGGTGATTTCTATGCCTATGAGGGAATGGAAATTGCAGCGAATTCGCTTCTTATGAAGTTGCGTGACATTGTCGAATCCTCTGGATCCGTAACGCCACTGCGGCCGTCAGTCGGCGCTGTCAATTACACGCCCGAGCGTCTGCGCGCTGCCGGTGGCACATAAGCTGACTGTACTGAGTATGCAAAACGGCGACGGCCGCTGCTAGGCCGATTTTCGCTGCGCGGCCGAGGAGCGCAAAATTTCCTCGTGAACCTGAATGGCTTCTTCAATGTCGTTGAAGAACGTCAGCTGTCCATTGTGCATCACGCCGCCTACATCGCAGAACGAGCGAAGCAGGCCTGCCGAATGTGAAACGAGCAGAAGCGAAGAATTCTCCCGCCGCTGTTCGAAGACGTCCTTGCACTTCTTCTTGAATGTGGAATCGCCGACGGCGATGACCTCGTCGATCAGGTAATATTCGAACTCGATCGCCATACAGATGCCGAAGGCAAGGCGCGCTTTCATGCCGGCGGAATAGGTCTTGACCGGCATATCCAGGTAAGCCCCGAGTTCCGAGAACTCCGTGACGAAGTCGAGCACCTTGTTCCGCGGCTTGCCGTAGATGTCGGCAATAAAACGGGTGTTCTGAGCGCCTGTGAGCTTGCCGTGCACACCGCCATTGAAACCAAGCGGCCAGGAAATTCTGCCTTCACGTAGAATACGGCCGGAGTCCGGCATTTCTCCGCCGGAAATCATGTTCATCAGCGTGGATTTTCCCGCGCCGTTCCTGCCGAGGATGCCGATATTGATGCCTGGCGGAAAGGTCGCAGTGAAATTGTCGAGGATGATCTTTTTCCCCCCGTCAGGGCGGGGATACGCTTTACAGACTTTATCGAAGATGATCATGAGTTGATGATCTTTCGGCGGAAGATGCGTTCCATCGTCAAGCCAATTGCAAGCATGCCGGTGGAGAGGCCAACCAGGTATTCCTTGCTGAGCAAGGGGTTGTAGTCGAGATAGGTCGATGTGCGGAACCATTCAACGCAGTGCAGGAACGGGTTCCACCAGAGAATAGCCTGAAAATCCGGCGGTAGCTGGGACGGCAGGAAGAAGACCCCTGACATCAGCATGAGAGGCAGGCTGAGCATGTTGAGGAACGTGTCGTAGCGCGGAAAAAGGCCGCTGACCATCGCGTTAAAAACCGCAAAAGAGAGCGCGAAATACAAGACGGCCAGCAGGCATTCTGCAAAATCCGCGGGATAGACAATGACCGCACGGTCCATCGTGAGCGAAAGCCCTCCCAGGAACAGCCAGCAAATAATGAGCCAGAGCGTCGATTCCGTGAGGAACGCTGCAATGATGGTATCCAGGGGACGGACCAAGGGATAGGTCAGCATCGGCTGGTTGCTGATAATTGCCCGCTCCGACTTGCGCGCGATACCACGCGTCATTCGAAAACCGAAAACACCTGTCATCACGAAGAGGAGTGCGTTGTCCCCGAAGGGGATGCTCGTATCCATCGATGTGTGGAGCACAATGAAGATGGCAACATAGGCCATGGGTTCGAGCAGAACCCATACCACGCCCATACGGCTTTCGCCGAAGCGAGTCACCGCACTCCTCACGACAAGCGCGGCGATAACCCGCAAATTTTCGCTGAGAGCGTAAGCGAAACTCTTCTCGGATACTACCTTCATTGTGCGGCTCGTGGTCGGGGTGCCGTCAGATCGCATGATCCTTGACGGAGCGGAATACGAAGTAGCCGATGAGCCAGAAGCCGAATGAAGCCAGGAGAACGATACCCGTATTCAGGACGCTGAATGGATAAAGGGCCACTTCCGGTTCGCGCGGCGGGACATACACGGCGAAATACCGTTCCTGCTTCTGCGCTTCCTGCATGGATGATTCCAGTGAGGCCAGTGATGCCGTATAGGCTTTCACGGCGAACTCCTGCTCGACGCCGAGTTCGGAGAAACGGCTGATCATCTGCGGCAGAGCGTTCGATGTATCGACGCCCGCGCGTGTGGTCTTGCTGTCGGCTGGTTGATCGGTATCTCCGGTCAGGCGTTTTTTCTGCTCGACCAATTGCGCTTCAAGCGCGCTGATATTGCGTTCGATCACCCGTGCCGAAGGTGCATCGCTGCTGACGGAATCGACGAGTGCCTTGTAGCGTGTGCGAAGGTTTGCCAGTTCCTGTTCGAGCGAGCTTATGATCGTTGCTTCCATCGTTGCAACCGCAGTCGGATCGACGGCCTGCTCGGTTATCTGCAATTCGGTCATTTGCTTGCGAATGTTGCGCAAGCGCTCTTCGGAGCGCGCCACCTGCTGGTTGGCAGTCTCGATGACCTGCCGACGCGACTTGTCCGAAAGGGTGTTCACCAGATGCTCGGAAACCGCCAGGATGGACTCGGAGACCTGCTTGGCGTCGCTCGATGAGAACGCGAAGACGCGCATCGTCACGTTGCCGGTGGTCGTGTTGTAGCTGACATTGATCATGTCACGCCAGTAATCGCGGAATTCGTCCAGCGAGCGTGTGCCGTTCTCGCGATAGAGGAAGTCGATCGTCGGACGGGAATACACCGTCCGGATATCGACGCCTGTCTGTTCCCTGATATCGGGCAGGATCTGGGCGGAGTGAATGTAATCCGCGACGATGTAGGAATCGCTGGACTGGCCGCCCCCGCCGACGAGAGCAGGCAGCCCCAAAGCACCCAGAGACGGTTGATTGGCGCCGCGAACGGCAAATTGCGTCTCGACGACATATTGCGGGCTGGCGATGAAGGCGAAGTAGAGCGCGGTCAAAATGGTGGGGAGGACCACGGCGAGGCCGAAGGAGATCGCCGTCCACGGAAGCTGGCGCTTCCGCTTCGGCATTTCAGGCAGCGTCAGAATGGTCTTGACGATGTCGGTCGCCTTGCGGGCGCGTGCACCAAGTCCATCTTCGTCGTCGGCGAGCGCAACCGCGGGGCGCTTCGCTGGAGCCGGCTTTTTGATGGCCACGACTTTCTTGTCGTCGGCGCGCTGCTGGGCACGCTGCTTGGCTATATCAAGCAGGCTGCTGGCACCGGTAGCGACGTGGGGCTCGGCTTCCGCCTGTGCGGGCGTCTTTTCTTCTTTCACGTCGGACCACTCTTTCCAAAGAAAACGGGTTAGTCGCCTAAATGCTTGTCTTCGGCAGATTATTCGAAATAACCTTTACAGACAACAAAAATGCCATGGGCAATCCGGGAGAACGGTCCCTCCGACAGCGATTTTCCGCATTTTTCGTCCCCCTGAGGCTCGGCTTTGTCGCCACGCAATCGGGTTATTTTATGGCCCTGCCGGCGTCCCCGCTCCAGCCCGCACCTGAAGCGATGAAGTTCGGGTTGGCGAAGTCGGTGTCGTTGGGCTGGTTGCGTTTGCCATAGGCAAGCGGCGCGCCGTCGAGGGTGCGGGTTTCGCCGCCGGCCGCGCGCAACACGGCGTCGCCCGCGGCGGTGTCCCATTCCATGGTGCGGCTGAAGCGGGGATAGACGTCGGCGAGGCCTTCGGCGACGAGGCAGAATTTCAGCGAGGAGCCGATGGCCGTGCAGGCGTCGATGCCGTGGTCCTCAAGGAAACGCCCGGTCTCGGGCGTATCGTGCGAGCGGCTTGCGACGGCGGTCAGCGCCTTGCCGCGACCCCGGCAGCCGATACCTTGCCGGTTGGCGAGGGTGTGACGATCTGCCACGGTGAAGCGTTCCGCGCGGCCGTCGACGGCAATGAAGCCGGCGGCAAGCGCCGGCGCATAGACGATGCCGGCGATCGGCACGCCCGATTCGATGAGGGCGATGTTGACGGTGAACTCGTTGCGGCCGGCGACGAATTCCTTGGTGCCGTCGAGCGGATCGACGAGGAAGAACAGGCCGCCGGAAATGTCGGGCACCTGGCCGGCGGCGACCGCTTCTTCGGCGATGACGGGAATCTGCCGGAAATGCCGGGCGAGTGCCGCGAGAATCACACGCTCGGCCTCCTCATCCGCCTCGGTGACGGGAGAGCTGTCCGGCTTGAAATGCACATCAGGGCCTGCGCTGTGAATGGTCATGATAGCGCGGCCGGCTGCGAGCGCGGCACTTTCCATCACGCGTTTCAGCTCTGCTGCCTCTGCCTGCATCGTTTCCGGCCTTTCTGCTTCTGGCTTAGCCGCGGCGTTGCCGGAAAGCAAATACTGCATGTGGAAACCGCGCGGGACTTTCGCCATGGTCTTGCCGTTTGTGCTGCATATGCGAATGTGGCGCGACTGATACGGGATTTTTCATGCGCTACTCCGCTCTTTCGATCTTAAAACAAGCCTTTGCCGGAAATCTCGGCTGGAAACCTGCTTGGCGGGAGCCCGAACCGAAGGCGCACTACGATGTGATCATCGTTGGCGGCGGCGGGCATGGCCTTGCGACGGCCTATTATCTCGCCAAGGAATTCGGCATCCGCAATGTCGCGGTCATCGAGAAGGGCTATCTCGGCTCCGGCAATGTCGGCCGCAATACGACGATCGTGCGATCGAACTACATGCTGCCGGGCAACGAGCCTTTCTACGAGTTTTCGATGAAACTGTGGGAGGGCCTGGAGCAGGACCTCAACTACAATGTGATGCTCTCGCAGCGCGGCATCATCAGCCTCTTCCACAATGACGGCCAGCGCGATCACTATATCCGCCGCGGCAATGCCATGATGATGGAGGGGGTTGCGGCGGAGCTTCTCGACCGCGAGACGCTGAAGAGCATGCTGCCCTTCCTGAATTTCGACCACGGACGCTTCCCGATCATCGGTGGCCTCTTACAGCGCCGGGCGGGAACGGCGCGGCACGATGCCGTCGCCTGGGGTTTTGCCCGCGGGGCCGACCGGCTCGGCGTCGATCTCATCCAGAATTGCGAAGTCACCGGCATCCGTCGCGAGAACGGCGTCGTCACGGGTGTCGAGACGACGAAGGGTTTCATCGGCTGCAACAAGCTGGCGCTGGCGGCGGCGGGCAACTCGTCGCGCGTCGGCGAAATGGCGGGGTTGAAGCTGCCGCTGGAAAGCCATGTGCTGCAGGCCTTCGTGACGGAGGGGCTGAAACCCTGCATCGATCACGTCATCACCTACGGCGCGGGGCATTTCTATATCTCGCAGTCGGACAAGGGCGGGCTGGTCTTCGGCGCGGAGATCGACGGCTATTCCTCCTATGCGCAGCGCGGCAACCTTGCGACGGCCGAGCATGTGATGGAGGAGGGGGTGACGATGATCCCCGGTCTTTCGCGCGTGCGCGTTCTACGCAGCTGGGGCGGGGTCATGGACATGTCGATGGACGGCTCGCCGATCATCGACCGGACGTCCATCGAAAATCTCTATCTCAATTGCGGCTGGTGCTACGGCGGCTTCAAGGCGACGCCGGCCTCCGGCTTCTGTTTCGCGCATCTTCTGGCCAAGGGCGAGAGCCATCATGTGGCGCGCGCGCTGCGGCTCGATCGCTTCGAGCGTGGCTTCCCCATCGACGAGGCGGGTGCCGGCACCCAGCCCAACCTGCATTGAGCTGAACCATGGCAAGCCTGATTTCCTGCCCGCATTGCGGCACGCGCCCCAAGGAAGAGTTTTTGATCCGCGGCGATGCCACGCCCGTTCGTCCGGCGCCGATGGCCGCCGAGGAGGTGTGGCATGATTATGTGCATCTGCGGGCCAATCCGCGCGGCCGCATTCGCGAGCATTGGCAGCATGTCGCCGGCTGCCGGCGCTGGCTGGTGGTGGAGCGGGACAATTTTACCCATGAGGTGTTTGGCGTGACCGATGCGGTCAAAGCAGGGGAGGGCGCACGATGACCGCCTATCGTCTTGCCTCCGGCGGCCTCGTCGATCGCAGTCATGCCGTCCGCTTCTCCTTCGATGGTACGAGCCTCACGGGCCATGCCGGCGATACGCTCGCTTCGGCCTTGCTTGCCAATGACACGCTGCTTGTCGGCCGCAGCTTCAAATATCACCGCCCGCGCGGCATCGTGACCGCGGGGCCCTCGGAGCCGAACGGGCTGGTGACGGTCGGCAGCGGCGCGCGGCGCGACCCGAACACCAGGGCGACGGTTGCCGAGCTCTATGACGGTCTGGAGGCCCGCAGCCAGAACCGCTGGCCGAGTCTTGCCTATGACATCGGCGCTGTAAACAACCTGATGTCGCGGTTTCTGTCTGCCGGGTTCTACTACAAGACCTTCATGTGGCCGGCGGCCTTCTGGGAAAAGGTTTATGAGCCGCTGATCCGCCGCGCCGCCGGCCTCGGCCGCACCGATCTGCCGCGCGATCCTGACAGCTACGAGAAGAGTTGGGCGCATTGCGACCTGCTCGTCGTCGGTTCCGGGCCGGCGGGTCTGTCCGCAGCGCTCGTCGCTGCCCGCTCGGGCCTGCGTGTCATCCTTGCCGAGCAGGATTTCGTGCTCGGCGGTGCGCTGCTTTCGGAGACGATGCCTATCGGCGGCGAAGCGCCCTATGTCTTCGCCCGCCGCGTGGTCGAGGAATTGCAGGGTAATCCTAATGTCACGCTCCTGCCGCGCACCACGGTGTTTGGCTGGTACGACGACAATGTTTTCGGTGCGGTCGAGCGCGTCCAGAAGAATGTCGCTGTCGTCGATGCCGCAAAGCCCGTCGAGCGGATGTGGCGCATCGTGGCGAAACACGCGATCCTTGCGACCGGTGCCGAGGAGCGGCCGCTGGTGTTCGGCGGCAATGACCGGCCGGGTATCCTCACGGCGAGCGCGGTCAGCACCTATGCCAGCCGGTTCGGCGTCGCCGCCGGCAAGTCCGTCGTCGTCTTCACCAATGGCACGTCCGGTTATCGCACGGCAAAGGATTTGATCGCGAAGGGTGTGGAGATCGCGGCACTGATCGATAGCCGCCCGGCATCCGGCGATGTCGCGCCGGCCGGTGTTCGCCTCATTCGCGGCGGCGCGATCGTCGATACGAAGGGGCGCCATCGTGTGCGGACTGTGGTTGCTGATCGCGGTGGCTTCGAGGAGCTGATTGCCTGCGACGCGGTCGCCATGTCGGGCGGCTGGAGCCCGGTCATCCATCTTGCCTGCCAGCGCGGCGGCAAGCCGGTCTGGTCGGAGGCGCTTCAGGCGTTCCTGGCACCGGATGTCGGCGCAGGGCTCGTCATGGCAGGGGCTGCGGCGGGGCGCTATCGCCTCTCGGAATGTTTTGATGACGGTGCGCGCAAGGCTTCGGCCATTGTAGAAGCGCTCGGCCGGCCGGTGGCCGGTCTCGAGCGACCCGCAATCGGCGATGAAGCCGATCCGTCCTTCACGGCGCTTTGGCATGTGCCGGGCGCGAAATCCAAGGCCTTCGTCGATTTCCAGAACGACGTGCACACCAAGGACCTGGGCCTTGCCGTGCGCGAGGGTTTTGGCCATGTCGAGCATGCCAAGCGTTACACGACGGGCGGCATGGCGACCGATCAGGGCAAGCTCGGCAATATCAACGCCATCGGCATTCTCGCCGGCATGCGCGGGGTCAGTCCCGCAGAGGTCGGCACCACGACCTTCCGGCCGTTCTACACGCCGGTTTCCTTCGGCGCGATGGCCGGCGCGTCGATCGGCGAACATGCCATGCCCACCCGCCGCTCGCCGCTGCATGGCTGGGCGGCGCGCAATGGCGCGGTCTTCATCGATGCCGGGCTGTGGTATCGCTCCTCCTGGTTCCCGAAGGCGGGCGAGAAGACCTGGCGGGAGAGCGTCGAGCGCGAAGTGCGCACCGTGCGCGAAAACGCCGGCCTCTGCGATGTCTCGACGCTCGGCAAGATTGAGGTCTTCGGGCCTGACGCGGCCGAATTCCTCAACCGTCTCTATTGCAACCCCGTGCTGAAACTGCCCGTCGGCAAGGCCCGTTACGGCCTGATGCTGCGCGAGGACGGCATGGTCTATGACGACGGCACGGTGAGCCGGCTCGGCGAAGAGCATTTCTTCGTCACCACGACAACGGCGATGGCCGGCGGCGTGCTCTCGCATATGGAATTTGCTGCCCAGGTGCTGTGGCCGGAGTTGCGCGTGCGTTTCCTCTCCGTCTCCGACCAATGGGCGCAGATGTCGATCGCCGGGCCGAAGGCGCGGACCATTCTGCAGGCCGTCGTCGAGGACGATATTTCCGGCGCGGCCTTCCCGTTCCTTGCGGCGCGCGAGGTGCGGCTGAAGGGCAATCTCAAAGCGCGGCTGTTCCGCATCTCGTTTTCGGGCGAGCTTGCCTATGAGCTGGCGGTGCCGGCGGGGCATGGCGAAGCGGTGGCCGACGCGCTGATGCGGGCCGGTGCGTCGCATGGTATCTGCGCCTATGGCGTGGAAACGCTGAATGTGCTGCGTCTCGAAAAGGGTCATGTCACCCATGCCGAGCTCGACGGCCGCGTGACGCCCGACGATGCCGGCCTCGGCCGCATGATGGGCTCGGGCAAGCCCGATTTCATCGGCAAGCGCCTCTCGAGCCGCTTCGGCCTGACGGCGGCGGACCGGATGCAGCTGGTCGGTCTAAAGTCGGTGGAGTCGGACAAGGACATGCGGGCAGGCGCGCATCTCTTGAAGGATGGCGCAAAGCCCTCGACGATCAACGACCAGGGCTGGGTCAGCTCCACCTGTTTCTCGCCGACGCTCGGCGGCCACATCGCGCTCGCCTTCCTGAAATCTGGCCGCGAACGCTATGGCGAGAAGATCGTGGTTTGGGATCAGCTGCGCGGCGTGGAGACCTTTGCCGAGGTCTGCGATCCCGTCTTCGTCGATCCCGAAAACACCAAGCTGATGGCGTGAGGTAGAGGCGATGGCTTACGAATATCAGGCGGTGCATGCGCTGGACGGGACGATTGGTGCGATCGCCGAGCGGCGGGCGAATCACCTTTCCGTGCATCGCACGACCGCCGTCGCCATGGTGCTTGCCGCTCCCGGCCAGACAGCCGAGGCGGCCGGCATTCTTTTGTCGAACGGTGAGTTCGAGGCGCGCTTCTCCGGCCCCGGTGAATGGCTCGTCCTGTCGGAGGTGCATGCGCCGGAAACGCTTGCCGCGGAGCTTTCCGTCCGGCTCGGCGATTTCGCCTTCGTCGTCGATCAGAGCCATGGCCGTGTCGTGCTGACGCTATCGGGGCCGGATGCCGCCCGCATTCTGGCAAACGGCATTGCGGTCGATCTGCATGCCGATGCCTTCCCGGTCGGGCGTGCGGCGAATGTGCTGTGCAGCCACCTCTCGGTCAACCTCGCCCGCATCGGCGAGGAGCGTTTCGACCTCGTGGTGATGCGCAGCTTCGCCGAGGCGCTGGTCGATGATCTCAAGGTGATGGCGCGCAGCCACGACCTGTCGGTGGATTTCGCGACGCGCTGACGACGGTCCGCGCGCCGCTGCCCGACATTCAAAATCGACAAAGCGACATGAGGTTTCGCACCACGGGCTTGTGAGGCCTCCGGGGGACAAAATAGGCTGCGCTTCGTCTGCAGCACGAAGTTCCCTTCAACCCGCCAAGCCGGAGTTTTTCATGAAGAGCCATGCAAGGGTCGTCGTCATCGGGGGCGGCGTCGTCGGCTGTTCCGTCCTGTATCACCTCACCAAATTCGGCTGGACCGATGTTGTGCTCGTCGAACGCTCGGAACTGACCTCCGGCTCGACCTGGCATGCCGCCGGCGGCATGCACACGATCAACGGCGATCCCAACGTCGCCAAGCTGCAGAAATATACAGTGGAGCTCTACAAGGAGATCCAGGACTATTCCGGCCAGGATATCGGCCTGCACATGACGTCGGGCATGATGCTCGCCTCGACCAAGGATCGTTTCGACTGGATGAAATCGATCCTCGCCAAGGGCCGCTACATGGGGCTCGACGCGCATCTGCTGACGCCGAAGGAAGCGCATGACCTGATGCCGCTGCTCGATCCCGACCAGTTCGTCGGTGCGGTGTTCGATCCTGTGGAAGGTCATCTCGATCCCTACGGCACGACGCATGCCTATGCGAAATCGGCCAAGAAGAACGGTGCCGATATCTATCTGCACACCAAGGTAGAGGACCTCGTGCAGCGCGAGGACGGCAGCTGGCGCGTCATCACCAACAAGGGCGAGATCATCGCTGAGCACGTGGTCAACTGCGGCGGCCTCTGGGCGCGCGAGGTCGGCCGCATGGTGGGGCTCGAGCTGCCGGTGCTGGCCATGGAGCACATGTATCTCATCACCGAGGACATGCCCGAGGTGATCGAGTTCAACCAGACGCGCGGCAAGGAGCTGATGCACTGCGTCGACTTCGACGGGGAAATCTACCTCCGTCAGGAGCGCAACGGCATGCTGATGGGCACCTATGAAAAGGCCTGCCGCCCCTGGTCGCCGCTCAACACGCCCTGGGATTTCGGCCACGAACTGCTCGCAGAAGACATTGAGCGCATCACGCCGGAGCTGGAAGTCGGTTTCCGCCACTTCCCGGCTTTCAACAAGGCCGGCATCAAGAAGGTCATCAACGGCCCCTTCACCTTCTCGCCGGATGGGAACCCGCTCGTCGGCCCGGTGCGCGGCATGACGAATTTCTGGTCGGCCTGCGCGGTCATGGCCGGCTTCAGCCAGGGCGGCGGCGTCGGGCTGGCGCTCGCCAACTGGATGATCCATGGCGATCCCGGTTTCGACGTCTTCGCCATGGATGTCTCGCGCTACGGCGATTTCGCGACGCTCGGCTACACCAATGCCAAGGTGCGCGAAAACTATTCCCGCCGCTTCTCCATCCGCTATCCGAACGAGGAGCTGCCGGGCGGACGCCCGCTGCTGACCACGCCGATCTATGACAAGCTCAAGGAAGCCGGCGCCGTCTTCGGCGCCTCCTATGGTCTGGAGGCGCCGCTGTGGTTCGCGCCCGAGGGCGTCGAGGATCAGTTCTCCTGGCGCCGCTCGACGGATTTCGACACGGTCGGCGCGGAGGCCAAGGCCGTGCGTGAAAACGTCGGCCTGATGGAGACGTCGGGCTTTGCGAAATATGCGGTGAAGGGCAGGGGGGCGGAAGCCTGGCTCGACCGGCTGCTGACCTGCCGCATTCCGGCGACCGGCCGCATGACGCTCGCGCCCATGCTGAAGGATGACGGCAAGCTGATCGGCGACTTCACGCTGGCCAAGCTCGGCGAGGGCGATTTCCTGCTCATCGGCTCCGGCATCGCGGAAGATTATCACATGCGCTGGTTCGAGAGCCATCTGCCGGACGATGGCTCGGTGACGCTCGAGGCGTTGAACCTGTCGCTCGTCGGCCTCGCCATTGCCGGTCCGAAGGCGCGTGACGTGCTGCAAAAGCTGACGCATCAGGATCTGTCGACGTCAGCTTTCGCCTTTATGGACGTGCGGCGCATAGATCTCGGCATGGCATCGGCCATTGTCGGACGCGTCAGCTATACCGGCGATCTCGGCTATGAAATCTGGATGAAGCCGCAATACCAGCGCTACCTCTACGATCTCATCCTCGAAGCCGGTGCCGAATTCGGCATCCGCCTCTTCGGGCTTCGTGCCTTGAACGCACTGCGCCTCGAAAAATCCTATGGTAGCTGGTCGCGCGAATATCGCCCGCTCTATGGCCCGGTCGAGGCTGGGCTGGAGCGTTTCGTTGCGCTGCGCAAGGACGCCGAGTTCATCGGCAAGGACGCGGCCAAGGCCGAGCGCGAGACGGGCGGGGAGCTCCGCCTGCGCACCTTCATCCTCGAGGCGAAGGACGCCGACGTGATCGGCGACGAGCCGATCTATCTCGATGGCGCGGTGCGCGGCTGGGTGACGTCGGGCGGTTACGCCCATGCGTCAGGCCTTTCGGTCGCGGTCGGCTACGTGCCGAAGGAGATCGCGGACGTTACGACCGGCTGGTCGATCGAACTTCTCGGCGAGGTGCTGCCGGCGCGTCTCCAGGCCGAACCGTTGTTCGATCCCTCTGGTGCGAAAATGCGAGGCTGATCGTCCCCTAACGTAAGGCGGCGATGTCCCAAATCGGGACATCGCCGTTTACGCTCTTTGTGCATCATTTTGCGCAAAGCCACCGATTTTCCTGCCGATTTTTTGGTTTCCGTGGCGTTAATTACGTCATTTAACGCTTCTTACTAAAGAAATTGTCGATCGGGGCTTTTTGGGCTTCCCTTTTGTATCGAAAGCGGTATGGAATCCCCCTGTCTAAACAAGCTCAAAAATGAGCGTCAAGAACAAGAGATGCGGCCCTCGGGAACCGCATCCGGGGGATTATATATGGAGTATTTCATCCAGCAGCTCGTCAACGGGCTGACGCTTGGATCTATTTATGGTTTGATAGCCATCGGCTACACCATGGTTTACGGCATCATCGGCATGATCAATTTCGCCCACGGCGATATCTTCATGCTGGGCGGATTTGCCGCTCTCATCACCTTCCTTCTTTTGACCAGCGTGTTCGCCGGCCTCCCGGTCGTGCTGCTGCTTCTGGTCATGATCGCTGCGGCGATGCTCACGGCATCGCTGTGGAACTGGACGATCGAGAAGGTGGCCTACCGGCCGCTGCGCGGATCCTTCCGGCTTGCGCCGCTGATCACCGCAATCGGCATGTCGATTGCGCTGTCGAACTTCATCCAGGTGACGCAGGGTCCGCGCAACAAGCCGATCCCGCCGATGGTGTCGTCGGTTTATAACGTCTTCGGCATCGCGATCTCGCTCAAGCAGCTGATCATCATGGTGCTGACGGTCGTTCTCCTGGCGACCTTCTGGTACATCGTCAACAAGACCTCGCTTGGTAGAGCGCAACGTGCGACCGAACAGGACCGCAAGATGGCGGCGCTGCTCGGTATCGACGTCGACCGCACGATCTCCGTGACCTTCATCATGGGGGCGTCGCTCGCGGCTGTCGCCGGCACCATGTACCTGATGTATTACGGCGTGACCGTCTTCACCGACGGCTTCATTCCGGGCGTCAAGGCCTTCACGGCCGCGGTTCTGGGCGGCATCGGCTCGCTTCCGGGTGCTGTTCTCGGCGGCCTGCTCATCGGCCTCATCGAGAGCCTGTGGTCCGCCTACTTCACCATCGACTATAAGGACGTCGCGACGTTCTCCATCCTCGCCATCGTCCTGATCTTCAAGCCGTCCGGTATTCTCGGACGACCGGAAGTCGAGAAGGTTTGATCATGTCCAACATTTCGAACACCAATGAGAGCGCCGGCGGTAATCTGACGGCGCGGGCTCTGCGCGAGGGCATTTTTGCCGGCATCATCGCGCTCGGCCTCTTCGTCCTCTTCGTCGGTCTCGAGACCACGCAGAACATCCGCAACGAACTCGTGCTGAACCAGCGCTGGGGTCTGCTGGCGATCTTCGTGATCATCGCCGCCGTCGGCCGCTTCCTGACCGTCGCCTATTTCCAACCCTCGATGGCGGCCCGCAAGGCGGCTGCGTCGAAGGTGGCGGTGGATACGGAAGAAAGCTTCTTCAAGCGCAATTTCAGCAAGATCGCGATCGCCGCGCTGCTGATCTATCCGCCGCTGATGGTCATGCTGTTCGGCGTGCAGGGCTCGCTGAAATGGGTCGACAATTTCGGCATCCAGATCCTCATCTACGTGATGCTGGCCTGGGGTCTGAACATCGTCGTCGGCCTCGCCGGCCTGCTCGACCTCGGCTACGTCGCCTTCTATGCGGTCGGCGCCTATTCCTACGCGCTTCTGTCGCAGCAGTTCGGCTTCTCCTTCTGGGTGCTTCTGCCGCTCGCCGGCATCCTGGCCGCCTTCTGGGGCATGATCCTCGGCTTCCCCGTGCTGCGCCTGAAGGGCGACTACCTCGCCATCGTGACGCTGGCCTTCGGGGAAATCATCCGCCTCGTGCTGATCAACTGGACGGAGGTGACCAAGGGCACCTTCGGTGTCTCGGGCATTCCGAAGGCTTCGATCTTCGGCATCTGGTCCTTCGACGTCAGCGCGCCGAACAATTTCGCCAAGGCGTTCGGCCTGCCGATGTCGTCGGCCTACTACAAGATCTTCCTTTTCTATCTCATCCTGGCGCTGGCCCTGCTCACCGCCTATGTGACGATCCGCCTGCGCCGCATGCCGATCGGCCGCGCCTGGGAAGCGCTGCGTGAAGACGAAATCGCCTGCCGCTCGCTCGGCATCAACACGGTGACCACCAAGCTGACGGCCTTTTCCATCGGCGCGATGTTCGGCGGCTTCGCCGGCTCCTTCTTCGCGGTGCGCCAGGGCTTCGTCTCGCCGGAAAGCTTCGTCTTCCTGGAATCGGCGATCATCCTCGCCATCGTGGTTCTCGGCGGCATGGGCTCGCTCGTCGGTATCGCCGTCGCGGCTGTGGTCATGGTCGGCGGCACGGAACTGCTTCGCGAGATGACCTTCCTGAAGGCGGTCTTCGGGCCGGACTTCACGCCCGAGCTCTACCGCATGCTGATCTTCGGTCTGGCGATGGTCGTCGTCATGGTCTGGAAGCCGCGCGGCTTCGTCGGAAGCCGTGAACCGACCGCCTTCCTGCGGGAACGCAAGTCCGTCTCCGGCAGCTTCACCAAGGAAGGGCACGGCTGATGGCGCCCGAGACGAAGATAGCGACGAATACGATGACGAAAGATCCCATCCTGAAAGTCGAGCATCTCTCGATGCGCTTCGGTGGTCTCATGGCCATCAACGACCTCTCCTTCGAAGCCTATCGCGGCGATATCACCGCGCTGATCGGCCCGAACGGCGCGGGCAAGACCACGGTGTTCAACTGCGTGACCGGCTTCTACAAGCCGACCATGGGCATGATCACCATGCGCCAGAAGGCCGGCAAGGAGTTCCTGCTGGAACGCATGACCGACTTCGAGGTCAACCGCGATGCGAAGGTGGCGCGCACCTTCCAGAATATCCGGCTCTTCTCGGGTCTGACGGTTCTGGAAAACCTGCTCGTCGCCCAGCACAATGCGCTGATGAAGGCCTCCGGCTACACGATCCTCGGCCTGCTCGGCATGCCCGCCTATAAGAAGGCGGCGGCCGAATCGATCGATATCGCCAAGTACTGGCTGGAGAAGGCCAACCTCATCGAGCGCGCCGACGATCCGGCGGGCGACCTGCCCTACGGTGCGCAGCGGCGTCTCGAAATCGCCCGCGCCATGTGCACCGGACCGGAGTTCCTGTGCCTCGACGAGCCGGCCGCCGGCCTCAACCCGCGCGAGTCGCAGGCGCTCAACGACCTGCTCCGCTCGATCCGCAACGACAGCGGCACGTCGATCCTGCTCATCGAGCACGACATGTCGGTCGTCATGGAAATCTCCGACCATGTGGTCGTGCTCGAATACGGGCAGAAGATCTCCGACGGCACGCCGGACCATGTGAAGAACGATCCGAAGGTTATCGCGGCCTATCTCGGTGTTGAAGATGATGAGGTCGAAGAGGTGATCGAGGAAATCGAGGTGATCGCGGAGAGCGAAGGTTCGCAGGGAGGGGCGCACTAATGAGCGATACACTTCTCAGCGTCCAGGGCGTGGAAACCTACTACGGCAATATCCGCGCGCTCGCCGGCGTCAATGTCGAGGTCAAGAAGGGCGAGATCGTCTCGCTGATCGGCGCCAACGGCGCCGGCAAGTCGACCCTGATGATGACGGTCTGCGGCAGCCCGCAGGCCCGCACCGGCTCCGTCATCTTCGACGGCGAGGACATCACCCGCTTGCCGACGCATCTCATCGCCCGTCGCCGTATCGCGCAGTCCCCCGAAGGACGTCGCATCTTCCCGCGCATGACGGTCTATGAAAACCTTCAGATGGGCGCGAGCCTCGACAATCTGAAATACTTCAATGAGGACGTTGAGAAGATCTTCACGCTCTTCCCGCGCCTCAAGGAGCGCCAGTCGCAGCGCGGCGGCACGCTTTCGGGCGGCGAGCAGCAGATGCTGTCCATCGGCCGCGCGCTGATGGCGCGTCCGAAGCTTCTGCTTCTCGACGAGCCGTCGCTCGGTCTTGCGCCGCTGATCATCAAGCAGATCTTCGACGCCATCCAGGTCCTGAACCAGGAACAGGGCCTGACCGTGTTCCTCGTCGAGCAGAACGCCTTTGCCGCACTCAAACTCTCCCACCGGGCCTATGTGATGGTCAACGGCCAGGTGACGATGAGCGGCTCGGGCAAGGAACTTCTGGCCAATCCGGAAGTGCGCGCTGCCTATCTGGAAGGCGGACGCCACTAAGGCGCTGTAGGGAGAGAAGAAAAATGCAAGGAATTCTCTACGAAGAACCGTCTTTCTGGCAGTTCCTGTTCGTCAGCGTCATCATGGGCGGTTGGACCGCTTGGCGTACGGGCAAGAGCGTTGCGGACGGTTGGCAGAACTACGGAACGCTGGTCGTCTACGTCCTTCTTCTAGGCGCAGCCATTCGTTTCGTGCACCACGCGCTGTTCCACGGCACCATGCTCACGCCGCAGTACTATGTCGTGGACACCGCCGTGCTTTTGTTGTTTGCTACGCTCGGCTACCGCTATTACCGTACGCGGCAGATGACCAATAACTACTACTGGCTCTATGAAAAGGCTTCGCCCTTTTCCTGGAAATCCAAGTAACCAGAGGGAACGCCGCGACCGGTTCTCGGCCGCGGTCTCAAAGATACCGGCGCAATGAATGCGGGTGTTGCGACCGGTTGAAACGAACCCGCAATCAAATTTGGGAGTAATAATATGAAGAAGTCTCTCATGTCGGCTGTTGCTTTGGCTGCAATGGTCGCTTTCAGCGGCAGCGCCTGGGCCGACATCCTGATCGGCGTCGGTGGCCCGATCACCGGCCCGAACGCTGCCTTCGGCGCACAGCTGCAGAAGGGTGCCGAGCAGGCTGCTGCCGACATCAACGCTGCCGGCGGCATCAACGGCGAGCAGATCAAGATCGTGCTCGGCGACGACGTTTCCGACCCGAAGCAGGGCGTTTCGGTCGCCAACAAGTTCGTCGCTGACGGCGTGAAGTTCGTCGTCGGTCACTTCAACTCCGGCGTTTCCATTCCGGCATCGGAAATCTACGCTGAAAACGGCATCCTGCAGATCACGCCGGCGTCCACCAACCCGACCTACACGGAACGCGGCCTGTGGAACACCTTCCGTACCTGCGGCCGTGACGACCAGCAGGGCGCCGTAGCCGGTTCCTTCATCGCTGCCAACTTCAAGGACGCCAAGGTTGCCGTCGTTCACGACAAGACCCCGTATGGCCAGGGCCTTGCCGACGAAACCAAGAAGGCAATGAACGAAGCCGGCATCACGGAAGTGATCTATGAAGGCGTCAACATCGGCGACAAGGACTTCTCCGCTCTCATCGCCAAGATGAAGGAAGCCGGCGTTTCCGTCGTCTATTGGGGTGGTCTGCACACAGAGTTCGGCCTGATGGAACGCCAGGCTGCCGACCAGGGCCTGAAGGCAACCTTCATGTCGGGTGACGGCATCGTTTCGAACGAACTGGCTTCGATCGCCGGCGACGCCGTCGACGGCACGCTGATGACGTTCGCTCCGGATCCGCGCAAGAACGAAGCTGCAAAGGAACTCGTCGAGAAGTTCCGCGCATCGGGCTTCGAGCCGGAAGCCTACACGCTGTACTCCTACGCTGCCGTTCAGGTCATCGCTGAAGGCGCCAAGGCTGCCGGCGGCGTAGACCCGCAGGCCGTTGCCGAAGCCATCAAGGCGAAGGGTCCGTTCAAGACCGCCATCGGCGAACTCGGCTTCGACGAAAAGGGCGACATCACCCGTCCGGACTACGTCATGTACACCTGGAAGAAGGGTGACGACGGCAAGTACACCTACGTTGAAAACCAGTAATCGGTTTTTTCACGGAACGGGCGGCGCATGAACGCCGCCTGACCGGATTGCCTCAAGCCCGGCCTTCGCGCCGGGCTTTTTCTTTGGGGCTGTGGGGCGAAAATCGTATCCCCTTAATTTCAGGCTTGCCTAAAGGCGTCGGCATGTCGAAAGTCCGGATAGGCGCGGCACACCGCGTGACCCTGCAAACCGATCGGGTGAGACCATGCTTGAGCTTCGACCCAACTGCGAGTGCTGCGACCGCGACCTGCCGCCGGAAAGCCCGGATGCGCGGATCTGCACCTTCGAGTGCACCTTCTGCGCCGATTGCGTCGAGACGGTGCTGGGCGGCGCCTGCCCGAATTGCGGCGGCGATTTCGTGCGCCGGCCGGTGCGGCCGGCCGCCCTGCTGGCGAAATATCCCGCCTCCACCCGTCGCGTACTCAAGGCCGAGGGCTGCGGCCCGGCGGAAGCGGCGTGAGGCATAACATGATTTCGGGCCGTTTCTCCGGTGTTTTCCTCACCGTTTTCCTCGTCTTGGCATCCTTTTGCGCTGCTGAGGAGATCGATTGCGAAAACGCC
The DNA here is from genome assembly GCF_057798995.1 of Shinella sp. 20P9.1.1. NCBI lineage: Bacteria > Pseudomonadati > Pseudomonadota > Alphaproteobacteria > Hyphomicrobiales > Rhizobiaceae > Shinella > Shinella sp. 20P9.1.1. The sequence goes on from NZ_JBYOLC010000004.1 coordinate 110,634, forward strand.
CAGACGCAGATGGACATGAACATCTGCGCCGACCAGGACTACCAGCACGCCGACAAGGCGCTTAACGCCGCCTACAAGAAGGCCGTCGCCGCCGCGCGCGAGATGGACGACAACGTCAAGGACATGGGCGAGGCCTATGTCGGCGCGGTGGATGCGTTGAAGCGCGCCCAGCGGGCCTGGATCGGTTATCGCGACGGCCAGTGCGAATTCGCCGGCTTCGAGGCGCGTGGCGGGTCCATGGAGCCGATGCTGGTCTCCGGCTGTCTTGCCGACTTGACGCGCAAGCGGACCGACGAGCTGAAGGCCGTCTACGAGCAGCAGAACTGAGAGGCGCCGGGTGCCGCGCAGGATCGCCATCGTCGGCAACGGCTCCATTCCGGAAGGCGTTGCCGAAACCATAGACAGTGCCGATCTGGTGATCCGCTTCAACGGCTGCCGCTCGGCCGGGCGGGGAGGCTGGAAGACGGATATCGTTGCCGCCTGCAACACGGGCCGCCCGGCCCTGGACATGCTGGCCGGCGGTCGCTGGAAGGCGAGCCGGACCGTGCGGCAGGCGAAGGAAATCTGGTGCGTGCGCACGGCTGCGGTCTTTGCCGCCATGCGCAGGCCGCTTGCAGAGAGCCATCCCGATCTCGACGATTTCTGCGACGATTATACGGCCGGCTTCGAGACATTCGCCCGCGTCACGGGGCGCTCGCTGAGGGTGATCCCGGAGGCCGTGCACCATGCCGTGGATGCCGAGCTTGCCGCCCTCGATCCGTCGCCCTATGTCGTGCCGAGTTCGGGGCTGATCGTGATTGCCCATGTGCTTGCGAATATTGCTGCGGCTGACGACCGCGTCTCCCTCGCCGGCTTCGGCCATGAGGGCTGGCAATGGCACCCCTTCGCCGCCGAACGACGCTGGACGGAGGCGCGGATCGCCAGCGGCCGTCTTGACCGTCTCCATGCGCTCCGGTGACGCCGGCCCGGCTCGAAGTTCCAAAACGGGACGATTAAACTTCTATCGAATGCTTTAGCCGTCTCTGAAAGAAAATGTCTTATGGTCCCTCCATACATTATGGAGAGATTGATGCGTGGCAGGCTGGCCCTTTGGCTGAGGGCACAGATAGATTTCGGCGGCTTCGAGACGAAGGCCGACATCTGGACGTTCGTGCTGAATGTCGTTCTGGTGGCGACGGCGCTGGCGACCGCGACCTATCTAATGTTTGCCGCCATCCTCGCGAATTTCGGCCTTCTGCCCTATCCGTTCGGCACCGCGCTCGGCTTCGGCGGATCGACGACCATCCTGATTGCGGCGAGCGTTACGGCACTCCTGGCCTGGCTGATCGGCACAGCGATCCATGAAATCTCCCTTTCGCGCGCGGCATTCGAGCGACTGAGCCGGCTCGACTCGCTCTCCGGCCTTCTCAACCGCCGGGCTTTTTCCGAGATGCTGGAGACGAAGGTTAACGGCTTCTTCGTGCTGTTCGACATTGACCGGTTCAAGTTGGTCAACGATAAACATGGCCATGTGGTCGGAGATGCGGTCATCGTTGCCGTCGCGGAGGAGCTGAAGCGGGTTTTCGAACCAGCCCATCTCGTCAGCCGGTTCGGCGGCGAGGAGTTCGCCGTGCTGATCTGCAGCGTGGACCGTGGCGATTGCTCTCTTCTGGTGGAAGAGGCCCGCCGCTCGGTGGGCGCACGCCGCATCGAGACCGGCGGGAAGCCGGTCGCCGTCACCCTCTCCGCCGGCATTGCCGATCACGGCGCGGGCCGCTCTTTCGACGCCACCTTCGAGGCGGCGGACCGGGCGCTTTATCTCGCAAAATCGTTCGGCCGCGACCGGACGATCCATGAAGACGAGAGCGACGAACTGCTGGCCCCAAGCCGCCATGTCGCTGGCGGCCGCCGTCGCTGATACGGGTCCGTTTGCTAAATCCGGCGAAGCGCTTCCGGGTCGCCGATATGGACAAGGCGGCCGCGCACGTTGACGCCGTAGCTGCGCAACATCGAAAAGGCGCGGGAGAGGGCTTCCGGCGCGAGCCCCAGTTTGCCGGCAAGCAGGCTCTTCTGGTAAGGCAGGTGGAAGCTTGCCGGCTTCCCCTCGACCGAGCAATGGGCGAGCAGATAACGCGCCACGCGCTGCGGGGCGGTGTGCAGCCGGTCATTGGCCAGACTTGCAAAGGCCTTTGCGAGCTGGGCGGAGAGCGCATTGGTCAGCGCCACCGCGAGATCCGGCCGACGGTTTGCGATGTCGCGCACGCGCTTCAGGTCGAAGCGGGCGATCAGCGCCGGTTCGGCGGCCTGGGCCGTGGCGGTGTAGCGGCCACCATCGAGCACGACGCTTGCGCCGATGAGATCGCCGGGGCCGTAGAGTTCGACATCCGCCTCGCGGCCATCGGGGTCGAGCTTATAGACGCGGACATAGCCTGACAGCACGCAATGCAGGAGATCGGCAGGCTCGCCCTCGCGGAAGAGGATCTGACGCGCCGGCAGGTTGCCGATCACCGCAATCTCCATCATCGCCGCGACGCTTTCCACGCCGAGCGCCGCCAGCAGGCCGGAACTCAGCAGGGTTTCCCGTTCCCGTGCACCGGGTTTCATCAGCCTGTTCATCGCTCTCACTCCATGCTCCCGCAGGCATTTCTTGCTCTTTGACGGGAGAACGATAGTCGAGGCCGGGCAATCCTTACTTGATTTCGATCAATCAAAGAAAAAACGGCCGGTTCGAAATCAATCGAACCGGCCGTTTGGATCGAAACCGTGCGCGCCTACTCGGCGGCGAGCGGCGAGTGATGCACGACGGTGAAGGGCTTGCGTTCACCGGGGTTCTTCTTCTCGAGCGTCTCGATGCGCTTTTCGAGATCGGCGACATCGCGGCTCGTCTGGTCGGCAAGGCGGGTCAACGCTTCCGGTTCCATGGCGAGCAGCTCATCGTCCTTCTTGCCGACGAAGCGGCCGAACAGCCAGCCGAGGAAGCGCGACACGTCGTCCATGATCAGAAAGAACGAGGGCACGACGACGAGCGAGAGCACCGTCGAGACGATGATGCCGCCGATTACGGCGATTGCCATCGGCGAGCGGAACGAACCGCCTTCGCCGACACCGAGTGCTGAGGGCAGCATGCCGGCGGACATGGCGATCGAGGTCATGACGATCGGGCGGGCGCGCTTGCGGCCGGCCTCGATCATCGCTTCCACGCGGTTCATGCCCTGGTGCATCATCTCGATGGCGAAATCGACGAGCAGGATGGCGTTCTTCGTCACGATGCCCATCAGCATCAGGATGCCGATGAGAACGGGCATGGAGAGCGCGTTCTGCGTCAGGATCAGGCCCGCCGCCACGCCGCCGATGGCGAGCGGCAGCGAGAGCAGGATGGTGAAGGGCTGGATCACGTCCTTGAAAAGCAGGATGAGAACCATCAGCACGAGCAGCAGGCCAAGCAGCATGGCGTTGCCGAAGGACTGTTGCATTTCCGCCTGCACTTCCGCGTCGCCACTCTCGGCGAACTGCACGGTCGGTGGCATGTCGACGCTGGCGGCGATCTCCTTGAAGCGGGCGGTTGCGGTGTCTAGCGCGACGCCGGGGCGCAGGTCGGAGCCGATCTGCACGACGCGGTTGCGGTTGTGGCGCTTCACCGAGCTGGGGCCTTCCGAATAGTCGATGTCGGCGACGCTCGACAGCGGCACGAACTGACCGGCGGAGGTCTGGATCTTGAGGTTTCGGATCGCGCCGAGATCGGCACGGAAGTCGCGGGCGACCTGCACGCGGATCGGGATCAGGCGGTCATCCAGCGAGACCTTGCTGAGCTGCGAGTCGATATCACCGATGGTGGCGACACGCACGATCTCCGAGATCTGCGCCGTGGTGATGCCGAAGCGGGCCATCTGGTCGTCGCGCGGACGGATCTGCAACTCAGGACGCGGCAGCGAGCCTTCCGAACTGACATTGGAGAGCACCGGATCGGCACGCAGCTTGGCTTCCAGCACGCCGACGGTGGCGTTGAGGTCCGCCTCGTTGTTGGAGAGCAGATTGAACGCCAGGTCGCGCTCGCCGCGGTCGTTGAGCTTGATGATGCGCACATCGGGAATGTCGCGCAGTGTCGCGAAGATTTCCTTCTCGATATCCCACTGCGGACGCACGCGGCCCTTGGCCTCCATCTTCGGCAGGTACTGGCCGATGACGGGAATCTTGCCGGCGACGTCGTTGACCAGCTTGTGGAGCAGCGAATGTTCCAGCTTGTCGAGGATGACGGTCACGGAGGCGCGGCGCAGTTCCAGGTCGCCTTTCGGCGAGGAGCCGCCGAGCACGAAGACGCTCTGCACGCCGTCGATGTCCTTGACCCGGTCGAAAATCTGCGTGGTCGTACGGTCGGTATCCTCGAGCATCGCATCCGGCGGCAGCTCGACCGACAGTACGACGCGCGAGGCGTCTTCCGGCGGCAGGAAGCTGCCGGGCACGGTGAAAAGCAGCATGACCGAGGCGATCAGGAAGGCGAAGGCGGCGACGAGCGTCGCATAGCGGGCATACCACTTGCCCGTCGTCTTGCTGACGAGCCAGGTATAGCCGCGCATGAAGGCGCCTTCCTTCTCCTCGCCATGACCGTCCGCATCATGCGCACGCATGAGGTAGGCCGCCATGACCGGCGTGATGAGACGCGCGACCACCAGCGAGAAGAACACGGCGACGGCAACGGTCAGGCCGAACTGGATGAAGTACTGGCCCGGAATGCCCGGCATGAAGGAGACCGGCACGAAGACCGCAATGATTGTGAAGGTCGTCGCGATGACGGCGAGGCCGATTTCGTCGGCGGCTTCGATGGCCGCCCGATAGGGCGTCTTGCCCATGCGGATGTGCCGCGCGATGTTTTCGATCTCCACGATCGCGTCATCGACGAGAATGCCGGTTGCCAGCGTCAGCGCCAGGAACGAGACGAGGTTCAGCGAGAAGCCCATCATGTCCATGACGAAGAAAGTGGGGATTGCCGACAGCGGAAGCGCCACGGCCGAAATCAGCGTGGCGCGCCAGTTGCGCAGGAACAGGAACACGACGAGGACGGCGAGCAGCGCGCCTTCGATCAGCGTGTGGAGTGCTGCCTCGTAGTTGCCGTAGGTGAAGTAGACGCTGTCGTCGACCATTTCGATCGAGACGTCGGGATATTGCGCGCGCACCTTGGTGAGCGCCTTCTCCACGGATTCCGCGACGGTGACCTCGCTTGCGCCCTTCGAACGGAAGACCGCGAAGGTGACGACCGGGTTGCCGTTGAAGCGCGAGAAGGAGCGCGGCTCCTCATAGGTGTCGGTGATCTTGCCGAGCTCGGACAGGCGCACGAAACGGCCGTTCGACAGCGCGATTATCGTGTTGTTGAGCTTTTCCACCGAGCGGGCGTCGCCCAGCGTGCGTATCGCCTGTTCGGCGCCGGCGATCTGGCCGCGGCCGGAGCCGGCATCCGCATTCATGCTGCGGATCTGGCGGTTCACGTCGGCGGCGGTAACGCCGTAGGATTCGAGCTTGTCGGGGTTGAGGTCGATGCGCACTTCGCGGTCGGCGCCGCCGAAGCGGTCGATCTTGCCGATGCCGGCCTGGCCTTGCAGGGCGCGCTTGACCTTGTCGTCGACGAACCAGGATAGTTCCTCGAGCGTCATGTTGGGCGAGGAGACGGCAAAGGTCTGGATTGCCTGACCCTCGACGTCGATCTTGGTGACGACGGGTTCCTCGACCGAGGCCGGCAGGTCGCTGCGGATGCGGTCGATCGCGTCCTTGACGTCCTGAAGCGCCTGGTTGGTCGGCTTTTCAATCTCGAAGAGCACCGATGTCAGCGAGCTGCCGTCCGTGACGGTGGACATGATGTCCTTGACGCCTTCGATGCCGGCGACCGCATCCTCGATCTCCTTGGTGACCTGAACCTCAAGCTCGGCCGGGGCGGCACCGCTCTGGGTCACGTTGATGGCGATGATCGGCACGTCGATATTCGGGAACCGCGTGATGGGCAGTGCGAAAAACGAGGAGATGCCGACATAGATCAGCAGGAAAAACGCGAGCAGCGGCGCAATCGGATTGCGAATGGACCAAGCTGAAAAGTTCATGTCCCCAAAGTCCTTGTAGAGAGACCAGACGGTATTCGGGCTCCGGCCCCTCCCGGATCACCCGTCATGCCACCAGGCGCCCCGCCCGGCATTATAGACCCTTTCGTAAAAGGGCCTTCACGTCATTTCGTTGCCGAGGCCTGCTCGGCATGCACCGGATTGACCTTGTCGCCATCGCGGACATAGGCGCCGGCCTTGGCCACAACCTCGTCGCCGGCTTTCAGGCCGCTGAGGATTTCGAGCACCTGGCCGTCCTGGATGCCGGTTTCGACCGGCACGAGCTTGACGACGCCGTTCTCGACCTTGCGGGCCACCGTCTTGCCGTCGGCGGTCGTGACCGCCGAGAGCGGCAGGACGATGCCTTCGCGCTCCTCGACGACGATCTCGGCGCTGGCGAACATGCCTGCACGGGCCTTGCCCGGCTCATCGAAGCGGATATAGACGCGGCCGAGGCGGCTCTGCGGGTCGAGCGTCGGTTCAACGAGGCGGATCGTGCCCGTGACCGAAGCGGCACCGCCGGCAAGCTTGACGGTCGCCTTCTGGCCAACCGCGAGCTTGAGCACGGAATCTTCTGATACGTCGGCCTTCAGCTCGATTGCGCCGTCACGGATGACGGTAAAGAGCGGCGAGGCTGCGCCGCTGGCGATCGCGCCGACCTTGGCCGTGCGGGCCGAGACGACACCCGAGACCGGCGACTTCACCGCCGTGCGGGCGAGCTTCAGCGCGATATCGTCGATCTGCGTCTGGGCGACCTTGATATCGGCCTGCGAAACGGCGATCGCCTGGTCGGCGGAATTGACGCGGGCGAGGGCGGCATCGGCGGTGGCGACGGCCTGATCGGCGGTCGCCTGCGATTGCGAGCCTGACTTCACCAGCTTGAGCGAGCGGTCGCGGACCCGGATGGCCTCGTCGGCATTGGCCTTCGCCTCCACCTGCTGCGCCTTGATCTGCGCCAGCGCGGCCTCGGCCTTTGCAAGCGAAGCCTCGGTCTGGCTCTTCTGCAACAGGAGTGCATCGTCGTTCAGCGTGGCGAGCGTGCCCTCCGCCTCGACCGTGTCACCGACATCGGCGGCCAGCGTGCGGATGGAGAGCCCATCGACCAGCGGCACGACATAGACTTCCTCGACGGCCTGCACCGTGCCGGTCGCGATGACGCGGTCGACGATGGTGCGCGTCTCGGCGGCGCTGACGACGATTGCCGGAAGGTTCTGGGTCTGCTGCTGCGTTTCGCCGGTGGCCGTTGCCGCATCGGCAGCGAGCGCAAGGCCCGGCGTTGCCGTCATGAAAGCGGCGACGGAAAAAGAGAGGACTTTCCTGTGTCCAGAAGCCATAGGCCGAACTTTCCCAAAGAGCATGACGTAATATGATCGTGATCCGGGCGTTCTTTTTGTCTTCCGGACCCTATTCCTGCCAGTATAGCGGACACGGAAAGGGCAATGTCGGCCTCTCCCAGCTTCCAACTCTGCGGTCTATGTAATTGGCGTCCGCCAGCCTTACAAGAGGTAACGGAATGGTGCCTCATTATTTTATGCGTTTGGCTTTTCCATGGCAATGGCGACAGGACGCCGCAGCTTTTTGCATCCCCAAAACGAAACGTGCGGGGCTTGAGGCCCCGCACGTCGATACCATCAGGAGAAGCGACTACTTCAAGGCTGCGTCGGTGATCTCATGCGTCCAGGCGCCTTCCGGCTCCTTTGAGATGACCGGGTCCGAGCCGCCGGCCAGAAGCGATGCGACGGTGCGCTTGTAGTCCGCCTCGTCGAGCGCGCCGTTGGAGCCGGCCGTCAGCTTGGCGACTTCGCCCATCATGAACTTCTGGTGCGCCTCGGTCTGCGCGCCGGTCGAGTCGTTTTCCAGCACGATCCCGGCGGCTTCGTCCGGGTTCGCTTCGGCATATTTCCAGCCCTTCATGGAGGCGCGCACGAACTTGACCATCTTTTCCTTGAAGGCCGGGTCGGCGAGCTTGTCCTGCAGAACGTAGAGGCCGTCTTCCAGTGTCGCGACGCCCTGGTCCTCATATTTGAAGGTCACGAGGTCTTCCGGCTTGATACCGGCATCGAGAACCTGACCGTATTCGTTGTAGGTCATGGTTGAGATGCAGGCCGCCTGCTTCTGCAACAGCGGATCGACGTTGAAGCCCTGCTTGAGGACGGTGACGCCATCCGGTCCACCATCGGTCGGGATCTTCAGGTGGCTCATCCAGGACAGGAAGGGATATTCGTTGCCGAAGAACCAGACGCCCAGCGTCTTGCCCTTGAAATCCTCAGGACCCTTGACGCCGGATTCCTTCAAACAGGTCAGCATCATGCCCGAAGACTTGAACGGCTGGGCGATGTTGACGAGTGCGACACCCTTTTCACGGGTGGCAAGCGCCGAGGGCATCCAGTCGACGATGACGTCAGCGCCGCCGCCGGCGATCACCTGGGCCGGTGCGATATCCGGGCCGCCCGGCTTGATATCGACGTCGAGGCCTTCTTCCTCGTAGAAACCCTTGTCCTTCGCGACATAGTAGCCGGCGAACTGGGCCTGGGTCACCCATTTCAGCTGGAGCGTCACCTTGTCGGCGGCCTCCGCCTGGAAAGCGGCAAGCGAGAAGGCGCTTGCGAGAAGCATGGATGCAATCGTCTTTTTCATGTCAGTTCCCTCTTTCTTCTTTGTTTTACGCCTGCCCACCACGGACAGACGGATGCCAGAACGTGACGATCCGCTCGATGAGCGCGACCGCCCCATAGAAGGCGGAACCAGCCACCGCGGCAACCGCGATTTCGGCCCAGACCATGTCGACATTCATGCGGCCCACTTCCGTGGAAATCCGGAAGCCCATGCCGACGATGGGGGTTCCGAAGAACTCGGCGACGATCGCGCCGATCAGCGCCAGCGTCGAGTTGATCTTGAGAGCGTTGAAGATGAAGGGCCAGGCGGCGGGAAGACGCAGCTTGACGAGCGTCTGGAACCAGTCGGCGGCGTAGGTGCGCATCAGGTCGCGCTCCATGTGGCTCGTCGCGGCAAGGCCGGAGACCGTGTTCACCAGCATGGGGAAGAAGGTCATGATGACGACGACGGCGACCTTCGACTGCCAGTCGAAGCCGAACCACATGACCATGATGGGTGCCACGCCGATGACCGGCAGCGCCGAGACGAAATTGCCGAGTGGCAGCAGGCCCTTTTGCAGGAAGGGCGAGCGGTCGATGAGGATGGCGACGAGGAAGCCGAGGCCGCAGCCGAGCGCATAACCCGTGATCACGGATTTCAGGAAGGTCTGGCGGAAATCCGCCCAGAGCGTCGGCACCGAGGTGATCAGTCGTGCCCAGATCATGCTCGGCGGCGGCAGCAGTACGGAGGGCACGTTGAAGCCGCGCACGATGCCTTCCCACAGCACGAGGATGGTCGCGCCGAAGATCAGCGGCACGGCGATGCGCGCGGCGCGGTCGGCCACGGGGTTCCAGAATTTCCGGCGCACCAGCCATTCGTTGAACGCCCAGGCGGCGAGCCAGAAGACGATGGCGGCAAGGAGGATGGAAAGGTTCATGCCCGTGCCCCCATGCGCTTGAGAACGAGGCTATGAGCAAAGCCGACGACTATGACCAGCAGCGCCGCGACCGCCGCCGCCATGAAGAGGGCGGCCCAGATCTGCACCGTCTGACCGTAATAGGAGCCGGCGAGCAGGCGTGCGCCAAGGCCGGCGACCGCGCCGGTCGGCAGTTCGCCGACGATCGCGCCGACGAGCGAGATGGCGATCGCCACCTTCAGCGAGGTGAAGAGGTAGGGCATGGACGAGGGCCAGCGCAGCTTCCAGAAGGTCTGCGACGACGAGGCATGATAGGTGTGCATCAGGTCGAGCTGGATCTGTTCGGGGCTGCGCAGGCCCTTCACCATGCCGACGACGATGGGGAAGAAGGACAGATAGGTCGAGATCAGCGCCTTCGGCATCAGGCCTGATATGCCCACCGCATTCAGAACGACGATGATCATCGGCGCGATGGCGAGGATCGGGATCGTCTGGCTGGCAATGACCCAAGGCATCAGCGAGCGGTCCATGGCGCGGTTGTGCACGATGGCGATGGCAAGCAGGATGCCGAGCACGGCACCCATGCCGAAACCCATCAGCGTCGCCGACAGCGTGATCCAGGCATGATAGACGAGGCTGCGCTTCGAGGTGATCGCCTTGTTGACCGTCGTATCCCAGAGTTCGGCGAAGACCTGATGCGGGGCGGGCAGAACCGGACGCTCCTGCGCCATGGTCTTCGGTAGGAGTTCGGCAAAGCTGATGGTCGTGCCGGCGCGCGCGGCGGTGTCGCGCTCGAAGGGCGCATTCAGCACCACGACGAAGACATACCAGAGGGCGAGCAATGCGAGCACCACGGTGCCGATGGGAAGAAGGCGATCTCTGAGAAAACGTGCTTCCCCCATGGCTCAGCTCCGCGCCGTCGTGGGAAGCAGCATCAGCCCCATGGCGACAATGCCGAGACCGACGCCGGCAAGCTGCGTCTGGCTCAGCCGCTCGCCGAAAAACAGGAAGGCGATGACATTGACCAGCAGCAACTGCGTGATGGCGGAAAGCGAGATGGCAAGCCCGAGCCCGCCCTCGCGCATCAACTTCAGCATCATCAGGTTGCCGACGATGTACAGCGCCATGGACAGCAGGAGATAAAGGATGTTCGTGGTGCCGAGATAGGCGCGCGACGAGGTGGCCGCACCAATGAAGACGGTGGTGGCGCCGAACAGCCAGAGCACGAAGGAGAGCTTCATCAGGCGTGCTCCTCGTAGCTGTGGCCGGCGCGCAGGCCTTCGCGGACGCGGTGGGCGATTTCGAGGAATTCCGGGGTTTCGCGGATGCCCAGGGGGCGCTCCCTGGGGAGGGGGGAATCGATGACGTCAGTCACGCGGCCCGGGCGAGGGCTCATCACGACGATCTTCGTCGAGAGATAGACCGCTTCCGGGATCGAATGGGTGACGAAACAGATCGTCTTCTGTGTGGCGGCCCAGAGTTTCAGAAGCTGCTCGTTGAGATGGTCGCGCACGATCTCGTCGAGCGCGCCGAACGGTTCGTCCATCAGCAGGAGATCGGCGTCGAAGGCGAGTGCGCGGGCAATCGAGGCGCGCTGCTGCATGCCGCCCGACAACTGCCAGGGGTATTTCTTGCTGAAACCCGTGAGGTTGACGAGGTCGAGCGTATGGGCGATGCGCGCCTGCTGCTCGGCCTTCGAATAGCCCATGATTTCGAGCGGCAGCGCGATGTTCTTCTCAATGGTGCGCCAAGGGTAAAGGGCTGCTGCCTGGAAGACATAGCCGTAGGCGCGGCGCTTGCGGGCCTCTTCCGGCGACAGTCCGTTGACCGTGATGGTGCCGGATGTCGGTTTTTCGAGATCGGCGATGACGCGCAGGAAGGTCGTCTTGCCGCAGCCGGACGGGCCGATGAAGGAGACGAAATCACCCTTTTCGACGGTGAGGTTGACGCCGGTCAGCGCCGTGACGGGACCATCGGCGGTCTGGAAGGTGAGGCCGAGATCCTTTGCGCAGACGACGGTATTCGCTGGGGCCATGCTCATCATCTTTCGGCGCCTCGCACGGCGCGGTTTCCGGCAGACTGCATGTCCCTTCCCGGCATTGCAATCGGCTTTGTCTTCGCTATCACTTTGGGCACGGAATTCTTTCGGAGGAGATGGAAATGACGGGTGAAACGAAAGTCGGATGCCGGATCGTGCGTCCGGGTACCACCTATGACGGCAAGCAGGGGTTCAGCTATTTCGAGGGCATCGCGCGAGAAAGCGTCGGCGCGTCGGGCATCTGCATGCATCTTCTGACGATCCCGCCGGGCGGTCGCGCGAAGGCGCATATGCACGAGAGCCACGAGACGGCGATCTACATGCTCTCCGGCGAGGCGCATACCTGGTATGGCGAGCGGCTGGAGAACCATGTGATCGTCAAGGCAGGCGAGATGTTCTACATCCCCGCCGGCGTGCCGCATCTGCCGGCCAACCTTTCCGACCAGCCGGCCTCTGCCGTCATTGCCCGGACAGATCCCCACGAGCAGGAGAGCGTGGTGCTTCTGCCGCATCTCGAGGCGCTGGTTCCGCGCTAAACGTCTTCGCCCGCCCATTACTTCTTGCACCGCTTCAGTGGCCCCCAGCGCGCGCCGTCGGGGAAGCTGACGGTGTAGCCGCCCTTGTCGGGCGTCAGCGTCAGCTCGTAGGGCGTGACGTCCTCGGAGCCTTCCTCATGGCATTCGGCGGTGACTTTCGTCGCGCCGCCGACCTGTTTGCCGTCGCCCTTGAATTCGCAATAGGAGACGGCGGTGGTCACGCCCTCCTTGTTGAGCAGGAAAAAGATGTCGGAGCCGGAGGATTCGCCGGTTTCGGAATAGAGGCAGCCGTCCTTGTCGCCATAGCTGCCGTCGACGATATCGGCCGCCGCCCCCGCCGCCCCCGCCGGGCCGGCGAGCGCGAGGCCGAGAAGAAGCGCCGGGAGGGTGCGGCCGGCCGGCATCAGACGCCGCTCGCCGGAATGCCGCTGCGCTCCACCTTGCGCGGCGCGGTGATGTCCTTCCAGGTCGACAGTGCCTTGCTGACGGCTGCAAAGGGTTCGCGCTTGACGAACTGGCCGTGGCCCTCGCGCGTCTTCACCGTGCTCTCCTCGATGGCGACGACGCCGCGCGTCAGCGTGTAGCGCGGCAGGCCGACGACCTCCTTGCCCTCGAAGACATTGTAGTCGATCGACGATTGCTGGCTCTTGGCGGAAATGGTCTTGGAGCGCTTCGGATCCCACACGACGATATCCGCATCCGCACCGACGAGGATGGCGCCCTTGCGGGGATAGACGTTGAGGATCTTCGCGATGTTGGTGGAGGTCACGGCCACGAACTCGTTCATCGTCAGGCGGCCGGTGTTGACGCCGTTGGTCCAGAGCATCGGCATGCGGTCTTCCAGGCCACCGGTGCCGTTCGGGATCTTGCGGAAATCGCCGGCACCCGTGCGCTTCTGGTCGGTCGTGAAGGCGCAATGGTCGGTCGCCACCACCTGCAGCGAGCCACTGGCAAGACCGGCCCAGAGCGAATCCTGATGCTGCTTGTTGCGGAAAGGCGGGCTCATGACGCGGCGGGCGGCATGGTCCCAGTCCTTGTTGAAATATTCGCTCTCGTCGAGCGTCAGATGCTGGATCAGCGGTTCGCCATAGACGCGCATGCCATTCTGGCGGGCGCGACGGATGGCCTCGTGCGCCTGTTCGCAGGAGGTGTGCACGACATAGAGCGGCGCACCCGCCATGTCGGCGATGATGATGGCGCGGTTCGTCGCCTCACCCTCGACGGACGGCGGGCGCGAATAGGCATGGCCCTCCGGTCCGTTGTTGCCTTCGTCCATCAGCTTGGACTGCATGGCGGCGACCACGTCGCCGTTTTCGGCATGGACGAGCGGCAGCGCGCCGAGCGCGGCGCAGCGCTGGAACGAGGCGAACATCTCGTCGTCGTTCACCATCAGCGCGCCCTTGTAGGCCATGAAGTGCTTGAAGGTGTTGATGCCCTTTTCCTCGACCACGGCCTTCATTTCGTCGAAGACCTGCTCGCCCCACCACGTCACGGACATGTGGAAGGAATAGTCGCAATTGGCGCGGGTCGACTTGTTGTCCCAGCGCTTCAGCGCATCGAGCAGCGACTGGCCGGGATCGGGCAGACAGAAATCCACCACCATGGTCGTGCCGCCGGCAAGGCCGGCGCGCGTGCCGCTTTCGAAATCGTCGGCCGAATAGGTGCCCATGAAGGGCATTTCGAGATGCACATGCGGATCGATGCCGCCGGGCATCACATAACAGCCCGCCGCATCCAGCACCTCGTCGCCCGAGAGGTTTGGGCCGATCTCGACGATCTTCCCGCCCTCGATCTTGACGTCCGCCTTGTATGTCAGGTCGGCGGTGACAACGGTTCCGCCCTTGATGACTGTGCTCATGTTGGTTCGTTCCCTGTCTTTAATTTTTGCTGGCGCCTGAAGCGCAAGACCGCCCGGCGTGCCGGACGGGAAAGATCATTCGGCGATGCCCGCCGTCTCGATCACCGCATGCAGCAGCACATCCGCGCCGGCGGCGGCCCATTCCTTGGAAATGTCTTCCGCCTCGTTGTGCGAAAGGCCGCCGACGCAGGGGCACATGATCATCGTGGCGGGCGCCACCTTGGCGGCCCAGCAGGCGTCGTGGCCGGCGCCGGAGATGATGTTCATGTGGCTGTAGCCGAGGTCTTCGGCTGCCTTGCGCACGGCCGAGACCAGTGTCGGATCGAAGGTGACGGGATCGAAATGGCCGACGGCTTCGACCGAACAGCCGACGCCAAGCGCTTCGCAGATCTTCGGGGCTTCCGCCTCGATGCGGGCGCGCATGCCGTCGAGTTTCGCCTGGTCGGGCGAGCGGATGTCGACGGTGAAGACGACTTTCCCGGGCAGCACGTTGCGTGAATTCGGCGAGAAGAACACCTGGCCGACACCGCCCACGGCGCCCGGCTGGTTTTCCATGGCGACCGTCTGCACCATTTCGAGGATGCGGGCCATGGCGAGGCCGGCATTGACGCGCAGGTTCATCGGTGTCGAGCCGGTATGCGCCTCGCGGCCGGTCAGCGTGAATTCCAGCCACCACAGGCCCTGACAGTGTGTGACGACGCCGATGTCCTTCTTCTCGGCTTCGAGGATCGGGCCCTGCTCGATGTGATATTCGAAATAGGCGTGCATTTTGCGCGCGCCGACCGTCTCGTCACCGACCCAGCCGATGCGCTTCAGCTCGTCGCCGAAGGTCTTGCCTTCCGGGTCCTTGCGGCCATAGGCGTAATCCTGGCTGTGCACGCCGGCAAAGACGCCGGAGGCGAGCATGGCCGGCGCGAAGCGCGCGCCTTCCTCGTTCGTCCAGTTGGTGACGACGATCGGATGCTTCGTCTTGATACCGAGATCGTTCAGCGAGCGGATGACTTCGAGGCCGGCGAGCACGCCGAGCACGCCGTCATATTTGCCGCCGGTCGGCTGGGTATCGAGATGCGAGCCGACATAGACGGGGAGCGCCTCGGGGTCGGCGCCCTCGCGCGTCATGAACATGTTGCCCATGGTATCGACGCCCATGGAAAGGCCTGCGTCCTCGCACCAGGTCTGGAAAAGGCGGCGGCCTTCGGCGTCGGAATCGGTCAGCGTCTGGCGATTGTTGCCGCCGGCGATGCCGGGGCCGATCTTCGCCATGTCCATGAGGGTGTCCCACAGGCGGTCCGCGTTGACACGCATGTTCTCGCCGGGTGCGGCCATGTCGTATGCTCCCACGTCTTCGGGCTTTGAAAGCCTCAATCTGTTCCCACCGGCTGGCGACGCGCTTGTTTGTTTTGCGCCTGTCCGACTCAGCAGTTGCCTTTACTTGATAACTGTCTGATAATTTGACCGGTTGGTAAACATTACAGCTTCCGTTGCGGCACTCAAGCCGAAAAACCAAAAACCTTGAGGTCTCGCCCAAGAAAATGGCGGCTGGTTAAACTGGTGAATTTGGCGGCACTTTTCCGATCGAGGAAAGCGTCGAGGGGGCAAGATGGCACTACCGAGGGCGGCCAGAACACAGCGGCGCACGCGCATCCAGGAGGCGAAGGAGGAGCAGATCCTCGAGGCGGCGCTGGAGGTCTTTTCGTTGCACGGGTTCCGTGGGGCGACCGTGGACCAGATCGCCGAAGTGGCGGGCATGTCCAAGCCCAACCTGCTCTATTATTTCCGCACCAAGGAGACCATGCACCGGGCGCTGATCACCCGCGTGCTCGACACTTGGCTCGATCCGCTGCGCGAGTTCGACGCGGAGGGCAATCCCGTTTCGGAAATCCGCAGCTACATCAGGCGAAAGCTCGAGATGGCGCGCGATTTTCCCCGCGAAAGCCGGCTTTTCGCCAATGAAATCCTGCAGGGTGCGCCCAATATCGAGGACGAGCTGAAAGGCCCGCTGAAGGCGCTCGTCGACGAGAAGGCGGAGGTGATCCGTACCTGGGCGAAGGCGGGCAAGATTGCCAAATGTGACCCCTATCACCTGATCTTCTCGATCTGGTCGACGACCCAGCACTATGCCGACTTCGACGTGCAGGTGCGCGCCGTGCTGGGACAGGATCAATCCGGCGAAGGCCGGTTCGAGGATGCGGCGCGCTTCCTCGAACAGCTCTTTATCAGCGGCCTGCATGTCAGCGAGCAGCCGGTTTAATCGGGCAGGAAGGCCATCAGCGCGAGGCCGCAGGCCGTCACCAGCGCGCCGGCGAGCACCGGAAGGCTTGCCCAGCCATGGCCGAGAATGCCTTCGAGCAGGATGATGAAGCTCGGCGTGAGATAGCCGTAGCCGAGAACCTTCGAGGCGGGCAGGCGCATCGAGGCATATTGCAACAGCAGGAACGTGCCGGCCGTCGTGACGACGGCGAGATAGGTGACGGCGGCATAGACGGTCAGCGGCAGGGCGGAGAAGTCCGTCTCGACGAGGCCGCGGATGCCCGGCGCGATCAGCCAGACCGTAGCGCCGGCGGTGACCCAGAAGCCGAAGGCGACGGCGGGCTCGCCGCGGTCGAAGCGGCGGATCAGCGGCACATAGAGCGCATGGCAGACGACGCCCGCGAAGAAGATCATTTCGCCGGTGCCGACATCGAAGGCGAGGATATCGGCGATATTGCCGCGAAAGATAACCCAGACGGCGCCGGCGGCGGCGATGACGAGGCCGGCGAGCACGCCTGGCCGCGTCTTCTGGCCCAGCACGGGGAGCGCGAAGCCGGCGCTCAGCAGCGGCATCAGAGTAAAGACGGCGCCTGTCGCGATAGGGCTGGTATATTCCAGCGCGGTGAACATGGTGAGCATGTAGATCGCGATGAGCCCGCCGAGCAGGAGGAAGCGCCAGATCTCCTTCGGCCAGACGGCCGGGACCCGGAAAGCGCCGAAGGCAAGGGCGGCCATGACGACGATGGTCATGATGTAGCGCCAGAGCGTCAGCGGCTCCGCCTCCATGTAGCGCGCCGCCAGGCCGCCGAAGGAGAAGGAACCGGCGATCAGCACGGCGAAGAGCAGCATGGCGAGATGGCCCTTGAGCTTCTCACGGCCGGTGGCATGGGTGGAGAGGCCCGCCCGGGCCGGCATACGTTTCGTCAAGAAAATCATCCTATTGTCTGCGGCGTGGCATGCTCATAGAGCAAGTCCGGCCAAAGTGCGATGCGGTTTGTTCCCGCGTTTGCGCGGTGACTCACCCCACAGGAAAACCGCAATCGCCACCCATAGGCGGCGAGACAGCAAAGGAGAGGCAATGACGACCGGCATCGGCTTCAAGGATACCGACCGCAAGACGAGCGAATTGCTCGAGGACATCATTCACGCGATCAAGGGCGAGCACATCACGCTGCGCGATCTTCTGGCGATGATGGGCGAAAGCGGCCTCCTGCTTCTCTGCGCCTTCCTGTCCTTGCCCTTCCTGTTTCCGGTGTCCATTCCCGGCGTCTCCACGGTGTTCGGCGCCGGCATCGTGCTGATCAGTGCGGCGATCACGCTCAACCGTCTGCCCTGGCTGCCGGCAAAGGTCGCCGACCGCAGGCTCGAAAGCAGCAAGCTCCGGCCGGTGCTGGAGCGCGGCGTGACCTTCCTGCGCAAGATCGACCGGTTCTTCAAGCCGCGCATGATGAGCCTTGCCTCCGGCGCGGTGATGAACCGTATCAACGGTCTCGTGTTGATGGGAGCGGGTATCCTGCTCATGGCGCCGCTCGGGCTCATTCCCTTCTCCAACACCTTGCCGGGTGTTGCGATCCTGCTGCTCGCCGCCGGCATTTCGCAGCGCGACGGGCTGATCGTGCTGGCCGGCTATGTGATGGTCGTGCTGACGATTGTCTACTTCGCGGCGCTCGGGTTCCTGGCCTATAGTGCGGGCAACAGTTTCTTCGGGTGAGGTCGATTCCAGTCGCATCGCTGATTGCCGAGTTGGGCAACGCCCTCTCCTCCGTCATCCTCGGGCTTGAGCCGAGGATCCATACATCCGCACTGTCTCGCTTGTGGCGTGGGTCCTCGGGTCAAGCCCGAGGATGACGGAGGGGAGGGGCCGGCTAGGAAAAGCGCTTGTGGTTGGGAGACGATGCATTCGCTTGAATAAAAGGCCGGGGCGAAAACCCCGGCCTTTTCGTTTTCACTCCGCAGCCTGCTTGGCCATCGGGTTGTTCGGATGGGTCGTCCAGTTCGCATAATTCGGATCGACCGTCTTGCCGGTGCGCTGGTCGAGCGTGCCGGGCTCCAGGCCGACCATGGTGATGCAGTTCTCGACGGGGCAGACGTTGACGCAGAGATTGCAGCCGACGCACTCGTCCTCCATCACCTCGAAGTGCCTGACACCATCGACGAACTGCGTGATCGCCTGGTGCGAGGTGTCCTCGCAGGCGATGTGGCAGCGGCCGCATTTGATGCAGGCATCCTGGTCGATATGGGCCTTGGCGATGTAGTTGAGGTTGAGATACTGCCAGTCCGTGACGTTCGGCACGGCGCGGCCGCAGATGTCGTCGAGATTGCGGTGGCCCTTGGCGTCCATCCAGTCGGACAGGCCCGTGATCATCTCCTGCACGATCTTGAAGCCATAGGTCATGGCTGCGGTGCAGACCTGTACGTTGCCAGCGCCGAGCACCAGGAATTCCGCCGCGTCGCGCCAGGTGGTGACGCCGCCAATGCCTGATATCGGCAGGCCGTAGGTTTCCGGATCGCGGGCGATCTCGGCCACCATGTTGAGCGCGATGGGTTTTACCGCCGGGCCGCAATAGCCGCCATGGGTGCCCTTGCCGCCGACCGTCGGGTTCGGCGCGAAGGTGTCGAGATCGACCGACACGATCGAATTGATCGTGTTGATCAGCGACACGGCATCGGTGCCGCCGGCCTTGGCGGCGCGGGCGGGCTTGCGCACATCGGTGATATTCGGCGTCAGCTTGGTGATGACGGGCATGCGTGTGTATTGCTTGCACCAGCGCACGACCATCTCGATATATTCCGGCACCTGGCCGACGGCGGCACCCATGCCGCGCTCGGACATGCCGTGCGGACAGCCGAAGTTGAGCTCGATGCCGTCGGCGCCGGTCTCTTCCACCAAGGGTAGGATCGCCTTCCAGCTCTCCTCCTCGCAGGGCACCATGATCGAGGCGATCAGTGCCCGGTCCGGCCAGTTCATCTTGACCTGCTTCATTTCGCGCAGGTTGGTGTAGAGGTCGCGGTCCGTGATCAGTTCGATATTGTTCAGGCCGAGCAGGCGGCGGTCGGCGCCCCAGATCGCGCCGTAGCGCGGGCCGTTTACGTTGACAACCGGCGGGCCTTCCTCGCCGAGCGTCTTCCAGACAACGCCGCCCCAGCCCGCCTTGAAGGCGCGCTCGACATTGTAGGCCTTGTCGGTCGGCGGCGCAGAGGCGAGCCAGAACGGATTGGGCGATTTGATGCCGACGAAATTGTTGCGAAGATCAGCCATGTCTCATCTCCTCAAGCGACGGCAGAGGCCGGCTGCGCACCGGCAGCGAGCATGCGGTTGATCGAATCGGCCGCGTCGCGGCCCTGGGCGACCGAGGTGACCGTCAGGTCCTCGCCCGCCTTCACGCAGTCCCCGCCCGCCCAGACATTGGCGACCGAGGTGCGGCCTTCGCTGTCAATGGCGATGCGGTTGCCGGACAAAGCGAGCGCGCCGAGGCCGGCCGCCTCGAAGGTCTGGCCGATGGCCTTGAAAATCTGGTCGGCGGTGAGAACACCCGTCTCGCCGGTGCCGGCGAGACTGCCGTCCTGCATCTCGGTATATTCCATCTCGATCCCGGCGACCTGACCGTCGCGGGCGATCACCCGCTTCGGCTGCAGCCAGTGGCGGATCATCACGCCCTTGGAGGCGGCCAGATCCTGCTCGAAGGGCGAGGCGTTCATGTGTTCCTTGCCGCGACGGTAGCAGATCGTCACCTCCTCGGCGCCGAGCAGCTTTGCCTGCACGGCGGCGTCGATGGCCGTCATGCCGCCGCCGATGACGACGACGCGGCGGCCGACCGGAACGTTGGCCTTGTCCGTCGCCTGGCGCAGTTCCGCGATGAAATCGACCGCGTCATAGACGCCGGGCAGGTTTTCGCCTTCCGCACCGAGCGCATTGACGCCGCCCAGCCCCATGCCGAGGAAGACGGCATCGAAATTGGCGGTGAGGTCTGACAGCGTGAAATCCCGGCCGAGCTTCAGGCCGTTCTTCACCTCGATACCGCCAATGGCGAGCACGTAATCGACCTCGCGCTGGGCGAACTCATCGACCGCCTTGTAGGTCGCGATGCCGTATTCGTTGAGGCCGCCAGCCTTTTCGCGGGCTTCGAAGATCACGACGTCGTGGCCTTCCACGGCCAGCCGGTGGGCGCAAGCGAGACCGGCCGGGCCGGCGCCGACGACGGCGATCGCCTTGCCGGTACGCGCGGCGCGCTCGTAGAAATGCTGGTTTTCAGTGATTGCGACATCAGTCGCATAGCGCTGAAGGCGGCCGATTTCCACCGGGCGGTGCTCGGCGGTGTTGCGCACGCAGGCCTGTTCGCAGAGCGTCTCGGTCGGACAGACGCGGGCGCACATGCCGCCCAGAATGTTCTGGTCGAAAATGGTCTTCGCCGAGCCGATCGGATTGCCCGTCGAGATCTGGCGAATGAACAGCGGAATGTCGATGGAGGTCGGACAGGCCGTCATGCACGGCGCGTCATGACAGAAGTAGCAGCGATCGGCTGCAACCAGCGCCTCATGGTCGTCGAGGCGCGGGTGGAGGTCGGAAAAGTTCGTTTCGTATTCGGCAGGCGTCAGACGCCCCCGATGGATCCCAGATTGCGTCGTTCCCATGATTATCTCCCATTCGCGTGGGCTTTTTGAATAGGAGAACGGTAACTCAGCTTTATTTTTTTATCAAACGGTAAAACTTCAGAAAAAACGCTGGTTTTTCAGGGCGTGCAGTAAAAATAAACATGAGAAATTCGGTTATGTTTTCCGCCCGTCAGTAAAGCTTAGCGTCCTTGCCTGTCCTTGCTGCGCCATCAGATGACGTTTGACAGGTGACGAGAAAAGATGCAGCAAATCAGGACAAAGAAGGGGAATGAAATGGCGAAGCGGACGGAGACGGCCGGACGGCTGGACGATGCGGCACGGGCCGGCTGGCTCTACTATGTCGCGGGCCGAACGCAGGACGAAATCGCGTCCGCCATGGGTATTTCCCGGCAGTCCGCACAGCGCCTGGTTTCGCTCGCCGTCGCCGAGCGTCTGATCAAGGTGCGGCTCGACCATCCGATCGCCCAATGCCTGGAACTGGGCGAGGAATTGCGCAAGAAATTCGGTCTCGTGCATGTCGATATCGTGCCGAGCGATTCCGGGTCGGGCTCTACGACCGTCGGTATCGCCGAGGCGGGAGCGGTGGAAATCGAACGCTGGCTGAAGAAATCCGAGCCAATCGTGCTGGCGGTTGGCACCGGGCGCACACTGAAGGCCGCTATCGACCAGTTGCCGACGATGGAGTGTCCGCAGCACCGCATCATGTCTCTGACCGGTAATATCGGGCCGGATGGTTCGGCGTCCTACTATAACGTCATCTTTTCGATGGCCGATGCGATCAAGGCGCGACACTTTCCGATGCCGCTCCCAGTTCTCGTTTCCTCTGCGAAGGAACGTGATCTGTTGCACAAGCAGAGCCTTGTGCAGACGACGTTGCAACTTGGGCGGGAAGCAGACGTGGCCTTCGTAGGTGTCGGTCAATTGGGTGAGGATGCGCCTCTGTGCCTCGACGGCTTTCTCAGGCCTGAAGAGGTGAGCCAGGTGATGGACGAGGGAGGAGCCGGCGAGATTTGTGGCTGGATCTTCGACCGTAATGGTAAATTGCTCGGGGGCAGCATCAACGAGCGCGTCGCCTCCGTGCCCTTGCCGCCGCGTGAAACGACGACAGTCATCGGCCTCGCCAAGGGCAAACGCAAATATCTCGCCCTTCTGGCCGCCCTACGTGGCCGCATGATCAACGGCGTCATAACCGACGAAGCGACGGCGCGTTACCTGCTTTCGGCCTGACCTGAGGCGTTTCCGCGTCTTCCTGAACGCGTTCTCCAAACAGAAATTTCCCATGCGATTCAATGGTCGATGCCCTGTCTTGTGCGGTGCAGCAACGATTGGTCGTTGACTCCCTGTGTCAATTTATGGGTAATTGCTCACGAGCGAAGCAAATGCTCATAACTCTTCTGGGAGGAAGATGATGAATTTGAGAACCCTTATGCTGGGCGTCAGCTCGGCTGCTCTCCTGTGCAGTTTCGCCCATGCCGAAACGCTGACCATCGCCACCGTCAACAACGGCGACATGGTGCGCATGCAGGGACTGACGGAAGATTTCACCAAGAAGAACCCTGACATTCAGCTCGAGTGGGTGACGCTCGAGGAAAACGTGCTGCGCGAGCGCGTCACGACCGACGTCGCGACGAAGGGTGGCCAGTACGACATCATGACGATCGGCACCTATGAAGTTCCGATCTGGGCCAAGCAGGGCTGGCTGGTGCCGCTCGACAATCTCGGCGCCGATTATGACGTCGACGACCTGCTGCCGGCCATCCGTTCCGGTCTGACCGGCGAGGACGGCAAGCTCTATGCCGCGCCGTTCTACGGCGAAAGCTCGATGGTCATGTACCGCAAGGACCTGATGGAAAAGGCCGGGCTCACCATGCCCGACGCCCCGACCTGGGAGTTCATTGCGGACGCGGCCCGCAAGATGACCGACCGTGCGGCCGGCATCAACGGCATCTGCCTTCGCGGCAAGGCCGGCTGGGGCGAGAACATGGCCTTCCTGACGGCAACCGCGAACGCCTTCGGCGCCCGCTGGTTCGACGAGAAGTGGACCCCGCAGTTCGATCAGCCGGAATGGAAGAACACGCTCGACTTCTACGTCAAGCTCATGAACGACGCCGGCCCGCAGGGCGCTTCCTCGAACGGCTTCAACGAGAACCTGGCGCTGTTCCAGCAGGGCAATTGCGGCATGTGGATCGACGCCACGGTCGCGGCTTCCTTCGTCTCCAACCCGAAGGAATCGACGGTCGCCGACAAGGTCGGCTATGCGCTGGCTCCCGATACGGGCCTCGGCAAGCGCGGCAACTGGCTCTGGGCCTGGAACCTCGCGATCCCGGCTGGCTCGCAGAAGACGGCATCGGCCGAGAAGTTCATCGCCTGGGCAACCAGCAAGGACTACACCAAGCTCGTCGCCGAGAAGGAAGGCTGGGCAAACGTACCTCCGGGCACGCGCTCCTCGCTCTACGCGAACGAAGAGTACCAGAAGGCAGCACCCTTCGCGAAGATGACGCTCGACTCGATCAATGCGGCTGACCCGAAGAACCCGGCCGTCAAGCCGGTGCCCTATGTCGGCGTGCAGTTCGTCGCGATCCCGGAATTCCAGGGTCTCGGCACGACGGTCGGTCAGCTCTTCTCTGCAGCCCTTGCCGGCCAGATGTCGGTCGATGATGCCCTCGCACAGGCACAGTCGGTCACGACACGTGAAATGACCCGCGCCGGTTACATCAAGTAACCAACCTCCTCCCCCAAGGACAGGCTGCCCGGAATGCGTTCCGGGCAGCCGTGAAAACGGGGTGCTTCTTCCGGCGCGGCGTGGCCCGCCGCCGCCCGCGCCGGATTATCCAAAGCAGTGACGAGATATCTGGGGTTCCATCCATGGGAGGGTGGAAAACCTGTCCGGCGCCTGACGCGGCCGGCGAAACGGGGAGGTCACGACGATGGCGACGGAGAACACGCGCGGTTTGGCGCGGATGATGCTTGCACCCTCTGTGGGTTTGCTGTTGATCTGGATGATCGTGCCGCTGGCGATGACGCTGTGGTTTTCGTTCCAGAACTACAACCTGCTCAACCCGGCCAATGTCAGCTGGGCGGGCCTGTTCAATTACCAGTATTTCTACACCGATCCCGCCTTCTTCCAGTCGATCTGGAACACGCTTCTGATCGTGGTCGGCGTGCTGTTCATTACCGTCATCGGCGGTGTGGGCATCGCATTGCTGCTCGACCAGCCGATGTGGGGGCAGGGCATCGTGCGCATCATGATCATCTCGCCCTTCTTCGTCATGCCGCCGGTGGCGGCACTGGTGTGGAAGAACATGATCATGCATCCGGGCTACGGGGTGCTGGCCGACATCAACCGGGCGCTGGGTCTGCAGCCGGTCGACTGGTTCGCGCAATATCCGCTGTTTTCGATCATCATCATCGTCGCCTGGCAATGGCTGCCGTTCGCCACGCTCATCCTGCTGACCGCCTTGCAGTCGCTCGACGGCGAGCAGAAGGAAGCGGCCGAGATGGATGGTGCCGGCTTCGTCTCGCGCTTCGTCCACCTGACGCTGCCGCATTTGGCACGCTCGATCACCGTCGTCATCCTGATCCAGACGATCTTCCTGCTCGGCGTCTATGCGGAAATCCTCGTCACCACCAATGGCGGCCCGGGTTATGCCTCAACCAACCTGCCGTTCCTGATCTATCGCACCGCGCTCCTCGGCTACGACGTCGGCGGCGCCTCGGCCGGCGGCATCATCGCCGTCATCCTCGCCAATATCGTCGCCTTCTTCCTGATGCGCGCCGTCGGCAAGAACCTCGACAAGTAGGGATAGGAGGAAACCACCATGGCTAGAGCCGTTTCGACACGACGCACCGTCATCTTCACCATCGCCGCCTGGATCGTCGCGCTGATCATCTTCTTCCCGATCCTCTACACGATCATCACCTCGTTCAAATCCGAGACCGAGGCGATCAAGGGCTTCAACATCATTCCATCGGGCACGATCGAGAGCTATGCCGCCGTGCAGGCGCAGAGCAACTACTTCAAGTTCTTCCTGAACTCGGTCATCCTGTCGCTCGGCTCGACGCTCCTGGCGCTGCTGATCGCGGTGCCCGCCGCCTGGTCGATGGCGTTTTCGCCGACCGCCAAGACCAAGGACATCCTGATGTGGATGCTCTCGACCAAGATGATGCCGGCCGTCGCCGTGCTCGTGCCGATCTACCTGCTGTTCCGCGACTTCGGCCTGCTCGACAGCCGCATCGGTCTCACCGTCATGCTGACCATGATCAACCTGCCGATCGTGATCTGGATGCTCTACACCTACTTCCGCGAAATTCCGGGCGAGATCCTGGAAGCGGCGCGGATGGACGGCGCGTCGCTGTGGGGCGAGATCGTCTATGTGCTCACCCCGATGGCGGTGCCGGGCATTGCGTCCACCATGCTGCTCAACATTATCCTGGCCTGGAACGAGGCGTTCTGGACGATCCGCCTGACGACGACCAATGCCGCACCGCTGACGGCCTTCATCGCCTCGTTCTCCAGTCCGCAGGGGTTGTTCTGGGCGAAACTCTCGGCCGCCTCGACGCTCGCCATCGCGCCCATCCTGATCATGGGATGGTTCAGCCAGAAACAGCTTGTCCGCGGCCTCACCTTCGGCGCCGTGAAGTAGAAACAGGACGGGGAGGATTATCCATGGGCAAGATCATTCTGAAGAAGGTCAACAAGTCGTTCGGCGCCACGCAGGTCATTCCGGGCATCGACCTGACCATCAATGACGGCGAGTTCGTCGTCTTCGTCGGCCCCTCGGGCTGCGGCAAGTCCACGCTGCTGCGCCTCATCGCAGGGCTGGAAGACACCACGAGCGGCTCAATCGAGATCGACGGCCGCGACGTCACGGGGGAAGCGCCGGCCAAGCGCGGTCTTGCCATGGTGTTCCAATCCTATGCGCTCTATCCGCATATGAGCGTCGCCAAGAACATCGCCTTCCCGCTAAAGATGGCGAAGATGGATCAGGCGGCCATAGATAAGAAGGTGACGGAAGCGGCCCGCGTGCTGAACCTCACCAACTATCTCGAGCGCCGTCCGGGCCAGCTGTCCGGCGGTCAGCGCCAGCGTGTCGCCATCGGCCGGGCCATCGTGCGCGAGCCCTCGGCCTTCCTGTTCGACGAGCCCTTGTCGAACCTCGATGCGGCGCTGCGCGGCACGATGCGGCTGGAGATCTCCGAGCTGCATCATCAGCTGAAGACGACGATGATCTATGTCACGCACGACCAGGTCGAGGCGATGACCATGGCCGACAAGATCGTCGTGCTGAATGCCGGAAACATCGAGCAGGTCGGCTCGCCGCTCGATCTCTACAACAAGCCCGACAACCTGTTCGTCGCCGGCTTCATCGGCTCGCCGCGCATGAACTTCGTCAAGGGCGAAGCTGCGAAGCCCTACAACGCGCCCACCGTCGGCATCCGCCCGGAACATATCAAGCTCTCCAAGGAGACCGGCAGCTGGAAGGGTGTCGTCGGTGTCGCCGAACATCTCGGCTCCGACACGTTCCTGCATGTCAATGTCGAGGGCATCGGCATGATGACCGTCCGCGCCGACGGCGACTTCCCCGTAACGCATGGCGATGCCGTGTGGCTCACACCAGACGCAACACGCATCCATCGCTTCGATGACAAGGGACTGGCAATCCGATGAAAAGACTTGAGGGAAAAAGCGCGCTGATCACCGGATCGGCGCGCGGCATCGGGCGCGCCTTCGCCGAGGCCTATGTGCGGGAAGGGGCGCGGGTCGCGATTGCCGATATCAATCTGGAGCGGGCCAATGCGACCGCACAGGAGATCGGCCCGGCAGCGTATGCGGTGCAGATGGACGTGACGAAGCAGGAGTCCATCGATGCAGCCATCGGTGCCTGCGTGAAGGAGGCCGGCGGGATCGATATCCTCGTCAACAATGCCGCGCTCTTCGACCTCCAGCCGATCGTCGAGATCACGCGTGAAAGCTTCGACCGGCTCTTTTCGATCAATGTCGCCGGCACGCTGTTCACCCTGCAGGCGGCGGCAAAGCAGATGATCGCTCAGGGCCGTGGCGGCAAGATCATCAATATGGCGAGCCAGGCCGGGCGTCGCGGCGAGGCGCTGGTCGGCGTCTACTGCGCGACCAAGGCGGCGGTGATCAGTCTCACCCAGTCGGCGGGGCTGAACCTCATCAAGCACGGCATCAACGTCAATGCGATCGCGCCCGGTGTGGTCGATGGCGAGCACTGGGACGGCGTGGACGCGCTCTTCGCCAAATATGAAAACCGACCGCGCGGCGAGAAGAAACGGCTGGTCGGCGAAGAGGTACCCTTCGGCCGCATGGGAACGGCCGACGACCTGACGGGCATGGCGATCTTCCTGGCCTCGCAGGAGAGCAACTACATCGTCGCGCAGACCTACAATGTCGATGGCGGCAACTGGATGAGCTGAGCGCGCAGCTCGCGCGCCCGGCACAGGCATAGACCGGAACAAACCGGAAGGAATGGACCACATGACCACGAAACTGTCGCTCGCCACTCTTCCGGCGGTCTCGAAGACCGCCAGCATCCCGGCCTATGCGCGTGAAAATCTCGCGGCGGGCGTCGTCCATTTCGGCGTCGGCAATTTCCACCGGGCGCACCAGGCGATCTATCTCGACGACCTCTTCAATCTCGGCCTCGACCATGATTGGGCGCTGATCGGTGCGGGCGTTCTGCCCTCCGACGCAGCGATGCGCGACAAACTCGCCGGCCAGGATTTTTTAACCACCGTGGTCGAGCAGGACAACAACCGCTCGGGCGCCCGCGTCACCGGGGCGATGATCGACTATCTCGCGCCGGGCAATGCGGCGGCGACCGTTGCCCAGCTCGCCGATCCCGCCATCCGCATCGTCTCGCTGACGATCACCGAGGGTGGCTACTTCATCAATCCGGCCTCCGGCATCTTCGATCCGGCCCATCCGGCGATTGCCGCCGATGCCGCCAATCCGTCCGAGCCGAAGACGGTCTTCGGTCTCATCCTCGCTGGTTTGAAAGCCCGCAGGGACAAGGGCATCGCGCCCTATACCGTCATGTCCTGCGATAACATTCCGCACAATGGCAAGGTGACGCATGCGGCTGTATCCGGTCTCGCGCGCCTGTCCGATCCTGCGCTTGCCGACTGGATCGACGCCAATGTCGCCTTCCCGAACGGCATGGTCGATCGCATCACCCCGGCGACGGGATCGCGCGAGATCGGCATCGTTGCCGACGATTACGGCATTGACGATGCCTGGCCGGTGTTCTGCGAGGAGTTCAAGCAATGGGTGCTCGAGGACAAGTTCCCGGAGGGCCGTCCGGCGCTGGAAAAGGTCGGTGTGCAGTTCGTGCCCGATGTCGCGCCCTATGAGCATATGAAAATCCGCATTCTCAATGGCGGCCATGCGGCGATCGCCTATCCGGCGGCGCTGCTCGACATCCATTTCGTGCACGAGGCGATGGAGGATCCCGATATCCGCGCCTTCCTTGCGAAGCTGGAACTGGACGAGATCGTGCCAGTTATCCCGCCCGTGCCGGATACGGACCTCAGGGACTATTTCGGCCTGATCGAGCGCCGCTTCTCCAACCCCAAGATCGCCGATACGATTCCGCGTCTGGCGCAGGACGGTTCCAACCGCCAGCCGAAGTTCATCCTGCCCTCGACCGCCGACCGGCTGTCGCGCAAGGAGGACGTCACCGGCCTGGCGCTCGTCTCGGCGCTCTGGTGCCACTATCTCGCGGGCACGACCGACAGCGGCAAGGCCATCAACTTCAACGATCCCAATATCGACCGCATTCACGCGGCGGCGATGGCGGCCAAGGCCGATCCCGAGGCCTTCCTTGACCTCAAGGATATCTTCGGCGCGGTGGCGGAGTCGGACCTCTTCCGCAAGCGCTTCACGAACGCCCTGACGTCGTTGCAGCAGAAGGGCACGCGGGCGACGCTCAGGCTTTATCTTGAAGACAGACTGGGCAATTGAGGAAACCCCAAAGTATCAGGGGCTTTCCATCGGGAAGGCCAGACAGTAGGACGGGGGCCTGAACACGGAACGGGAAGCCATGGCCGCCACAGCGACTGAACTGGTCATTTTCGATTGCGACGGTGTGCTGGTCGACAGTGAGCCCATCTCGCTTGCCGTATTGGTGGAGGCGCTTGCCGCGGCCGGTGTCGCGATGAGCGAGGAAGAGGCGCACGCGCGTTTTCTTGGCCGCAGCCTGAAAAGCATGTCGGAAATCCTGCACGACGAATATGGCCTGGCGATCGATACGGCTTTCCTGGACTCCATGCGCAAGGTACTTTACGAGCGTTTCCGCGCAGAGTTGCGCCCGATCGACGGCATTGCCGAGACGGTGGACGGGCTCGGTATCGCCTATTGCGTGGCGTCGTCGAGCCAGCCGGAGCGTATCCGTCTGTCGCTTTCCGTTACAGGCCTCATCGATAAGTTCGAACCCAATATTTTCAGTGCCAGCATGGTTTTGCGCGGCAAGCCGGCGCCCGATCTTTTTCTGCATGCGAGTGCAGCAATGGGGGTTGAACCCGGGTTTTGCTTGGTCGTGGAAGACAGTCCGGCCGGTATTGAGGCGGCAAAATCCGCAGGCATGCGGGTCGTTGCCTTCACCGGCGGCTCCCATGCACGTACGCCGCGCCATCGCGAGACGCTGCTCGACCTGAAACCCGATGCCTTGTTTGACGACATGCGGGATTTGCTCCAGTTTGTCCGCAGCGACAAGGCGGGCGGGAAAGAGTATTGATGCGTGATCTGATCGTTGCGGTGGACATCGGCACGGGCAGCGCCCGGGCCGGCGTATTTGATCGGAGCGGTGCGTTGCTCGGCCGGTCCGAGCAGGCAATTGCGATGCGCAGGCCTAGCGCCGACCGTGCCGAGCATGATTCTGAAAACATTTGGGAAGCGGTCTGCACGGCGGTGAAGGCGGCCTGCGCTATCGCGGGCGCGCCAGCGGCGCGTGTTGCGGCACTTGGCATAGATGCGACCTGTTCGCTGGTGGTGCGTGATAAAGCCGGGCAGCCGCTCGCCGTCTCGGCCGGCGAGGACGCGCGCTGGGACACGATCGTCTGGCTCGACCATCGCGCCGTGAAGGAGGCGGAAGTTTGCACGGCGACGGGCCATCCGCTGCTTGCCCATTCCGGCCGGGTCATGTCGCCGGAGATGGAAATGCCTAAGCTGATGTGGCTGAAGCGCAAGCGGCCGGACGAATGGGAAAACTCCGGCTACTTCTTCGATCTCGCCGACTTTATCACCTGGCGTGCGACGGGTTCGAATGCCCGCTCTCGTGGGACGTTAACGGCAAAATGGAACTACCTTTCGCATGAGGAGCGGCCGTGGAATGAAAGCTTCCTCAACGCGATCGGGCTTGAAGATGTACGTGAACGCGGATCCCTTCCAACGGAAACGGTGGCTGTCGGCGACCCGATCGGCCGATTGACGCCGGAGGCGGCGGTAGCTCTCGGGCTTGATAAGGACTGCATCGTTGGCGCGGGTCTTATCGATGCTTATGCTGGCACCTTTGGTGTGCTCGGCCCATTCGCCTGCGAACCGGAAACGCTCGAGCGGCAGCTGGCGCTGATCGGCGGCACGTCGAGCTGCATCGTCGCTTTCTCGCGTGAAAAGCGCTTCGGCTTCGGTATGTGGGGACCTTACTACGAGGCTGTGTTGCCAGGCTGGTGGTTGGCCGAGGGCGGGCAGTCGGCGACGGGTGCGCTGCTCGATCATCTCCTGCGCACCCACAGCGCCGGCGGTGAACCGACGGCGGCGAACCATGCCCGCGTTATCGCGCGCATCCGCGAGCTTCAGGCGGAAGAGGGCGAGGATTTCGCCGCGCGCCTGCATGTCCTGCCGGATTTTCACGGCAACCGCTCTCCGCTTGCCGATCCGCACGCGCTGGGTGTGATCAGCGGCCTTGCGCTCGACGCCTCCTTCGACGGGCTCTGCCGGCTCTACTGGCGCGCTTCCGTCGCCATTGCGCTCGGCATCCGTCATATCCTCGACAAGCTCGGCGAGGGGGGCTATCCGCTCGATACGCTGCATGTAACCGGCGGCCATGTGCGCAACCCGCTGCTGATGGAGCTTTACCGCGATGTCACCGGTTGCCGTGTCGTGGTGCCGGAGACCAATGATGCGGTGCTGCTCGGCACGGCCATGGTAGCGGCGGTTGCCGGCGGGCTGTATCCGGACCTGCCGGCTGCGGGCGCCGGCATGTATCCGGGCGGCAGCGAATATGCGCCGGACCCCGCGCGAAAGGCGGGCTACGACCGCGACTATCGCCGATTCCTCGCCCTCTATCGGCACCGGGCGGAACTCGAAGCGATCCTCTGAAAAATATTTTGAAAAAATTTGCAACCGCTGGAACCAATTTTGGGTTCGCGTGTTTTTCAGGCGTCACCGGTCTGCGCATATCCCCCAAGATGCGAGGCCCTCGATCGGTGATCGACCACGATACCGTGTCCCCCTCCGGTCCGTGGGTACTCAAGCAGCCAGTGCCTTTCGAAGGCGCTGGCTGTTTTCTTTTGTGCCCTGTGTTTTTGTTTTGCCGCATTGTCCGACGCCGAAGCGGGATCGCTTCGGCTGGAAATACTCCAGCCATATCCAGAAATGGAAAGGCAGCGGTGGGCGTGCCGTCCCACCGCTGCCTGCCGCGCCGCCGCCGCGGCTATCCGGGAGCGAGATCAGGCCGCTGCGCGGGTCTGCGGCGTGAAGAGAAGGGCCTGGTTGATCAGGACCTTCACTTGTTCCGGGTTGAAGGGCTTGGACACGAGGAAGGCCGGTTCCGGCCGTTCGCCTGTCAGAAGCCGTTCCGGATAGGCGGTGATGAAAATAACCGGGATATCGGTGCGCGACAGGATCGTGTTGACCGCGTCGATGCCGGAAGAGCCGTCGGCGAGCCGTACGTCGGCCAAAACGAGACCCGGCCGGCTGTCACTCCACAGAAGTTCGGCTTCAGCCTGCGTGCGGGCGATGCCGGTGACACGATGGCCCATGCCGCTCACCATATGGGCAAGGTCGAGCGCGATCAGCGGTTCGTCCTCGATGATCATGATGCCGGTTTCCGTCTGTGCTGCGATTTCGGCGAAGGCCGCATCGAGCAGGGCGCGGATGACGCTGATTTCCGCTTCGAGGATTTCCGCTGTCTTGTCGACGGCAAAACCTTCCACGGTGGCGAGCAGCAGGGCCTGGCGGCCGAGCGGGGGAACGCCGGAAAGGTCGAAAGGCGCTTCGACACCGGGCCTGAGCGAACCCGCGCCGCGGCTCATCGAGACGGGGAGGGAGGAGATAATGCGGCTGAGCAGGCCGAAAAGCGTCGCCTTATCGTCCCCGCCTTCGGGCATGGCCGAGGGATCTATAAGGATGGTTTCCAGCGTGGCGGCGACATAGGCGTCGCCGGAGGATTGGGTGCCCGTGAGCGCGCGTGCGTAGCGGCGCAGAGCCGGAAGGTGCGGTCCGATGCGGTCGGAAATCGGCATGATGTGTCCCCTGTTTTCGATTTGCTGCAATGGCAGTTGACGATTTGAACGCGGGAACCAAATTTAGGTTCCGGGGACGGGAACTTTTTTTGCTGCGGGGCATTTCCAAGCTGAAATCGACTTATGGCGCGGTGCAACGATGAAAGTGGCCAAGAGTGAATAGTTTAGACAGTCAAAAGACCGGGAGAAAATCTCCCAAGAGGGCGGATGACCCCAATGCGCAGATCGCGACGAAGCTGCGCGCTTTTTATCATTCCGTACAGGACGAGACGCTTCCCCAGCGTTTCCTCGATCTTCTCGAAAAATTGGATGCTGTCGAAAACAGCGTTCAGCGGGCAGAGTGAGGAAAACGATGGAACAGGGACAGACGACTTTCAAGCGCGAACTCCTGGCGGTACTGCCAAGCCTCCGCGCCTTCGCCATTTCCCTCATCGGCCGCCACGACCAGGCCGACGATCTCGTTCAGGACACGATCATGAAGGCCTGGGCGAAGCAGGAACAGTTCGAGATGGGCACCAATATGAAGGCCTGGCTCTTCACGATCCTGCGCAACGAACTCTACAGCAAGATGCGCAAGCGCGGCCGTGAGGTGCAGGACAGCGACGGTCTCTTCACGGAGAACCTCGCGCAGCATCCTTCGCAATACGGTTCCCTCGACATGCAGGACTTCAAGAAGGCGCTGGAAAAGCTGCCGGACGAACAGCGCGAGGCCATCATCCTCGTCGGCGCGTCGGGTTTTTCCTATGAAGAAGCGGCGGAAATCTGCGGCTGCGCGCTCGGCACCATCAAGAGCCGTGTGAATCGTGCCCGTCAGCGCCTTCAGGAGCTCTTGCAGGTCAGCGGTGAAAGCGACTACGGTCCGGACGCCGTCTCGGCGCCGATCACCTCGCGCGCCTTCGCCTCCTGACGGAATAGAACAAAGAGCCGCCCGCCATCATGGCGGGCGAGCCATAAGGTGAGGGGATTGCGGCGAGGGATGCGTCTGCCGGCGGAGCCGGACCGAAACGGACGCGGAATCGCCGGCCGAAAGCGCATGAAGGACAATGTTCAGCCACTTCCGTCCGATATCGCCGCGGTTCTGGGAGCACCAGACCGGCTGACGGCGCTCGACGCCGCCATGCCGACTTTTACCGGCCCCGATTCCGATTTCGACGATATCGCCGGTCTTGCCGCACAGCTTTTTGCCGCACCGATTTCCCTCGTCACCATCCTCGGTCGCACGGACCAATGGTTTCTCGCACACGAGGGCACGCGGGAAATCCGCGCGCCCTCGGAAGATTCATTTTGCGCGCGCATGATTGCGGAGGGCGACCTCGAGCCGATGGTCGTGGGCGATGCCACCGGAGATCCGCGTTTTGCCGATCTTCCCAGCGTGGTCGGCGAGCCGCATCTGCGCTTTTATGCCGGCGCACCGATCATGGTGGACGGTCAGCCGATCGGCACCGTCTGCGTCTTCGACGTGAAGCCGCACGGCAAAACCGCGCCGGACCTTCTGCCGCGGCTGCAACGGCTTGCCTCGCTTGCCGCCTCACTGCTCAAGCTCAAGGAAGAGGCCCGCCGCCGCACGCTGGCGGCGGAAATGCTGTCGCGCGATGAAAAGCGCCATGCGCTGGCGCTCGATGCAGCCAATGTCGCGAGCTGGCTCTGGGATATCTCGGCGGGTGTCGTGTCCGGCAACGAGACCTTCTACCGCATGCTGAGCATCAAGCCGGCAAAGCCGATGAGCGCGCGAAAATTCTTCGCCGCGGTTCACACGGCCGACCGCAAGGCCACCATCGGCCGCCTGCGCAATGCGCTTGCCAGCGGCAAGGAATATGATGGCCTGTTCCGTGCTGCCAATTCCGGCCGCTGGCTGCTCGGGCGCGGACGTGTGCATGAATGGGATGCAGAGGGCCGCCCAACGGTGTTTCTCGGCATCAATGTCGATGTGACCGACGGGCAGCTTGCGTCCGAGCGCACGCGCCTTTTGCTGCGCGAGCTGAACCACCGGGTCAAGAACACGCTTGCCATGCTGCAATCGCTGGCGCGCCAGACGCTGCGCCAGACGAGCGATCCCGTCGAGTTCATGGACGCCTTCGCCGGACGCCTGCAATCGCTCTCCGAGGCGCATGGCCTGCTGTCCGATCACGAATGGGGCGTCATCCATCTGAAGATGCTGCTGCAAAAGCAGATCATGCCCTATGCGATGGATTACGAAAGCCAGATCGAAATCCACAAGGACGAGGTGGAGCTTGGGCCGGACCAGGCCGTCGGTCTCGGCCTCGTTCTGCATGAATTGGCCACCAATGCCCGTAAATACGGCGCGCTTTCGGTGCGCAGCGGGAAGGTGGTGATCACGGCGCGTGTCCTGAACGAAGAGGGGCAGCGCGTGCTCAACATGACCTGGCATGAGGTCGGCGGACCGCCGGTCGAGCGGGGCGGACGTCGCGGCTTCGGCTCTGTGCTGATCGAGCGCAGCCTCGACAAGATCCTCGGCAGCAGCGTGCATGTTGAATATCTGCCGAAAGGCGTGACCGCCGTTATACGGATGCCGCTTTAAAGCGACACCGCTGTTCATTTCATAAGAAGGATTGGATCAGTCGTCGTCGCGGCGGGATCTTTTCGGCGCGAGCAGGAAGCCCAGCGCGAGTGCTACGCCTGTGGCGGCAAACGGCCGTTTCGTGGCGACTGCGGCAGCCGCCGCCATCATGTCGCGCCGGGCGGTAAGCTGGTCGCGGCGGATGCGGCGCAGTTCCCGTTCCCGCTTGTTGCGCATGGCAACGACGGCAAACACGATCAAGGCGAGCAGCAGGAAACCGCCGGCGAGGCCAAAGAGCGCCGGGATGGTGCCGTAACGCTCGGCAAGCCACAGGGCCGTCGCGACGATCGCAAGCCCGTAGGCGGTCGCGACGAGAACGCCGATGATCAGCCCGGCGATGGCGCTGCGCTTGGCGGCGTCAACGGTCTCGTCCACCCGGTCGGTGACACGGGTGACGAGGTTTTGCAGGAGGATGGCTCCCAGTGAAAGCATGCCGTTCGTGCTCCGCATGAGGGGCGCTCCATGGCGCCCCATTCTATCGAGAGATCAATTCCTATCGAGGGATCGATCAGCGCCGAAGCAAGGCGGCGAGCACGAAGCCGGCGGCAGCGGCGATGCCGAGCGTCGCCAGCGGATTGTCCCGCACGGCCTTGCGGGCCTTGCGGCCGCTGTCGCGATAGCGGTCCTGGAAATCGGCAAGCAGGTCTTCACCGGCCGCGATCATGTCGCGGATATCGGTTTCGGCCCGGCCCTTAAGGTCATGGGCAGCGTCGCTGACATCCGCCTTCACGGCGCGGGCCTTCTTGCGGATGCCGCTGGCACCGCTCGTGGCATCGTTGGCGAGCACGCGGGCAAGAGCTGCGATCTCGTCGCGCAGGTCGGCGATCTGATCCTCGACGGCCTGCGCATTGTCCTGCAGTCCGTCGCGGAGGCTCTTTTTGTTGCGGGTCGAAAACAATCCGTTGGCCATGCCGTTTCTCCTTTTGCGTGTCGGCCGCGCCATCGCGCGGATCGAACGTCGCTCCACCCCGTTGGCGGAACGGTTTTCCGCACGCACAACGGGCCAGTGGGCAAAAGGTTCCGTAAGGCGCTGGAAAGTCAGGCCGATGCGGTGTGGGGCAGCACGAAGGGCACACCGGAAGCCGGCACGCCGTTGATGCGCATCCGGCAGCCGAAGACGGCCTCCATGGCGTCGTCGGTCATGACGTCTGCCGGTGCGCCGGACCGTTCGATCCGGCCGCCCTTCATCATCACCATATGGTTGGCGAACATGGCGGTGAGGTTGAGGTCGTGCATGACGGCGATCACCCCGCCGCCGCCTTCGCAATAGCGCCGGGCGAGCGTCATGATGGTGAGCTGGTGGCGGATGTCGAGGGCGGAGACCGGCTCGTCGAGCATCAGGAAGCAGGGCTCACCGTCGAGCACGGGCTCCCAGATCTGCGAGAGCACGCGGGCAAGCTGCACCCGCTGCTGCTCGCCGCCGGAAAGCTCCTGGTAGAACCGGCCGGCAAAGCCCGAGAGGTCGACGGCGGCAAGTGCCTCGGCCGTGATGGCCTCGATGCGCTCGGCATGGCGGTTCGGGCCGACGGTGAGGCCCATGCGCACGATCTCGCGCACGGTGAAGGGAAAGGCGATGGTCGCCGCCTGCGGCAGCACGGCGCGCTTGACGGCGAGCTGCCAGGGTTCGAGCGCGCCGAGCACGTGGCCGTTGATGGTGATCTCGCCCTTGCTCGGCAGTTCGCCGGCCAGCGCCTTCATCGTCGTCGTCTTGCCGGAGCCGTTGGGGCCGACGATGGCGGTGAGTTCGCCGGCCTTGGCGGTGAGCGACACGCCATGCACGATGGTTTTGCCGGACAGGGCGACCGTGAGGTTCTTTGCGGTGATCATTAAAGCCTACCAGCCGTTGCGCGTGCGGTCGCGCAGTAGGACCCAGAGGAAGAAGGGCGCACCGGCGAGCGCGGTGATGATGCCGATCGGCAATTCCGCGGGGGCGACGATGGTGCGGGCCAGCATGTCGGCGCCCAGCATCAGCACGCCGCCGAACAGGGCGGAGGCCGGCAGCAGGTAGCGATGATCCGGGCCGATGACGATGCGCAGGAGATGCGGCACGACGATACCGACGAAGCCGATGCCGCCACTGACGGCGACCGAGGCGCCGACTGCACCGGCAACCGCGACGACGGCGATATATTTCAGCCGCTGCACTTTCACGCCCATATGGAAGGCTGCCGCCTCGCCGAGCGTGATGGCGTTCAGCCCGCGCGACAGGAAGGGCACGACGAGGAGGGCAAGCAGGATGATCGGCCCGGCGGCGAAGAGTTTTGCCCAGGTCATGCCTGAGAGCGAGCCGAGGCTCCAGAAGGTGATGTCGCGCAGTTGCTTGTCATCGGCCATGTAGATGAGGATGCCCGTGACGGCGCCGGCAAGGGCGGCGATCGCGATACCGGCAAGCAGCATGGTCGCGACGGAGGTCTGCCCGCTGCGCGTGGCGATGCGGTAGAGCAGCAGCGTCGTCAGGAGGCCGCCGATGAAGGCGGCGAGCGGCAGGGCGAAGGCGCCGAGCGTCAGCATCAGGCCGGCTGGCAGGCTTGCACCGAGCACGATCATCAGCACCGCGCCGAGCGCCGAGCCGGAGGAGATGCCGACGAGGCCGGGATCGGCGAGCGGATTGCGGAACAGGCCCTGCATGACGGCGCCGGACATGGCCAGCGCCGCACCGATCAGGAAACCGAGCAGTGCGCGGGGCATGCGGATATCGACGACGATGATGCGATCACGCAGGCTGAGCGCCGTCTCCTCCGCGCCGCTGAACAGCGCGCCGATCACGTTGATCGCTGAAGCATCGGAGGCGCCGGTCGCAATGGACAGCGCCAGCGACAGGATCGAGGCGAGCATCAGGACGGCGAGCGTCAGGCGGGCGATCGCCGTTCGGTCGCCGGCAGCCGATGACTGGACGGCGCGCATCAGGGAAAGACCGCGCGCGCTATCGCCGCGCACGGCATCATTGAGAGACATTGCCGTAGAGTTCTTTGTTGAGATCGCGGATGGCGGAGGCCGTGCGCGGGCCGAAGCCCAGGAGGTGCAGGCTGTTCATGCGCAGGATCGCCTTGTTGGCGGCGGCCGGCGTGACGGAGATGGCGGGGTGCGCCAGGATTTCCGCATCACTGCTGCCGGCACCGGGACGGGTCATGACCATGACGACATCGGGCTTGGCCTTGATGATCGCCTCGTCGGTCAGCGGCTTGTAGCCGTCGAAAGCGCCTTCCGTCGCATTGATCGCGCCGGCAAGGCCGACAATGCCGTCGGCCGCCGTGTGGCTGCCCGCCGCCATCACCCGGCCGTTCTGGAAGGAGAGGATGAACAGCACGCGCTTGCGCTCGCTCTCCGGCCGCTTGGCGGCATCGGCAATGGCCGCATCCAGATCGGTGCCGACCTGCGCTTCCAATTCTCTAGCCTTGTCTTCCACGCCGAGGAATTTTCCGACGACGTCGATCTTCTTCAGGATCGCCGCGCGGTCATAGCCTTCCGGAACGGTCTCGAAGGGAATGCCGGCGCTCTTCAGCACGGTCAGCGCATCCGGCGGGCCGCTGCCTTCGACGGCGAGAATCGCGGTCGGGTTGACGGCGATGACGCCCTCCGGCGAGAGCTGGCGCATGTAGCCGACATCGGGCAGCTTCAGCGCTTCCTTGGGGAAGGTACTGGTGGAATCGCGCGCGACCAGCCGGCCTCCTTCGCCGAGCGCGTAGACGATTTCCGTCACCGCGCCGCCGATCGCCACGAGCTTCGAGCTGTCGACCTTCTGCATGTCCTCGGCACCCGCCTTGCGGATGAAGCCGCCGGCGCCGGGGGCGGCGAGCGGCAGGAGCAGGGGGGCGGAGAGGGCGAAGACGGTCAGCGCCAGTTCCCACGGGCGGGCGCGGCGGAAATCGAAGCTCTTGCTCATGGTCTAATCCTTTTTAGGCAGCGACGCTGTCGGGACGCGGCAGGCTGTCGAGGATCTCGCGCCAGTCGGCGCGCTCGGTCATGCCTTCCTTCCGCTTGCCGAAGAACTGGATGATCATCTCGCCGCTGGCGTCATAGGCTTCCAGCGAGGTGACAAAACCGTCGACGGTCGGCTTGCGCACCACCCAGCACTCGGCGATGTGTTCCATGCGCAGGTGCATGTGGAAGGTCGGGTCCATCACGTTGAGCCACGGGCCCATCGGCTGGATGTTCTTCACGGTGCCAGTGTGGATCTGGATCGTGCCGTGATTGCCGACGAAGCACATGATGTCGGCATCGCGCTCGGCGGCACCGCGCAGGAGATCGCCGACGGCATCCGCGCGCACTTCATGGGCAAAGTCCTCGCCGACGCTGCGCACGGCATCCTGGCGGGCGATCTTCAGCTTGCGCAGCAGGCCGAAGAACTGGTGCGTATCGGTCATCGCCGCCCAGTTTTCGCGCAACGCCGCGACGTCGACCGGGCCGGTCTCCTCGACCTTGTTGGGGAGGATTTCGACGAAATCCTGCGACTGGTCTTCCAGGCGGAAGTCGGCGACGATCGCCTCATAGGCTTCGAGATTGGAGGCGGGGCGCAGATGCACCTTGTGCACGGCCATGCCGGCCTTGTCGAAGAACTGCAGGCTGCGGCGAACCTGATCACCATCCGTCTTGGTGACGGCGAAGCCATGCGCCCAGGTGCCGGGGAAGATGCGCAGGTCGATGTTTTCGCCGAGCACGATCGAGGCATGTTTGCCGGTGGTGATCTTCTCGAAAACGCCGATCTTCTCGTGCACGACGCTCTCGTTGCGGGTCAGCGCCATGATCTCGCCGAGCGCCTCGGAGCGCTCGAGGAAGCGGTTGGCATCGGCATCGATGCGGATCGCGGTCAGGCCGACTTCGGCCGCGACGAGCGCGGCTTCCGAGATGTTGAGCTGGGCGGCGATGTCGCGCTCGCGCATCTTGGGGTTCTCGGCGCGGAAGGCGCGGATTTCGGCGGGGGTCGGTCGTGTCGTTTCGGTCATGGGCTCGGCCTTCGTCGCAATACAGGGTGCCTTCCCATATCCAATCTTTTCCGCTGGAAAATTATCGAGGCGGAACAGTGGTTTGCCGGGAAATTGGCAATTACTATCTTGACTTCATTACTCATATTTATCTATGCACGCAATACCGGTGCGTAAAACTCATGTTAATTCTTCCGACGCGCCGGTGATGATCGTGGCCGTGACCGTCGGCCGGCACCCGAACCGTATTCGAACAGGCGACCCCCATGACCGTGCGCACGCTTCTGCTTTCCGCCCTCCTGTCCGTTGCCGCCGTTTCCGGCGCTGGTGCTGAGGAGGCTTCGGCCGCCAAGGGGCTGGATGTGGAGCTGAATGCACTGGCGAGCTCGCAGAAGGGTTGCCTCTTCACCTTCGTCGCCGGCAACGGGCTGGCGCAGGATCTTTCCAAGGTCTCCTTCGAATTCGTCATCTTCAACGACAAGGGCACGGTCGAGCGCCTGGCGCTGCTTGATTTCCGCGACCTGCCGGCCGGCAAGTCCAAGGTGCGCCAGTTCGACGTGCCGGGCATCAAGTGCGAGGGCGTGAAGAACCTGCTGATCAACGATGCCCCGGTCTGCGAGGGTGCGGGCGTGGAGAAGGGGCGCTGCATGGATGGCATCGTCACGGGCAGCAAGGCGGCGGCCGGCCTGGAAGGCTGACACTCTCGGGCGCAGGACGCGCCGAATGCGTAAACGGAATGACGGGTGAGTACGATGTCTGGTAGCAAGTGGCTTTGGGTCGGCGGCGGTGTGCTTTCCCTGGTGGCCCACGCAACGGCGGCAGCCATCCTGACCATGGCGCCGGCGCCTGACGAGGAGCAGGCTCTGATTGCCGGTGGCGTCGTCGCGGAAGTGGCGATGCTGGGCAATGGCGCCTTCGAGGCCGTGGAATCCGGCAATCCCGAGGATGTCATCAAGCCCGAGACGATCGAGCCTGACGTCACCGAGCCCGAGCCGCAGGAAGTCGCGGAAATCCAGCCGACCGAGATCCAGTCCGAGACGACTGAGATCGTTTCGCCGATCGATCCCGTCGTATCCGAGCCGGTGCAGGAACTGATCGTCCCCTCCGCCGAGGTGGAGATCGCCGCTGTTCCGGTTCCCGAGATCAAGCCTGAGATCGAGCCTGAAGAGGAGATCAAGCCGGTTCCCGAGGTGAAGAAGGAAGAGCCG
This sequence comes from Shinella sp. 20P9.1.1, assembly GCF_057798995.1. NCBI lineage: Bacteria > Pseudomonadati > Pseudomonadota > Alphaproteobacteria > Hyphomicrobiales > Rhizobiaceae > Shinella > Shinella sp. 20P9.1.1. The sequence goes on from NZ_JBYOLC010000004.1 coordinate 151,695, forward strand.
GTCAAAAAGGTCGAGCGCAAGAAGCCGAAGGAAAAGCCGGTCAAGAAAGCCGGAGAGAAGGGCAAGGCCAAGCAGAACGCCACGCGCGGCGAGGTCGATGGCTCGGCAGATGTAAAGAGCGCGGCCGTCGGCGGCCAGAAGAAGGGCAATTCCTCATCGGCCGGCAATGCTGCTGTCGGCAACTATCCGGGCAAGGTGCGCAACAAGATCAATCGCGCCAAGAAGCGCGTTTCGGGTGGCGAGCGCGGCAGCGTGGTGGTGAGCTTCACCGTCAGCTCCGGCGGGCAGGCGAGCGGCATTCGCGTCGCGCGCAGCTCCGGCAGCGCAGCACTTGACCGGGCGGCCCTCGATTCGGTGCAGCGCGCCGCACCCTTCGCGAAGATTCCGGAGGCTGCCGGACGCTCGTCCTGGGCGTTCAACGTACCGATCGTCTTCAACTGAGACCTTCATTCCCGCCCGGCACGTTCAGGTGGGAATTTTTTGCGCTAAAATATGACTTTTATGGTCATGTTTATACTTTACTCTTAAACTCATGTTTTGTAGGTTGCAGCCGAACTGAGGCTCCGTCGATGCGGAGTTCCAAAGGGGAATGCTGCATGAATGGAATGACGGCTGGCCGCATCGAAGCGGTCCTGAAAGCGGCGATTGCCGAGCGCGACCGGCGGATCGCCGATCTGGAGCGTCAGCTCAATGCGCTGAAGAAGCAGATGGCGGCGGCAGCGCAGAATGCCCCCGTGGTCGCACCGGCCGTTCAAGCGGCTGTGCCTGTCGAAGTGAAGGCGGTGCAAGCGCCGCGCAGTGTCGAAGTCAGCAAAGTCAAGCGCCGGACCGGCGAAGCGGAGAGGAAGGCAATGCGCGAGAAGCACAGGCAGCAGCAGGCCCGCCGTGAGGCAGAAACCGACGACAAGGCCGATGCCAAGGCGGGGCTCGAAGGGCGCAGCTTTCTCTATGTCGGCGGCCGGGATTGCCAGGTGGCGCATCTGCGCCAGATCGCCAGTTCCTACGGCGCCAACCTTATCCACCACGACGGCGGCCTGCGCGAGGCGGTGTCGCGTATCGACAACGTGCTGCCCTCGGTCGACTGCGTCTTCTGCCCCATCGACTGTATCAGCCATGATGCCTGCATCCGCGTGAAGACGGGCTGCAAGAAGTGGGAGAAGGCCTTCGTGCCGCTGCGCAACGGCAGCAAATCCTCCTTCGAGCGCGCCCTGCAGAGCATGAGCCAGGGAGACACTGCGCAGTGAGTGACGAAAGACCCGAAGCCTTCATGATGATCGGCCTGCACAAGCTGGCCGCACAGAACGGCGACGGCCTGGTGCCGGAATTGTATGCCCTCCTGACCCGCCGCGCGGACATGCTGGCAAGCGAGAATGTCACGGAATTTCCGCTGGCGAGCGCCCGCCCGCCGGTGCGGGCGGCGAGTTTCGAGGGGCTGAATGGACTTGAAGCGCGCAACGACAATGTCGTAGCCTTCCCGGCACCGCGCCTGATACGGCGGGATTCCGTCTAACCGCAGGGTCTTCCCATGTTCTTCGCCATGAACCGCTTCCGGATTGCCATCGGCCACGAAGAGGCTTTCGAGGCCATCTGGAAGGGGCGGGATTCGAGCCTGGCCGAAATGCCGGGCTTCCAGTCCTTCCACCTGCTGCGGGGCGATACCAATGCCGAGGAAGGCTTTACCCTCTTCGCCTCCCATTCGGTCTGGGCGAGCAAGGAGGACTTCGTCGCCTGGACGAAATCGGAGAATTTTCGGCAGGCGCACAAGAATGCCGCCGACAACAAGGCCATCTATCTCGGCCCGCCGAAATTCGAAGGTTTCAGCGTCGTCGAAGGTGCCTGAGGTTCGTCTCAGCCGTCTTTTTTCGGCAGGAACGGTGCGAGCGTGACCACCAGCCAGCCCGCCATCATGATCACGCCGCCCGTCGGGGCCGACATCGGGAAGAGCCCGTATCCCGTCGAATGGCGGAAGACGAGGTCTCCGGCGAAAAGCGCCGTGCCGAGCGCCAGCAGGATAGCGGCGAAGGGTGCCGCACGCATTGACGGCCACGCGGCATAGAGCGCGATCAGCGCTGGCGCATGGGCCATGCACATGGCGGAGGCGCCGGCCATCAGGCGCGGGTCGCTACCATGGGAAGCGGCAGCCGCGGTGACGACGCCCGTCAGCCCCATCAGGCCGGCGACGAGAAGGCTGGCGGAGCGTAGCGAAAACGACATGGGGCTTCCTATTCCTGGTTCTGCATATGATGCGCGAGCCGCGTGACGGGCTCGAGAATGATCTTGCGCAGCCCTTCGCTCGGCACAGTTTCTTCCAGCGCCCGCACGAAGCAGAGCAGCCATTCGTCACGCTCGGCCGGGCCGATCGGAGCCGCGAAATGGCGGCGGCGCAGCATGGGGTGGCCGCGTTTGTCCTTATAGAGCGGCGGACCTCCGAGCCAGCCCGTCAGATATTCGTAGAGCTTTTCCTCGCTGCCGGAAAGATTCGGTGGGTGAATGGCGCGGCAGCGCGCGGCTTCCGGCAATGTGTCCATCAGTTCGTAGAAGCGGCGCGTCAGGGCACGCACAGCCGCATCGCCGCCGATCGCCTCGTAAAGCGTGACCGTCTCGCCCTGTTGGCTCTGGTTCTCGTTCGTCTCCGTCATGGTTCAGGTCTTAGCGCCGTGGTCTGCCGCAGGCAATGCCGCGCCAGCCCGGTGCGACGAAGCGTGTCAAAGGCCGGTATTTCCGCTCATTGACAAGAAACCGTCCAGACGGTATGTTTTATGAATGAGCCAGGCACATCACCGCAAGAAACACCCCGAAGCCGTCCGCCAGCAACTGCTGGAGGTCGCGGCGAAACTGTCGCTGGAGAAGGGGCCGGGAAGCGTGACGCTCGACGCGGTCTCGCAGGCCGCAGGGGTCAGCAAGGGCGGGCTGCTGCATCACTTTCCCAACAAGCTGTCGTTGCTCGATGGCCTCTTCGCCGATCTCACCGACAAGCTTGACCAGGCGCTGGCGGAGAAGATGCGCGACGACCCCGAGCCGAAGGGCCGCTTCACCCGCGCCTATATCGCGGTGTTCTTCCAGCCCGAGGGCCTGGCGGATGGCGAGAAGTGGCAGGTGCTGACGATCGCGCTGATTTCCGAGCCGCATCTGCGCGAACGCTGGCGACAATGGGTGGATCGCCATCTCTCGGAGAATGTCGGCACGGACTCCACGCTCGATGCCATGCTGGTGCGCTATGCGGTGGATGGTCTCTGGCTTGCCGATCTCCTGGGCTCGCCGAGCATGGATGCTGCAACGCGCGCCGCGATGATGGACAAGCTACTGGCGATCTCACGCCTCTGACCGGATTTTTTGGGCGCCCCCGCGCCGGAGACAGACCCATGAACCTCACCACCGTCTATGCCGTCCTCGTCGTCGCCATCGTCTTCGAAGTGCTCGGCACCTCCGCCATGCAGGCCGCACAGCACTTTACCCGCGTCGTACCGACCACGATGATGGTCGTCTGCTACGCCATCGCTTTCTTCTTCCTGTCGTGGAGCCTGCGCTACGTGCCTGTTGGTATCGCCTATGCGATCTGGAGCGGCCTCGGCATCGTGCTGATCTCGGCCGTCGGCTATTTCGTCTTCGGTCAGAAGCTCGATTTCGCCGCCATTGCCGGTCTGGGGCTGATCATTGCTGGCGTTCTCGTGCTGAACCTTTTCTCCAAGTCGACATTTCATTGAAAGAGGCTGGAATCGAAACGGACCCCGCTTGCAAAAAGTGGGGACCGGCCTTATCGATTCCGCAGAATTGAAACCGCTTTCAATTTTACGGCTTCGAGAGGTAAAGACCCATGGCAATCCGGACCATCGTATGGGGTGAGAACATCCACGAGCAGACGAACGAGATCGTCCGCTCGATCTATCCGAACGGCATGCACAACACGATCGCTGACGCGCTGAACACGGACCCCGCAATTTCGGCGAAGACCGCGACCTTGCAGGAACCGGAACACGGCCTGACGGAAGCGCGCCTTGCCGAGACGGACGTGCTTCTCTGGTGGGGCCACAAGGATCACGGTGCCGTCGATGATGCGGTGGTCGAGCGTGTCGCAAAGCGCGTCTGGGAGGGCATGGGCCTGCTCGTGCTGCATTCCGGCCATTTCTCGAAGATCTTCAAGAGACTGATGGGCACTCCCTGCGCGCTGAAATGGCGCGAGGCCGGCGAGCGCGAGCGTCTGTGGAACATCAATCCGCGCCATCCGATTACTGAAGGCCTCGGCGACAATTTCGTTCTCGAAAACGAGGAAATGTACGGCGAGCAGTTTTCCGTTCCCGAACCGCTGGAGACGGTGTTCATCTCGTGGTTTGCCGGCGGTGAAGTTTTCCGCTCGGGCCTGACCTGGCGTCGCGGTGCGGGCAACATCTTCTATTTCCGTCCCGGCCACGAGACCTATCCGACCTACCACGATGCCAATGTGCAGAAGGTGCTGGTCAACGGCGTGAAATGGGCCTTCAACCCGCAGGGTACCTATACGGCGATCCATGACGCACCGAACGTACCCGTCGAAGCGGCGCTGGAGCCGATCGTCGAGCGCGGCCCGAGACTCCACCAGGCCGGCGAAGCCGGATATCGCTGAGGTTTTCATGCGTCTTCTCGTTCTTGGAACCGGCGGCATGGCCAACAGCCATGCCCAGCATTTTGCCGCAATCGACGGCGTCGAACTGGTCGGCGCGGTCGATGTCGATCCGTCGCGGGCGAAAGCCTTCGCCGAGACACACGGCATTCCCAACGTCTTCACCTCGCTGGAAGAGGCGATCGCCTGGGGCGATTTCGACGCGGCGACCAATGTGACGCCCGACCGCGCGCACCACCCGACGACGCTGGCGCTGCTGGCGGCGGGAAAACATGTCATGTGCGAAAAGCCGCTGGCGGAAAACTACGCCAAGGCCGACGAGATGGCGCGCGCAGCCGAGACTTCCAGCCTTGTCACGATGGTGAACCTCACCTACCGCAACGTCGCGCCCTTGCAGAAGGCACGCGAAATGGTGCTGGCGGGCGAGATCGGTCGCGTGCGCCATGTCGAGGCGTCTTATCTGCAAAGCTGGCTCGTCTCCAAGGCCTGGGGCAACTGGGCCACGGAAAGCCAATGGCTCTGGCGGCTATCCACCCGGCATGGCTCAAACGGCGTGCTCGGCGATGTCGGCATCCATATTCTCGACTTTGCGAGCTACGGTGCCGGCAGCGATGTGGAACATGTCTTCGCCCGGATGAAAGCCTTCGACAAGGCGCCGGACAATCGCATCGGCGAATATGATCTCGATGCCAATGACAGCTTCACCATGACCGTCGATTTCGCCAATGGCGCGCTCGGTGTCATCCATTCCAGCCGCTGGGCGACGGGCCATCTCAACGAACTTCGCCTGCGCATGCATGGCGACAAGGGCGCGCTGGAGGTCATCCATTCGACCGAGGGTTCGCAGTTGCGCGGCTGCCTGGGCGAGGATGTCGAAAAGGCCATATGGCGCGATCTCGACGCCGGCACGGTGCCGACGAACTACCAGCGTTTCGCGGCGGCGGTTGCGGCCGGCGAACAGGTCGAGCCCGGCTTCCGCCATGCCGCGGAACTGCAAAAAATCCTCGATCTCGCCATCGAGACCGAGAAGGAGCGCCGGGAAATGAAGGTCTGAGATCAGCCCGGCGCCGGACCTGTCGAGCCGCGGATGATGAACTCGACGGGCCATACCTCCTGCAAGGTCTCGACCGCTTTCCCCTGCAACAGCTGCAAGACCATGTCGCCGATCCGCTCGCCCGCCGCGCGGATCGGCGATTGCGTCGTGGTGACACCGGGCACGAGATTGTCTGGGCTCAGATAGGGGAACACATCGTCATGGGCGATGAGCGAAACGTCGTGCCCGACGGTCAGTCCCGCAATACGGATCGCCCGCATGGCGCCGAGCGCCGACATCATCGAGCCCGCGATGACCGCGGTGGGCGGGGCGGGCAGGGTGAGGAAGGCCTGCATCAGACGGAAACCGGTCTCGTCGGTGAATTCGCCATGGCCTGTCAGATCGGGATCGAACGGCAGGCCGCGAGCGGCAAGTGCCGCGTGAAAACCGTCGCTCCGGTCGCGCGCATAGGTGCTGACGGTGTCGCCGTTGATCAGAGCGATGCGGCGGTGGCCGAGATCGGCAAGGTGGCGGGTCGCCGTTTCGATGGCGCCGAAATTGTCGATGTCGAGAAAGGCGAAGGGTTTTTTGGCCTCGCTGCGCCCGTGCACCACGAAGGGCAGGCCGAGTGTTTGCAGAAGCGCGATGCGGGCATCCGTGCAGGCGGGCGTATGCACGATCACCGCATCCACGCGCTTGCTGGCCGCGAGCCTTCGATAGGCGGCGGCCTCGTCCTCGTCCGTCTCGACGGTCGAGACGAGAATATCGATGCCGTCTTTCTGAAGCCGTGTCGAAAGGCCGCCCATGAATTCGCTGGAATGCGGCCCAAACCGCCCACCGCCCCGAAAGACGATGCCGATCGCGCCGGCCCGGCCGGTTGCCAATCGCTGCGCGCTGTTGTTCGGCCGATAGCCCAGCCGTTCGGCGGCGTCCAGCACACGGGTGCGCGTCTCGGGTTTCACCTCCGGATATCCGCTCATTGCACGGCTTACCGTCGTCTGGGACAGGCCGATGCGAGCGGCAAATTCCTTGAGGTTCATCCTTGGTCCCTGGCGGTCGGTTCCCGGCCTTTATGAACCCTCGGCGCTGGAGCGGCAAGCGATGGGGTAGGGTGGCTCACAAATCTCTCTGCGGATGTCCATCGCGTTTTCAAAACGTGACGCGAGGTTGCATGCCCCCGCTTGTATTCTCAAATAAGCACGCTAAGGTTAATATTATTAACGATTAGGTTGTGTTTCCGGGTGGTTTTCGACCCGACGCGCATGCGGATTTGAGAACGCGCGGGCGCAATTGCGCCTGCGGCAAGAAACGTCTTTCCGGGCAGATGAGCACGGAACGCTTTGCAGTCATCTTCGGGGGAAGACCCATGCGGGCAGGCACAGATGAGCCGGTCGCAGCAGGTCCGTCTGTGCGAACGGATCTGGCGGCAGAAGACGGACGGAAGCCGGCAAACAACTGGTTCCGTTGGGCGTGGACGGCTCGGCCGGCGCAGCGCCCCGAACCGCTCCGTGTTTACGGCGCCACGCCAGCCGGGCGCCGGCCGGCCTATCTTCGCACATTGGAGCGGTTGTTCGGTGCCCGGCGGGCTGGTCTGGGTGAGATCCTTCTGTCGCGCGGCCCCGTGCTTTTCCTGATGATCGAGGAGGCTTTCCTGTCCTATCTCGTCCTCTGCCTGTTGCGCGCGGCCATTGGCAGGCGGACGGCGGGATTGCTCTTGCGTCCCCTGCCGCTTGTGGCGTCGAAGCGCTGGCGCTGCCGGATCAAGCGCAGACTGCTGCACGGGCTCAAGCGGCTGGATGCGGTTCAGACGCTGACGATCCTTCCCTTCACGGTGCTTCCGGCTGCCGCTTTCGTTGCAAAGGACTGGATTTACGATATCGAACTCTGGGATCTGAGGGATGAAGAGCGTGAGGCGGTGGACCACCTGCGGCGCGAACGGCAGCCGGGTGACCGTCTGGTCCTGACGTCCCTTGGCCGGCAAAGCGCGCGCAAGGGGTTTGCACTTTTCAGTGAAAGTTATGGATGTTGTGCGGCGCTGCGCGACCGTTTCCGCTTCATCGCTTGCGGCCGGGTGGAACGGGGACTGGCCCATTGCGCCGACGCGTTCCGCGCGGCGGGCGGGGTGGTGGTCGATAGGGCCCTCTCGGATGCCGAGCTGCTCGGCGCCTATGCGGCGAGCGATGCGGTCTGGTGCCTCTATCCGCCGTCAGGCGATCACGCCACCGGGGTCCTGGGGCGGGCAGCGCAGCTCGGCATTCCCGTCGTCGTGCGGGAGGGATCGTTGGCGCACCGCCTCGCGGTCATCGAAAACATCCCGCATGTCGCCGCGACGGCGGAGGGTGTCGCCTTGCGCCTCGCCGGCCCGTTGCCGCCGCGCGATGCGCAGCGGGGGCGGCGCATGGCACAGGATTTCGCGCGGCAAAGCGAGGCCCGGCTGCGCAGGGCGTTCGGGCTTGCCGTCAACAGGCTGCCCGCCGAGGTGTGAGCAGTCTTAGACCAGACGCTTACCGTCTTCGCCAATGACCTTCTCGCAGTCTTCTTTCGCGAAGGGGCCTTTGTGTGTGTCCGGAAGGATGTCCAGCACCTTTTCGGACGGCCGGCAGAGCCGTGTGCCCAGCGGCGTCACGACGAAGGGCCGGTTGATGAGGATCGGTTGGGCGATCATGTGGTCAAGCAGGGCATCGTCGGAGAGGGCAGGGTCGGCAAGGCCGAGCGATGCATAGGGCGTGTCTTTCTCGCGCAGCGCCGCGCGGACGGTCAGTCCTGCCGCTGCGATTATTGCCGACAGCTCCGTCTTGGATGGCGGGGTCGCGAGATAGTCGATGACCTTCGGCTCCAGGCCGGCATTGCGGATGAGCGCCAGCGTGTTGCGCGAGGTGCCGCATTTCGGATTGTGATAGATCGTTGCGTCCATGGGCGCTGGCCTTTTCTCAAGCACTGTGTGGGAAGGCATACGCGTCGTGCGGCAATCGTCAAGCCGGGTACGTCTTGACGAGTCGCATAAGCAGTAATATAACTTGTTATATAAATGGGAATGAAGTTATGACGGACGATATTGTAAGAGCGCTCGGCTATCTCTGCCTCGGCAGTCGCCTGAAGCGTATCGGCGAGCAGGTGCAGGCGGATACCCAGCGCATCATGGAACATATGGACGTGGATCTGCAGGCCGGGCAGTACCCGTTGCTGGCAGCCATCGATCGGCTGGGGCCGCTGTCCATCGGCGAGCTCTCGGAGGCGCTCGGCGTTACCCAGCCGGGTGTCACCCGTGCGGCGGGCCTGCTGGCGGAGGCCGGCTACCTCACCGCACGTAAGGAAAAGGGCGACCAGCGCATTCGCCGTCTCTCGCTGACACTGGAAGGGGCGGCGCTGATCGCCCGTTCGAAACGGGAAATCTGGCCGGCGATCGAGGCAGCGGTGCGCGAGGTCTGCGACGCCCTCGATGGCAGCCTTCTCGACCGGCTCGATCAGATGGAGGATTCCTTGCAGGAAAAGCCGCTGCACCGCCGCGCCCGCGATAAGGAGGGAAACCGCCCATGAACACCTTGCTCGACCGGCCGATCTGGAGCGCGCTTTCAACCGTCCATGCACCGCTTGCCGAAGGTGACGGCCTTGCTCGCCGCTATGCACCGGGGTTCCTGTCGCTTGCGGGAACGGCGGAGGACACGCCGCAGGCCGCGGTCGATTTCGCGCCCCTCGTGCGGCCCGGTGAAACGCTCTATTTTCTCCAGGCCGATCCTGTCCTGCCGCCCTCCGGCTTTGAAACGCTGGTCGCCACGGAGGCGGTGCAGATGATCGCGCAACATGTTCCGGCCGTCGCGCCGGACGAAGCCATCGTGGCGCTCGGCGCTGATGATGCCGAGGAGATGATGGCGCTCGCCACGCTCACCAAGCCCGGTCCGTTTTCACTGAAATCGCAGGCGCTCGGCCGTTTCTGGGGTGTGCGCGAGGGTGGGCGCATCGTCGCCATGGCAGGCGAGCGCATGAAGCAGCCTGACTACACCGAGCTCAGCGGCGTCTGCACCCATCCCGATCATCGCGGCAAGGGCTATGCGCGGCGCCTGTCGCTTCATGTCGCCGCTAAGATCGTGGAGGCCGGCGCACAGCCCTACCTGCATGCCTTTGCCAGCAATACGGCCGCCATCGGTCTTTACGAGACGATCGGCTTTTCGCTGCGCCGGTCCATGCATGTGGCGGCGCTACGCCGGCCTGACTGACGTTCAGCGCCCTGTCAGCCACATCATCGATTTTGCCGCCAACAACGGCAGGATCGCAGATGAACGGTTTTCTCAAAAAGGCGATGCTCTTCCTCGGCATCGGCGCTGTGGCGATTGGCAGCTATCTCGTGAGTATTCAACTGACGGGCAATTTCGCAGCCGTCGTGCCGGGCGAGGTCTATCGCTCGAACCAGCCAACGGCCGCCGACATCACAGGCTATGCCGGACGCTACGGCATCCGCACGATCATCAACCTGCGCGGCCGGCACGAAAAGGAGGCCTGGTACGACGAGGAGGCGGCAACGGCAAAACGCCTGGGCATCGGGCTCGTCGATTTCCCGATGGTCGCCGACCAGCACCTGGACGCGGACGGCGCGGCGCGGCTCGTGGCGATCCTGAAGGATGCGCCGCGGCCGATCCTCATTCATTGCCGGTCGGGTGCCGACCGCACGGGCCTTGCCTCCGTCATCTATCTCGCCAAGATTGCCAAGGTGGACGAGGAGACGGCCGAGGGGCAGCTTTCCGTGCGCTATGGCCATATCGGAATCCCGTTTCTGTCGCCGACCTATGCCATGGACGAAAGCTGGGAGGCGCTGGAAACGGCGGGAAGCTAGAGCAGAAAATCACCCTTCGCCAGGACGATGGGGTCGTCGAGATGGATGGCGAAGTCGGCAAGGCCGTCGCCATTCGTATCGCCGTAAATATAGGTGCCGGAGAGCGCCTTGTCGTAACGCAGCTCGCCTGCCTTCTTGTGAAATTTCTCCGTGCCGATGAAGACAAAAGCCTGATCGGCGGCGATCTTCAGGTTCGCATCGAGGGAGCGCAGGTCGATCCTGTCGCCCTTGGTAAAGTCGAAAATCGTGTCGCGCCCGCTCGCCGCGAGGGTGGAATCCGCTGTGGTGAGGAACACGAAGATATCCTTGCCCGCTCCGCCATAGAGGGAATCGGCACCTCGGCCGCCCGTCAGCGTGTCGTCGCCGGCGCGCCCGTCGAGCACGTTGTTGCCAGCATTGCCGATCAGCTTGTTTGCCAGCGTGTTGCCCGTTCCGTTGATGCGGGCCGTGCCCGTCAGCGTCAGGTTCTCGGTGTTTGCGGCAAGAGTCCAGCTGACGGAGGCCTTGATGAGGTCGATGCCTTCATTGGCGTTTTCAACCGTTACGTCCTTCAGATTGTCGATGATGTAGGTGTCGTTGCCGGTCGCGCCATAGAGTCGATCGGCGCCCGCGCCGCCATCGAGCGTATCATGGCCGGCATAGCCATAGAGAATGTCGCCGTCCTTGCTGCCGCGCAGCATGTCGTTGCCCGCACCGCCCTTGAAGATATCAGGCGAAATGCCTTTGACCGTCAGGGTGATATCGCCCGTCGCTGTGCCGCCCTTACCATCGGAAACCGTATAGCGGATGACGACGGCCTTGGCCTCGCCGGTGCCGATATTCTGGTTGGCGGCAAGCGTCGGATCATACAGCAACCGGCCGTCCTTGGTGATGGATACGCTGCCGAAACCGGAGCGGACGGATGCGGCGGTGACTTTGAGCACGTCGCCGTCGTCATCATGCGCGCGCGACAAGACATCGATGGCCAGGGGCGCATTCTCGAAGGTGGCAGCAGCGAAGGTTGCAGGCAGCGTTGGCCGGTCGTTCACATTGGCGACGGTGAGCGTGAAGGTGGTTTGCGCCGTGCTTCCGCTCGAGTCCGTGGCGACCATGCGGATGATCAGAGTGCCCACGGCGCCGTTGTCGGGCCTGCCGGAGAAGGTGCGGGTGGCGGCGTTGAATTTGAGCCAGCCGGGCAGGGCGCTGCCGTTTGCGAGCTTGGCGCTATAGGTGAGCACGTCGGATTTGTCGGGATCGATGAAGGTGCCCGAGGGAATGGTGTAGGAAAAGGCCTTGTCCTCGGTCGCAACCCGTGCCGGAATGGTGGTGGCGACCTGAGGGGCGTCGTTCACATTGGCGACGGTGAGCGTAAAGGTGGTTTGCGCCGTCCGCCCGCTCAAGTCCGTGGCGACCATGCGGATGTTGAGGGTACCGACGGCGTCGTTGTCGGGCGTGCCGGAAAAGGTGCGTGTCGTGGCATTGAAGGTGAGCCAACCGGGCAGGGCACTGCCGTTTGCGAGCTTCGCGCTATAGGTGAGCACGTCGGATTTGTCGGGATCGATGAAGGTGCCCGAGGGAATGGTGTAGGAAAACGCCTTGTCCTCGGTCGCGGTCTTCGCGGGTATAGCAGCCGCGACCTGCGGGTCGTCGTTCACGTTCTGCACGAGGAGCTTGAGAACCGTCGACCCGGTTGCGCCGCTCGTATCGGTCGCCGTCACGCGGATGAGCAGGGTGCCGACATCGTCATTGCCAGGCGTTCCGGAAAATTTTCCCGTCGCCGGATCGAAATGCAGCCAGGCGGGAAGCGATGCTCCGCTCGTCAGTTTGGCGCTGCGGATGAAGGTGTCGAACGTATCCGGATCCTTGAACGTATCTGCCGCAAGCGTGAAGCTGAAGGCTTGCTCCTCTGTCGCAGTCTGCTGTGGAATTGCCTTTGCCGTCGGCGCATCGTTGATCCAGAAGATGCGTTGGTAGACACCCTTGTTGGAGCCATCCTGGTCCCCGGATTCCCAGACGACGACCCAGGCGTCGTTTGCAAGCGCTCTTACTTCGGGCAAGAGCTGGCTTCCGGCCATATAAATGTTGACGCGGATTTCGCCGCCGATGGCCTCGCCATCAGCGTTGAAGGCCTGCTGATAGACGCCTCCGCCATCGCCGTCCTGCTGGAAGGATGTCCAGGTGACGACCCATCCGCCGCCCGAAAGCGTGGTGATCTGCGGTGCTGCCTGATCGGAAGGTGTATAGGTGTTGACCTGTCTTTCCGCGCCGACTGCATCGCCATTGATGTCGAAGACCTGCTGGTAGATGCCGGTGCCGAACTCCTCGTCCTGACCCGCGGATTGCCAGGTGACAACCCATCCGCCGCTGGTAAGCGCGGTGATCTGCGGCAGGGTCTGGTCGCCGGCCTCGTGGCTGTTGACGCGGATATCCTGGGTGCGGGCCGTCCCATCGGAATTGAAGACCCGCTGGAAAACGTCAAGGCCGGAAGCGCCGGGCGATTGCCATGCGACAACCCATCCGCCATCCGGAAGCGGCATGATCTGCGCATCCGTCTGGTCTCCGGCATTCGCGAGATGGACACGCGTTTCGGATGTGATGGTGCCGTCGGCGGCAAAAAGCCGTTGGTAGATCTCCCAACCAGCCAGGTTCTGGCTTTCCGATTGCCAGATCACCACCCAGCCGCCGTCCTCGAGAGCGGCAATACGGGCGCCGGATTGATCGCCGCGATGCTCGACATTGACCCGCGTCTCGGCGTCGATCGGCTGATGGTCGGCGTCATAGGCCTGCTGGTAGATACCCCAACCGGCGCCATCCTGCCCGTAGGACTGCCAGGTGACGACCCAGCCGCCGCCGGGAAGGGCGGCAATCTCAGGCGAAATCTGGCTGTTGGCCACCGTCCCGTTGACCCGGGTTTCCGGGCCTGCCGCATTGCCCGCTGCGTCAAAAACCTGCTGGTAGATGCCGTTGCCGGAGCCGTCCTGCCCATAGGATTGCCACACCACAACCCAGCCGCCGCCATCCAGCGGCGCGATCTTCTGCTCGAATTGCCTGTTATCTATCGTCGAATTGACCTGGGTTTCGGCGCCGGCCGGCTGTCCATCGGGCGAAAAGGCCTGCTGATAGACGCCGAGCTCCGATCCGTCCTGGCCTTCGGAAGTCCAGGTCACCACCCAGCCGCCATCCGCCAGCACCGCGGTGCGCAAGCCGACCTGCTCACCGTCGACATAGCTGTTGACGCGGATTTCGTCAGTGCCTGCGACTGCCATATCCTGTCCCCCAAAGGCAAGACCACGCCGCAAGCATCCAATCCCCGGCAACAAAGTCGCCGGGTGCGTGTCATTCCGTTCTGGTGCAGTCCGCGCCTTCCCCGTGCGGCGACAGAGCACTCCTACCACCTTGTACAGGGGCGTGCAATCTTATGGCGATGAACATAAACGTATCGGTTGTTTTGGATTGCAGTCTGACTTCGCAGCCGGCATCGCTTTTTTGCGATGCGCGGCTCTGTTATCGTGCTTGCATAGCGATTCGTCGGCATCGGGTGCAGTGACAGACAACAGACCCTTGGAGACGCGCGATTTTATTATAATCGCCGTCGCGGTTTCTTCCGTGCTCTACAATGGCGTGCTCGCGTTGATCAACGCGCACGTGATGCCGCTCGGTTTTGCCCATGTGGCGCTGACGGAAATCCTCATCCTCTTTGCCGGCCTTCTCTATATCCTGCGCAAAGGGCTTTACGAGGAGGATATCGGCGTTCTTCTCTTCACCGTCTTCACGCTAGTGATGGCGATCTATATGTCAGCCATCAACCGCATGGTTTTCGTCGACTATTTTCGCAATATCCTGATCATCTTTTGTTTCGCTACGCTCGGCACCTGGTCGAACCGGGCGACGGTGAAGGCCGCCTTCCTGCTGTCGCTGGCGGCTGTCATGGCGGTGCTGCTGTGCGAGATTTTCTCGCTGACGCTCTATGCCGATCTCTTCAAGCCCGGCTATTACTTCCTGACAACGCGCGGGCTGGAGCCGCCGGAATGGGATAAGACCGGTCTGTTCGGCAATGCGCTCGGTTTCAAGGGACGGCTCAGCTTCGGCCTTATCGGTCACCGCGCCTCCTCGCTGTTTCTGGAGCAGGTATCGCTGTCGAACTTCGGCGGTGTGATGATGATGTACACGCTGTTCTTCTGGGACGAGATGAAGCGCGGGATGAAACTGTGGCTTGTCGCCTGCATCGTGCTGATCCTGCTGACGACGGCCTCGCGCACCATGCTGACCTTTGCCGCCGTCTGCGTAGGCGGATATTTTGTCTTCCCGCGCGTGCCGAAGCTGGTGAGCCTTGTGACCATGCCACTGATCCTGCTGGCCGGCACCGCGATCTTCCTGCTCAATCCCAACGCGACGGGCGACAATCTCAACGGTCGCATCGTGGTGACCATGCGCCACGTCTCCGAGATGGATGTTTTCGGCTTCCTTGGCTTCTATGCCACAAAGGCCGCGTATTATGCCGACAGCGGCTATGTCTATATCATCTATGGCGGCACGATCTTCGCGATGATTGCTTTCTGGCTGTTTGTGTCGCTGTATCCGGCGGGCGACACGCCCGCGCAACGCCGGCTGGCACAGGCTTTGCCGATCTTCCTGTTCTTCAATCTGATGATCGGTGCGACGCCGGTCTTCACCGCCAAGATCGCCGGATTGATGTGGCTGCTGGTGGGCTATGCCCGTCAACAGACCGCGCCGCGTATGATGCCCACGGTGGTACCCGCCAGCACCGCTGCCCTGCCACGGAAAAGCCTGTCGTGATGTCTTGCCAGAACCCGTCCCTGGGGCGCTCCATGGAAATCGATCCGCCAAAGACAATACGCTGCCATGCGTTTGCCGGCCTGCTCTTTACTGCGGCTCTCGCCGTCGCAGCGCAGCCCGCGGCGGCGGCCGGCGTGTGCTTCAAGGGCATCAACCTCTCGGGCGCCGAATATGGCGACCGCGACGGGGTCGAAGGCAAGAACTTCATCTACCCCTCAGAAAAGACTGTCGCCTATTTTGCCGGCAAGGGCATGAACATCGTGCGGCTTCCCTTTTCTTGGGATCGCCTACAGCCGACGCTGAACAGCCCGCTGAGCGCGGCCGAGGTCTACCGGCTGAAGGCGGCCGTGCAGCGGCTGCGCGATCATGGGATGACCGTGCTGCTCGATCCGCACGCCTTCGGCTATTACGACAAGGCCCGGCTTGGCACGCCCGACGTGCCGGCCTTCGCCTTTGCCGACCTCTGGATCCGCCTTGCCGCGGAATTCGCCAACGAGCCCGATGTGCTTTTCGGCCTGATGAACGAACCCTACGATATTCCCGCCTCCGAATGGCTCGGCATGGCAAACGACACTATCGCCGGCATCCGCAGCGTCGGTGCACGCAACCTCGTTCTTGTGCCGGGTACCCGCTGGACCGGCGCGCATAGCTGGCGGGCGGACAATCCAGGCGGTTCGAATGCGGAGATCATGCGCGGCGTGAAGGACCCGATCGACAATTACGCCTACGAGTTTCATCAGTATCTGGACGCCGACTCCTCGGGCACCGCTGCCGGCTGTGTGGCGGCGGAGGGGGCAAATGCCGCGCTGGTCGACGTCACGGCCTGGCTGCGCGAAACCGGCAAAAAAGGGTTTCTCGGCGAGTTTGGCGGATCGCAGGACGCAGCCTGTCTTGATGGCCTCAAGGCGATGACCAGAACGCTCGACGACAACGCTGATGCCTGGCTCGGCTTCAGCTATTGGGCGGCGGGAGATTGGTGGTCGCCGGAGGAGATCAACAATGTGCAGCCGACGGCGAAGGGGGAGCGCAAGCAGCTTTCCGCTTTGCCGCTGACACCGGGCAAACAACCGGATGCAAAAGCCTGCTCGACCCTGCCGCCGGCTTGACGGCTGAAGGGGCGGAAATCCCCTCGGGTTACGTCTCGTTAACTATAAGGCAATAGATTCCAGACCGGATCGCGACTCGGCCCCGCCGACGAATCGACTGGATTTTTGATGAGCCGAGCTGGAAAAAACGACGACCTGAAAGGGCTTCCGGGCAGACGCCGGGGCAGTCCCGTGCTGTCAATTCATACGACCGCGCGGCGTGGTTCCGTGAGTGACGGTTCTCTTGCGCGTGGTGGCCAAGCCGTCGTGCCGCGGCGGGCAGGGGTCTCCGAGACGCCGCTTCCATCCGCTGAGAAGGATGTGCCGCCGCAGATCGTGCGGGAAACGGTGGTCGAAGAGCACGAGAGTGTCGCAGCGGCGTCCGACCCTGACGCCCGCGTCGCGCTGCTCGATGCCGGCACAATCATGCGCGCCGCCTGGAGCCATCGCCTGTTGATCCTGGCCCTCATGGCGCTCTTTGCGGTGGTTTGTGGCGTGCTGGTCCCGACGATGCCGCGGAAATACACCGCGCAGACCAGCCTCTATTTCGACCCGCGCCAGATCGAGCTTAGCGATACGAATGCCCAGAGCAGTGCGTCGCCCGATGTCATCGTGTCGATGATCAACAGCCAGTCGAAGATCCTGACCTCGCCGAAGGCGATCGGGCAGGTGGTCGACAAGCTGAAGCTTCTGGACAGCCCGATGTTCTCCGGCGTTTCCGGCGATCCGGCATCGCGCAAGACGGCGATCGTCGCGGCGTTGCAGCGGGCTGCGACGGTGGAACTGGAATCCAGTTCCTATGTCGTGACGCTCTCCGTGACGACGGCTGACGGCGGGGTTTCCGCCGATATCGCCAACGCGCTCGTCGATGCCTTCCTCGAAGAAGAGAACCAGGCCTTTTCCTCGATCTATCAGCGCACGAATTCCGCCCTCGACAGCCGTCTGCGCGAGCTCAGCGAAGAGGTGCAGCAGGCCGAAGAGGCGGTCGAGACCTACAAGGCCAGCAATGGTATGGTCACCGCCGACGGCAACCTGATCGCCGACAAGCGGCTGGTGCAGCTCAACGAGCTTTTGACCACGGCACAGAAGGCGTCGATCGAGGCCAAGTCGCGGGTGGATGCGGCCGTGAACTTCAAGCTCGAAGACGCGATTTCGGCCAATGGCCAGCAAGATCAGGCGTCGTCCGCCCTGACCGACCTTCGCCGGCAATACGCCCAGCAGGCCGCAACGGTCGGCAGCCTCGAAAGCGCGCTCGGCGCCCGCCATCCGCAGCTGCTGGCCGCCAAGGCCTCGCTGAAGGGGCTCCAGGCGGAGATCCAGGCCGAGCTGCAGCGTAATCTCGCGCGCGCACGCTCCGATCTTGCCCAGGCCCAGCAATCCGAGCAGCAGGTCGCCAAGGAATTGTCGATCCAGAAATCGCTGCAGAACAACACGCAGCAGCGCCAGGTCGGCCTCAACGATCTCCAGCGCCGCGCGACGGCTGCCCGCGAGATCTACGAAGCCGTGCTGAAGCGCGTGCGCGAGACGAGCGAGGAAAAGAACCTCGCCCGCAGCAATATCCGTGTTCTCTCGGAAGCCTCCATGCCGCAGAAGGCCGATGGCCCCGGCCGCAGTATGCTGCTGGTCGCCGGCCTCGTCGCCGGCGCCATCGCCGGCTTCGGTATCGGTCTCCTCATCGCGCTTGGCCGCACGATGATCCGCAATCCCCGCCTGCGCGCCAATCTGTCGAAGATGACGCGCGAGGCGTGACGGGTTCGCTTCCACTTCCGAATGAAAAGGGTGGCCCTCGGGTCGCCCTTTCTGTTTGTGGACCGGGTGACTGTCAGGCCGCGTGGAAGAGCGCTACCGCGTCTTGCCCGGCCGGAAACCGAAGCGTGTCGGTGATTTCGTTTACCGCAGCCCAGACTGCTTCGGCGACATCAGTCTCCTTCGTGGTCAGTGCGGGCTTGGCAAACTGCGCGAAGATGGGCGCGGCGAAATCGGCATAGGCCTCCGGGAGCAAGTCCTCGACCTTGACGGAGCTGTTCTGGGCGAACCGCGTGGTCGGCGCGTAGCCGGGTTCGACGAGCTTGGCGCGGATGCCGAAATGCGCGAGTTCATGGGCAAGCGAGCCGGTAAAGCCTTCGACCGCCTGCTTGCTCGCCGTATAGGCGGCGGCCAGCGGCATCGGCGCCAGCGCCACGCTCGAGGTTACATTGACGATGACGCCCGACCGGCGCGCCCGCATCTGCGGGATGACCGCCTGCACCATAGCCATGGTGCCGAAGGTGTTGGCCTCGAAGACCTTGCGGATATGCGCTATCGGCGTCGCCTCGAAGGCGCCGACGACGCCGATGCCGGCATTGTTGACGAGCGCATCGATGGGGCCGGCCGCGTCGATGGCCGTCGCGATGCTTGCCGCGTCCGTCACGTCGAGCGGCAGGATGCGCAGGTTGGGCGAGGGCGGCAGGATGTCCGCACGCGGCGTGCGCATGGTCGCGATGACGGTCCAGTTGCGTGCGAGGAAATGGCGGGCGGTTTCGAGGCCGTAGCCGGACGAGGTGCCGGTGATCAGGATGGTTTTCATGGGGTTATCTCCTGTTGTGTTGATGATCCCAATCTAGCGCGTCGTATCCGGACTCAATACGATTGATGATCCATATTTTGTTTGCTAAAGTCCGGAAATGATCGATCCACTCTCCGAAATCATCGGGCTGCTGCGTCCCCAGGCGGTGTTCACCAAGGGCATCAGCGGGGCAGGGCACTGGGGTGTGCGTTATACGGATTTTGGCCATCCGAGTTTTGCCATCGTGATCGAGGGCGCATGCCGCCTCGCTGTGGATGGGCAGCCCGAACTGATGCTTCAGGCCGGAGATTTTGTCCTCCTTCCGAAGACGCCGGGTTTTACGATGGCGGGGTTCGAACCCGTCCGGCCGCAGGTCATCGATCCGCATGCCGCCGCACGTGCAGCCGGCGAAGTCCGTCACGGCCGGCAGGATGGGCCGCCGGACGTTCGTATTCTCGGCGGCTATTTTGTCTTCGAAGGCGAGGATTCCGGGCTTTTGGTCTCGCTCCTGCCGGGGCAGGTGCATGTCCGTGGCGTCGAGCGGCTATCGACTTTGGTCGGGCTGCTGATCGAGGAGGCGGCTTCGGATCGGCCCGGCCGCGATCTCGTGCTCACGCGGCTGGTGGAAATCGTGCTGGTCGAGGCGTTGCGGCTGGTCCCGTCGTCAGATGCGCCCGCCGGCCTGCTGCGCGGCCTCGGCGATGCGCGGTTGGCCGAATCCCTGCGTCAGATGCATGGCGACCCCGCCCGCGCCTGGACGATGGCCGAGCTTGCCAAGGCCTCGGCACTCTCCCGCTCGTCGTTCTTCGAGCGCTTCTCGCGCCATGTCGGCGTGGCGCCGATGGAGTATCTCATGGGCTGGCGCATGGCGCTTGCCAAGGACCTTCTGCGCCGCCGGGAGGCCGATATTGCCGAGGTTGCCGAGCGCGTCGGCTATGGCTCGGCCAGCACCTTCAGCACCGCCTTCACCCGCCATGTCGGCCAGCCGCCAGGGCGCTATGCCAAACAGGGCGCGCTGCGCGTGTGATGCCGGTCAGTCGCCGGCCGTCCGCGCCGCGATGATATCGTGGTCCATCTCGGCCAGCGCCCGGTCGAGATGGCCTTCCAGCACCAGCGTCGCCTCCTCGGGAACGACTGTTATCGGCGGCGCACCGAAGAGGCGCACCTGCTGCGACTGGGCAAGCCCCTCTTCGAGGCCGCGCTGAAGGAGATCGAAATAGCGCGTGCCGGGACCGGTGATGGCGATCGGCATGTTCTCGTACAGGCTCACCATGCGCGACAGGCCCTGGCCGAGCGCAAGCCCGGCCTGGCGGAAGGCATATTCCGACATGCGGTGGCCCTGGCGGGCGCGCAGCGCGATCTTGTCCATTTCGGCAAGCGGCACGAATTTCGCCGGGATCGTATCCGGCGGCACTTCGAAGGCGGTCCGCAGGATGCCGTAAAAACCGGCGGAGGCCTCGATGCAGCCCTGCGCGCCGCAGCGACACAGCTTGCCATCCGACGAATTCAGCATGTGCCCGAAATTGGGGGCGGTGACGGTCAGCTCGCCTGTTCGCTCGAAACGGGCGATGCCGAGCCCGATGCTGTGGCCGAGCGACAAGGCCGCGACGGCCTGAAGGTTCTTCACGCCAGCCTTTTCCATGCGCAGCGCCATGGCATGGGCGACGAGCAGCGTCTCGTTGCTGATGAGGATCTTCGCCTGCCAGTGCGGTGCGAGCAGGGCGGCGAAATCCACCTGCTGAGCGCCAAAAACCGGCGACCAGACGAGTTTTGCCGCTGCCGGATCCACCAGTCCCTTGCTGCTGATCGAGACGACGAGAACTCGTTCCCGCGTGATGCGCGAGCGCGCCACCAGTTTTTCCAGCGCCGCCACGAAGGCGTCCGCGAAGGGCTGGGTAGCGGTATCCGCATGGTTGCGCGGTTCCTCGAACCGGTCGAGCAGCGTGCCGCCATAATCGGCCAGCGAATATTGCACGACGTCGGAGGAGATGCGCACGGTGACGAGATAACCGGCATCGCGCCGTTGGCCGAAGATGACGCGTGGCCGGCCGCGCGCGACCGACGCCTGCTGCTCGCGCCGTTCCAGCACCTCTGCCTTTTCCAGTTCCGCTGTGATCGCCGAGATCGTCGCCGAGGCGAGGCCGGTGTGCTGGGACATATCCGTGTGGGCAAGGGGGCCGTGCCGGCGCAGCGAGGCAAGCACGAGCGCGCTGTTCTGCTGACGCACAAGCTCCGTGCTCGATTTCACCAGCATCTGTTGTTTCCGCTCGCTTTCACAGGCTGCAACCCATGCCCCTCCCAAAGCATCAGTCACGCCGTCATTCAAGGCCTTTAAAGCCATGTTGACAGCCTGGAAAAGTTCTGACATTTATTTTCTCGACTGTCGAGAAAAAAGTCCCGGCACACCGGGAGGAGCATCAAGACAGTGTTATCGTGGCTGGCCGTTGATTGGGCGGGAGGTTCGTCCAGGCGGCCGGTGTTCACTTGGGAGGATAATATGAAGTCCGTTTTCAAGCTGATGGCAGGGGCTGCCATCATCGTTTCCCTGCATTCCGGTATTGCGCACGCCAAGGATCTCACGGTCGGCGTTTCCTGGTCGAACTTCCAGGAAGAGCGCTGGAAAACCGACGAAGCTGCCATCAAGGCCGCTCTCGAAGCCTCCGGCGACAAGTACATTTCTGCTGACGCCCAGTCTTCTGCCGCCAAGCAGCTGACCGACGTCGAGTCGCTGATCGCCCAGGGCGCCAACGCCATCATCGTTCTCGCCCAGGATTCGGAAGCCATCGGCCCGGCCATCGAGAAGGCCGCCGCTGAAGGCATTCCGGTCGTCGGCTACGATCGCCTGATCGAAAACCCGGCCGCCTTCTACATCACCTTCGACAACAAGGAAGTCGGCCGCATGCAGGCCCGCGAAGTGTTCAAGGTGAAGCCGGAAGGCAACTATGTCTTCATCAAGGGCTCGTCGTCCGACCCGAACGCCGACTTCCTCTTCGCTGGTCAGCAGGAAGTGCTGAAGGAAGCGATCGACGCCGGCAAGATCAAGAACGTCGGTGAAGCCTATACCGACGGCTGGAAGCCGGAAAACGCCCAGAAGAACATGGAACAGTTCCTGACGGCGAACGACAACAAGGTCGACGCTGTCGTCGCGTCCAACGACGGCACGGCCGGCGGCGCGATCGCAGCCCTCACGGCACAGGGCCTTGCCGGCTCCGTCCCGGTCTCGGGCCAGGACGCCGACCACGCCGCGCTGAACCGCGTCGCTCTCGGCACCCAGACCGTCTCGGTCTGGAAGGACTCGCGTGAACTCGGCAAGCGCGCTGCGGAAATCGCAGCCACGCTCGCCAGCGGCAAGACCATGGACGACATCGAAGGCGTCACCACTTTCAACGGCGGCCCGAAGGGCGTCGAAATGAAGTCGGTCTTCCTCGCACCGCTGCCGATCACCAAGGACAACCTGAACGTCGTCATCGACGCCGGCTGGATCTCCAAGGAAACGGCTTGCCAAGGCGTTGCCGCCGGCTCCGTTGCAGCCTGCAACTGAGGAACGACATCCGGTACTGACCTGACCATCGACAAGCGCCGCAACGGCTTCCGTTGCGGCGCTTGCGCAAGATGGGCAGCGGGCGGAGGATGATGCGACGACACATCCTCGGACCGGAGATATCTGGACGCCCGGACGACACGTTCAACAAAAGTGGGGGAACGGCAAACCATGGCCGACATCACGACGACCGCATCTGCCAATCGCGCGCGATCGGCAAGCGAGAACCCGGTAAAGCGCTTCTTCCGCGCCACCGAAATCGATACGCGCCTGCTCGGCATGGTCGGCGCGCTGCTGATCATCTGGATCGGCTTCAACATCCTGTCCGGCGGCCTGTTCCTCACGCCCCGCAACCTCTGGAACCTCTCCGTCCAGACCGCCTCCGTCGCCGTCATGGCGACCGGCATGGTGCTGGTCATCGTCACGCGCAACATCGACCTCTCGGTCGGTTCCATCCTCGGCTTCGTCGGCATGAGCATGGGCGTGCTGCAGGCAGAACTCCTGCCGCAGCTGCTCGGCTTCAATCATCCGGCGATCTGGATCGTCACGCTCGCCTGCGGCCTGCTGCTCGGTGCCGCGATCGGCGCGCTGCACGGCTCGATCATCGCCTTCCTCAACGTGCCCTCCTTCATCGTCACGCTCGGCGGCCTGCTCGTCTGGCGCGGCGCGACCTGGTTCGTCACCAGCGGCCGTACCGTCGCCCCGATGGATGCCACCTTCCGCCTGATGGGCGGCGGCACCGAGGGCTCGATCGGCGCGACCGCGAGCTGGATCGTCGGCGCGCTCGCCTGCGCGGCCATCGTCGCGACGATTGCCAACTCCCGCAAGCAACGCAAGCGCTTCGGCTTTCCGCTGCGCCCGATGTGGGCGGAATATTTCCTCGTCGCCATCGGCTGCGCGCTGGTGCTCGGCGCCGTCCTGATCGTCAACTCCTATCCCTGGCCCGTCGCCATCGCCCGCAAGTTCGCGGACGCCAACGGCATCGCCTGGCCGGACGGCGGGCTGTTCATTCCGCACGGCATCGCCGTGCCGGTGCTGATCGCCATCGTCGTCGGCATCGTCATGACCTTCATCTCGACGCGCCTGCGCTTCGGCCGTTACGTCTTCGCGCTCGGCGGTAACCCCGAGGCAGCGGAACTTGCCGGCATCAAGACCCGCTGGGTCACCGTCAAGATCTTCGCGCTGATGGGCATTCTCTGCGCCATCGCCGCCGCCATCTCCACCGCCCGCCTCAATGCCGCGACCAATGCTCAGGGCGAGCTCGACGAGCTCTACACGATCGCGGCCGCCGTGATCGGCGGCACGTCGCTGGCGGGCGGCATGGGCACAATCGCTGGCGCCATGCTTGGCGCCCTCGTCATGCAATCGCTGCAATCGGGCATGGTGCTTGTTGGCATCGACACCCCGTTCCAGCGCATCGTGGTCGGTATGGTCCTCGTCGTTGCCGTCTGGCTCGACACGGTCTACCGCGCCCGCGCCAAGTAAGAGGAGCCCATCCAATGACGGACAACCGTACGCCCCTCGTGGAGCTGAAGAACATCTCCATCTCCTTCGGCGGCATCCATGCCGTGGACAATGCCTCGGTCGATCTCTATCCCGGCGAGGTCGTCGCCCTGCTCGGCCACAACGGCGCCGGCAAGTCGACGCTGATCAAGATTCTCTCCGGCGCCTACAAGCGCGATGGCGGTGAGATCCTGATCAATGGCGAGGCCGCGGACATAAACAATCCGCGCGACGCCAAGAAATACGGCATCGAGACGATCTACCAGACGCTCGCCGTCGCCGACAATGTCGACGCCGCCGCCAACCTCTATCTCGGCCGCGAGCTGCGCACCCCCTGGGGCACGCTCGACGACGTCGCGATGGAGGCCAAGACCCGCGAAGTGATGGGCCGCCTCAACCCGAACTTCCAGCGCTTCAAGGAGCCGGTGAAGGCCCTCTCCGGCGGCCAGCGCCAGTCGGTGGCGATCGCAAGAGCGATCCTCTTCAATGCCCGTATCCTGATCATGGACGAGCCGACGGCGGCGCTCGGTCCCCAGGAAACGGCGCAGGTCGGCGAACTGATCAAGCAGCTGAAGAAGGAAGGCATAGGCATCTTTCTGATCAGCCATGACATCCACGATGTCTTCGACCTTGCGGACCGCGTCTCGGTGATGAAGAACGGCCAGGTCGTCGGCCACGCTCGCACGGAGGATGTTACCAAGGACGAGGTGCTCGGCATGATCATCCTCGGCAAGGTGCCGCCCAAGGCCATTCCCGGCCCCGGCGCCATGCAGACGGCCTGATCACACGGCCAGACCCAAAACGAGCCGCCGGCATCCCCGGCGGCTCTCTTGTTTCCAGGGAGCTGCCCTCGCAAAACAAAAACAGCGCCTCTTTCAACAATTTCCCGATTGAAGCCCGCCCGCACCTGGGCTAAGACCCTTCCATCGGACAGGCGAGTCATCGCCTTGGGATGCACCCGTAGCTCAGCTGGATAGAGTGTTGGATTCCGATTCCAAAGGTCACAGGTTCGAATCCTGTCGGGTGCGCCATTTTCTCTCAACGATTTGCGGGCCTTTGACCACGCCATCCGTGAGGATAATACCATGCTTCGAAAGATCGCTGTCATTATCGGCCTTATTGCTGTCGGTCTTTCCACGACAGGATGTGCGCGACACTCCTGCCGTGATTGGCCGGGTACGTGCATTATCCAGTGATACCAAAGCGACAGGCCGGTACTAAACGGCTTTTCTCATCGTCTTGAACGGGCATCTTGCGGGCAGAACCAGGCGGCGGTTGCGAGGACCTTGCATCCCGCCAACTGCTCACAAAAAAGACCGGGCGATATCATCGCCCGGCCAGTTGCCTTGGGAGCTCTGATCCGTCAGGCGACGGAGATCTGGCGTTTTTCTTCGACGGATTTCACGGCGGCGTCGGCTAGCGCCAGGGCGGCGAGGCCGTCGGCGCCGGAGGGGGTGATGGTGGCGCCCTTTTCGATTGCGGCGATGAAGGCGGCGATCTCGTTGCCGTAGGCTTCCGTGTAGCGGGTCATGAAGAAGTCGTGCAGCGGCGGGCGGGTGTAGCCGTCGCCATTGGCGATTTCGATGGAGACGGGGCGCTGGTTTTCGGCCGAGACGACGCCCTTGGAGCCGTGCACTTCGATACGCTGGTCGTAGCCATAGGTGGCGCGGCGCGAATTGGAGATGACGGCCTGCTTGCCGGACTTGGTCTGCAGGATGACCGAGACGCTGTCATAGTCGCCGGCCTTGCCGATATCAGGATCGACCAGAACGGCGGCGGTGGCCGAGACCGAGACGACCTCTTCGCCGAGCAGGAAGCGGGCCATGTCGAAGTCGTGGATCGTCATGTCGCGGAAGATGCCGCCCGAGCGCTTGATGTAATCGACCGGGGGCGCGCCGGGGTCGCGGGAGGTGATGGTGACCATCTCGACGTCGCCGATCTTACCGTCGTCGATGGCCTTGCGTACGGCCATGAAGTGGGGGTCGAAACGGCGGTTGAAGCCGACCATCAATTTGCCCTTGGTTTCCTCCACCACCTTCATGCAGGCGCGCACGCGGTCAACGTCGAGGTCGATCGGCTTCTCGCAGAAGATCGCCTTGCCGGCACGGGAGAAACGCTCGATGAGGTCGGCATGGGTGTCGGTCGGCGTGCAGATCACGACGGCGTCGATATCCTTGGCGGCTTCGATCGCTTCGATGGTGCGCACGTCGCAGCCATACTGCTTGGCGATGGCATCGGCAGCCGCCGGGAAGGCGTCGGCGACGGCGACGAGCACGGCGTCGGGATTGCCGGTCACGGCCTTGGCGTGGACCTTGCCGATGCGGCCGGCGCCGAGAAGACCAAATCTCACAGTCATCTTCATTCTCTCAAATAAGCCGCACGCTTGGGGACCATGCGGGAGGAGGGGCGGGGCGATACGCTCGCCCCGCAAAAGCGCCGCGGCGAACCGCGAGGGTTTGGTTACGTCTTGCGCTTCTTCTGGCGGTAGACGTCGACGACGACGGCGGCCACGATGATCACGCCCTTGACGATCTCCTGGTAGAAAGCATCGACGCGCAGGAAGGTAAAGCCCGAGGTCATGACGCCGAGGATGACGGTGCCGATGACCGTGCCGGTGACGCGGCCGACGCCGCCGGCAAGCGAGGTGCCGCCGATGACGGTCGCGGCGATCGCATCGAGTTCGTACATCACGCCCATGCCGGCCTGGGCGGTCTGGGCGCGGGCGGCGGTGACGACGCCTGCAAGGCCGGCGAGTGCACCGGCAATGGCATAGACCTTCACGAGGTGCGATTCGACATTGATGCCGGAGACGCGGGCGGCCTGCACATTGGCGCCGATGGCATAGGTGAACTTGCCGTAGCGGGTGTAGCGCAGCGCGATGTGGAAGATGACCGCGACGACAAGAAAGATCACGACGGGCCAGATGCCGGTGCCGATGAAATTGAACTGTTCGGTGAGGCCGGAGACCGGCTGGCCCTTCGTGTACCACTTGGAAATACCGCGGGCCGAGACCATCATGCCGAGGGTGGCGATGAAGGGCGGGATCTTCGTCTTGGCGATGAGCTGGCCGTTGATGAAGCCGGCGAGCAGGCCGACGCCGATGCCGAGCAGGACCGGCACGATGACCGGCATGTCCGTCAGTGAGGGATAAAGCGCGCGGGGCCAGGTGGAGGCTTGCGCCAGGGAGGCGGTGAACATCGCCGTCATGCCGACGACCGAGCCGGACGACAGATCGATGCCGCCGGTAATGATGACCTGCGTGACGCCCACGGCGATGATGCCGATGACCGAGACCTGCAGGATGATGATCGTCAGGCGCTGCGGGTTCATCAGGAAGCTCTGGCCGACGAAAATCCAGCCGAGGACTTCGTAAACCAGCGCGATGCCGATGAGCACGAGAAAGATGTTGAGTTCCGGCGGGAGCCGGCGGGCAGATTTCTGCGCGGCGCCTTGAGCCTGCGCGGCGGAATTCGTGCTCATGATTACCTCCCTTGCGGCCGCTTGGCGGCGCTGATCTTTACAGGCCCAATCTCACTGGGCCGCCAGTTCCATCACCTTGACCTGCGTTGCCTCGGCGCGATCGAGGATGCCGGTAACGCGGCCCTCGTGCATGACCATGACGCGGTCGCTCATGCCGAGCACCTCCGGCATTTCGGACGAGATCATAATGACGGCGACGCCATCGCGGGCGAGTTCCGTCACGAAGCGATGGATTTCCGCCTTGGCGCCGACATCGATGCCGCGGGTCGGTTCGTCGAGGATGAGGATGCGCGGATGGGTGAGCAGCCAGCGGCCGATCAACACCTTCTGCTGGTTGCCGCCCGACAGGTTCTCGATGCGCTCCGACAGGTTCGGCGTCTTGACGCGCAGCTTTTTGCTCATCTCCTCGCAGACCTTGGTCAGCGCACCCTCCTGGACGAAACCGTTCTTGACGAACTTGTCCTGGAGGACGGCGATCTGCATGTTCTCGAGAATATCGAGGATCAGCAGACAGCCGGTATCCTTGCGGTCTTCCGTGAGGAAGGCCATGCGGTGCTTGATCGCCGTGTTCGGGCTGTCGATGTTCACCGGCTTGCCGTTGATCGCGATCGTGCCCGAGGTCGCCGGCGTTACGCCGAAGATCGTCTCGGCGACATTCGAGCGGCCGGAGCCGACGAGGCCGGCAAGGCCGAGGATTTCGCCGGCGCGCACGTCGAAGGAGACGTCGTGGAACACGCCCTTCAGCGTCAGGTTCTTCACCGAGAGCACGACGTCGCCGATCGGCACCTCTTCCTTCGGGAACATCTGGGTGATCTCGCGGCCGACCATCATGCGGATGATGTCGTCACGCGTCACGTCGGTGGAGGCGTGGGTGCCGATGTACTTGCCGTCGCGGAACACCGAGAATTCGTCGGCGATCTCGAACAGTTCGTTCATCTTGTGGGTGATATAGACGATGCCGATGCCCTGCGAGCGCAGGTCGCGGATGATGGTGAAGAGGTGCTCCACCTCGCGCTCGGTCAGCGCCGAGGTCGGCTCGTCCATGATGAGCACGTCGCTCTCATAGGACACAGCCTTGGCGATCTCGACCATCTGGCGGTTGGCGACCGAGAGGTCGCGCACCTGCGTTTCCGGGTCCATCGCGATGTTGAGGCGCTTGAAGAGCTCCGCCGTCTTGCGGCGCATCTCGCCGTGATCGACGAAGCCGAAGCGGGTCTTCGGTTCGCGTCGGATCCAGATGTTTTCCGCCACTGTCATGAACGGCATCAGGTTCAGTTCCTGATGGATCATGGCGATGCCGTTTTCCAGCGCGTCGAGCGGCGATTGCAGCCGGATCTTCTGGCCCTTCAGCAGCACTTCGCCCTGGTCGGGCGTGTAGATGCCGGCAAGAATCTTCATCAGCGTGGATTTTCCGGCGCCGTTTTCGCCCATCAGGGCGTGCACGGTGCCGCGCTTCAGCTTGAACTGGACGTCATCGAGCGCCACGACGCCCGGAAACTCCTTGCGGACACCTTCCGCGGACAGGAGATATTCAGCATTCGGAATGGCGCCGCTTGCGCGAACCGCGGCCATGGTGGTCGGACTGACCATCGTCCCCTCCCTCCCGGAGCAATCTGAAACGGATCGGACGCGCGCACGCTTGCGTGCGCGCGTCCTTCATAACCTAGTCTCGCTGGTTCGGCCTTTGGGCCGATCAGTTCTTCGCCTGGAAGTCGGCAATGTTGGCCGGCGTTACGAGCTGGAAGGGGATGTAAACCTTGGTTTCCACCTTCTCGCCCTTGGCGAGCTTCAGCGCGGCATCGACCGAGCCCTTGCCCTGACCGGCGGCATCCTGGAACACCGTCGCGTCGAGGTCGCCGGCTGCCATGGCGGCAAGGGCGTCCTGCGTGGCATCGACACCGGCGACGACGACGCTGTCCATCGAGCGGCCGGCGGCCTTCAGCGCCTGGATGGCGCCGATCGCCATTTCGTCATTGTTGGCGATGACGGCGTCGAATTCCAGGCCGGCGGAGAGCCAGTTGGTCATGAGGTCGGCACCCTGCGTGCGCGACCAGTTGGCGGTCTGCTCTTCGACGATCGTCAGGCCTTTGCACTCGTCGGTCGCGATGACGTCCTTGATGTCCTGCGTGCGCATGCGGGCGGCTTGGTTGGACAGTTCGCCCATCATGACGACGACCTTGCCCTTGCCGTTCAGCAGGCGGCAGACTTCCTTGGTTTCCAGCGTGCCGGATTCCTGTTCGTTGGAGGCGACGAAAGCCTGCTTTTCCGGCAGCTCGTTGATGTTTGCCGGTTCGCGGTTGACATAGACGAGCGGAATGCCGGCGTCTGCGGCAGCCTTCGAAAGGGCGGCCGTCGCATCGGTATCGACGGGGTTGACGATGATGGCGCTGACGCCGGAGGCGATGAAGTTCTGAATCTGGCTCTGCTGCTTGGCGACGTCGTTCTGGGCGTCTTCGATCTGCAGCTCGACGCCGTCGAGCGTCTTGGCG
The DNA here is from genome assembly GCF_057798995.1 of Shinella sp. 20P9.1.1. Lineage (NCBI taxonomy): Bacteria > Pseudomonadati > Pseudomonadota > Alphaproteobacteria > Hyphomicrobiales > Rhizobiaceae > Shinella > Shinella sp. 20P9.1.1. Next base: position 181,572 of record NZ_JBYOLC010000004.1, read on the forward strand.
TAATCGGTCATGCCGTTGCGCAGAACGGTCAGGAAGTTGTCGTCGAACAGCGCCATGGAAACGCCGATCGTCTCGGCATGGGCGGCGGTGGACATCATCACGGCAAGCGCCGAACCAAGAATGAATTTTTTCATGTCGTTCTCCTCCTCAACGTGGTGTCCGGTCGCACCACTCAATGATCCGGATCGCTGGCCCTTGCGGGCAGCCGGCCCTCCGCTCCTCCCGGGACGCAAAAGACCAAAACAGAATAAACAAACCGCGAATTCCGTATTGCGGAATGTTTATTCCATTTTCTGCTTATGGCGTCAAGCCCGTTCCATTTTGGTGGTCGGGATTTCGGCCGAAGCTGGGGAAAAGGGGCGGCGATACGTACCGCCGCCTGGGTTTTCAGATGTTTGCGCGGATGAAGGCGATGCTCTCGGCAACGGCGGCCTCGGGATCGGCGACGCCGTGCACGGCGGGCGAGAAGGGCTCGAAGGAGAGCGGGCCGGCATAACCGGCGGCAATCAAGGCCTTGATCTGGCTGGTATTTGCCAGCCGGTCCGCCGGGCCGACGAGCACGCGGTGGCTGTCGCGCATGTCGGAAACCGACACAGCCGGGTCCTCGACGCCGGAAATGTGGACGAGGCCGGTAAGGTCGGCAAAGAGTTCCGGCTCGCCGGCAAGGTGATGGTGGAACGTGTCGTGCACCAGACGGAATGTCTGTTCTCCGCCCACCGCTTTGATGGCCTCGACGGCTTCCCGCTTGGAGCGCAACGAGCAGATCTCGAAGCCAAGCGGTTCGACGAGACCGATGATGCCGACGGCGTCGAGCAACGGCTTGAGCTCCGTCAGGGACTGGCGAAGGTTGGCCTGCCGCTCGCCGTCGGCCTGGCCGGTGCCGTCGTTTTTAGGCACGAGCACGAGCGCCTTGGCGCCGCAGGCAGCGGCATAGTCAATCAGCTCCCTGGCCTCGGCGGCGCGGGCGGGCGTCCACTCGTTGAAGCGCTGCAGGGCGTTGATCGAGATGATCGTGATGCCGTGGCGCTCGGCAAGCGCCTTCACCTCGGCGGGCGTCGTGCCGTCGAGAATGGCATTGCCGTCAAGGTCGTTGCGGATTTCGACGGCGCTGGTGCCAAGGGAGACGGCGAGCGCGAAGAAGGCGTCGAGCGTGAGGGCGGGCGCCGTCATGTGGTTGATGGCGAAAGTCGGCATGGAATGGGTGTCCTCCGGTCTCGGGGCCACCGACAGGGCGGCCTCGCATGCACGCATGAGGATCGGGATGCGCTTGACGGTCGTCAAAGGCCAAGGCGGCGGCGGCGCCTTCATTGCTGAAAGATTAGCAATTCGCGGTGATGGAATTCTCTCAAAGGCGCGTCAGATATTTTCCGGCGTGAATAGGTCGAAGGGCAGGAAGGTCTGGCCGGGCACGGCATTTTCGCCCTTTTCGATTGCCGTCACCATCAGCGAGACGAGCTCGCGGCAGAGGGTGGGCAGGGGCGTGCTGATCGCCATGGTCACGATATCGTCGGCGAGGCCGGCCTTCGATTCCGGCGTCAGTTCGTTGACGATGAGCTGGATTCGGCCGGCAAAACCTTCCTCGCGCACAGCCGAGATCGCGCCCTCCATGCCGCCGCCCGCCACATAGAGGCCGACAAGATCTGGATGTTGCGCAAGCAGGTTGGCGGTCGCCTCGTGGGTGATCTCGCTGGTGTCGAGATTGACCAGTGTGTCCAGCACCTCGAACCCCTGGCCCTTCTCGCGGAAGAAGGAGCGGAAGCCGATCTCGCGCAGTTCATGGCCATGGAAGCGGTGGCTGCCGACGAAGATCGCCACCTTGCCGGGGCGCTTGGCGCCGCGCGCGATCATCCAGGCAGCGGTGCGGCCGACCTTCATATTGTTGAGGCCGATATAGCCCAGGCGCACGTCGATGGCGAAATCGGACAGCAGGCAGAACAGCGGAATGCCGCGGTTTTTCAGGTCTTCCGCCATGGTCGTGGTCGCGGGATAATCGGGTGCGACGACGGCGAGCGCCTGGTTGCGCGTCGAAAGCTGGCGCAGCATCTCGGTCATCGCCGCCGGCGTCTGCGCATTGATGAATTCGATCTGCGGCACGATGCGGGCAACGGTGCAGGCATTGCATGCGATTTCGATCTCGCGGGCGAAATTCTGGTAGAAGGCCTGGTTAGGGCGCTGGAAGCTGAAGCCGAGGCGGTATTGCGGCAGGTCCTCGAAGACCCGCTGCCGGATGAGGCCGAGCGCGTGATAGCCGATGGCATTGGCAGCTTCATAGACTCGGCGCGCCGTCTCCTCGCGCACCTTGTGGCGGCCGTTCAGAACGCGGTCGACCGTCGCGACGCTGACGCCGGCCGCGTGCGCCAGATCCGAAATTGTCGGTCTCGATGCCATGGCTCTCTCCGTGAAATCTTTCCATCAAGGCTGAATGATAGTGAATGATGGAATTTGATGCATTCTATCATGGCAGGATTGAGAGATGCAAGCGGCAGCGCTATCGTTTGTCCATCATATGCGGCGGGCTGCCGGAAGCACCGATGGAGGATCAAGCGATGAAGCCGACGAAGCGGGACTACAGCCTTCTGGGCCGCGATGCGGAGGCGGCCGTAGCCAATGGTCTGGCCGCGGCCGAGTGGTATCACACCGATGTCGCGCGCAAGGAGATGAAGGCGCTGATGCAGCGCAGCGATGCGCCGGCCCTTCGCGACACCGCGATCTGGCTCGGCGCGATGGTCGTCTCCGGCGCGCTCGGCGCTTGGTTCTGGGGCAGCTGGGCCGCCGCGCCGTTCTTCCTGGTCTATGGCGTGCTCTACGGCTCGGCCTCGGACAGTCGCTGGCACGAATGCGGCCACGGCACGGCCTTCAAGACGATGTGGATGAACGACGCCGTCTATCAGATCGCCTGTTTCATGATCATGCGCAATCCGGTGACCTGGCGTTGGAGCCATACGCGCCACCACACGGATACGGTCATCGTTGGCCGCGACCCCGAGATCGCCGTCATGCGCCCGCCGGGCCTGCTGCGCCTCGTGCTGAATTTCTTCGGCATTCTCGATGCCTGGCATGCCGTCATCGACATGGTGCGCAATGCGGCCGGCATCATGAGCGAAGCCGAAAAGACCTTCGTTCCCGAAATGGAGCAGGGCAAGGCGGTCCGCATCGCCCGTATCTGGCTGGCCATCTATCTCGCGACGATCGCCGCCTGCTTCGCCTTTCACTCGATCCTGCCGGCCATGTTCATCGGCCTGCCCAGGCTCTATGGCGCCTGGCACCATGTCATGACCGGCCTTTTGCAGCATGGCGGCCTTGCAGACAATGTCATCGACCACCGCCTGAACAGCCGCACCGTCTACATGAACCCGGTGAGCCGCTTCATCTACTGGAACATGAATTACCATGTGGAGCATCACATGTTCCCGATGGTGCCCTATCATGCGCTGCCGCGGCTGCACGCCATGATCAAGCACGACCTGCCGACGCCGAACCCGTCCATCTGGCACGGCTACCGGGAAATGCTGCCTGCCTTCCTGCGCCAGCTGCGCAACGAGGATTATTTCCTCAAGCGCGACCTGCCCGAGACGGCACGACCCTACAGGCATGAGTTCCACGCCGAACCGGCCTTCGCCGCCGCCGAATAACATCTGATATCTTGGAGGAGAGACCCATGAGCGATACCTGGATCGAAGTCTGCGCAGCCGACGAAATCGACGAGGAGGATGTCATCCGCTTCGACCATGCAGGCCGCACCTTCGCGATCTACCGCAGCCCCGAGGACACATATCACGCGACGGACGGGCTCTGCACGCATGAGAAGATCCATCTGGCCGATGGCCTGGTGATGGATCACATCATCGAATGTCCCAAGCACAACGGTCGCTTCAACTACAAGACCGGCGAGGCCAAGGGCGCGCCCGTCTGCATCGACCTCAGGACCTATCCGGTCAAGGTCGAGGGCGGCACGGTCTTCATCGGGATTTAGGAAACCGTCATGGCGAATTTCGTGATCGTCGGCGCCGGCGAATGCGGCGCGCGCGCAGCCTTTGCCCTGCGTGAAAAGGGTTTTGACGGCACGCTGACCCTGATCGGCAGCGAAACGCATCTGCCCTATGAGCGTCCGCCGCTCTCCAAGGACGCGCTGGTGGCCGGCGCCGGTCCGAAATTCGTCGCCGAACCGGAGCGTTACGTCGAGGCCGGCATCGATCTGCTGCTCGACCGCACGGTGTCCGAGATCGACCGCGTAGCGAAGCGTGTCGTGCTGGGCGATGGTACGGTCATTCCCTATGACAGGCTGCTGCTGGCCACCGGCGCGCGTCCTCGCACCCTGCCGGGCGCGACCCATGGCGGGCGCATCCTTGCGCTGCGCAGCCATGACGACGCGGCGCGTATCCGCGACCATCTGGTCGAGGGGAGCCATATCGCCATTCTCGGCGGTGGCTTCATCGGCCTGGAGCTTGCCGCCAGCGCCCGCAAGCTGGGGGCGAGCGTCACGCTTGTGGAGGGCCTGCCGCGGGTGCTCACCCGTGGCGTGCCGGCCGAGATCGCCGAAATCGTCGCCAGCCGCCACGTCGCCGAGGGTGTGGACATTCTCTGCGGTGCCAAGGTCACCGGTGTGGAGGAACGGGCGGGCGAGGTACTGATTTCGCTGGGTGATGGTCGTGTCGTCAGCGCCAATCTGCTTGTCGTCGGCATCGGCGCCGTGCCCAACACGGAACTGGCGGAGGCGGCCGGTTTGAGGGTGGAAAACGGCATCGCCGTCGATGGCCTGCTGTCCACCTCCGATCCCGATATCTTCGCCGCGGGCGACTGCGCCTCCTATCCGCTGCCGCTCTATGGCGACCGCCGCATCCGGCTCGAATCCTGGCGCAATGCGCAGGAGCAGGGCCAGCTTGCCGCCGCCAACATGCTCGGCGGCACGGATGTCCATGCCGCCGTACCATGGTTCTGGTCGGATCAGTACGACCTGACGTTGCAGATCGCCGGCCTTGCCGATGGCGCCGTCAGCACGGTCCGCCGCGATATGGGCGAGCGCGCCTTCATTCTCTTCCATCTCGATGCCGATGGCCGGCTGATTGCGGCAAGCGGCATCGGGCCGGGCAATGCGGTGGCGCGCGACATCCGTCTCGCCGAAATGCTGATCGCCGCCTGCATCCATCCCGATCCGGCCGCGCTCGCCGCGCCGGAGACCAAGCTCAAGAAACTGCTCGCCGCCTGAGGGAGGCTGCCCGTGAAAACCAAGAGACCGACCGTTGCCGATATTCAGGCGATGAAGGGCAAGCGCCAGCTCACCATGCTGCGCGTCGTCACGCTAGAAGAGGCCGCCGCCGCCGAACAGGCGGGCATCGACCTCGTCTCCGTGCCGCCGGCATTGCTCGGCCCGGCCTTCCGCGAGGCGGCCCCGACCGTCTTCGCCTTTCCCGGCCTGGAATACGGCGATTTCATCACCGCCGACGACTATCTGCGCGGCGCCTTCCAGGCGATGCGGGCAGGGGGCGATGCCGTCTATTGTGCGGCCGGCCTTTCCACCGTGCGGCGTCTGCGGGAGGAGGGCATCCCGGTCTGCGGCCATGTCGGCCTCATCCCCTCCAAGGCCACCTGGACGGGCGGTTTTCGCGCCGTCGGCAAGACGGTGGAGAGCGCGCTGGAAATCTACCGGCAGGTGAAGGCGCTGGAAGAGGCCGGGGCCTTCGCTGCCGAAATCGAGGTCGTGCCGTGTGAGGTCGCTGCGGCGATCAGCGCCAAGACCTCGCTCGTCATGCTCTCCATGGGGGCCGGCACGGGCTGCGATGCGCAATATCTCTTCGCCGACGATGTGCTTGGCCAGAACCGCGGCCATTGTCCGCGCCATGCAAAAGTCTACCGCAATTTCGCGGCGGAATATGATCGTCTCCAGCTGGAGCGCATCGCCGCCTTCCGCGAGTATGCCGAGGACGTGCGCTCCGGTGCCTATCCGGAAAAAGGCCATCTCGTTGGAATCGAGACCTCCGAACTTGCGGCCTTCCTCGAACGCCTCGGTTCGCAAACGCAGTTTCCTCACACGGAAAAACCGCCTATGTAGGCGAGGCATGTGAGGAGACATTCATGAAGTTCATCGATCCCGACCATCCGTTCTATCGTCCGCTCTGGCGGCGGGTGCTGCTGGTCGGGTCCTGCGCGGCGTGGACGGGCGTGGAATTCTACAATGGCGAACAGACCTGGGGCACGATCTTCCTCGTCGTGACCGCCTATGTCTTCGCCAACCTCATCCTGTTCTTCAAGCCGTCCGACCCGGCCGCCAAGCCGCCCGAGGAAACCAAGAGCTAGCGCGAAAGCCCAAGGCTCTCTTCCACCTTAAGCCTGCGGATCGTCTCGTCGATCAGCATGTTGGCGATCTTCATGCGCAATGTCGCGTTGGCGCGCAGCTCTTCCGGCGCGCGATCGGGATGATTTTCGCGGGCAAAGCTGCGCCGCCTTGTGAGGAGGTCGTTCATGCTTTCCTTGCCGGTCAGCGCCAGATCCTCAGCAATCTCGTCCGGCGCGATGCGGAGCAAATGTGGTGGCGGGGCCGGAGCCGGTTCGGGTGCCGGTTGCGGCTCGGGAGGCGTCGGTCGCGGCTCCTCGTAGAGATCGAGATAGGCCGCCGCTGCCTGCGAACCGGAGACGAAGGTGCTACCGGTGCCGATGCCGGCAAAACCGGAGTTCAGCCCGCGAATCTCGCCGGGGCCGTCGTCTTCCACGGCCTCTTCGGCCGCGTCTTCCTCGGCTTGGCGCGCCTCGGCCTTCAGCCTTTCCAGCACGGATTCGAAAACGGTCATGCCGAACATGGGGTCTTTCTCCGTTCAGTCCGGCGAAAGCATCCGGCTGCGTTGCAGGATGAGATCATAGAGCAGTTTGGCGCTCGGGGGGAGCGCCCGGCCTTTCACGGAAATCAGGCTGTAGGGTTTGATGTCGATCTCGAAATCCGTGTTGAGGATGCTGATCTCGCCAGCCTGCGCGCCGACATCGGCGATGAAGACTGCCATGTCGCGGGCGACGGGTGCGATCGCATTCGAGCCGCAGACGATGGCGGTGGTCAGCAGGATCGACGACGTGTTGACGACGGTGGAGGGCAGCGCGACCCCGGCGGCGATGAACAGTTCCTCAATGCGCCGGCGCAGCAGCGTACCGGCCGGCTGGAACACCCAGTCGAAATGCGGCAGATCCGAAAGGCCGACGACCGACTTTTCCGTCAGCGGATGGCCTTTTCGCACGATGAGGCAGGCCCTTTCCACACCGATCTCTGTGACGTTGAACAGGCGCGGATTGAGGTCGTCGGGCACGCGAGCGATGATGAAGTCCTGCCGCGCGGCGAGCAGTTCGCGGGCGAGCACATTGCTCGTCTCCACGCGCACATTCACCTCGATGCCGGGATAGGCGGCACTGACCTGCTGGATCGCCGGCACGGCGAGGCTGATCGCCGGTGCGGTCACGGATCCCAGATAGACCGAACCGCCAGTGCCGGATTTCAGCGCGGAAAGCTCGCGGTCGACCTCGCGTAGTTCGAGCAGGATGGTGCGCGCCCGCCGCGCAAAGGCGCGGCCGAAGGCCGTCAGCGCCACACCGCGCGAGACACGCTCGCAGAGTTGTGCCTTGAGGATCGTCTCCATTTCCGTCAGCATGCGGGATGCGGCGGGCTGCGAGATGTTGAGCACGTCGGCTGCCGCACTCACCTGGCTGTGCTCCTCGATCGCGACGATCATGCGCAGATGATTGAGTTTCAGGCCGCTGCGCAGCAGTCCGACGCCCTGCAGATTATCGCCGCCCTCGTTGGGAAAAAGCGGTTCGTCGATGTCATTGTCCAAACGCATCGTACCCTCGGTCGTAAAAATATTATATATCTGCCTCTCTATACCAATTTTGGTATCGAATTAGAAGCTCATTGCATTTGACAGTTATGGCAATTCGTACGAGGTTTCGCCAATGTGCGCTGGGGTCCTTGGGAGTGGGGACCGGCGGGCTTATGCTCACCAGTCTAGGCCGTCGCCTGAAAGCGACCCCGCCCGTGCACAGAACAATGCCTGGCTCGATTGGCCAGTGCGCACAAGGGAGAGACCTTTCTATGAAAATGATCACCTCGCTTCTCGCGGCCGCTGCCATCAGCGTCGCGTCCTTCGTCGCCCCGGTTTTCGCCCAGGACAAGGGCATGGTCGGCATCTCCATGCCCACCAAGACCTCGACCCGCTGGATTTCCGACGGCGAGACGATGGAAAAGCTGTTTAAGGAAGCCGGCTACACGCCGGACCTGCAGTTTGCTGACGACGATATCCCGAACCAGCTGGCCCAGATCGAAAACATGGTCACCAAGGGTGCCAAGGTTCTCGTCATCGGCGCCATCGACGGCACGACGCTCTCCGACATCCTGCAGAAGGCTGCCGACGCCGGCGTGAAGGTCATCGCCTACGACCGCCTCATCCGCGATTCGGGCAATGTCAGCTACTACGCCACCTTCGACAACTTCCAGGTCGGCGTTCTCCAGGCCACCAGCCTCGTCGACGGCCTGAAGGCGAAGTTCCCGAACACCAAGCCGTGGAACGTCGAACTCTTCGGCGGTTCGCCTGATGATAACAACGCCTTCTTCTTCTACGACGGCGCGATGTCGGTCATCCAGCCACTGATCGACAAGGGTGACATCGTCATCAAGTCGGGCCAGACCGGCATGGAAACCGTCGGCACGCTGCGTTGGGACGGTGCCGTTGCCCAGGCCCGCATGGAAAACCTGCTGTCCTCGACCTACACCGACGGCCGCGTCGATGGCGTTCTGTCGCCCTACGATGGTCTCTCCATCGGTATCCTGTCGGCTCTGAAGGGCGTCGGCTACGGCTCGGGCGACCAGCCGATGGCCATCGTCACCGGCCAGGACGCCGAACTGCCGTCCGTCAAGTCGATCCTCGCCGACGAACAGTATTCGACTGTTTTCAAGGACACGCGTGAACTCGCCAAGGTCACCGTTGGCATGGTCAACTCGATCCTCGAAGGCAAGGAACCGGAAGTAAACGACACGAAGACCTACGACAACGGCGTCAAGGTCGTTCCGTCCTACCTCCTGAAGCCGGTTGCCGTCGACAAGTCCAATGCCGAGAAGATCCTCGTCACGGACTCGGCCTACTACACGGCTGACCAGCTGAAGAACTAATCGTTCTCAAATTTCTCCGGGGTTCGCGCTATCGGCGCGAACCCTCTTTTCTCCGGATCGCAGAGCGAATAGGCTCAGTCTCCCTGTCGAAGGGCGATCACTGGCCGCTGGAAACTGGTACATGAGCAAGACCCTTCTCGAAATGCGTGGCATCACGAAGACGTTCCCGGGCGTAAAGGCGCTCGACAACGTCAACCTGAAGGTCCGCGAAGGCGAGATTCACGCCCTTGTCGGCGAAAACGGCGCCGGCAAATCCACCCTCATGAAAGTGTTGAGCGGCGTCTATCCGGCCGGCTCCTATGAGGGCGAAATCCATTTCGACGGCCAGGTCCGTCACTTCTCCACGATCTCCGACAGCGAGCATCTGGGTATCATCATCATCCACCAGGAGCTGGCGCTTGTGCCGCTCCTGTCGATTGCCGAGAACATCTTCCTCGGCAACGAGGTCGCCACCAAGGGCGTCATCGACTGGAAGCAGACCTTCCGCCGCACGCAGGAATTGCTCGACAAGGTGGGTCTGAAGGATTCGCCGGGCACGCTGATCACCGATATCGGCGTGGGCAAGCAGCAGCTGGTGGAAATCGCCAAGGCGCTGTCAAAGAAAGTGCGCCTGCTGATCCTCGACGAGCCGACCGCTTCCCTCAACGAAAAGGACTCCGACGCGCTCCTGAAGCTGCTCATGGAGTTCCGCACGCAGGGCATGACCTCGATCATCATCTCGCACAAGCTGAACGAGATCAAAAAGGTCGCCGACCAGATTACGATCCTGCGCGATGGCGGCACGGTGGAAACGCTCGACTGTCATCACGAGGATATTTCCGAAGACCGCATCATCAAGGGCATGGTCGGCCGTGAAATGGAAGATCGCTATCCGGCGCGCGAGCCCAAGATCGGCGAGACGCTGCTGGAGGTGAAGAACTGGAACGTCTTCCACCAGCACCACCGCGACCGACAGTTCCTGCATGACGTGAGCTTCACGGTGCGCGCCGGCGAGGTCGTCGGCATTGCCGGCCTGATGGGTGCCGGCCGCACCGAGACGGCAATGAGCATCTTCGGCAAGAGCTGGGGCCACAAGATCACCGGCGACGTTTCCATGCGCGGCAAGCCCGTGGATGTGAGCACGATCCCCAAGGCGATCGATGCCGGCCTTGCCTACGTGACCGAGGACCGCAAGCATCTCGGCCTCGTGCTGATTAACAACATCATGCACAACACGACGCTGTCCAATCTGGGCGGCGTGTCGTCGAACATGGTCATCAACGACCGGCAGGAAGCCAAGGTCGCCTCGGACTACCGGTCGAAGCTGCGCATCCGCTCGCATTCGATCTATCAGGAAACGGTCAATCTTTCGGGCGGCAACCAGCAGAAGGTCGTACTGTCGAAGTGGCTTTTCACCAATCCCGAGGTGCTGATCCTCGATGAACCCACGCGCGGCATCGACGTCGGTGCCAAGTTCGAAATCTACTCGATCATCAACCAGCTTGCCGCCGAGGGCAAGGGCATCCTCATGATCTCATCGGAGATGCCGGAACTGCTCGGGACCTGCGATCGCATCTATGTCATGAACGAAGGGCGCATCGTGGCCGAGCTTTCAAAGGCGGAAGCAAGCCAGGAATCCATCATGCGCGCCATCATGCGCTCCGGGGAGAAACACTGATGTCCACCGATACCGCGACCCAGAGAACCCAGCCTTCGGTGGGGGAATACCTCAAGAAGAACATCCGCGAATACGGCCTCCTGGTCGCACTCGTCGTGATCATGATCTTCTTCCAGATCCTCACCAACGGCGTTCTCTTCCGCCCCGTCAACATCACCAACTTGGTGCTGCAGAACTCGTTCATCGTCATCATGGCGTTGGGCATGCTGCTGATCATCGTGGCGGGGCATATCGACCTTTCGGTCGGCTCCATCGTCGCGTTTACCGGCGCCATGTCGGCGATCATGCTGGTGAAATGGGGTCTGCCGGCCATCGTCGTGGTGCCGCTCGCGATTCTCATGGGCGCCATCATGGGTGCAGCGCAAGGCTACTGGGTCGCCTACCAGAAGATCCCGTCCTTCATCGTGACGCTCGCCGGCATGCTGGTCTTCCGCGGCATGACCTATGTCGTGCTGTCTGGCCGCCCGGTCGGTCCCTTCCCGAAGGAATTCCAGGTTCTTTCCACGGGCTTCGTGCCGGATTTCCTGTCCATCACCGATCCCTCGACCAGCCTCATCAAGAACTATGTCGCGCTCGTCGCCGTGCTGCTGCTCGTCGGCTATGCCGTCTATGCCGGCCTGCGTGAACGCCGCCTCAATGCTGTCAACGAGACCGAGAACGAGCCCTTCGGCTTCTTCGCCGTGCAGATGGCAATCATCGGCGTGGTTGCGATCTTCATCGGCTTCCAGCTCTCGACCTATCGTGGCCTGCCGAACGTTCTCGTCATCATGGGTCTGCTGATCGCGCTCTATGCCTTCGTCACGACCCGCACGACGATCGGCCGGCGTATCTACGCCATGGGCGGCAATGAGAAGGCCGCGAAGCTTTCGGGTATCAACACCGAACGCCTGACCTTCTACACCTTCGTCAACATGGGTGCGCTCGCCGCGCTCGCCGGCATGATCATCGCCGCCCGCCTCAACTCGGCGACGCCGAAGGCCGGCGTGGGCTTCGAGCTCGACGTCATCGCGGCCTGCTTCATCGGCGGCGCCTCGGCATCCGGCGGCGTCGGCAAGATCACCGGCGCGGTGATCGGCGCCTTTATCATGGGCGTCATGAACAACGGCATGTCGATCATGGGCATCGGCATCGACTACCAGCAGCTCATCAAGGGCCTGGTGCTGCTCGCGGCCGTGTTCTTCGACGTCTACAACAAGAACAAGGGCTGACCGGGAAACCGGTCACCCACCCGATTGCAGAAGAGTTTGACCGGTCGCCGGTGCGGCCAGTGTGGTGACGTCTGTCCGCCGCAGGAGCGGAGCTTGGCCGGAAATCGGCCTCAGGAAGGAAACGGAAATGCTGATTTCGCAGGTAGCAAACGCCGACGGCTCGATCGCCGTCGTCGTGCGGGAAGAGGGCGGCAAGGGCCGCGTCGTCAACGGTGCGACAAGCGTCTATGCGCTGGCGCTGGAAGCCGCGAACAGCGGACAGTCTCTGAAGGCTGTCATCGATGCTAAGGGCCTCGGTGACGAGGTCGATCTGGAAGCGGCCTATGCAGACGGCCGGCTGCTATCGCCGATCACCCATCCGGATGCCGCGCACTTGCATCTGACAGGTACGGGCCTGACCCATCTCGGCTCGGCGGCAACGCGCGATTCCATGCACAAGAAGACTTCGGAAGCGGCTGAGGAGACACTGACGGACTCCATGAAGATGTTCCGCATGGGTCTTGAGAACGGCAAGCCGAAGCCCGGTGAAAAGGGCGTACAGCCGGAATGGTTCTATAAGGGGAACGGCTCGCAGGCCGTCGCGCCGGGTGCTGCGCTGACCTCGCCCTCCTTCGCGCTCGATGGCGGTGAAGAACCGGAAATGGCGGGCATCTATGTCATCGCGGCCGATGGTTCGCCCTTCCGCATCGGCTTTGCCGTGTCGAACGAGTTCTCCGATCATGTGACCGAGCGCATCAATTATCTCTATCTCGCCCATTCCAAGCTGCGGCAGGCGAGCTTCGGCCCGGAAATCCGGGTGGGTGCGGCACCCGATGATATCCGCGGCTTCTCGCGCATCGTGCGCGGTGGCACGGTGCTCTGGGAAAAGCCTTTCGTCTCCGGCGAGGCGAACATGTCGCATACCTTCGCCAATCTCGAGTACCACCATTTCAAATACGGCCTGTTCCGCACGCCGGGCGATATCCACGTCCACATGTTCGGCACGGCAACGCTGTCCTTCGGTGACGGCATCCGCACGGAAGAGGGCGATGTGTTCGAGATCGGCGCGGATGGTTTCGGCTTACCGCTGCGCAATCCCCTGGCAATCGCCAAGGAAGAAGAAATCGAAATCCGCCAGTTGTAAACGACGGACAGGAGGCTGAGGCCATGACCATCCACCAGAACCTGATTGCCGGCGAATGGGTCGGCTCCGATGCCATCGAGAACATCAACCCGTCGAACACAGGCGATGTGGTCGGCCGCTATGCCCGAGCCTCCGTCGAAGACACCAAAACGGCGATTGCCGCGGCCAAGGCGGCCTTCCCGGCCTGGTCGCGCTCCGGCATCCTCGAGCGCCACGCCATCCTGCGCAAGACCGCCGACGAGATTCTTGCCCGCAAGGACGAACTCGGCCGGCTGCTGTCGCGTGAAGAGGGCAAGACGCTGGCGGAGGGCATCGGCGAGACCGTGCGTGCCGGCCAGATCTTTGACTTCTTCGCAGGCGAGTGCCTGCGCCTTGCCGGCGAAGTGCTGCCCTCGGTGCGCCCGAATATCGGCGTCGAGATAACCCGCGAGCCGGTCGGCGTCGTCGGCATCATCACGCCGTGGAATTTCCCGATCGCCATTCCCGCCTGGAAGATCGCGCCGGCGCTTTGCTACGGCAACACGGTCGTCTTCAAGCCGGCGGAACTGGTGCCCGGCTGTTCCTGGGCCATCGTCGATATCCTGGTGCGCGCCGGCCTGCCGAAGGGCGTGCTGAACCTCGTCATGGGCAAGGGCTCCGTCGTCGGCCAGACCATGCTCGACAGTCCCGATGTCAACGCGGTCACTTTCACCGGCTCGACCGGCACCGGCAGGCGCGTGGCGCTCGCCTCCGTCGAGCATAATCGCAAGTATCAGCTCGAAATGGGCGGCAAGAACCCCTTCGTCGTGCTCGATGATGCGGACCTCACCGTCGCCGTCGAAGCCGCCGTCAACTCGGCCTTCTTCTCGACCGGCCAGCGCTGCACGGCCTCCTCGCGTGTCATCGTGACGGAAGGCATTCATGACCGGTTCGTTGCAGCCGTCGGCGAGCGCCTGAAGAGTGTCGTCGTCGACGACGCGCTGAAGGCTGGCACGCATATCGGCCCAGTCGTCGATCAGAGCCAGCTGAAGCAGGATACGGACTATATCGAGATCGGCCAAAAGGAAGGCGCCAAGCTCGCCTTCGGCGGCGAGCTTCTGAAGCGCGACACACCCGGCTTCTATCTGGCGCCGGCGCTCTTCACCGAGGCGACGAACGACATGCGCATCTCGCGCGAGGAAATCTTCGGTCCCGTTGCCGCGGTCATCCGTGTCAAGGATTACGAAGAGGCGCTTGCCGTCGCCAACGACACACCCTTCGGCCTCTCCTCCGGTATCGCCACCACGAGCCTCAAGCACGCGACGCATTTCAAGCGCAATGCGGAGGCCGGCATGGTGATGGTCAACCTGCCGACGGCGGGCGTCGATTTCCACGTGCCCTTCGGCGGGCGCAAGGGCTCCTCGCACGGCTCGCGCGAGCAGGGCAAATACGCCAACGAATTCTACACAACCGTCAAGACCGCCTACACCCTGGCGTGAGACAAAGGCCGCCCGGTCTTGCGGGTGGTCCCTTCGAGGACTGGAAAGATGACGAAGAAAGCGGAATGGCCGCGCAGGCTCAGATCACAGGAATGGTACGGCGGCACCAGCCGTGACGTGATCTATCACCGTGGCTGGATGAAGAACCAGGGCTACCCGCACGACCTGTTCGACGGGCGCCCTGTTATCGGCATCCTCAATACCTGGTCGGACATGACGCCGTGCAACGGCCATCTGCGCGAGCTGGCCGAAAAGGTGAAGGCCGGCATCTGGGAGGCCGGCGGCTTCCCGATGGAAGTGCCCGTCTTCTCGGCCTCGGAAAACACCTTCCGCCCGACCGCGATGATGTACCGGAACCTTGCGGCGCTCGCGATCGAGGAAACCATTCGCGGCCAGCCGATGGATGGCTGCGTGCTGATGGTCGGCTGCGACAAGACCACGCCGTCGCTGATCATGGCGGCCGCCTCCGTCGATCTGCCGTCGATCGTCGTCACCGGCGGCCCGATGCTGAACGGTTATTTCCGCGGCGAGCGCGTCGGTTCCGGCACGCATCTGTGGAAGTTCTCCGAGATGGTGAAGGCCGGCGAGATGACGCAGGAAGAGTTCCTCGAGGCCGAGGCGTCAATGAGCCGCTCCTCCGGCACCTGCAACACGATGGGCACGGCCTCCACCATGGCCTCCATGGCCGAAGCGCTGGGCATGGCGCTCTCGGGCAACGCCGCCATTCCCGGCGTCGACAGCCGCCGCAAGGTGATGGCGCAGCTGACCGGCCGCCGCATCGTGCAGATGGTCAAGGACGACCTGAAGCCCTCCGACATCATGACGAAGCAGGCCTTCGAGAACGCCATCCGCACCAATGCGGCCATCGGCGGTTCGACCAATGCCGTCATCCATCTGCTGGCCATGGCCGGCCGCGTCGGCATCGACCTGACGCTGGACGATTGGGACCGCTGTGGCCGCGACGTGCCGACCATCGTCAACCTCATGCCGTCGGGCAAATACCTGATGGAAGAGTTCTTCTATGCAGGCGGTCTGCCTGTCGTGCTGAAGCGCCTCGGCGAAGCGGGCCTCCTGCACAAGGATGCCATCACCGTCTCGGGTGAGACTGTCTGGAACGAGGTGAAGGACGTCGTCAACTGGAACGAGGACGTCATCCTGCCGGCCGAAAAAGCGCTGACGCAGTCGGGCGGCATCGTCGTCGTGCGTGGCAACCTCGCGCCGAAAGGTGCGGTGTTGAAGCCGTCCGCCGCTTCGCCGCATCTCCTGACGCATCGCGGCCGCGCCGTTGTGTTCGAGGATATCGACGACTACAAGGCCAAGATCAACGACGACGCTCTCGACATTGACGAGACCTGCGTCATGGTCATGAAGAACTGTGGTCCGAAGGGCTATCCCGGCATGGCCGAGGTCGGCAATATGGGGCTTCCTCCGAAGGTGCTGAAGAAGGGCATCACCGACATGGTGCGTATCTCGGATGCCCGCATGTCCGGCACCGCCTATGGCACCGTCGTGCTGCACACCTCGCCGGAAGCCGCCGTCGGCGGTCCGCTTGCGGTGGTGAAGAACGGCGACATGATCGAGCTCGACGTGCCGAACCGCCGCCTGCATCTCGATATTTCCGATGAAGAGCTGGCAAGCCGTCTTGCGGAATGGAAGCCGCACCACGAGCTGCCGACGTCGGGATATGCCTGGCTGCACCAGCAGCACGTCCAGGGTGCCGATACCGGCGCCGACCTCGACTTCCTCAAGGGCTGCCGCGGCAACGCGGTCGGCAAGGACAGCCACTGAGTTCTACGGGCGCGGCTTCAAGGCCGCGCCCGTTTTGTATCGTTTCGATACGAATTGCGGCCTGCCGCACGCCGAATGCAACCTTTCCTTTTCCCTGGTCTCCACCAGTCGCGTTAGGCGAGGAACCGGCGATGGGTCGCTCCCCTTCCTCCTTCGATACCGGTCCACTCCCGGATCGGTCGCTGAAATGGGAGGTTTCCATGTTCGGAACATCAAACGGAGTGTCGATCCCCACGCTTTCCATGGCCGTGCTCGCCGCGGTGGTTCTCGCTGTGCCGGTCCATGCGGCTGATCGCGGCAAAAAGGGCGGCGGACTTGGTGTCGGCGTCGGTGTCAGCATCGGCGGCGCCAAGGCCGGCGTGGGCGCCAATGTCGGCGGTTCACGAGGTCTTGCCAATATTGGCGCCCGCACAAGCGTCGGCGGCAAGAATGGCGTGAATGCCGGCGTCGGCGCGAATGTCGGCGGCTCGAAGGGTGTGGCCAATGCCGGTGTCGGCGCATCGGTGGGTGGACGCAATGGCGTAAATGCGGGCGTAGGCGCCACGGTTGGCGGCTCGAAAGGTCTGGCGAATGCCAATGTCGGGGCCTCGGTCGGCGGCCGCAACGGCGTGAATGCCGGCGTCAACGCCAATGTTGGAGGTTCCAGTGGCCTTCTAGACGCCAACGCACGGGCGACAGTCGGCGGTTCGAGCGGCCTCGGCGTCGGTGTCGGCGCCAATGTCGGCGGCCGCGGATTGCTCGATGCAGATGTCGATATCAGTCTTGGGGGAGACGACGAAAGCGTGACACCCACCACGCCCGTCGACCGCGGCAAACCCGGTGATGGCCGTCCCACTCCCGGCAAGGATCGGGATCGCGCGATCGTTGCTGACTTTGCCCAGCTGTCGCCAAGCGATAAGCAGCAGATGCTCAAGCGCTGCCGCGGCGTCAACAGCGGCGGTTATGATGCGGCGCTGGTCAAACTCTGCCGCCTGCTGGAAACGGCATCGCGCTAGGACTTGCAACGACGGTGGCCGTTCGCGGCCGCCGTCAGCTCTGACTTTGCGACTGGCTCTGGCCCGCCGCTTCCACCGTGATGGCGACGCTCATCGTCTCCGAGGCGCTGCCCACAACCATGCCCGAGATTGGTGCGGCATCCGTGTAGTCCAGACCGCTCGAGAGGCGGACATAGCGTGCGTCTGGGCAAATCTTGTTGGCGGCGTCGAAGCCAACCCAGCCGAGACCCTGCAGGTGCACCTCCGCCCAGGCATGGCTTGCCGTCTGCTCCGGCTCCTCCATCAGCAGGTAGCCCGAGACGTAGCGCGCGGGAATGCCGAGATGACGGGCGGCGGCGAGGAAGATATGGGCGTGGTCCTGACAGACGCCCTGCTTCTGCTCCAACGCCTGTTCGGCCGTCGTATCGGCGGCCGTTTCGCCCGGCTTGTATTCGACGCCCGTATGGATGGCGGCCATGATGGCGTGCATGCGCGCCAGTTCGTTGTCGCCCGTCGCGGCCGTAGCGAGCGCGCGGATGAGCTTACCGGGCTTGGTCAGCGGCGTCTCGCGCAGATAGAGCCACAGCGGCACGAAGCCCTGATGTGGGCCGAAGACGCCGGCCCGGTCCTCCGTGTCCACCTCGCCCTCGGCGACGATGCGGATCGTCACCTGCTCGGCATTGGTGCTGACGAGATCGACATGGTTGCCGAAGTGATCGATGTAGCCGGCCTCGACGCGCGCGCCGTGCACGGTGGTCGCCCACGCGCGCACGATCTGGCCCGGCTGCGTCTTCGGCGTCAGCCGCAGGCGCTGCAGCGAATACTGCACCGGGTCGTCATAGGTATATTCCGTCGTATGGCTGATCTTCAGTCGCATCGTTTGCCCCCCGCTCTCAACGATAGAAGCGGTAGCCGTCGGAGATCTCTTCCCCGAGGCGGTTGTTGTGCACGATGAACTCCTCGATGAATTCGTGGAGCCCCTGTTCCATGATGTCGTCGATGTTGCGGCTGCGCAGCAGCATCAACGTCGCGGAAGCCGTCTCGTGTGCCGCATGGTTGTCGCCGTAGAGTTTGGCGAGGTAACCGAGATTGCTGACGAGCTTGTCGTAGCTATAGGCCAGCGAGCGCGGCATGCGGTCGTTGAGGATCAGGAAGTCCGAAATGTTGGTCGAGGAATAATCGCCGTCATAGACCCAGCTGTAGGAGCGATGCGCCGAGACCGAGCGCAGGATCGATTCCCATTGCATGTTGTCGAGCGACGAGCCGACCTTGGCGATGGCCGGCAGCAGCACGTAATACTTCACGTCGAGGATACGGGCGGTGTTGTCCGCCCGCTCGATGAAGGTGCCGATGCGCGAGAAGTTGTAGATGTCGTCGCGCAGCATGGTGCCGTGGAAGGCGCCGCGGATGAGGGCGGTGCAGCGCTTGATCGTACCGATCACCTCCGGCATGTCGGCGGGCTTCACGCGTTTGGAGAGCGCAATCTTAAGCTCGATCCAGCACTCGTTGGTCGCCTCCCAGGTCTCGCGCGTCAATGCGGTACGCACCATGCGCGCATTGTTGCGGGCGGATTCGATGCAGGACATCACGCTTGACGGGTTGGCAGGATCGCGCAGCAGGTAGTCGATGGCGTCCGCACTCGTCAGCTTGCCGTGCACGTTGTCGAAATCCTCGCGCACGCCGGCACTTTGCAGTACGCCGTCCCAGTCCTCGTCCGACGAGCCGGAGCGTGTCAGCGCCATGCGCAGGCCCGCATCGATGAGACGGGCGATGTTTTCAGCGCGCTCGATATAGCGGAACATCCAGTAGAGGCCGTTTGCAGTTCTTCCCAGCATAGGCATCAGTCCTCCAGTACCCAGGTGTCCTTCGTGCCGCCGCCCTGGCTGGAGTTGACCACCAGCGAGCCTTCCTTCAGCGCCACGCGGGTCAGCCCGCCGGGAATGATCTGCACCTTGTCGGAAACGAGCACATAGGGCCGCAAATCCACGTGCCGGGGCGCAATGCCCTTGTTGACGAGGATCGGCACCGTGGAAAGCGACAGCGTCGGCTGCGCGATGTAGTTCGACGGCCGGGCCTTCAGCTTTTCGGCGAAGGCCGCGCATTCCTTCTTCGAGGCGGTCGGGCCGACGAGCATGCCGTAGCCGCCCGAGCCGTGCACTTCCTTCACCACCAGTTCCTCGAGATGGTCGAGCACGTATTTGAGGCTGTCCTCCTCCGAGCAGCGCCAGGTCGGTACGTTTTCAAGGATCGCCTTGCGGCCGGTATAGAACTCGACGATCTCGGGCATGTAGGAATAGATCGCCTTGTCGTCGCAGATGCCGGTGCCCGGCGCATTGGCAATCGTGATGTTGCCGGCCTTGTAGACATCCATGATGCCGGGGATGCCGAGCGCCGAATCCGGCCGGAAGGTGAGGGGATCGAGGAAATCGTCGTCGACGCGGCGGTAGAGCACGTCGATCGCTTCATAACCGCGGGTCGTGCGCATCTTCACCTTGCCGTCGACGACGCGCAGATCCGAGCCCTCGACCAGTTCCACGCCCATCATGTCGGCGAGGAAGGAATGTTCGTAATAGGCGGAATTGAAGATGCCCGGGGTCAGCACGGCAATGCGCGGCTTGCCGGAACAGCCGGGGGGTGCAAGCGACGCAAGGCTCTGCCGCAGGGTCTTCGGATAGTCTTCGACCGGGCGCACCTTGTTGAGGTGGAACAGCTCCGGGAACATCTGCATCATGGTTTCGCGGTTTTCCAGCATGTAGCTGACGCCGGAAGGCGTGCGGGCATTGTCTTCCAGCACGTAGAACTGGTCTTCGCCCGTGCGCACGATATCGGTGCCGACGATGTGGGTATAGACGCCGCCCGGCGGCTTGAAGCCGATCATCTGCGGCAGGAAGGCGACATTGCGCTCGATCAGTTCGCGCGGCACGCGGCCGGCCTTGATGATTTCCTGCTTGTGGTAGATGTCATCGAGAAAGGCGTTGAGGGCGATGACCCGCTGTTCGATGCCCTGGGCGAGCTTGCGCCACTCTCTGCCGGAAATGATGCGTGGGATGATGTCGAAGGGGATGAGCTTTTCGGAGCTGTCTTCGTGTCCGTAGACCGCGAAGGTGATGCCGGTTTTTCGAAAGAGGTTCTCGGCGTCTCTTGATTTGGCGATCAGGCGAGCCCGATCCTGTCCTTCGTACCAGTCGTGATACTTGTCATAGGGTTGCCGCGGGTTTGAGTCCGCGTTCATCATTTCATCAAATGCCAAAGGCGTGTTCCCCATTTTTCGCCATTTGAGTACAACATAAGAGGCAATGCAAGAACCATGCTCAATGAGAGGAAAAGAATTCTCATACCGCTTTGGGCGCGTTTAAACCGGCCATGGCGACGGTTTTTCCTGGTGGCTGCATGACGGTTGAAGAGGTTCGTGCCGAAATGATGGGCAGATGCCGAAAGCATCGTCGCACACGCCTCTCGCTGAACCTAATCATCAAGGAAATTCCTTTGACCATCACGGGGGTAGCGCCTATCGCTCGCGCACGTTTGTCCTGATGCCGGAAATCCCATGTCCCTCGATCGCCTGGCCCCGGCCATCTTCGTCCTGCTCTGGTCGACCGGTTGGGTCGTGGCCAAATATGCCACCTTCGTTTCC
This sequence comes from Shinella sp. 20P9.1.1, assembly GCF_057798995.1. Classification (NCBI taxonomy): domain Bacteria; kingdom Pseudomonadati; phylum Pseudomonadota; class Alphaproteobacteria; order Hyphomicrobiales; family Rhizobiaceae; genus Shinella; species Shinella sp. 20P9.1.1. The sequence goes on from NZ_JBYOLC010000004.1 coordinate 202,555, forward strand.
GAGCCGCTGACATTCCTGAGCATCCGCTACCTGACCGCCGCAATCCTGTTTGCCGGCTTCTGCCTTGTCTCCGGTACCGCCTGGCCGCGCGACCGGCGCACCATCGTGCACGCCGTCGTCTCCGGCGCTTTCCTGCATGGCATCTATCTCGGCGCGGTCTGGTGGGCGATCGGGCAGGGCGTGCCGGCGGCACTCTCCTCAATCATCGCCGCGCTCCAGCCGCTGATGACGGCGCTTGCCGCCCCCTTCTTCATTGGCGAGCGGCTCAGCGGCACGCAGAAGATGGGTCTCGGCCTCGGCTTCCTCGGCGTGCTGCTTGCCGTCTTGCCGAAATTCTTCGGCCACGGTGCTGCGGAAATTCCAGCCTTCGCTATCGTCATCAACATGCTCGGCATGGCCGCCGTTACCTATGGCACGATCTACCAGAAACAATATCTGCCGACCGGCGACATCCGCGCCATCGCGACCCTGCAATATGTCGGCGCGCTGATCGTCACCTTCCCCTTCGCCGTTGGGCTGGAGAGCCTGCATGTCGATTTCGGTCTGACCTTCGTGGCGCTGCTCGCCTGGGCCGTGCTCGGCATTTCGATGGGCGCGATCCTGCTGCTGCTCTATCTGCTGCGCCGGGGCCAGGTCTCTCGCGCGGCGTCGCTGATCTATCTGGTGCCGCCGATCGCGGCCGTGCAGGCGGCCGTCATCTTCGGCGAGGAACTGACGATCCCGATGATCCTGGGCACCACGATTTCGGTGGTCGGGGTCTATCTCACCAATCGCAAAGCGGCCTGAACAAACAAAAACGGCGGGCCGAAGCCCGCCGTTTCTCATTCTATGTCGATCCGCTTACGCCTGTTCGCGACGCTGGCCTTCCGGCCGGCGCGGCTTGCCGTGGCTCTGCGGGCGGCCCTGGCCGTTGCCGCCGCCGTGGTTGCGGTTCTGGCGCTCGCCCTGCTTCTGGGCGGGACGGCCGCCATGGGCGCGCTTGCCGGCTGCGGGTGCGCCACCTTCGGAGGCTGCCTGCGAACCTTCGCCGAACGGCTTGCGCGGCGGGCGCTGACCGGCGCGGCCCTGGCTGGCGCGATGGCCGCTGCCGCTGCGCGGCTTGCGCGACTTGCCGCCGGGGCCGGCCGTGATGACCGCAGGCGCTTCGCCGCTGGCGACGGTGATCTGGATGCCCATCAGCTTCTCGATGTCGCGCAGCAGGTGCGCTTCGTCCGGCGTGCAGAAGGCGATCGCGATGCCGTCCCGGCCGTTGCGGGCCGTGCGGCCGATACGGTGGACATAGGCGTCCGCCACTTCCGGCAGGTCGTAATTGTAAACGTGGGTGACGCCGGGAATGTCGATGCCACGGGCAGCGACGTCGGTGGCGACGAGCACGCGGATTTCGCCGTCACGGAAGGCCTTCAGCGCGCGTTCGCGCTGGCCCTGGCTCTTGTTGCCGTGGATCGAGGCAGCCTTGAAGCCGATATGCTCGAGATGCTTCATCAGCTTCTCGGCGCCATGCTTGGTGCGCGAGAAGACGAGCGACAGTCCGTCCGGATTGTCTGACAGCGTCTTGCGCAGGATCTGCGCCTTCTGGTCCTTGCCGGGAACGTGGTGGACATACTGCTCCACCTTGTCGGCAGCTTTGCCCGGAGGCGTCACTTCGACCTTCTTCGGGTTGACGAGATATTCGCCGGCCAGTTCGCCGATCAGCTTCGGCATGGTGGCCGAGAAGAGCAGCGTCTGGCGGTTCTTCGGCACCATCTTAGAAATCTTGCGCAGATCGTGAATGAAGCCGAGGTCGAGCATCTGGTCGGCTTCGTCGAGCACGAGGTAGCGGGCCTGCGTCAGCGTCACGGCTTTGCGGGCAACGAGATCGAGCAGGCGGCCGGGGGTCGCGACGAGGATGTCGGTGCCGCGCGACAGCATTTCGGACTGCTTGTTGATGGAGGCACCGCCAACGACGGTGACGACGCGCAGCGGGGTCTTCTTGACGAAGTCGCGCAGGTTGTCGGCGATCTGGTTCACCAGTTCGCGGGTGGGTGCGAGGATGAGAGCGCGGATGTTGCGTGGGTCGGGACGGCGCGCGTCGGCGAGCAGCTTTTCGATCATCGGCAGGCCGAAAGCGGCCGTCTTGCCGGTGCCGGTCTGGGCAAGGCCGATCAGGTCGGAGCCTTCCATGACGAGCGGAATGGCCTTTTCCTGGATCGGGGTCGCTTTTTCAAAGCCGAGCGTGGAGAGGGTAGCGACAATGGTCTGCGAGAGGCCGAGGTCGTGAAAAGTGGTCAAGTCAAATACCTTTCGGGGCGCCAAACAGGTATCGCCGGAACGCACCATGCGCTTCCGGTTTCGTCTGGCGTCAAGAACCCCGCGTGAATTGGGAACTTGTGGGTTGGTTGGCAGTCGTCTGCGCAGTCATCCGCAAAATGGGAGGCGGATCGTCTCTTGCGCTTGTCCTTCTTGGCATCCCGTACAGGGAAATCGCTGGCTCGCTCACGCGGCGGCCGAAGGGCGACGCTGCGGCTCATGTCGTTGTTTTGCGCCAAAAAGTCAAGTGCTACTTTCGCAGGTGCAAAAAGGGGATCCCTCAATCCATGCGCAGATCGAAGTCGGCGGAGGCCGAAACCGTACCGTTGATGAGGATGTCGATGCGGTGCCGGCCGGGATAATAGACGCGCGTAGTGATCGCCCGGATGGCATGGTCCTTGTCGATCGACTGGCGCCCGCCCGCCGGCAGGTCCAGCGTCTTCCACTTGAACACTTTCGGCGCCAGCGTGCCGTTCGCCTTCACATGATGGATCGCGTAGTCGATCATCAGTCGCTGCGGTTCGGCATCTCCGTTGCTGACGGTGATGGAAAAGCTCAGCTTGTCGCCGAAGGTGACGACGGGTGTTGCGACCGTCAGGCTGGCAGCAATGCCGCGCGCTGCGGCAAAGCCGAAATTGGCGAGCGCCTTGGCGTCACCCTTCTTGAGCAGCGTGCGCGAAGCATGGCGCAGCAACTGGCGCCGCTCGTTTGAGGCGCCGTCGATATGACGCTCGACGAAATCGGCGACGAGGGCAGGGTGGTCCTTGGCGATATCGTTGAGGCTGTTGGCGACGGAACGACGGACATAGTCCTCGGGGTCGTCGAGAAGCGCGACGAGGATCGGCAGGATGGGTGCGGGCGCTTTCACCAAGGCCGGCAGGCGCATTGCCCAGGGTAGACGCGGGCGGGTGCCTTCGGAGGCGAGGCGGCGGACATGGTGGTTGGCGTCCGCCACCCAGCCGGAGATTTCGTCGAGCGCCCGGTCCTGCTCCGCATTGATGAAGCGGCGAATGCCGAATTCTGCGGTGAAATGCGGTGTCAGTGCCTTGAGGAGGGCGAGTGACACGTCGAAATGGCCAAGGCCGTGTTCGGAGACGAACTGGTTGATCGGCAGCAGCGCCCAGCCGGAAAGGCCCGGTTTGTCGCGCTCGGGCAAGGCCTTGCGCAGGATATCCGCGGCAGCGGCATAATCGGCGGGGAGCGTCTGCGTCAGCGCATCCTTGATCCGCTCGGCGCGCTGCATCAGTTCCAGCGTGTCCATGCCGTTGGTCGCCAGCGCCGTGAAGCGATCCGCGTCGAAATCGGGTGCGACGCAGAAGATATGGTCGGCCATGTCCGTCACCAGTCCGGGATGCAGCAGGTTTTTCAACGGTTCGGCCATGAGGATCCCCTGTCGTCGGCGGTACCCTAGCGGGCCGCGTCGGCCGGCGCATAGGGGCGCAAGATGCTTTCCAACAGCTTCGTGATCATCGCCACCCGGAACATGCCGGAAGGCGTTGCGTTGGTTCACTGCGCATCCGGCCACAATCCTGTTGGATGCTCTCAACGGCAGAACAGCTGCCAGTCCACAAACTCGCTACGGGAGTGAAACATGACCGCTACGACTTGGATTCTCGCCGCCGACGGCAACCAGGCCCGTCTCTTGAAGGGGGTGAACCTGCTGAAGGACGAACAGCAGAGCCCGGAGCAGGAAGTCTTTCGCTGGGAGCCGAAGAGGGCGCAGGACATCATGGCCGACAAGCCCGGCCGCAGCCATTCCTCCGTCGGCCATGGCCGTTCCGCCATGGAATATTCGAGCGATCCGGTGCGGGAGGAGCAGCAAAAATTCACCGCCGAAGTCGCCGGCCTGATCGACGGTTACGCCGCCGAAGGCGCCTTCGACAGGCTGGTCGTCTGCGCCGCTCCCCAGACGCTCGGCGACCTGCGCAACAAGCTCTCCGACAAATCCCGCACACTGACCATGGCCGAGATCGACAAGAACTTTTCGAACTTGCCGACGGACAAGCTGATCTCGTCCGTCCGCTCAATCATGTTCGACGCCTGACCCTTTTCAGAAGTCGGTTGGAACGCCGCCCTCTTCCTTGCGCTTTGCGACGAACGCATCCAGTTCGTCCTCGATCGCAGGGTCGAGCGGCGGCTTTTCGTAGGTGTTGAGCTTTTCTTTGAAGACCCGGTTGGCGTGGTCGTAGGTCGTCGGCCGGCCGGCTTCCGTCCAGGTCTCGAAATTGCGCCAGTCCGACAGGATCGGCGAATAGAAGGCCGTCTCGTAGCGCGCCAGCGTGTGCGGCGTGCCGAAGAAATGGCCGCCGGGGCCGACGTCGCGCACGGCGTCGAGGCCAAGCGCATCAGGGCTGACATCGAGCGGCGTCAGGTATTCCGCCACCATCTGCAGCATGTCGACGTCGAGGATGAACTTCTCGAAGGATGCCGTCAGGCCGCCCTCGCTCCAGCCGGCCGAATGCATGATGAAATTGCCGCCGCCCTGCGTCAGCGCCCAGAGCGAGAAGGCCGATTCATAGGCGGCCTGCGCATCCAGCGTGTTGGAGGCGTTGGTGTTGGAGGTGCGGTAGGGGATGTTGTATTTGCGGGCGAGCTGGCCGCCGGCAATCACCGCCTTCATATATTCCGGTGTGCCAAAGGCCGGTGCGCCCGTCTTCATATCGACGTTGGAAGTGAAGCCGCCATACATGACCGGCGCGCCGCGCCGCACCATCTGCGTGAAGGCGATGCCGGCCAGTGCTTCCGCATTCTGTTGCACGACGGCGCCTGCGATCGTCACCGGCGCCATGGCGCCGGCCAGGGTGAAGGGGGTCACGACGACGACCTGATTGCGCGAGGACATCTCGATGATGCCTTGCAGCATCGGCCCGTCGAGACGCAGCGGCGAAGACGTGTTGATGATGGTGAAGAGTGAGGGCTCGCGCTCCATCTGTTCCATGGGAATGCCGCGGCCGATGCGGGCGATCTCGATGCCGTCGAGGTTGCGCTGCTTGCCCAGCGAGTAGACGTGGAACGCCTTGTCCGTCAGTTTCACCATATCCGACAGGCAATCGAGATGGCGGATGGACGCGTGGATATCGATCGGCTCGACCGGATAGCCGCCCGTCGTGTGGATGATGTCGTAGGACTGCGCCAGCTTCACCAGCTTGCGGAAATCCTCCTGGTTGCCGGCGCGCCGGCCGCCGTCGCGGTCGGCCACGAAGGGCGCGGAGGCGATCTGCGCGAAGACGAGGTTGTTGCCGCCGATCTCGACATTACGCATCGGATTGCGGGCATGGAGTGTGAAGGCCGATGGCACCGAAGCCATCATGTCCATGATGAGGCCACGGTCGAAGCGCACGCGGTCCGTACCCGGCGTCACGTCGGCGCCGGCCGCCTTCATGCGCTCGCGCGCTTCCGGCAGGATGACGTCCATGCCGATCTCTTCGAGGATCGTCAGCGAGGCATGATGGATCGCCTCCAGCGCGTCTTCCGAAAGTACGGTGGACTTGGCCGTGGTGTTGACGAGATTGAGGTATTTCGAGGTGGCCGGTGCGCGCCGCGTGCGCTCTGCACCCCGCCCGCCGCCGCGTCGGCGACGCTCGACGGGCGCGTCGTCGGCCTCCGGTTGTTCGAGGTGATTTTCGAGTTTGATCACGTCACCCATGCAGCACAGCCCCGGTCTGGTTTGCCTCTTTTTGTTGTCGCATATCCTGCGACGCGATGGCCCGTCATTTGCGACAGGGAAATGCCGCCGTGGATAAGGGTCGCCTTCGGCAACGATCGGTTAACCATCCGTTCAAGGATTGGTGATACTCCGCAAGGGGTACAAATCTCTCTTCCGTCCCGCTTCGGGGAGCGCATGACGTGACTGAATCTCATGACGAATTGCTGGTGGCGGCCATGGCGCGCGTGCGCGCGCACCCGCATCCGGCTTACGTCAAGAGCAGCGAACTGCGTTACCTCGCCGTCAACGACGCCTATGCGCGCCTGTTCGACCACAACCCGGCCGACATGATCGGTCTGCGCAGCGACGAGATCGGCGAACTGCCTGGTCATGGCGAGCGAGACGATCCGGAACGCCGCTGCCTGATCTTCGGCAATCCCGAGCGCGCCCGCTTCGTGCATCCCTTCGGCGGCGGAAGTTTCGATATCGCGTTAAAACGCGAGCGGCTGTCGGCAACCTTGTCCATCCTCGTCGCTCTCTTTACGCCGTCCGCCGAGGTCCTGGCCTCGGCGGTCCGCGCGGTTGCCAATACGAATGGCAAGCCGGTCGAGGCAACTTGCACGGGACGCCCTGAGGGGGATGCCGATCCGGTCGAAAGCGCACTTGACGCCTTCGGCGCTGGTATTGCGATCTTCGGCGCGGACAACCGGCTGAGCTATGCCAACGCCTGCATGCGGGAATTTTATCGCACGCTGGTCGGCGATCTTGCGGACGGGGCGATCACGCTTGCGAGCCTGACGGAGGCTTTGCACGATATAGAAGTCGGGCGCACCACGCCGGCCGAGCGCGAACGCTGGGTCGCCGCGCGCCTCGCAAGCTACGATCTGCCGCTTTACGAAACGGTCGCCCGGCTGGCCGGCGGCTGGATGCGCCTCGTCACCCAGCGCCGCCCGGATGGCCGGCTCGTCGCCTTCCGGCTGGACGTGACGGCGCTGAAGGACGGCGAGGCGCGGCTCGTCCAGCATTCCCAGGAAATCAGCCTCTATCGCGCGCTGCTCGACGAATTGCCCGTCGCGAGCTTCATGCGCGATGAAGACCAGCGCATGATCTTCGCCAACCGGGCCTATGTCGAGCTCACGGGCCGGCAGCCGGATGAGCTGCTCGGCCTCACCACGCTCGACATGTATCCCGAGCAGGGGGAGGAGTTCCACGCGCAGAACCAGCAGGTGCTCGACACTGGCGAACTGCTTGAGACCGAAATCGAATACGTCCGTGCGGACGGTTTCGTCCTGCCGACGATTACCCGGCTCCATCGCGTCACGACGCTGGACGAGAAGAGCTACCTCATCGGCTCGATCACCGACACGATGGTGCTGAAGAAGCGCGAGGAACAGCTGATCGAGGCGCAGCGCGAGGCCGAGGCGGCGCGCGCGGACCTTGCAAGCGTCGTGGAATCGCTGCCCGTCGGCATCGTGGTGGTCGATGAGACCGGCACGATCGAGCTGATCAACGGTGCTTTCTCCGGGCTTTGGAACGGCGCGCTTCCGCCAATGAAGGACCGGCCGCTCGGCGAACTCCTGCATTTCCAGCATGCGCAAGGGGCGACATGCGAGGATGGCACGCCTTGCGCCGAGGGATACGGACATCGCCTCTATGGCATCCGCGCCGGCGAAATGCCGGTGCGCGAAGTCAGCTATGCGAACGGCCGCACGCTGATCGAGGCTGGTTGCACCATTTCCGGCGGCCGGTGCCTGCTCACCTATATCGACATCACCGAACGGCGCGAGCGCGAGCGCGAGGTGTTGGAGACGCGCAGCGCGCTCGAAGAGGTCGGCACCCTCATGGAGGATGCCGTCTCCTCGATGGCCCAGGGCCTGCTCATCATCGAAGGCGACAGGGTGGTGCTGTCCAACGAGGCGCTGTCCACCATGATCGCCATGCCATCGCACCTGTTGCAACCGGGGGCCTCGATGAAGGACGTGCTGCAAAGCTGCATCGACCGCAAGATCCCCGGTTTCGTCGGCGAGGAGCCGGTGGATGCGCGGGAATTCGGCGCCATCCTTTTCACCGGCAAGCCGGCGTCCTTGACCGTTTTCAGCGGCTACGAGCGCTGGCTGCGGCTTGACGTGACGCCGACGAGCCGCGGCCGCAACGTCATCGTCTTCTCCGACATCACCGACCTCAAGAGCCGCGAAGACGAGTTGCGCCGGCTCGTGTCGCGCGCCGAGACGGCCGACAAGGCGAAGTCGGAATTCCTCGCCAATATGAGCCACGAGATCCGCACGCCGATGAACGGCGTGCTCGGCATGGCGGAACTGCTCGCCAAATCCAATCTCGACACCCGCCAGAAGACGTTCATCGACATCATGGTGAAGTCGGGCAATGCGCTCTTGACGATCATCAATGACATCCTCGATTTCTCGAAGATCGATGCCGGCCAGATGACGCTGCGCGACGTCGCCTTCAACCCGGTGGAAGCCATCGAGGACGTCGCGACCCTGCTTTCGGCCAAAGCTGCCGAGAAGGACATTGAGCTTGTCGTGCGCGGTGCCGCGCAGATGCCGGCCGCCGTGATGGGCGATGCCGGGCGTTTCCGGCAGATCGTCACCAATCTCGTCGGCAATGCCGTGAAATTCACCGATCGCGGCCATGTGCTGATCGATCTTGCCTCAACGCCGGGGCCTGACGGTGCGGTGGACATCGAGATCCGCGTCGAAGATACGGGCGCCGGCATCCCGACCGAGAAGATGGCGTCGATCTTCGAAAAGTTCTCGCAGGTCGATGCCTCCTCGACGCGCCGTCACGAGGGCACCGGCCTCGGTCTCGCCATCACCGACGGGCTGACGCGGCTTTTCGGCGGGACGCTTGTCGCCGAAAGTGCCGTCGGCGCCGGCTCCGTCTTCACCGTGCGCCTGCCGATGACGCTCGCCGTCGCGGCGCTGCCGGCCCGCATCATGCCGGCCAAGGCGTCGAGCGCCCGCATTCTCGTCGTGGATGCGCATGATCTCTCACGCAAGGCCTCACACGACATGCTGCTCGGCTGGGGGTTCGATGCGACGGCGGTCGCTTCGGAAGCCGAAGCGCTGGCTGTGCTCACGGCGGCGGCCGATATGGGCGTGCGCGTCGATGCGATCCTTCTCGACTATCAGCCGGATCATTCGCCAGGCTTCGTGCGTACCCTGCGGGAGAACGCGGAAACGGCCGGAAGCGCGCTTGTCGTGCTCACCTCGATGAACCTTCCGGCGGATGACAAGCTTTTGTCCTCGCAACATGTTCAGGCGCATCTCATGAAGCCCGTGCGGGCCGATCTGCTGCGCGAGACTGTGAGCGAGGTCCTGCGCGCGATGCGTGGCGGCAAGCCCCAGCCGGTCGCCGCACCCGTGGTCGAAGGCAAAGTTCTGGCGCTCCGCCCACATGCGGCCGGTACAATTGAGCCGGATGGCGAAGTCCTGGATGTGCTGGTGGCCGAGGACAACGAGGTCAACCAGATCCTCTTCACCCAGATGCTGATGGCGGCGGGTCTGCGCTTCCGCATCGTCGGCAATGGGGAGGAGGCGGTGGAACTGTTCCGCGCCAGCCGGCCGGGCATGATCCTAATGGATGTTTCCATGCCCGTGATGAACGGGTTGCAGGCGAGCCGGGTGATCCGCGAGATCGAAAGTGGCACGGGCCACCGCGTGCCGATCGTCGCCGTCACCGCCCATGTGCTCGACGGCGACCGGGAGGAGTGCCTCGCCGCCGGCATGGATGATTATCTGGCCAAGCCCATCAGCATCGAGAAGCTGGAAGAGCAGCTCGACCGCTGGCTGAAACGCGGCAAGATGCAGGCGGCCAACGGCACGCTGCACTGAGCGCTCAAATCGCCGGCTTTTCCCCGCAGAGCATTTCGCGCTTGCCGGCAAAGCCCGGCCGCCGTTCCACGACGAACCCGGCCGCGACAAGATTGCGCCGCACGAATCCGGCCGCCGCATAGGTGCCAAACCGCCCGCCGGGAACCGTCAATCGGAAAACCTCGGCCATCAGCTCCGCCGACCACATGTCCGGATTGCGCGACGGCGCAAAACCGTCGAGAAACCAGGCGTCGAAGGGCGTCTGTTCCTGGCGGAGGCTTTCCAGCGCCGCACCGCAGACGACGGTGAGGCGGACGCCCGGTTCCAGTTCGATCTCGACGCGTCCCGCCGGTTCATCAGGCCATTTTTCGGTGAGGAGCGCGCGCTGCGTGTCGAGTTCCGGCCAGTGGGCGAGCGCCCGGCCGATATCGGCGCGGGCCATCGGGAAGCGCTCGAAGGAGGTGAATTGGAGGCTCGCCCCTTCCGGCGCCGTCTCCCGCCATTGCCGCCAGGTTTCGCAGAGATTGAGGCCGGTGCCGAAGCCGAGTTCGGCGATGCGGAAGGGCTCTTGCCGTTGCCAGCGCTCAGGCAGGCCATTGCCGGAGAGGAAGACATGGCCGCATTCCAGCCGGCCGTCGTTGCGGCAATAAAAGTGATCGTCAAAGGCACTGGAATAGGGCATATCGCCCTCGTGCCAGTCGAGAACACCGAGGGTTTCGGGCGCAATGTAGGGATCGTGGTCAGCCATGCCGAATGCCGATAGTCGCGTGAAGCCCGCCGGTCAACCGGCCGTGGACCTGCTCGTGGCCGGCGGCGGGGTGATGGGCCTCTGGACCGCACTTTTTGCTGCCCAACAGGGCCTTTCCGTCCATCTGGTGGATCGCCGGCATATCGGAGCCGGCGCCAGCGGCGGTGTGCTCGGCGCGCTGATGCCGCATTTGCCGGACCGTTGGAATGCCAAGAAGGCGTTTCAGTTTGCGGCGCTGGTGTCGATCGAAGCTGAGATCGCCGCGCTGGAGGCCGAGACCGGCCTTTCCGCCGGCTACCGGCGCTCCGGCCGCCTCATTCCGGTCACGAAACCGCAAAACCGCGACACGGTGATGGGCCACGCGCGGGATGCGCAATCCGTCTGGTCGACACCCGACCGCAGCTTTGCTTTCGATGTGCTGGATGCCGCCCCCATTGCCGGCTGGCCAAGGGCCGAAGCCATGCCGCATGGACTGGTTCACGACCATCTGGCCGCCCGTCTTTCCCCGCGCGGGCTGCTTGCCGTCTTGAAGGCGGCGCTTGAACGGCAGGCGAAGGTGACGATCACGGAAGGCGTCGGGCTCTCGGCAATCGATCCCGCCGCCGGCCTTGCCCGTCTCGACGACGGCACGCTTCTGCCCTTCGGGCATTGCGTGCTTGCCGCAGGTGTCGAAACCTTTCCGCTTTTGCAATCCCTGACCTCGCTCGCCAAACCGGTGGGCGCCGGGGTCAAGGGACAGGCGGCATTGCTCCGGGCGTCCGTCGATCCCGGCTTGCCGGTGATCTTCGCTGACGGTCTCTATATCGTGCCGCATGAAAACGGGGTCGTCGCCATCGGCAGCACGAGTGAAAACAGTTTTGATGATGCAAATAGTACGGATGGCCTGCTCGACGCCTTGATCGAAAAGGCACGACAGATGACACCTGTCCTTGCCGATGCCCCGATCGTGGAACGTTGGGCGGGTCTGCGCCCCAAAGCGATCGGCCGCGAGCCGATAGTCGGGCGGCACCCGGATCACGCCAATCTCAGCCTGATGACGGGCGGCTTCAAGGTGAGTTTCGGCCTGGCGCATGCGCTCGCCCGCGCGGTGCTGGACGAGATCGAGGGCGGCACGCTCGACGTACCGCCCTCGTTTACCGTCCCGGCACACTTCGAGGAAGCCGGGCGGATCTGACGCCGCCTTACATCCAGTAGGGCGGAACACCGTAGTAGTCGTGGATCACCTTGCCGTTGCGGCGGTTCCAGTCGTATTCCGCGTCGCTTTCATAATGCGGCGCGGCTTCCACCTGCTCCTTCGTCAGATCGACGCGGTAGCCGCCGAGGCCTTCGTCATAGGCGAGCTTGCCCCACGGCAGCGGGTAGTGATCGTGGCCGATGCCGAGGAAACCGCCGAAGCTGAGCACGGCATAGGAGACGTGGCCGCTGCGCTTGTCGAGAATCAGGCGCTCGACCGAGCCGATATGCTTGCCATCGGCACCGTAGACGCTCGTCCCCTCGACCTTGTCGCTGGCGATGAGATCCTGGGTTTCGCGAATGTTTGCATCCTGCATGACCATAAGTGTTTCTCCTTGCATGGAATGGACAGAAAACGGCGCAAAGCGGTATTGGTTCCTCTTCAAGGGCGATCGCCCCGATTCAAATGCGACCGTCTCCCTTCCGAAGGTGACCCAATGACAGAGAAAACCTATTCGCGCGACCTGATCGGCTACGGCCGCAACCCGCCGCAAGTGCGCTGGCCCGGCGATGCCAACATCGCCGTCCAGTTCGTCGTGAACTATGAGGAGGGCGGCGAGAGCTGCATTCTCGACGGCGATCCGAATTCGGAAAACCTTCTGTCGGAAATCGTCGGTGCCGCGGCCTGGCCGGGCCAGCGCAACCTCAACATGGAATCGATCTACGAATACGGTTCGCGCGCCGGTTTCTGGCGCCTGCACCGCCTGTTCACCAGCCGCAACGTCACCACCACCGTCTATGGCGTGACGCTCGCCATGGCGCGCAACCCGGAAGCCGTCGCCGCCATGAAGGAAGCCGGCTGGGAAATCGCCAGCCACGGCTACCGCTGGCTGGAATACAAGGATTTTTCCGAGGAGAAGGAACGCGAGCACATCCGCGAGGCCGTGCGCCTGCACAAGGAGCTGACCGGGTCGCACCCGCTCGGCATGTACCAAGGCAAGCCCTCGGACAACACGCTGCGTCTCGTCATGGAAGAGGGCGGCTTCGTCTATTCCTCCGATTCCTACGCCGACGACCTGCCGTTCTGGGTGCCGGGCCTCGATGGCGAGCCCTTCCTGATCATTCCCTATACCCTTGAAACCAACGACATGCGCTTTGCCACGCCGCAGGGCTTCAACACGGGCGATCAGTTCTTCACCTATTTGAAGGACGCCTTCGACGTGCTCTATCAGGAAGGTGCGGAAGGCAGCCCGAAGATGTTGAACATCGGCCTGCATTGCCGCCTCGTCGGCCGTCCGGGCCGTGCGGCAGCACTTGCCCGCTTCGTCGATTACGTGCTCGGCCACGAAAAGGTCTGGATCCCGCGCCGCATCGATATCGCACGCCACTGGATCGAGAACCACCATCCGTCGAAGGTGAAGGGCGCATGATCGACCGGGCCGATTTCCTCGCCCGCTTCGGCGGCGTCTTCGAGCACTCGCCGTTCATCGCCGAGCGGGCGCTCAACGCGAATGCCGTTGCCGAGCCGCTGACGGCCGGCGGCGTGCATGACGCCCTTACCGATGCCTTCCGCAAGGCGAGCCATGCCGAACAGCTCGGCGTGCTCGTCGCCCACCCGGATCTTGCCGGCAAGCTGGCGATTGCCGGCGGGCTGACGGAGGACAGCCGCAAGGAACAGGCCGGCGCCGGTCTCGACCGGTTGAGCGCTACCGAACACGCCCGCTTCACCGAACTCAACACCGGCTATGTCGAAAAATTCGGCTTCCCCTTCATCATCGCCGTCAAAGGCCTTGACAAGGACGACATCCTAGCCGCCTTCGAAAAGCGGATCGGCAATACGGCCGATGAAGAATTCGAAACCGCGAAAAGCCAGGTGGAGCGCATCGCGCTCCTCCGGTTGAATGCTCTGCTCCCCGGAGATTGACGATGCCCGATGACCGAAGACTGCCCTTCCTCTCCCCGGGAGGGCTGTCCGATGGCTGAAAAGCTTAAGATACAACCCCTGACGCAAGAGGCCTTTGCGCCCTTCGGCACCGTCATCGAAGCCGATCCCGCTTCGATGCGCCACATCAACGGCGGCACGACCGAGCGCTACCACGCGCTCGCCGAGGCCGAGGCGGTGGGCGAGGATGCCAGGGTCATCATCAACCTCTTCCGCGGAACACCGCGCGCGTTTCCCTACGCTATCGACATGATGGAGCGCCATCCGTTCGGCAGCCAGAGCTTTTCGCCGCTCGACGACCGGCCCTGGCTGGTGGTGGTAGCGGAAGACGAGGGCGGCAAGCCCGGCAAGCCGAAGGTGTTTCGCGCCGGCGGACGGCAGGGGGTGAACTACCGTCGCAATGTCTGGCACCACCCGCTGATCGCGGTCGGCGCCGTCAGCGATTTCCTCGTCGTCGACCGTCTGGGCGGCGGCGTCAATCTGGAGGAGTTCTTCCTTGAGGAACCCTTCGTCATAGAAGCCCCCTGAGAGGACTTATGAGCAAGACCGGCCGCCTGACCACCCACGTTCTCGATACCGCGCTCGGCAAGCCCGCCGCGGGCCTGAAGATCGATCTCTTCCGGATCGTGAACGAGGAGCGCCAGCCCGTGACGAGCGCTGTCACGAATGACGACGGCCGCGTCGATGCTCCCCTTCTGGACGGTGCCGGCTTTACCGCCGGCACCTACGAACTGCTGTTCCACGCCGGCGATTATCTGCGCGCCTCCGGTGCCGCCGTCACCGAACCCGCCTTCCTCGACCGCATCCCGCTGCGCTTCGGCGTCGCCGATCCGGCGAGCCATTACCACGTGCCGCTGCTGCTCTCGGCCTACAGCTACTCGACCTATCGCGGGAGCTAAAGTGTGGCCTTCATCGGCTTGCCCGCCACATAGGTCTCGCGCACCGCGCGGTCGTCGCCCAGCGTCTGGAGCAGGAAGAGTTCGTCCGTCAGCGAGCGCACCACTTCCATCTTCAGCGCCATAGCGGGCGTTGCGGCCGCGTCGAGTACCACGAAGTCGGCATCCGTGCCGGCTTCCAGCGTGCCAATGTGGTCTTGCAGCGACAGCGCCTCGGCATTGCCGAGCGTCATGTGATAGAAACTCTCGAACGGGTTCAGCCGCTCGCCGAGCAGTTGCTGGATCTTGTAGGCCTCATCCATCGTCTTGAGCATGGAATAGCTGGTGCCGCCGCCGATATCGGTGGCGACGCCGATGCGCACGGGTTTGCTTCGCCGTGACAGTGCCTTCAGCGGGAAGAGGCCCGAGCCGAGGAAGAGGTTGGAGGTGGGGCAGTGCACCGCGACCGCACCCGCCTCGCTCATCGCGTCCGCCTCGCGCTCCGAGAGATGGATGCAGTGGCCGAACAGGCTCTTGCGGCCGAGAAGGCCGTATTTCGCATAGACATCCGTATAGTCGATCGCCTCGGGATAGAGTTCGCTGGTGAAGCGGATCTCGTCGTGGTTTTCCGAAAGATGCGTCTGGATGTGCAGGTCGGGAAACTCGCGGGCCAGCGCCGCCGTCATCTCCATCTGCGCGGGCGTCGAGGTGATGGCGAAGCGCGGGGTGATGGCGACATGGTTGCGGCCCTTGCCGTGCCATTGCGCGATCACCGCGCGGGTCTCGTCATAGCCCATCTCGGGCGTGTCGAGCAGGCCCTGCGGGGCATTGCGGTCCATCATCACCTTGCCGCCGATCATGCGCATGCCGCGCTTCAGCGCCTCGGCGAAATAGGCGTCGGCCGAAGCCTTGTGCACCGAGCAATAGGCGACGGCGGTCGTCGTGCCCTGGCGGATCATCTCGTCGTAGAAATGCCGGGCGATGCGGGCGGCATGCTCGCTTTCGACGAAGCGGCATTCCTCCGGGAAGGTATAGGTGTTCAGCCATTCGAGCAGGTTTGCGGCGTAGGAGCCGATCACCTGCATCTGCGGGAAATGCAGGTGCGTGTCGATCAAGCCCGGCAGGATGAGGTGCGGCCGGTGGTCGATCTCCTCTACGTCCTCGGGTGCCTCCGCGCGCACCGTGGCATAGGCGCCGACGGCGGCGATCCTGCCATCCTCGACCAGCAGGCCACCATCCTCCTCGTAGCGATAGCTTGCCGCATCGTCGATCGCTTCGGGGCGGCGCAGGAAGGAGAGCAGGCGTCCGCGGATGAGGGTTTTTGTCATGGCGGTCACGTGTCCTTCTGCTGCGGTTCGTCCTTCCAGATAGAGCGCATGCGCGGGCAGGGCAATTGCCCGGTGGAACCGAAGTCCCGCCGGGTGTATTCTGGGACATGGCTTACGAACTCTATTACTGGACCGGCATTCAAGGTCGCGGCGAATATGTCCGTCTCGTTCTCGAAGCGGCCGGCGTGCCCTACCGCGATGTCGCGCGCGAGGAGGGCGATGGTGTCATCGCCCGGGTCAGCAAAGAGGTGGCGACACCGTCCTTCGCGCCGCCTTTTCTCAGGGACGGCGACGTGGTGGTCGGTCAGGTCGCCGCCATCCTGCTCTATCTCGGCGACAAGCTCGATCTCGCGCCGAAGGAGCAGCACCTGCGGCTCTGGACCCATCAGATCCAGCTCACCATCGCCGACTTCGTTCTTGAAGGCCATGATGTGCACCACCCGATCGGCGCCGGTGAATATTACGAAAACCAGAAACCCGAATCGCTACGCCGCGCCCGCGAATTCCGCGAGGAGCGCGTTCCAAAATTCCTCGACTGGTTTGAAGGCATTCTTACGCGCAATCCTGAAGGCCCGGCCCATCTCGTGGGCGACCGGCTGAGCTATGCGGACCTGTCGCTGTTTCAGGTCATGGACGGCCTGACTTATGCCTTTCCGAAGCTGATGAGCGGCCTCGATGCGCGGTATCCCAAGATAAGGGCGTTGTGCGTCTCCGTCGCGGAGCATCCGAAGATCAGCGCCTATCTTGCGAGCAAGCGCCGCCTTCCCGGCAACGAGAGCGATCTGTTCCGCCACTATCCCGAGCTGGACGGCAGGCCGTAGTCCCCTGGCGCGATCCGTCTCAGGAAATCGTGACGATTTCCAACTCCTGGCCGTTCAGGGTCACGAGATCGCCGACGCCCTTGCCCATCAGCAGGCGTGCGACCGGCGAGACATAGGAGATCGTGCCGGCCTTGGGATCTGCCTCGTCCTCGCCGACGATCCGGTAGGTCTGAACCCGCCCGTCATCGCGGCTGAATTTTACCGTGTTGCCGAAGGCGACGGTCTCGGATGATGTCGGATCGGCCATGACCTGCGCGGTGCGCAGCCGCTCGACGAGGTAGCGGATATCGCGCGCGGGGCCAGCGAGCTGTCGGCGCTTTTCGTTGATGTCCTCGATCGCATTGGCCGCCTCGAAGGCCGCGCGCGCGTCTGAAAGCTGCATCTCGAGCGCCTTCAGGCCCGTCTCGGTGACGAGGTTGGGGTGAGGAGAAATTGGCCGTTCGGGCAGCAGGGTTTCCGCTGCGGTTTCGGCACTTTCTTCCTTCATGAAGGCGACGCTCAAGATCAAGACTCCCTGTTGTTTCCAGGCACTTTACGCTTCCTGCGGCATCGTCGCCAGAATCCAATCGCGAAACGCGCGGATTTTCAAAATGTTGCGCCGGTTTTCCGGATAGGCGAGCCAATAGTCGCGTCCGTCATTACAGGTGAGATCGAAGGGCTGGTAGAGCAGGCCGGCGGCAATCTCCATGCGGAAATGGCCGGGATTGAGGATCGCGACACCCTGGCCGGCCATCGCGACCTGCGCGTCGATGGTCTGGATGCCGAGTTCGTTCGGCGGATAGCGCTCAAGCCCCGGATTGTCGATGCCAGCGGCGGAAAACCAGGTGCGCCACCAGATATCCGGGGGGGCGCTGATGATCGGCAGCTTTAGCAGGTCGGCTGGCTCATGCACGCCGCCGATCGTTTCCGCCAGCGCCGGGTTCAAGAGGGGCGCGAAATCCATGCGCATGATGCGGTGGCACTCGAGACCCGGCCAGTCGCCCTTGCCCCAGCGGATCGAGACATCGGCTTCCTCTCGGGAAAAATCGATCAGATCCTGTGAGGTGGATAGCCGGACGGCGATGTTCGGGTGCTTCAGCTGGAAATCGCCGAGCGTGCGGCTCAGCCATTGCGTGGCGAAGGTCGGCGTCGAGTGGATGTGCAGCTTGTGCTCCGTCGCGCCCTTCAGGTCGGCCACGGCCTCGGCGAGTTTTGCCAAGCCTTCGCCCACCTTCGGCGCCAGGCGTTCGCCGGCCTCGCTCAGCAGCACCTGGCGCGGCTGGCGCAGGAACAGGGTTTCGCCGAGCGTCTCCTCCAGAAGCTTGATCTGATAGCTGACAGCCGTCTGCGTCATGCCGAGTTCATCGCCGGCGCGGGTGAAACTCGCATGCCGCGCCGCCGCTTCGAAGACGCGAAGCGCGTTCAGCGGAAAGTTGCGCGACATCTTCATGGCCAAGTTTTCTTCATGCATGTAGACGAAGGTTCGATTGGAGTTCCATCCCTTACGAGCGCATCCTGCACGCAATGAATGGAATTTGCGAGGTTTTACCATGACATGCATCGTCGAAACAATGCCTGTAAGGCATAAGCGGGGGCCGCTTGCCGGCTTCTGGCATAAGCTCTCTCTCGCCTTTGCCTTCCGTAAGCGTAACAACATGCCGCGCCTGCGGCCGGACGAGCTGTCTGATCACCTGAAACGTGACCTCGGTTTTCTGGATGGCCGCGGTTAGGCGGCGTTGCGTCGCCATGCGGCGAAGGCGAGCAGCACCTCGGACGCCGTCATCGCGGCGATGACCTCGGGGCGCTTGTCATCCACCGCACTGTCGCCGATCGGCAGAACCAGCCGGTCGGCCTCGCTGCGCGCTATGTCCTGTTCGTCGAGATGGTGCAGGAACGTGCCGCGCTTCGACTGCGAGCCGACCATGCCGATATAGGCAAGGTCTTTGCGCTCAAGTGCCTGTCTGCCGATGCGGAAATCGAGCGCATGATCATGCGTCACGATGACGACGGCAGAGCCGGCGGGAATATCCGCGACCAGCACCTCCGGCAAGGCGGCGAAGCGGTGGTGCACTTCCGACGTCAGTTGGTCGAGCGCGGTCTCGCGCGCCTCCACCACGAAGACGTTGAGGGGCAGCAGGGTCAGCGCGTCGGCGAGCGCTCGGCCGACATGGCCCGCGCCGAAAATCCAGACCTGCGGTTTCTGCCTCTCCTCTTCCGCAAGGCGACGGTCGAGCGCCCGGCGGGCCTCTTCGTCGGCGAAGGTGAAGCGCAGGTCCACGCGGCCGCCGCAACATTCGCCGTTTTCCGGCCCGAGCGGGATTTGGAGCGTCGCCGCGCCGCCGGCATCCGCCAGCAGCTTGCGCGCATTCTCGATGGCAGCATATTCCAGCTGTCCGCCGCCGATCGTGCCGTAGATGTCCGTCGGCGCGACCAGCATGAAGGTGCCTTCATCGCGCGGTGCCGAGCCTTTGGTGGCGGTGATATCGACGATGACGATGCGGTGTTCGCGGGCGAGAAAGCCCGCGAGACTATCTTGCAGAAAATTCATTTCGTCCTTCTTCGCGCCTGAAGCCCGCTTGGCTTGGGACGCGGCCGGAAACCCGCCGCGACCACGTGCCTATTTTATAGGGCGCATATTTTATTGGGCGGTCCAGCCGCCATCGACGGAGATATGGGTGCCGTTGATCGATTTTGCAGCATCGGAAGCGAGGAAAAGCGCGATCGCCGCCACTTCGTCGGTACCGACGAACTCCTTGGTCGGCTGGAACTTCAGCATGACATCGGACTTCACCTGCGCCTCGCTGATGCCGCGGGCCTTGGCCGTGTCGGGGATCTGTTTTTCGACTAGCGGTGTCAGCACATAGCCGGGGCAGATGCTGTTGGCGGTGATACGATTTTCCGCGACCTCAAGCGCAACTGTTTTCGTCAGGCCCAGGACGCCGTGTTTTGCCGCCACATAGGCCGCCTTGAAGGGCGAGGCGACGAGGCCGTGCGCGGAGGCGATATTGATGATGCGGCCCCAGCCCTTGCGCTTCATATGCGGAACGGCATTGCGGATGGTGTGGAAGGAGCTGGAGAGATTGATCGCGATGATCTGGTCCCATTTCTCAACCGGAAAGTCCTCGATCTTCTCGACATGCTGGATGCCGGCATTGTTGACGAGGATATCGACCCCGTCGAATTCTTCCACGGCCGTCTGGATGAGGTCCGAGATTTCATGCGGCTTCGTCATGTCGGCGGGATGGTAGAGCACGCGGCCCTTGCCGAGGCCGTCGAGTTTTGCCCTTATAGCCTCGATTTCATCGGCGTTGCCGAAGCCGTTGATGACGACGTTTGCGTCGTTTTCCGCAAACGCGCTGGCGATGGCGAGGCCAATGCCGCTGGTGGAGCCGGTGACGACGACACTTTTCATGCTTGTACTCTCCAGTTCATGCTGCGTCGCGGTAGCCTACGCCTAAAACTCAAGCGATGACAATTGCGTTTTCCGCGCGGTACAGTCCCGCTGAGAGCGAAGCGGGGCTTGCGTTTTATTTTCCTTTGACATTCGTTTTAGTCTCGTATTGAAGATTCCGAAGGGTCTGGGAGAGATCCTTCAAGGGGAGGGCTGCATGAGCGGATATGTTCTCGCGATCGATCAGGGCACGACATCGAGCCGGGCGATCGTTTTCGACGGCAATCAGAAAGTCGTCGGTTCCGGCCAGAAGGAATTCACGCAGATTTTCCCGCAGTCCGGCTGGGTCGAACACGATCCCGAAGAGATCTGGGAGAGCGTCGTCTGGTCGGTCAAGGCGGCCCTGAAGAAAGCCGACGTCAAGGCCTCCGATATTTCCGCCATCGGCATCACCAACCAGCGCGAGACGGTCGTCGTCTGGGAACGCGAGAGCGGCAAGCCTATCCACAATGCCATCGTCTGGCAGGACCGCCGCACCGCCTCCTATTGCGACAAGCTGAAGAAGCAGGACCTCGAAAAGACCTTCACCAAGAAGACCGGCCTGCTGCTCGACCCCTATTTTTCCGGCACGAAACTCTCCTGGATGCTCTCCAATGTGAAGGGCGCGCGGGCGCGGGGCGCCAAGGGCGATCTGTGCTTCGGCACGATCGATACATTCCTGATCTGGCGGCTGACGGGCGGCAAGTCGCATGTGACGGATGCCACCAATGCCAGCCGCACACTGATGTACAACATCGCGGCGAATGACTGGGACAACGAACTCCTGGACATCCTGCGCGTGCCGAAGGCCATGCTGCCCGAGGTTTTGGACTGCGCCGCCGATTTCGGCATCACGGAAAACAGCCTGTTCGGCGCGGAAATTCCGATCCTCGGCGTTGCCGGCGACCAGCAGGCGGCGACCATCGGCCAGGCCTGCTTCGAGCCGGGCATGATGAAATCCACCTACGGCACCGGTTGCTTCGCACTGCTCAATACCGGCGCCGACATGGTGCGCTCGAAGAATCGCCTGCTCACCACCATCGCCTACCGGCTCGACGGCGAAACGACCTATGCGCTCGAAGGCTCCATCTTCATCGCCGGGGCCGCCGTGCAATGGCTGCGCGACGGGCTGAAAGTCATCAAGGCAGCACCCGATGCGGGCGATCTCGCTGCCAAGGCCGATCCGACGCAGAACGTCTATCTCGTGCCGGCCTTCACCGGCCTCGGCGCGCCGCATTGGGATCCGGAAGCCCGCGCCGCGATCTACGGCATGACGCGCAATACGGGGCCGGCGGAATTCGCCCGCGCTGCGCTGGAGGCCGTCTGCTACCAGACGCGCGACCTGCTCGACGCCATGCACAAGGACTGGAAGGCCAACGGCAAGGAAACCGTGCTGCGCGTCGATGGCGGCATGGTCGCCTCCGACTGGACCATGCAGCGCCTCTCCGACATCCTTGACGCCCCCGTCGACCGCCCGACCATTCTGGAGACGACGGCGCTCGGCGCCGCCTGGCTCGCCGGCCAGCGCGCCGGTGTCTGGCCGGACCGCAAGGGCTTTGCGAAATCCTGGGCCCGCGACACGCGCTTTGAGCCGAAGATGGACGAGAAGACCCGCGCGGTGAAGATCAAGGGCTGGAAGGATGCGGTGCGGCGGACACTGAGCGCGGGGTAACGTTCCGCTCCCCCTTCAAGGCGTTGCAGGCGGATGCTATGCGTCGCCCATGCACCCATCCCCGACCATCGTTCCCGGCCGATCCTGCGGCACCTGCACGCTCTGTTGCCGGCTGCCGGATATCGATCTGTTCGACAAGCCGGCCAATGCCTGGTGCCGGCATTGCATCGAAGGCAAGGGCTGTTCGATCTATGCGGACCGGCCCTCGGTCTGCCGGGATTTTCTCTGTCTGTGGATGACCGACGAGGCGCTCGGGGAAGCGTGGGAACCGTGCCGTTCCCATATGATGATCTATCGGCAGGGGCCGCAGATCACGGTTCTTGTCGATCCCGGCCATCCCGACATCTGGCGGCGCGAGCCGTATCATGCGCAATTGCGGGCCTGGGCGGATGAGGCCGAGCCCGAGGGTGGCTATGTCATCGTGTTCTGGCAGGACGACGTGTTCAAGATCTGAGCCCCGCGATCTTCTGTCAAAAAAAATCAAAAATAATCCGGTGCGCCCTGTCGGCCGAGACGCTACTCCTACGTCTTTCAGTCAACGGGAGTTCACCATGCTGTATGCCGTTCTTTGTTACGATTCCGAAAGCGAAGTCAGCGCCTGGTCGAAGGAGCTGGACGACAAGGTCATGGCCGATCTTGGCGCCGTCAATCAGCGTTATGCCGAGGCCGGCAAGCTCGGTCCCGTAGCGCGGCTGATGCCGACGACGGCGGCCGTCACGGTGCGCAAGGGTGCGACGGACGACATCATCATGGATGGACCCTTTGCGGAAACGAAGGAGCAGTTCCTCGGCTTCTTCGTGTTGGAGGCGGCCACGCTGGACGAGGCGATCACCTTCGCGCGCGAGCTTTCCGCCGCCAATCCTGCCAACGGCACCTATGAAATCCGGCCGTTGCAGTTCTTCAATCCGGGAGTGCCCATAACATGACGGAGCTTGCCTGGATCGATCTGGCGCTGACATCGGCACGGCCGCAGGCCATGGGGGCGCTTTTGCGCTACTTCCGTAACCTCGACCTGGCGGAGGAGGCCTTTCAGGAGGCCTGTCTTCGCGCGCTGAAGACCTGGCCCGAAAAGGGCCCGCCACGCGATCCGGCAGCATGGCTTATCTTCGTCGGCCGCAACAGCGGCATCGATCAGGTGCGCAAGCGCGCCAAACACCAGCCGCTTCCGCCCGAGGAGATGCTGTCCGACCTGCAGGACACGGAAAGCGATCTCGCGGACCGGCTGGACGGCGCGCATTACCGTGACGATATCCTGCGCCTGCTCTTCGTCTGCTGCCATCCGGACCTGCCGGCGACCCAGCAGATCGCGCTGGCGCTGCGTATCGTCTCCGGCCTCTCGGTCAAGCAGATCGCCCGCGCCTTCCTCGTTTCCGAAGCGGCGATGGAACAGCGCATCACGCGTGCCAAGGCCAAGGTGGCGGCGGCGGGCATTCCCTTCGAGACGCCGGATGCCGTGGCGCGCGCCGAACGGCTCGGGCTTGTCGCGGCGATGCTCTATCTCGTCTTCAACGAAGGCTATTCGGCCGGCGTGCCTGAAAAGGCCGACACGCCGTTCTGCGCGGAGGCGATCCGTCTGGCGCGGCTTCTCTTGAAACTGTTCCCCTCCGAACCTGAGATCATGGGGCTGACAGCGCTGCTGCTCATCCAGCATTCGCGGCTCGATGCCCGTTTCGATGCGGATGGCCAGATCGTGCTGCTCGACGATCAGGACCGCTCGCTGTGGGACCGTGCGCTGATCGACGAGGCGCTGGTGCTGATCGACAAGGCGATCCGCCATCGTGCGCCCGGCGCCTTCCAGATCCAGGCGGCGATTGCCGCCCTGCATGCCCGTGCGGCAACGGCGGCGGAGACGGACTGGTTGCAGATCGATCTGCTCTACCAGACGCTGGAACGCCTGCAGCCGTCGCCGGTTGTGCGGCTCAACCGCGCCGTCGCGGTGTCCAAGCGGGAAGGGCCGGAGGCGGCGCTGGCGCTGGTCGAACCCTTGGCGGAGAAGCTGAACGGCTATTTCTATTTTCACGGCCTGCGCGGCGGCCTCTTGAAGCAGCTCGGCCGCTACCGCGAGGCGCATGAGGCCTTCGACCGCGCCATCGCGCTCGCGACCACACCGGCCGAGGCCGCCCACATCCGCCAGCATCTCGACAGCGTGCAGCGGGAGATGGCGGCGGCTGAAAAATAGTAGGTGTTCGGTGTCGGATCGCTCCTCCGTCGGGCGTCCTTGATACGAACCGACCAACATACCCGACGAGGAGGTCCCCCATGAACGTCAACGCCGAAATCAAGCCTGCCAACAACCGCGAACTGGTGCTGGCCCGCGTGCTGAACGCCACGCCCGCCCAGCTTTTCAAGGCCTGGACGACGCCCGAGATCCTGAAAGAATGGTTCATGCCCAAGCCCTATGAGCTGGCGCTTGTCGACATGGAACCGCGCGACGGCGGCAAGTTCCGTACGGTCATGACCGGTCCGGACGGTTTCCACATGGATTCGACAGGCGTCTTCCTGAAGATCGAGAAGGACAGGCGCATCATCACGACCGATGCCTTCGGCCCGGACTGGAAGCCGACCGAAAAGGCCTTTTTCAGCGCCGAAATCCTGTTCGACGATCTCGGCAACGGCCAGACGCGCTACACCGCCATCGCCCGCCACTGGAACGTGGAGGACTGCGAAGCGCATGAGAAGATGGGCTTCCACGAGGGCTGGGGGCAGGTGGCGACACAGCTGGAAGAGGTGGCGTCGAAGCTTTGAGCCGTTGCAAGGCGGGCGCCGTGCACCCGCCAATTGGCAACGGTTCGTCAAACGTGGTATGAAGAATTCATACCACGTTTGTGAGGAGGCCAGATAATGCCCGCTGAAAAACGAACATTCAGTCTCCCACAGGAGCAATCCGCCTACATTGATGAGCTGGTCGCAAGTGGTGCATTTGCCAGCGGCAGCGAGGTGGTGCGCGCCGGGCTCCGAGCACTTCGCGAAAGGGATCAGGCTGTCGAACGATGGCTGGAACAGGATGTCGTGCCCGTGGTGCTGGCGACCCAGACCGATCCGCAGCGTGCCCTTCCGCTGAGGGACGTCTTCAATGAGATTCGCCGACATCATCAAGCGCAGCGCGGGACGTGAGACGTGCTTTACCAGATCCGCTTTGCGCCGGAGGCGCGGGACGATCTCTTGAAGCTCTACGATTTTATAGCCACGCAATCCGGTGCTGCGCGGGCCATAGCCTATATCGAGCGCATCGAGACGTTTTGCCTCGGTTTTGAACGTTTCCCGCAAAGAGGCGTCACTCGTGACGATATTCTAGTGGGCTTACGCCTTGTGGGCTTTGAAAAGCGCATAACGCTTGCCTTTCACATCGCCGGCGACACCGTAGTCTTCGATCGCATCCTGTATGGCGGGCGGCAATTTCCACCCGAAGAGGAAGTGCCGCAGTAAACACACTGTTTCCCGATCCGCTCTTCCAACCGCCCGTTCCCAGCCATATGTGACGAAAAACCCTCTCATCCGGAACATCTCCATGGAACTTGGCCTCTATACATTTGCCGACGTCGATCCCACCGCAGCCGACAAGGGGCGGGAAGGGGAGCGGCGGCTGAAGAACCTGCTTGAGGAAATCGAGCTTGCCGATCAGGTGGGGCTCGATGTCTTCGGGCTGGGCGAGCATCATCGGCCGGATTATGCCGCCTCGGCACCTGCCGTGGTGCTGGCCGCCGCCGCGGCGCGGACGAAGAATATCCGGCTGTCCAGCGCCGTGACGGTGCTCTCGTCGGACGATCCGGTTCGCGTCTTCCAGCAGTTCGCGACGGTCGATCTCATTTCCGGCGGCCGGGCGGAAATCATGGCGGGGCGCGGGTCCTTCATCGAATCCTTCCCTCTCTTCGGCTATGCGCTTGACGATTACGACGTGCTTTTCGAGGAAAAGCTCGATCTGCTGCTGGCGCTCAACGAGAGCGAAAAGGTTTCCTGGACCGGCACGATGCGCGCGCCGCTGCCGGGGCTCGGTGTCTATCCGCGTCCCGCGCATGGCAGGATGCCGATCTGGATCGCCGTTGGCGGCACGCCGCAATCGGTGGCGCGGGCCGGCGCCTATGGCCTGCCGCTGGCGCTCGCCATCATCGGCGGCGCGCCCTCGCGCTATGCGCCGCTGTTCGATCTCTACCGTGAGGCCGCGCGCCGCGCCGGCCAGGACGAGGCAAAGCTGAAGACCAGCATCAACGTGCACGGCTTCATCGCCGATACGACGGAAGCGGCGGCGGATGCCTTCTATGGCCCGCAGGCCGCGGTGATGAACCGTATCGGCGGCGAGCGCGGCTGGGGGCCGACGAGCCGGGCGCAGTTCGACCAGTCGACTGGGCCGACCGGCCATCTCTTCCTCGGCGACCCCGAGACGGTGGCCCGGAAGATCGTCGCACACCAGAAGATCTTCAAGAACGACCGCTTCCTGTTGCAGATGGCGATCGGCCTGATGCCGCATGACCAAATTTTGCGCGGAATCGAGCTGTACGGCACCCGCGTGGCACCTTTGGTGCGCGAGATGCTGGCGGAGCACTCGGCCAAACCGGAGCCTGCTTCCGCCTGACAGCGACGCGCGGGCGTGATAGGACGCCCGCGAAAGAGAGAAACGATGACCCTGGAAAACGACGACGACCTCAACGGCCTGAAGGCCATCGGCCGGATCTGCGCCAATGTGCTGCAGCACATGCAGACGGCCGTGCGCCCCGGCATGACGACGGCCGAGCTCGACCTGATCGGCCGGCGCATGCTGGAAGCGGCAGGCGCGGTCTCGGCGCCGGAAAGCTGCTACAAGTTTCCGGGCGCGACCTGCATCAGCGTCAACGAGGAAGTCGCGCACGGCATTCCGGGCGACCGGGTGATCCGGGATGGCGATCTCGTCAATATCGATGTCTCGGCGGTGCTCGACGGCTACTTTGCCGATACGGGTGCGTCCTTCGTCGTCGGGCGTTCGACGCCGGCGGTGGAGCGGCTCTGCCGGGATGGCAAGCGGGCGCTATGGGTCGGTCTCAAGGAAGTGAAGGCGGGCAAGCCGTTGGCGCAGGTCGGCAATGCGATCGGCGAATTCGCCCGCAAGAACCGCTACACGCTGATTGCCAACCTCGCCAGCCACGGCGTCGGCCGCTCGCTGCACGAGGAGCCGACGGAAATCGCCACCTGGCCCGATCCGCAGGAAACGCGTCGCATGACGGACGGCCTCGTCTTTACGGTCGAACCCTTCCTGTCGCTCGGCGCCAACTGGGCCGAAAGCGGTGACCGGGACGAATGGACGCTCTACAGCGAGCCGAATGCGCCGACGGTGCAGTTCGAGCACACGGTCGTTGCCACGCGCAACGGGCCGCTGGTCGTGACGCTGCCGGGTTGAACCGCGCTCCTCGAGCCTTCACCGGCGCTGATCCGTCGATCAATTAATCTCGTTTGTCGCGGCCATGTTGCAGTGCGATGGTCGCGCCATGATGCAGCGCACGCCATTCCTGTCGCATGAACCCGTCCGGGCGGCCCTTGCCGGTGCGGTCGCGATGGCCGTCGCCATGGGCCTCGGCCGCTTCTTCTATACGCCGGTCCTGCCCGGCATGATGGCGGGGCTTGGCCTCAATGCCGCCGATGCCGGGATTATCGCCGCGGCCAATTTCGCGGGCTATCTGCTTGGTGCGGTGCTGGCCGCCTATGGCTGGGCGGCCGGGCTCGAGCGGCGTCTTGCCATCGGCGCGCTGGTCTCCACCGTCGTGCTGCTCGTCGCCATGGGGTTGCTTTCCAGCGTCGCGGCGCTGTCCGTCGTGCGGTTTCTTGCCGGTCTTGCCAGCGCCTTCGCCATGATCTTCACCTCCGGTATCGTGCTGTCCATCGGTCTGCGTCATGGCGATCCGCGCGTGCAGATGGCGCATTTTTCCGGTGTCGGCTTCGGCATCGCGGTTTCGGCGCTGCTGGTCTATCTGCTCTCGCTTATCGACATGTCGATGCTTCCGACCTGGCGCTTCGACTGGCTTGCCGGGGCGGTGCTCGGGGCCATCGGTCTGATCGTCGTGATGGGACTTCTGCCACGCCCGGAAAGCCATGCGGGCGCGCGGCGCGAGCCGGCCATCGTCTGGACGCGGCCGCTCGTGGCTCTGACGCTGAGCTATGGCCTGTTCGGCATCGGCTATGTCGTCACCGCCACCTTCATCGTTGCGATCGCCCGCGAAGGTGCCCACAGCCCGCTGCTCGAATGTCTGACCTGGCTGGTGACGGGCGCATCGGCCGCCGTCTCCGTCCTCGCCTGGAAGCCGGTGGTGCGACGTTATGGCGTGGCGGCGGCTTATCTCGCGGCGCTGCGGGTCGAGATGGTCGGCGTGGCCGTCACCGTGACGCTGCCGTTTCCGGCCTCGGCGCTGATCGGCGGGGTTCTGCTTGGCCTCACCTTCATCGTCATCACCGCCTATGGCCTCCAACTTGGCCGGGTTCTGGCGAGCGAAAGCCCCCGGCAGGTCCTGGCGCTGATGACGGCGGCCTTCGGTGTCGGCCAGATCCTCGGGCCGCTCGGCGCGGGTTTCCTTGCTGCCCGCACCGGCAGCTATCTCCTGCCCAGCCTTGCCGCCGCCGCCATCCTGTTGCTGGCCGCGGTGATCGTCGTGCTGGGCGGGGCACTTTCCATTAAATCTCGGTAATCCGGGCGCTTGGCGATTGTTGCTGTTCGCAAACTCCTCTAGGTTCGGCGCGAACCGGCGGCGCTGCTGCCATCAGAAAACGAAAGTTTCGCGCCTTGTTCCATTCCTTCTTCCCGCAACCGAAGCTGTTCTTCACCTCCGGTGCCGTATGGGCCATCATCTGCATCGCCGTCTGGTACACGGTGGGGCCGCAAATGGGCGCGGCCATCGGCCTGCCGCCGCTCGGGCCGGACGAGAAGGCGCCGATCGGGCTTGCCTATTTCTTCTCGCCGGACAATCTCTGGTTCTACCTCTATTTCACGATCTTCGTGCTGATCTTCGGCTTCGTCTGGAAAGCCATCGCGCGCAATCATCCCTGGGCGAACTGGGCCATCTGGGGTTCGGCCTTCATCATCTTCATCGCCTATTTCTCGGTGCAGGTGTCGGTCGCGCTCAACAATTGGCGCGGCCCGTTCTTCGATCTCTTCCAGGCGGCGCTCTCCAAGCAGGGCAATGTGACGGCCGACCAGCTCTTCTCGTTGCAGCTACGCTTCCTCGAAATCGGCATGGTCGGGGTGGTGCTGAACGTCGTCACGGCCTTCTTCACCAACCACTATGTCTTCCGCTGGCGTACCGCCATGAACGACTACTACATGTCCAAGTGGTCGAAGCTGCGCCATATCGAAGGTGCCTCGCAGCGTGTGCAGGAAGACACGATGCGCTTTGCTAATATCCTCGAAGGGCTCGGCGTCACCTTCATCAATTCCATCATGACGCTGGTGGTGTTCCTGCCGATCCTGTTCCGCATGTCGGAATATGTCGGGGACCTGCCGGTCATCGGTGCCGTTCCCCACGCGCTGTTCTGGCTCGCCATCATCTGGTCGCTGTTCGGTACGGCGCTGCTCGCGATTGCCGGTATCAAGCTGCCCGGCCTGCAATTCCGCAACCAGCGCGTCGAGGCGGCCTATCGTAAGGAACTCGTCTATGGCGAGGACCATGCGGACCGTGCCGACCCCGTCACGGTAAAGGAGCTGTTCGGCAATGTGCGGCGCAATTATTTCCGCATGTACTGGCACTATTGCTACTTCAACGTCGCGCGCTTCGGCTATGGCCAGCTCGACGCGATCTTCCTGAACTTCATCCTCATCCCGACCATCGTGGCCGGTCGCATCACCATGGGCACCTGGCAGCAGATCGCCACCGCCTTCGGCGAGGTCAGCAACTCGTTCCAGTATCTCGTGAACTACTGGTCGACGATCATCGAACTGCTGTCGATCCACAAGCGTCTGAAGGCCTTCGAAGCGGCGATCGACGACAAGCCGCTGCCGGATATCGACGAACGCTACCTGCAACGGGCCGCCGATGAAGGCGAGCTTGCGGCCAACGAGCCGTAACGATCTTAAAGGGCGGCTTCGGTCGCCCTTTTCTCTTTGGCGAGAATGTCGAGGGCCTCGGCGTAGCTCACGCAGGCGACATCGCTCTTGCCGCAGGTTTCCGTGAGGAACGTATCGAGCGCACGCCAATAGGCGCCGGCATTCATTTCCACGAAATGGAAGCCGAGCTGGAGGGGCACGCGTTCGCCGGCATACTGCTTGTCGAAAGCGGCGCGATAGGCGGCGAGCGTGCTTTCCTCGAAGGCGGCGCTTTTTTCCGGGTTCTCCTTGCCCTTGGAATGACGGACGTAGAGATTGTAGTCCATGGCGATGACCGGGCGCTGCGCGGTGCCCTCGGGGATCAGCGGCAGGCCGAAGCGCTGGATTTCGCCGCTGGCGACGGGCATGGCCGGCCCCTTGGTCACAAGGCTGGCATCATAGGTGAAGCCGCTCGCTTCCAGCGCCTTGACCAGCCCGCTGCCCGCCGAAAGGTAGGGCGCGCGAAATCCCTTGATGTCCTTTTCGGCAAAATCCTGCCAGCCTGCGGGTTCGCGTTCGCCGACGCCGGCGCTCTGCCAGGCTGACTTCAGCGCCTGCTGGAAGAACGTGAATTCGGCCTTCCAGTCCTCGGCGCTCCATTTGCCGCCGTCGAAATGGCCGCAGGCATGGCTGCCGATGTCGTGGCCCTCAAGCTTTGCCAGCCAGATTTCGCCAAGCCGCAGGATCGTGTCCTCCTTGTCGGGTGCGAAACCGACATTGGAGCGGCCGCGTTTTTCATGCGGCGCCTGGTATTGCGCGCGTTCCGATTTGGGAAAGAGGAAGGTGCAGGAGAGGAAATAGGTGAAATGCGCGCCGGTGCGCTTGGCCATGGCCCGGCTCTTTTCCCACAGCAGATTGTCGTGCGCACCGTCGAAGGAGACGATGACGAGCTGTTTGCGTTTGGCCGGCTCGATCGCGTCATCCTTGGCGAGAACCGGGCCTGCGGCGAGCAGGGCGGCGAGGGGGAGAAGGGAAAATCGAGACAACATGGCTACCCGCGACAATTTGCAAAGGGTCTGTCATCGTTTCGGAATGCGGCAATCCTTTGATGGGCCTTTGATCGGGCTGGAATTGTCGCGCGGTGACGGCTATTCCAGTGGGAACGGCTATCGGGCCGGCCTTTATTCAAGGGATATTTCCATGACGTTGCTGATCGCCGGTCTCGTTCTCTTCATCGCCTCGCATCTTCTGCGCCCCTTCGCGCCGGGCCTGCGCAATGCCGCCATCGCCGCGCTTGGCAAGCCGGGTTGGATGGCGGTGCATGGCATCCTGTCGTTGCTCAGCCTCGCGCTCATTGCTTACGGGTTTGTCGATGCGCGGGAAAACGGCGGCGCGATGCTCTATTCCCCGCCGACCTTCATGGCGCATATCGCGCTGACGCTGATGCTGATCGCCTCGATCTGTCTCGTCGCCGGTTTCCTGCCGGCCGGCCATATCCGCACGAAGCTCAAGTTCCCGATCCTCGTCGCCATCAAGATCTGGGCGCTTGCCCATCTCCTGGCAAACGGCGAGAGCTATTCGGTGCTGCTTTTCGTCACGATCCTCGCCTGGGCCGTCATCCTGCGCATCACGCTGAAGAAGCGCATCGCGGCCGGCGAGACCAGGCTGCCGGTTTTCGTCTCGGCGAAATACGACCTCATCGCCGTCGTCGTCGGTCTCGCGATCTACGCCGTGATCGTGCTCAAGCTGCACGAATTGGTGATCGGCGTCGCTCCGCTGCCCGTATCGATCGGCTGAGCTGGGGCTTTTCGCGCCTGCCCCCTTACAACGCCGTGAAAATGGGGTAGAAGGCGGCAACTCCAATCGTCAGCAAGAGCCGGGCAGGGAATGGTAAATCAGGACGACAGCTTTATCCGCGAGGTGAACGAGGAACTTCGCTCAGACCAGATGCGTCTGGTCTGGAAGCGTTTTGGCCGCATCCTCATCGGCGCCGCCGTCCTCGTCGTTCTCGGCACGATCGGCAAGGTGAGCTACGAATACTGGCGCGACAGCGAGGCGTCGGCCGCCGGCGACAGCTTCCTCGGCGCGCTGACGCTTGCCCGCGAAGGCAAGAACGAAGAGGCGCTTGCTGCCCTGACCGCGCTGGAAAAGGATGGCTTCGGCTCCTATCCGGTGCTGGCCCGCATGCGGTCCGCCTCGCTGCTCGCCGCGACCGACGCGCAGGGCGCCGTCAACGCCTTCACGGCGATTGCCAAGGACAGCGCGGTGCCGGAAGCGTTGCGCGATGCCGCCCGCCTTCGCGCTGCCTATCTTCTGGTCGATACGGGCACCTACGAGCAGGTTTCGGAGGAAGCCGAACAGCTCGCCACGCCGCAGAGCGCGCTTCGCCACTCCGCCCGCGAGGTTCTGGGCCTCTCCGCCTACAAGCACGAGGACTATGCCCGCGCCAAGGAATGGTTCGAGGCTATCATCAACGACAGCGAAAGCCCGCGCAACGTCGCCAACCGCGCGCAGATGCTGCTTGACCTGATCACGGCAAGCGGCAAGCTGTCCTCCTAAAGCCGGCCTTTCGCCGGTCACGAAACGGAAAACGTCCATGAGCTTCACCGTCGCCATTGTCGGACGCCCGAATGTCGGCAAGTCCACCCTGTTCAACAGGCTCGTGGGCAAGAAGCTTGCGCTCGTCGACGACACGCCCGGCGTCACCCGCGACCGCCGCCCCGGCGATGCCAAGCTGATCGATCTGAAATTCCGCATCATCGACACGGCCGGTCTCGAAGAGGCCGCACCGGAGACGCTGCAGGGCCGCATGCGTGCCCAGACGGAAGCGGCGATCGAAGAGGCGGACCTGTCGCTCTTCGTCGTCGATGCCAAGACGGGCCTGACGCCGGTCGATACCGCACTCGCCGACATGCTGCGCCGCAAGGGCAAGCCCGTCGTGCTCGTCGCCAACAAGTCGGAAGCCAAGGGCTCCGACGGCGGTTTCTACGATGCCTACACGCTCGGCCTGGGCGAACCGACACCGATATCCGCCGAACACGGCCAGGGCATGCTCGATCTGCGCGACGCCATCGTCGCGGCGATCGGCGAGGAGCGCGCCTATCCCGAGGACGATGAAGCCGTCACCGATATCGACGTGCGCGCCGAATTGGCCGAAGCGGCGGAAGAGGACGAGGATTTCGAGCCGGAATATGACGAGACGAAGCCGTTGCGCGTCGCCATCGTCGGCCGTCCGAATGCCGGCAAGTCCACGCTGATCAACCGTTTTCTCGGCGAAGACCGTCTTCTGACCGGCCCCGAAGCCGGGATCACGCGCGACTCGATTTCCGTCGAATGGGACTGGAAGGGCCGCACGATCAAAATGTTCGACACGGCCGGCATGCGGCGCAAGGCCCGGGTGCAGGAGAAGCTGGAAAAGCTCTCCGTCGCCGACGGCCTGCGCGCCATCCGCTTTGCCGAGACCGTCGTCATCATGTTCGATGCGACGATCCCCTTCGAGAAGCAGGACTTGCAGATCGTCGATTTCGTGCTGCGCGAAGGCCGCGCTGCTGTGCTCGCCTTCAACAAGTGGGACCTGATCGACGATCCGCAGGCGGTGCTGGCGGATTTGCGCGAAAAGACCGACCGTCTGCTGCCGCAGGCGCGCGGCATCCGCGCCGTGCCGGTTTCCGGCCAGACCGGCCGCGGCCTCGACAAGCTCATGCAGGCCGTCATCGAAACGGACCGCACCTGGAACCGCCGTATCTCCACCGCCAAGCTCAATCGCTGGCTGGATGCGCAGCAGACGCAGCATCCGCCACCGGCCGTTTCCGGCCGCCGCCTGAAGCTGAAATACATGACGCAGGTGAAGGCCCGTCCGCCGGGCTTCATGGTGTCGTGCACACGTCCGGATGCGCTGCCGGAATCCTATATCCGCTACCTAACGAACGGCCTGCGCAACGACTTCAACCTGCCGGGCGTGCCGATCCGCATCCACTTCAAGGCGACGGATAACCCGTTTGCTTCGAAGGCGAAGAAGAAGCGCTGATCTAGAGCATTTCCAGCCGAAGCGAAGTCGCTTCGGCGTCGGATAATGCGGCAAAACAAGAGACTAGAGCATTTCTGGTGAACCAGTGTTCACCAGAAATGCTCTAGGAATCGGGCCGGATGTGTCCGCGGATCGCGCTCGGCGCAAAGCCGAAGCGTGCGCGAAACCGCGCCGCGAAGCGCGATTGCGATTCGTAGCCGACTGCCTCCGCAACGCGCAGGATGGACATGTCGGTGGATTGCAGGAGCTGCATGGCGATCGACATGCGCACATCGATCAGCAAGGACTGGAACGACCATTTCTCTGCCGCAAGCTTGCGCCGCAGCGTTGCCTCGCTGACGCCGAGGGCGTCGCACAGGCGCGCGCTGGCCCAGTCGCGAGCGGGATCGGTGGAGAGGAGATCGCGCACGCGGTCGCTGAAGCCGGCCGGCCGCGGCAGCGCGAAGCGCCCGCCGGCGAGATCGAGCCAGAGCAGGAGTTCGCCCAGCCGGTGACGGGCGATCGCATCGGGAATGCCGCCGGGTTCGACGATCGCCTGTGCGCAATCGGCAAAGGCGCCGTAGAATTCCGCATGCGGAGACAGGACGGGAAAGGCGCGCGGGAAGGGCTGGCCCTGGCCCGATTTTCCGGCAAAGGCGCTGACGGTGTCGGGCTCGAAGGCGATCCAGCGCGCTTCGTAGGCCCGCTCGCCTTCGGCAATATTCATCACGTCGAAGGTCTCGCCCTGGGCGAGCGCGATGCAGCCGCCTGCCGGTACGGCCCATTCCTCCTCGTTGTTGCGCAGGATTTTGGTGCCGCGCTCGACGAGGATCAGGACCGGACGGTTGATCAGGATATTGGCATAGCGAAGCCGGTTATACTGCACGATGCGGGCCGAAGCGCCGATATCGGGGCGTATGGCGATGTTCATCCGGTCCATCCAATGTCTCGCCCGAACCTATCCGTTTTCGACAGGCCCGGGCAAGATGCCTGCGCTCAGCGCTTGCCCTTCGCCGAGATCGTCGCCGTGGCGAGCGCGTTCATGTTGCTGACGAAGCCGACCATGGCGGGCGTGGCATTGTCCGGCACCGGCAGCTTGTCGATGCCCAGCGCCTTCACGGTGATCGTATAATCATGCTCCGGCCCTTCCGGCGGGCAGGCGCCGAGGAAACCGGGCGCGCCCATATCCGTCGGCGTCATGCGCGCGCCATCGGGCAGCTTCGCCTTGCCATTGCCGGCACCGGCGGCAAGCGAATCGGCATCGGCCGGCAGATCGATCACCACCCAGTGCCACCAGCCGGAGCCGGTCGGCGCATCCTTGTCATAGACGGTCACGACGAAGCTCTTGGTGCCCTCCGGCGCGTTCGACCAGCGGATATCGGGTGAGAGGTTTTTGCCGGTGCAGCCCATGATGTCGGAGAACTGCGCTGACTGCACCGTGCCGGAGGCGAAGGCCTCGCTGGTCACGGTGAAATCGGCCGCTTGCGCGGTGAGCGGGCAAAGGGAGAGGGTGGCGGCAAGCGCCGCGATGAAGCGTGACGATGTCATGGATCTTTCCTGTCTTCGATGAGAGGCAGGGGAAGACTAGGATGGATTTCTGCCCGCGTCGGCGCGCAGCCGATCGATTTTGGCGCCGATCCGATCAATCAGCCTTTCGGCAGCTTGTCCTTCGTCACCAGCGCGCCGTGGTGCTGGATGACGGCGGCGGCAACATCGGCGGCGAAGCGGGCTGCCGTCTCAGGGTTATCCTGCACCGCCAGGTGGGCGAGGAATGCACCGTTGAAACTGTCGCCGGCGCTGGTCGTGTCGACGATCGTTTCGACCTCTGCGGAGGGCACATGGCTGCGCCTGTCGCCGAAGACGAGCGTCGCGCCCTTGCTGCCATCCTTCACCACCAAGCCATCCACGCCCAGCGCGCGGTAGCGGGCGATCGTATCCTCCAGCGAGGCATCGCCGAAATGGGTGGTCTCGTCGTCGAGGCTCGGCATGACGAGCGTTGCGGCGCGCGCGCCCTCGGTGATCGTCGCACGCATATAATCCGCATCGTCCCAGAGGCGGGGGCGGATGTTCGGATCGAAGACGACGCGTTTTCCCGCAGCCTTTGCGCGGCGCAGTTCCGCGAGCAATGTCTCGACATCCTCTGCCGGCAGGATCGCCAGCGTGATGCCGGAGAAGACGATGATATCGGAGGCTTCGATGGCGGCGCGCAGCCGGTCGCCATCGTGCGCCAGAAGCTTTGCGGCCGAAACCGAGCGCCAGTAGGAGAAGCTGCGCTCGCCCTTGTCGAGATGGATCATATAGAGGCCGGGCGAGCGGCCTTCGATACCGGCGATGGTTTGCGTGCCGATGCCGTGTCCGGCGATGAAGGCGCGCATCTCGTCGGAAATCCTGTCGACGCCGATGGCGGAGAAATAATCGACATGCCAATCGGCCGGCAGATACTGGCGGGCATAATAGGCGGTGTTGAACGTGTCGCCGGCGAAGCTCTTGCGCATCAGGCCGCCCTCGGCCTGCATCAGTTCCACCATGCACTCGCCAATCGAGAGCAACCGTCCTGCCATATCGAAAATCCCCCGCTAGAGCATTTCCAGCCGAAGCGGCATCGCTTCGGCGTCGGACAATGCGTAAACAAGAAACTAGAAAGCTTTCGGCGAACCGCAGGTCGCCGGAAGCTTCTAATTCCGCCGGAAAGAGGAAATACTATCAAAGAGTTGGCGGGGCAAGCGGATGCCTGCGGTTTCCGCCGTTCGCTGTCGCTTCACGCGGTCCAGGCCGGGAACGTGGACATTATAGTCAGCCGAAAGCCGCCTGGCCTGCTCTGAAAGCCGGGCCGAAAAATGATCGGCAAAGAGCTGCGGCGAGAGCGCCAGCACGAAGAGTCCGACCCCCGGCGATGTCTCGCCCGCCTGGAAATCCGCGGCATCGAGCGACCAGTTGCCGCCTGCAAGGCCCGCGGCGAGCACCTCGACCATGAGGGCGATATTGGCACCGCGGCTGCCGCCGAAGGCGACGAGCGCGCCCTGCATGGCGGCGAAGGGATCGGTCGTCGGCTGTCCGTCCTGATCCACGGCCCAGCCGTCCGGGATGGCGACCCCACGGGCGGCCGCATCGCGGACATTGACCAGCGCCGTGGCGCTCGACGACTGGTCGATCAGCAGAATATCGCCCCCCTCCAGCGGCGCGGCAAAGGCGAGCGGGTTGGTGCCGTAAACCGGGGTGCGGCTGCCCGCACCGGCCAGCACGGCGTGGCTGTTGGTCGCGGCGATCGCGACGAGGCCGTCGGTTGCGAGGCTTGCGGCATACCAGCCGAGTTCGCCGGTCGTATAGCTGTTGCAGACGGTGAAGACCGCGATGCCGAAGGTTTTCGCCTTGGAGGCCAGCTCTTCCCGGGCAATCGAAAAGCCGTGCTGCGCCACCCCGCCCATTGCATCGCATTTCAGGATGGCCGGCACCGGCGACGTGATCTGTGGTTCGGCCTTTCCGGCGATCCTGCCATCCACGAGGCTTCTAAGATAGTCTGTCAGGTGGGCGAAACCGACCGCTGGCTTGCCCGCCGTCTCGGCCTCGACGGTTGCCTGCGCGAGTGCGATCGCTGCCGGTTCGGCCATGCCGACACGCATCAGCGCCGTCTTCGCCAGTTCGATTGCTTCGCGCGGGGAAAGGGTGACGTCATCGGCCATGCGATCAACCTTCTCTATGGAATTTGCCGGCATCATTCAGGCGCGGGCCTGCTTCGTCAACCTTCGAAAAATCAGGGCACCGGCCGTTTACGCCCTCATGCCCCCGCGTTACATCTTCGTACGACACATTGGAAAACGGAGCAGCAACGCATGGCGAAGTCCCCCAAGAAAGCCGACGACTGGTGGCGTGGCGCGGTCATCTACCAGGTCTATCCGCGCTCGTTTCAGGACACGACCGGCGACGGCATGGGGGATCTTCGCGGCATCACCAGGCGGCTCGGGCACATCGCCTCGCTCGGCGTCGACGCGATCTGGCTCTCGCCGTTCTTCAAGTCGCCGATGGGCGACATGGGCTATGACGTCTCGGATTATTGCGATGTCGATCCGATGTTCGGCACGCTCGCCGATTTCGATGTGATGCTGGCGGAAGCCCACAAGCTCGGCATCAAGATCATCATCGACCAGGTGATTTCGCATACCTCCGACCAGCATCCGTGGTTTGTCGAGAGCCGCTCCAGCCGCACGAACCCCAAGGCCGACTGGTATGTCTGGGCCGATCCGAAGCCGGATGGCACGGCGCCGAACAACTGGCTGTCGATCTTCGGCGGGCCGGGCTGGGAATGGGACGGCGTGCGCAAGCAATATTACATGCACAACTTCCTGATTTCGCAGCCGGACCTCAATTTCCACAATCCGGATGTGCAGGACGCGCTTTTGAAGACCGTGCGCTTCTGGCTCGACCGCGGCGTGGACGGCTTCCGGTTGGATACCGTGAATTTCTATTTCCACGACAAGAAGCTGCGCGACAACCCGCCCCACGAGCCGGACCCCGACGGCATCGGCCTCGATGCGCCCGACGTAAACCCCTACGGCATGCAGACGCATCGCTACGACAAGACGCAGCCGGAAAACGTCGCCTTCCTCAAGCGTTTCCGCTCGTTGCTGGACGAATACGAGGGCCGGATGACGGTTGGCGAGGTGGGCGACGGTGCACGCTCGCTGAAGACGGTCGCCGAATACACTGGTGGCGGCGACAAGCTCAACATGTGCTACACGTTCGACCTGCTGGGACCGGATTTCACCGCTGAGCATGTGCGCAAATGCGTGCAGAGTTTCCAGCGCGCGGTGACGGACGGCTGGGTCTGCTGGGCCTTTTCCAACCATGACGTGAACCGCCATGTCAGCCGCTTCATCCAGGTGCCGGAGGAACGCGAGCGCGTCGCCAAGCTCGCTGTCACGCTGCTCTCCACGCTGCGCGGCTCGATCTGCCTCTACCAGGGCGAAGAACTCGGCCTCACCGAAGCGGATCTCGCCTTCGAGGACCTGCGCGACCCCTACGGCATCCGCTTCTGGCCGGCCTTCAAGGGCCGCGACGGGTGCCGCACGCCGATGCCCTGGAACCACAGCGAGGCCCATGCGGGCTTCAGCACGGGCAAACCCTGGCTGCCGGTGCCGGAAGATCACGCCCGCCATGCCGTCGATACGCAGGAAAAGATCGCCGGTTCCGTGCTCAACCACTACCGCGCCACGCTCGCCTTCCGCAGGGAGCACGATGCGCTGCACGACGGCGACATGGCCTTCTTGAATTCCAACCAGGACATCCTCGCCTTCACCCGGGAAAAGGGTGGCGAAAAGCTGCTCTTCGTCTTCAACCTGACGCGGGAAAAGGCGGAATTCGTGCCGGCGAAATCGCTGAAACTCGGTGAGCCACTGCCGGTGCCGGGTTTTGGCGCGAAGCTCAAGAACGGCGCTATCGAACTGGATGGGCTGGATATGGCCTGCGTTCGGCTGTGAGGTTGCGGGTTTAGACGGCCGATAGTATCATAAAGTGATATTTTCGGAGGTTGACCATGGCATCCAGCTATACGCTCGGCAATCACTATGAATCCTTCGTGCGTGATCTCCTCGCCACCGGTCGGTATGCCAGTGCGAGTGAGGTATTGCGTGATGGTCTGCGCCTGCTGGAAGACCGCGAGAAGCAGCGTGAAGCCAAGATTGCCGCCTTGAAGGAGGCTGTTCAGGAAGGGTTGGAAAGCGGCGCGGCCGCTCCGCTCAACATGGACTCGATTAAAGCGCGAGCACGGGCGGAGCGTGCAAAGGCCGGCCGTGCGTGAGGTCGTCCGTCTTCCGCGGGCGGAAGAAGACCTGTTGCAGATCTGGGGATACATCGCAGATGATAGCGAAACAGCCGCGGACCGTCTTCTCGATCGGTTTGCGGACGTTGCGCGAAAACTCGCAAGCCACCCCGAGGCAGGCCGATCACGCTCTGAACTAGCGGATGGTATCCGTAGTTTCCTCGTTGGAAACTACGTCCTTTTTTATAGTGCCACGCCGTCGCAACTTGTCGTCGTGCGTGTCCTGAGCCGCTATCTCGATATCGACGAGAATGATTTCGGCGCGGGTTGATCTCACCCGATCAGCGCAAACTTGTCCACATCCACCATCCCCCGATCCGAAATCTTCAGATGCGGAATAACGGGCAGCGGCAGGAAGGCGAGCTGGAGGAAGGGTTCTTCCAGCGTGGCGCCGAGTGCGAAGGCGGCTTGGCGGAGATGGTGCAGGGTGTCGCGCACGCTCTCATAGGGCTCGAGGCTCATCAGGCCGGCGACGGGGAGCGCGATCTCGCCCGTGACCTTGCCGTCTTCCACCACCACGAAGCCGCCCTTGATCTCGCCGAGCCGGTTGGCGGCGCGCGCCATGTCGTCCTCGTCCACGCCGACGACGCAGATATTGTGGCTGTCATGGCCGACGGTCGAGGCGATGGCGCCTTTCTTCAAACCGAAACCCTGCACGAAACCATTGGCATGGTTGCCATTCTTGCCGTGGCGTTCGATGACGGCGACCTTGATGATATCTTGCGCGAGATCGACAGATGTCTGATTGCCGCGCGCCGGCAGGCTATAGCGGCGGTGCTCGGTGATGATCTTGCCCGGCAGAACGCCGATGACGGGTGTTTCGCCGTCAGTGACGGGCACGGCGAAATGCGCGGCATTAACCGGCCGCGCCTTCACACTGTCGAGACCGACGGGGGCGACGGATTTGCGGGTGGCGAAGAGCGCGTCGTCCACCTTGCGGCCGGCTGAGAACACCATCTCCGCCTTGCAGTTTTCCAGCGTGTCGATGACGACGATGTCGGCCCGCCAGCCGGGCGCGACAAGACCACGATCGCTGAGGCCGAAAGCCTTGGCGGCGGAGATGGAAGCGGCGCGATAAACGGCGAGCGGCGCGCGGCCGTGGCCGATCGCGGTGCGGATCATGTAATCGAGATGGCCCTGTTCGGCAATGTCGAGCGGGTTGCGGTCATCCGTGCAGAGCGCGATGAAGGGCGAGAGGCGTTCGGTGATGATGGGGAGCAGGGCGTGCAGGTCCTTGGAGACGGAGCCCTCGCGCACGAGAATGTGCATGCCCTTGCGGATCTTCTCCAGTGCCTCTTCGGCGCTCGTGCATTCATGCTCGGTGCGGATGCCGGCCGAGAGATAGCCGTTGAGGTCGTTGCCGCGCAGAAGCGGTGCGTGGCCGTCGATATGGCCGCCCTGAAAGGCCTCGAGCTTGGCGAGACAGACGGGATCCTTGTGGATGACACCCGGAAAATTCATGAATTCGGCAAGGCCGATGACCTTGGGATGGTGGCGGAAGGGCAAGAGGCGCTCGATCGGAAGATCGGCGCCCGAGGTCTCCAGATGCGTCGCCGGCACGCAGCTCGACAGCTGCACGCGGATGTCCATGATGGTTTCCAGCGCGCTGTCCAGGAAGAATTCGATGCCTTCGCTGCCCAGCACATTGGCGATCTCATGCGGATCGCAGATGACGGTCGTCACGCCATAGGGCAGCACGCAGCGGTCGAATTCATGCGGCGTGACCAGCGAGGATTCGATGTGCAGATGGGTATCGATGAAGCCGGGCACGACGATGCGGCCGGTGATGTCGATTTCCGTGCGGCCGATATAGGGGCCGCAGGTGCCGACGATGCGCTCGCCT
This sequence comes from Shinella sp. 20P9.1.1, assembly GCF_057798995.1. NCBI lineage: Bacteria > Pseudomonadati > Pseudomonadota > Alphaproteobacteria > Hyphomicrobiales > Rhizobiaceae > Shinella > Shinella sp. 20P9.1.1. The sequence goes on from NZ_JBYOLC010000004.1 coordinate 243,927, forward strand.
GAAATCGCGATGTCCGAGGCGACGAGTTCGCCAGTCACGAGATCGAAGAATTGCCCGCCCTTGAGCACGATGTCGGCGGGCTCCCGGCCGGTTCCCTGATCGATGTAGCGTTCCAAATCGGCCATGGCGATGTCTCCCGAATCCTTTTCAAAAGACTCTAGCGACGTCCCGGCGAGAAGAAAGGCCGATCAGCCGGGAAAGGTGACGGAGAAGGCGAAACGGCGGCTTTCTCCGGGGAGAAGCACCGTCGTGAAGGGACGGTCGCGCAATTCGCGCGACCCGCCGAATTCCGCCGCTGTGCCGTGCCAGGGTTCGATGCAAAGGAAGGGCGCGCCGGGTTTTGTCCAGAGCGCGAGGTTCGGCAGGTTGTCGAACCGGAATTTCAGGGCCGGGCCACCTTCGGCGGCATAGGTGAGGCCGTCACCCGCCCCCTCGGGAAAAACCATGGCATCGTCGAGGAACTGATCCTGCGCCAGCACCAGCCTCCCTCTGTCGAAGGGGGAGGGCGTGCGGCTTGTCGAGAGCAATCCTTTTTCCAGCGGCTGGCGCTTCGGCTCGCCGGCATTGTCGAGCGTCACGGTGTGCGGTTTTCCCGTGCCGCCGGGCAGCGGCCAGAGAAAGGCGGGATGATAGCCGAAGCCGAAGGGCATGGGTGTGTCGCCGCGGTTTTCCACCTTGGAGGCCACGGTCAGCGTCCGGCCGTCGAGACTGTGCTCGACGGTAAGCCCGAAGTCGAAGGGATAGATGGCCCGCGTTTCATCGGAGGCTTCGAGCCCATAGCGGCAGGCGGTTTCCGTCGTGCTCTCAAGCGCAAATTCCCGCCGCCGGGCAAAGCCGTGCTGGGCCATCGCATAGGCCGTCCCGTCGATCAGGAGCGTATCGTCAGGCGCCTTGCCGACGATGGGGAAGAGCACCGGCGAGCGGCCGGTCCAGAAGGCGGCGTCGCCGTTCCAGAGCCAGGCCTTGCCGTCCCTCGTGGTGATCGACTGCATTTCGGCGCCAAGCGAGGAGACTTCGACCGAAAGGTCGGCATTGGCAATGCGGGTGAGGCTCGGCATCGAATCTCCTTTCACGGACTATTGTCCCAGTCTAGCGCGGATCGCTGGGTTTTGCGCGCCAGCTGTGGGGGAATTCGGTTGATAGCACCGGAGCGCCGAAATAGGATGACGGCATGATGCAAGACGACAAGGCGGGGCCGATCATCGTTTTCGATGCAGAGTGCATTCTCTGCTCGGCCAATGCGCAATTCGTGCTGCGGCATGATCGCGCCCGCCGCTTCCGCCTCGCGTCCATGCAGAAGGCCACGGGCGCGGCGCTCTACCGCCGTTTCGGCATCGATCCGGCCAATCCGGAAAGCCTGATCATCGTCGATGGCGATACCGTGCTGAAGGACAGCGACGCGGTGCTGGCGATCTATGCCGGCCTCGGCTGGCCGTGGAAGGCCATTGCCGTGCTGCGGTTCGTTCCCCGCTTTCTGCGCCATCCCGCCTATCGCTGGCTGGCGCGCAATCGCTACCGCATCTTCGGGCGGCGCGAAACCTGCTGGGTGCCGTCGCCCGGCGATGCAGATCGTGTGCTTTGAGAAGCGTCGTCGTTCTCGGCGGTTACGGTGGGTTCGGCGCTCGTCTCTGCCGGCGGCTGGCGGCGGATGGCTGGGCGGTGCTGGTGGCTGGGCGCAATCGCGAAGCCGCCGAGCGCCTTGCGGCGGAATTGCCCCAGGCGCAGGCGCTGGTGGCCGACCGGAACGGCGACCTGCGACCCGTGCTCACGGCGCATCGTCCCTTTCTCCTGATCGATGCGGCCGGGCCGTTTCAGGGCAGCAGCTATCGCGTCGTTGAAGCCTGCATCGCCTGCGGCGTGCACTATGTCGATCTCGCCGACGCCCGCGATTTCGTCAGCGGCATCGCCCGGCTGGATGCGGCGGCGCGGGCGGCCAACGTCATTGTCATCTCCGGCGGATCGAGCGTTCCGGCCCTTTCCGGCGCGGTCATTGCCGCGCTGTGCAAGGATATGGTTGAAGTACGCTCAATCGAGATGGCGATCAGCGCTTCGAACCGTGCGACGGCGGGCGTATCGGTGGCTGCGGCGATCCTGAGTTATGTCGGCCAGCCGCTCCGCCTGTGGCGTGCCGGACGCTGGCGTGAGGAGACCGGCTGGCACCGGCTGCGGCGGGAGCGTTTCGAGGTGCCAGGCCGCAAGCCGATCCGCCGGCTGGTGGCGCTTGCCGATGTGCCGGATCATACGATCGTGCCGGAAACCGTTCCCGGCCGCCCGGCGACGATTTTTCGCGCGGGGCCGGAATTCGCGTTTCAGCTTCTTACACTCTGGCTGCTCAGTTGGCCGGTAAAATGGCACTGGCTCGCAACGCTGTCGCCCTTCGCGAAATGGCTGCTGCCGCTACAAGGCCTGAGCGCGCGTTTCGGCTCGGATCGCTCTGCCATGGCGATCGAAGTGAAGGGATGGGGCGCGGATGGCGCGCGGGTGCGGCGCTGGACGCTGATTGCCGAAGAGGGAGACGGTCCGGAAATCCCGACTATTGCCGCCCATGTTTTGGCCAATGCCATTGCCGCGGGCACGCTCGCGCCGGGGTCACGCCATGCGGCGGGCGCGGTTGCACTGGAGGATTTCGAACCGCATTTTTCGCGGCTGGCGATTGCCCATGTGGTGGAGGACAGGCCCTATGTGCCGCTCTATCGGCGCGTGATCGGCCCGGATTACGATCGTCTGCCGGAGCCGGTCCGCGGCATGCATGATGTCATCGGCGATGGCGGCGCTGCCGGGCGCGGGCGGGTCCGGCGCGGCCGCTCGCTGCTGGCCCGGCTGGTCTGCGCGGTCATGCGCTTTCCGCCGGAGGGTGAACATGATCTGCACGTCGCTTTCGAGGAACGCGACGGGGTGGAGCGCTGGACGCGGGATTTTGCCGGCAAGTGCTTTTCAAGCGAACTCAGCCAGTCCGGTACGCGCCTTGTCGAACGCTTCGGCCCGATGCGGTTTTCCTTCGATCTGCCATGCGATGAACACGGCCTGACGATGGTGATGCGCGGCTGGTTCGTCTTCGGTGTTCCCATGCCGCTTTGGCTTGCGCCGAGAAGCGAGGCGCGGGAATGGGCGGAGGATGAGGATTTCTGCTTCGATGTGCCCATCGCCTTGCCCGGCATCAGCACGGTCGTACACTATTCCGGCCGTCTGCGCCGGCTTTGATTGCGCAAACGAAAATGGCGGCCGAAGCCGCCATTTCCCTGGTCCTGAAATATCGGATCAGATGTTGTTCTGCAGGACTTCGCGCAGCTTGCCGAACAACTCGTCGATCTCATGCTTCTCGATGATCAGTGGCGGAGACAGCGCGATGATGTCGCCCGTCGTGCGGATCAGCAGGCCCTTCTCATAGGCCTTGAGGAAGGCGTTGAAGGCGCGCTTGGTCGGCTCGCCGGCGATCGGCGAAAGCTCGACCGCGCCGATCAGGCCGACATTTCTGATGTCGATGACATTGGGGCAATCCTTCAGCGAATGCAGGCCGTCTTCCCAATAGGAAGCGAGTTCGGCGGCACGGGTGAGCAGGCCTTCTTCCTTGTAGGTGTCGAGCGTGCCGAGTGCGGCGGCGCAGGCGATCGGGTTGCCGGAATAGGTATAGCCGTGGAAGAACTCGATCATGTGCTCCGGGCCGTTCATGAACGTGTCGTGGATTTCCGACGTCACGAAGACGGCGCCCATCGGGATCACGCCGTTGGTCAGGCCTTTGGCGGTGGTGATGATGTCGGGCTTCACATCGAAATACTGTGCGGCGAAGGGGGCGCCGAGGCGGCCGAAACCGGTGATGACTTCGTCGAAGATCAGGAGGATGCCGTGCTGCGTGCAGATTTCGCGCAGCTTCTGGAGATAGCCTTTCGGCGGGATGAGCACGCCGGTGGAGCCGGCGACCGGCTCGACGATGACGGCGGCGATGGTGGAGGCGTCATGCAGCGTGATGATGCGCTGCAATTCGCTGGCGATGTCGCCGCCATGCTCCGGCTCGCCGCGCGAAAACGCGTTCTTGTCCGGGAAATGCGTGTGCGGCATGTGGTCGACGCCGGTCAGAAGCGTGCCGAACATCTTGCGGTTCGAGACGATGCCGCCGACGGAGATGCCGCCGAAATTGACACCGTGATAGCCACGCTCGCGGCCGACCAGGCGGAAGCGCGAGCCGTCGCCCTTGGCGCGGTGATAGGCGAGCGCCACCTTCAGCGCGGTCTCGACCGATTCCGAGCCGGAATTGGTGTAGAGCACGTGGTTCATGCCCTCGGGCGCGATATCGACGAGGCGGTTGGCAAGCTCGAAGGCCTTGGGATGGCCGAGCTGGAAGGCGGGCGCATAGTCGAGCTCGCCCGCCTGTTCGCGGATCGCCTCGGTGATCTTCGGGCGACAGTGACCGGCATTGACGCACCAGAGGCCCGCCGTGCCGTCCAGCACCTGACGGCCGTCATGGGTCGTGTAGTACATGTCCTTGGCGCCGACGAAGAGCCGCGGTTCCTTCTTGAACTGCCGGTTGGCCGTGAACGGCATCCAGAAGGCGCGCAGATCGTTGGGTGTGTTGAGGCGGTTGGACATGCGGTCTCTCCATGGTGTTTGGAATGCCGGGCCAGCCCGGACGGTGATTTTTACCCGATGGTCAAATTATCAAGACGCCCAAGAGCGTCAAGCGATGTTCGCCGGCCGGTCGGGGCGCTTTTTGCGGGCTCAGTCGGCCTTCTCGAAAATCAGTTTCACCACGAATTTGCCGTTGGCTTTTGCCTTGGTCTTGGTCGTCATTTTGACGGGCACGCCGAAATGCGCCTCCGCCTTCGCGATCGCGTCCCGTGCTTCAGCAATGGCGGCCAGATAGGCGCTGTTGTCCCGTTTCGGTTCGTTGACGATGTCGCTGATGAGCGCGTCCATCTCGCTGCGGGATTTGCGCAAAGTCTTGCTCCAAAAATTGCGTGCAGCCGGTCGGCTTTGTCCGGTGTCTTAGCCCGCTTCCGGAATGCCGCGCAACGTAACGTGCCAAAACAAAACGCCCCGGAAGGCGATCCGGGGCGTTGTCGATCGACAGGCTCGGGTCGTTCAGGCGATGCGGAGTTTCTTTTCCGAAGCGCCGTTGCCGGGGGCCTTGTAGATGCGGTCGAGCGCGGCAAGCACGGTCAACACGGCATCCGATTTGCTGGAATAGTAGATCGTCTGGGCGTCACGGCGGGTGGTCACCAGATTCTGCGCACGCAGCTTCGACAGGTGCTGCGAGAGCGCCGACTGGCTGAGGCCGACCTGGCCGGCGAGCGCGCCGACGGCGATCTCGCCCTCGACCAGAACTTTCAGGATCAGGAGACGCTTGGGGTTCGCCATGGCGGAAAGAAAGTCGGATGCAACTTCGGCCTGCGCATGTTCTGCGTCTGAAATTTTGTCCATCTGAAACTCCTTTGGGCGTTTCCGCTTCAAATCATGTGATTTTATGTGAATGCGCTTGTTAGCATATAAACAAAACCTCCCCCATCAAGAGCAAGAAATGGGGGTAGGGCGCACGCATAGCGATAGATGGCCCGTTCTCGACACCGAAAGCGTCCAGCTGGACGGATCGGAAACGCCTGATCTATCAGTTCGCTGCCCTTGTTTCGCGAAGCAAACGCGCAAGCTCGCCGCGCAGTTCCGAGGCCTGATCAAGTTCGCGTGAATATTCCAGCCGCTTCAGTTTGTCGCCGCTTGCAAGGTCTATTCCCGCCGCATCGAGACCGACGATGATCCAGTCGCCATCCTTGGCGCCGCAATAGTGGCGGGCATAGATGCCGGCGGCTTCCGCGTGATCGCTGTTCATGTGCTCGATGGCGCCGGTCTCCATTTCGGCGAGTGCGCCGCGGGCGGCGGAGCGAATCAGCAGGTCCTCGGCCGTCAGAATAAAAGCCTTGCCGAAGCCGCCGTTGAGATGGGCGCGCAGCGGCACGAGGCGGAAGAAGGCGAAGTCGGGGAAATCGACATAGAGCTTTGCCTTGGGGTGGCGGCGCACGAAGCGTTCGCGCAGTGCCGCATGGGCGTCGCTGTCGCGAGCGACCTCTTCGGCTTCGCAGATCACGGTAAGGCGCGGATGGGCGAGCGGATCGCCCTTGCCGGGCTCGCCGGCCAGCAGCGAAGCGCGCGGGTCGGCGCGCAGCGCCTGCGTATGCACGGACAGTGCCGAGACGAGGATGACGGGCGTGCCGTCCGTGTCGGTGCCGGTCAGCGTGCGGCTGGCGAAGGGCATGCCGGTTTCCGGCTCGAGCACGGCGAGCGCGCAGCTGCGGGCGGAGCGCAGCAGGGTGCGGGCGAGGCGGCGCGCCTCGTCGTCTGTTTCGCGCAGCACGCTCGGCTTGTCCTTCTCGCTCATCTCGTTCTCCCGGTCTTCGCAATGAAAAAGGCAGCGCCCGTTTCGAGGCGCTGCCTTATCTAATCCGATTGGGGTGGGCTGTCAGCCGCGGCGGCGGTGCCGCGTCAGTCCGTTCACGATATCCTGTGCGTTGATCGTGCCGATGACCGTGCCATTGTCGACCACGCCGACATTGCCGGGCGTGCGCGACATGGCGTCAAGGATGTCGACGAGCGGGGTCTGGGCGGTCGCCGTCGCCGTCACGCCGCCATTGGCGGAGGCGCCGTGCTGCATGACGTCGGCGGCGGTCAGCATGTTGATCGGGTTCATGTTCTGCACGAAATCCGCGACATACTGGTTGGCCGGGTTCTTCACGATCTCCTGCGGCGTGCCGCACTGGATGATGCGCCCGCCTTCCATGATGGCGATGCGGTTGCCGATGCGGAAGGCCTCGTCGAGATCGTGGCTGACGAAGATGATGGTCTTCTTCAGCCGGCGCTGGAACTCCAGGAGCTCGTCCTGAAGACGCGTGCGGATCAGCGGATCGAGCGCCGAGAACGGTTCGTCCATCAAGAGGATCGGTGCGCCCGTCGCGAAGGCGCGGGCGAGGCCGACGCGCTGCTGCATGCCGCCCGAGAGTTCGTTGACCTTGCGGTTCGCCCACTTGCCGAGATTGACGAGTTCCAGCTGTTCGGCGACACGCGCCTTGCGCTCGGCCTCGGGCACATTGGCCAATTCGAGGCCGAAGCCGACATTGTCGGCGACCGTGCGCCAGGGCAGGAGCGCGAACTGCTGGAACACCATGGAGACGGTGTGCATGCGGAAGTCGCGCAGTGCTTTCGGCGTGGTCGCATAGGGATTGACGAAGCTGCTGCCGGCTTTCACCTGCACCTCGCCGCGCACCACGGGGGCAAGCCCGTTGACGGCGCGCAGCAGCGTCGACTTGCCGGAGCCCGACAGGCCCATCAGCACGAGGATCTCGCCCTCGGTGATCGACAGCGTGGCGTCCGCAACGCCGAGCACGAGGCCGGTTTCCGCGCCGATCTCGTCACGCGATTTGCCGGCATCGGCGAGCGCAAGCGCCCTTTGCGGATTGTCGCCGAAGATGATGGAGACGTTCTTGAAGACGACGGATTCGGTCATCATGCGTCTCCATCATCGGAAGAGCGGAAGAGGCGGTCGAGGATGATCGCCAGGATAACGATACAGAGGCCGGCCTCGAAGCCCATGGAGATGTTCACGGTGTTGAGCGCGCGCACCACGGGAACGCCAAGACCCTTGGCGCCGACGAGGGCGGCGATGACCACCATCGACAGCGAGAGCATGATGGTCTGGGTGAGACCGGCCATGATCTGCGGTGTGGCGAAGGGCAGCTCGACCTTGCGCAGCACCTGGCTCGGCGTCGCGCCAAAAGCCTGGGCGGCTTCGACCAGCGACGGCGGCGTCGAGATGATGCCGAGGCGGGTGAGGCGGATCGGCGCGGGGATCGCGAAGATCACGGTGGCGATCAGGCCGGGCACCATGCCGAGACCGAAGAGAATGAGCGCCGGGATCAGGTAGACGAAGGTCGGGATCGTCTGCATCAGGTCGAGCGCGGGCCGCAGGATCGAATAGAACCAGGGGCGACGCGCGGCGGCGATGCCGAGCGGGATGCCGACGACCATGCTGACGCCGGTGGCCGCGAGCACGAGCGCCAGCGTTTCCGTCGTTTCCTTCCAGTAGCCCTGATTCACGATGAGCAGCAGGCCGAGAAAGGTGAAGACGGCGACGCCGATCGAGCGGCGGAAATGCCAGCTGGCGCCCGTGACGAGCACGATGAGGGCGATGGCATAACCGAACTTGCCGCCGGCGGAGGAGAAGGGGCCTTGCAGCAGGAAGAGCACGGCATCGATGCCGGCCTGCAGGAAGACTTTCAGGAAATCGAACAGGCCCTTGCCATTCGTCGTCAGCCAGCTGACGGCTTCCTTGGCGATCGGACCGATCGGAATTTTAGAGACGGTGAGCCAATCCACGGCAGCGAGCCCCAGTCTGGAGGTTGACGATATGCAACAAGCCATTCGCAATTCCGGACAACGAACCGTCCGGGCACGTTTGCTGGAGGTGCACTATCCGGAGAGAAGAAGGGCGGGAAAGTTTCCTTCCCGCCCTATTCTTGCCTGTTAGAGACCAAGCGCGGTTTTGACCGCCGGCAGGGCTTCGCCGCTGCCGTCCTTGGTGGTCACGCCTGACAGCCACGGCTCGATGGCGGCCGGGTTCGCCTTGATCCAGTCGGTCGCTGCGGCCTCCGGATCCTGACCGTCGTTCAGGATCTTGCCCATGACCTGGTTTTCCATTTCCAGCGAGAACTTGAGGTTCTGCAGGAATTTGCCGACATTCGGGCACTCGGTCGTGTAGCCCTTGCGAACGTTGGTATAGACCGTCGCGCCGCCGAAGTTGGGGCCGAAGATCTCGTCGCCGCCGGTCAGATAGGTCAGCTTGAAATTGGCGTTCATCGGATGGGGTTCCCAGCCGAGGAAGACGATCGGCGAGCCGTCGCCCTGCGCGCGGGCGACTTCGGCCAGCATGCCCTGTTCGGAGGATTCGACGACTTCGAAGCCGGTCAGGCCGAACTTGTTGCCCGAGACCATGTCGATGATCAGGCGGTTGCCGTCATTGCCTGGTTCGATGCCGTAGATCTTGGAGCCCAGCGCATCCTTCTGCTTGGCGATGTCGGCGAAATCCTTGATGCCGAGTTCAGCGCCCTTGGCATTGGTCGCGAGCGTGTATTTCGCGCCCTCGAGGTTTTCGCGCACGGTCTCGACCGAGCCGTCGTCGCGGAACGGCTTGATGTCGGCTTCCTGGGTCGGCATCCAGTTGCCGAGGAAGACGTCGATGTCCTTGTTGCTGAGCGAGGTGTAGGTGACGGGAACCGAGAGAACGGTGACTTCCGTCTCGTAGCCGAGGCCCTTCAGGATGACGCTTGCGGTCGCGGTCGTGGAGGTCACGTCCGTCCAGCCGACATCCGAGAACCGGACCTTGCCGCAGCTTTCGGCTTCGGCGGCAGACGCGCCGGCAACGCCGAGTGCGACGACGGAAACGGCGGCGGCAAGCAGGGTCTTCAATGGTGATGCAGTCTTCATTTTATTGCTCCCCTTATAACTGGTGGTTTAGCCAATCATCAAAACGATATGCTTTCAAGCACCTTGGCGTAGCCGGAAGGCCCTGATTGGTCCAATTAATTTCACGCCGGTTCGCAATTTTGCACATGGATGTCGCAAAGGACGGGCCGCGCGGATTTCTGTGGTTTTCCGCCCTTTCCGGCTGGAAAAACGGCCTTTCCCGCGTCATGACGCGGGGACGGAGAAAATCATGGCCAAGCTCTATTTCAGTTACGCGACGATGAACGCGGGCAAGTCGACGCTGCTGTTGCAGGCGTCCTACAACTACCAGGAACGCGGCATGCGCACGGCGATCTTCATCGCCTCCTTCGACGACCGTGCGGGGCAGGGTCGCATCTCCTCGCGGATCGGGCTGACCTCCGATGCCATCGCCTTCGACCATACGGACGATCTCTATCGCCATATCGAGGCGCTCAACGGCGACGGCGGGGGTGAGATCGCCTGCGTCTTCGTCGATGAGGCGCAGTTCCTCTCCGAAGAGCAGGTCTGGCAGCTCGCCCGCGTCGCCGACCGGCTCTCCATTCCCGTCATGGCCTATGGCCTGCGCACGGATTTCCAGGGCAAGCTGTTTCCCGGCTCGAAGGCGCTGCTCGCCATCGCCGACGAAATGCGTGAGGTGCGCACCATCTGCCATTGCGGCCGCAAGGCGACGATGGTCGTCCGGCTCGGCGCCGACGGCGCGGTGGCAAAATCCGGCGCGCAGGTGGAAATCGGCGGCAATGACAAGTACGTTTCCTATTGCCGCCGCCATTGGGACGACATCATGAATGCCGAGTGAGGCGAGGCGGCGAAGGGGACGCGGGATGAAACCGTTTTCGACACTTGCCATCTTCCTCTGTCTTGCCGCCCCGGCTTTCGCCGAGGGCGATGCGGTGGCCGGCAAGGCGGTGTTCAAGAAATGCGCGCCCTGCCATTCCACTGAAAAGGTCAACCGCGTTGGGCCGACGCTGTCGGGCATCATCGGCCGGCCGGTCGCCACCATTGAAGATTACAGCTATTCCCCGGCCATGCGAGCCTTCGGCGAGGACGGCAAGGTGTGGAGCGAGGCGCAGATCGCCGAATATCTGATGTCGCCCAAGGCGATGGTGCCGGGCACGCGCATGACCTTTGCCGGCCTGAAGAAGATCGAGGACATCGCCAACCTCATCGCCTATCTGAAGGCTCCGGCCGGCTACTAGCGATCGGCAGAAAATTTGGCGGCACCATCTTGCGGTGCGCCCGCCGTGTCCCACATGTTCTCGCGGGGCAGGTTCCTATCTGTCTGAATTCGTATAGTGTTGCCGCGATGGAATAAATCGGGCGACGAAGACGTCTGCCGTGGAGAACGTAAGGGGACAAGGCATGGCCACACTTCAGAACTTCGACGCGGAAATCGAAAAGACCCGCAGCGTCGTCAACCAGATGCGCTCCAAGATGGAGCAGTCGAGCACCGTTCTCGACCAGTTCGCCAAGGCGGACACCAAGCTCGGCGACGTCAATTTCGATATCGAGAATGCCCGGATTTCCGACGTCATCAACCAGCAGAAGGTGATGGAGGGCAATATCGCCGATCTCATCATCGGCCTGGAGGATGCGACGAACATCTTCGGCACCGAATTCGAGAGCATGAAGAGCTACACGGGCTACGAAAAGTTCATCGGCATCTTCTCCAAGCAGAAGATGCAGCGCATGCGCACCGACCGCGTGCGCAACATGTCGCTGGCCGGCAACCTGCAGGAACTGCTCTCCAAGTCCGACACGATCGTCGGTATCCTGAAGGAGCAGAAGTCTATCCTCGACCAGCGCTACAAGACCTCCGAGGCAAGCCTCATTCAGGTCATCGAGCGCCGCAAGGGCACGATGACCAACCTCGAAGCGACCCAGAAGCGCATCGAGGAACTGAACCCGCTGCTCATGGACCTCGAAAACCGCATCGCCGCCTCGACCGACCAGAAGAGCCGCACGGATCTCGAAGGCGAGCGCTCGGCGCTGGCGACCGAATACAACATGATGCAGGCGAAGGAGCAGGAGCTTCTGGCCGAAAGCCAGACGCTCGAGCGCTATACCTCGATGTTCCAGACCTTCGTCGATTCGCTCAACAACCAGATCGCCGCGCAGAACACGCTGATCAACAAGCTGACCATCGATACCGAGCAGCGCATCGTGCTCTACAAGGCGCTGGAAGACTCGTTGAAGACAGCAGCCCAGCAGGATGTGGCGCACAAGATCAACACGCTCGGCAGCCAGGTCGATACGGCGGCGGAAGAGACCATGGCTGGCATCGGCTCGGCCTCGCAGCGCCATATCGGCGATCTCCTCGAAATGCACGAGAAGAACATGCTGGCGACGCAGGACATCCAGCGCCGCAAGAAGCTCGCCGACGACGCCTTCGCCCGCCGTTTCCAGGCCGTGATGGACAAGCACAACACCGCGAATTACGTGAAGCAGTGATGGTCCGCATGCCCCATCGTGCGCTTGCCGTTTCTCAACGGGCGCGATGCCCATGAACGCACCGGCAGACAGCGCCGTCGCGCAATATTTCTCGACCATCCGCGCCGCGCTGGGTGGTCTTGAAATCTTTCTGGGTGACCGCAACTCCCCGCTCTACCGCAATTCCGTGGTGGGCGAGGTCGTCATGCCCTATCTCGCCCGGCTGAAGGCCTCTTTCGCCTGCTGGGAGAACCGCATCGGCTTCGTCCAGCAGTTCCGCGTCTCTCGCGCCGAAAGCGGTTTTCCGATATTCCAGAACGTGCTGGAACTGGAAAACGACCGGCAGAGCGCCGAAAAGCGCCTTGCGGCCATGCCGAATGCCGATCAGCTGCGCGGCGAGATGGCGGATTTCATTCTGCGCCAGAAGGCCTTTCCGGGCGATCTCCAGGCCCGTATGGCCGAGCGGCTCTATCTGGAGCAGATCGGCAAGGGCGATATTTTCTCGCCCTTCGTGCTGCCGGAGACGATCCGCGTCGCGGTCAATCCGAAGACTATGCGGCCCTACTACATCGTCTGCTGGGGCGCCTTCGACGGCACCGCGACGCTGCCGATGATCTATATGGCGACCATCGAGGATTCGAGCGACAATGTCGTGAAGATGCTGGTCGGGCAGGATGGCAAGCTCAATCCAGAGGTGGATATTCCGCTACCGGTCGGCGGCCTGCTCAATCCCGAACTTGCCAGCCGTTTCGACGATTTCACGCTGAAGAACAGCGCCTATTCGTTGACGCCGGTGACGATCGCCACCAATCTCGACAAGGATTTTCCGACGCTGCACCCCAAGCAGCTGCGCCGCATCGTGCTCGGCCCGTTCTATTCGGCGGGCATCACCGAGAACAACGAGCGCGTCAACGAAATCCTCTCCAAGGTGCGCAAGCCGGAAAACGCCTGGCTGCTCACCTGGACGGTGCAGGAGGTCTTCTCCAAGGCCGAGCGCCCGGCGCAGAAGGGTTTTTGGAGTTCGACGCCCGCGCAGGAAGAATTCCACATCGAGACCGACGATCTCGAAGCCACCCGCATGGGCGTCAGCGCCTATGAGAAACATGCGCTGGTGCCGCATGATGCCTATCAGGCGCTCTACGCCGCCGGCGAGACGCAGGGTATCTTCGGCGCCTACAAAGTGCATGTCATCTCGGGAAACCAGGTCATCAGCGAGGGGTAGGAGTCCTTTTGAAAACGCGGCGGGTCGATCCGCCGGCTCTTTCCGCACTCCGCTGCGTCGCGCTTCTTGCCGATATCTCGAGATATCGGCTGAAAAACGCTCCTAACGGGGCACGAAAATAGCTTGGCGGCCCTCCGCCGCCGAATTTTCAAAAGGACTCTCCCATGAGCCTCAATGCCGGACTGACGACGATCCACGAAGACGACATCGCCAAGCATCAGGCGGCGGCGCAGAGCCTCGTCACCAAGCTCGTCATTCTCGAAAGCGAGGATGGCAAAAGCGGGACGACGCTGGCGGGCACCGGCCGTCGCTTCGTCTCGACGGTTTCGACCGCCGGCACGCGGCGCACGCGCGAGGTGGAACTGGCAAGGACCATCCAGTCCGTGCACGCCGCCGACCCGTTGCTGTCGCCGCAGCAGCATGCCGTGCTGTTCCGCTCGCGCCGCGGGTTGCAGGTGGCACTGGCAGTCTCCGATGTGTTTTCCCGTCAGACCAATCTGGAAGGCCTGCAAGCGCGCAATCTCGCCTCACCGCTTGCCGGTGACGAGGCCAACCAGTTCAAGGCGCTGCTGTCGGCCTCCGCCTATATCGCCGCCTTCACCTTCGCCGCCTATCTCGGCGCGACGCTGCCGGGCGAAGGCGAACCGGTTGAGGATGGCGGGGAGCCCGACTACCTCTTCGACACGCCGCAGGACGCGCTGAAAAGCATGGTCTCCGGGCTCGATCGCACCCTTGCCGGTGCGCCCGACGATGCGGCGCTGGTCAGCCGCGCCCGCGCCTTCTCGCGCGTCGCCATCGAGGGGCTGATTTCCCGCCGCGCCCGGTTCACCGGCCTTGCCGGCTTCGAGAATGCGCATATCCGCATCGAGCAAGATGATTTCACGCTTTCCGGCTTCGATGTCGCACCGGGCCAGAAGCGCAAGCCGCTGGTCATGACCTTCAAGAAGCCGGAAGAGATCATCGGCAACCACATCGCCAAATATCAGGCTATGAAGCTCGCCAAGATGCTGGTCGCCTATGATTTCGAGCGGCAGCTCAACCCCTTCGTCGAGCTCGGCGGCTTTCTCTTCACCTTCATCGGCGACGGCATGCCCGGCACCGGTAAGACGATCCTCATCCAGATGCTGGCCGGCCTCGTCAACGACTACTGCCAGATCGCCGGCTACGCCTTCCACTACGAGAATTTCGGCGTCGACCAGATCTCCTCCTACCAGGGCAAATCCGGCCAGAATTGCAAGGAATTCGTCAATAACGTCATCAATCCCAAGGCGATCGGCTTCGGCACGATCGATGATGTCGATCAGGTTGCCGCCAAGCGCTCCGACGACCGCGCCTCGGCCGGACAGCACGAGGTAACGGCGGTGCTGATGGAAAGCTTTGCCGGTGCCTCCACGGTGATACGCGGCAACTGCACCTTCGGCATGTTCTCCAACTACCCCGAGAACGTGGACGATGCGCTACGCCAGCGCGCCGGCGCCCGCTGGCTGGTGGACGGGCCGCAGACCGAGGACGACTATATCGACATCTTCGCCATGCTGGTCGGCAAGAACCATTCGATCCCGCTCGGCGATCACAAACTGTTCGAGGGACAGGAGATCAAGCGTGCCGTCTCGACCTCCTACGCGCAGCACGCCAAGCCGCAGGAGGATGGCCTTCTTGCCGTCTGGGAAGCGCAGGAAAAGGAGCAAGGCGCGATCCAGTCGCTCGCCGATGTCGGCGCCTATCTGCACCGCATCAAGCTCGCCGAACCGCGCTTCACCGGCCGCGCCATCAAAAACATCACCGACGCGATCAAGATGCGCGCCATGGACGTGGAATTGCCCGACGACTGGTTCGCCAACGCCGGCGCCTTCATGCACAAGAGCTACGACGAAAAGAAGGCGATGATCGAGGAACTGCGCGGCCCGATCTCGATGGAGATGGTGTTGCAGGAGATCAACCGCTACGCCGACTCGGAATTCCGCTACACCGACAAATCCGACGATGCCGCCGTCTCCGACATCATCCGCCGCGAACGCCAGCGCGAGAAGGCGATCCGCGAGATGGAGACGATAAAGGCCGAGGGACGGTGGTGAGAAACGACGCATGAAACGCCTCCTCGAAGCCGAACTGATCTATGGCCGGCTCTTGCCGGTGGATGAGCCGCATCTGGTCGAGCGCTATAACAAGGCGCTTGACGGGTTCGGCATGCGCCGCACGGCGCTCGCCAGCTTCCGCATCGACATGACGGGTTTTTCGCCCGAGATCGCCGACGAGCTTGGCGACCGGGACTATCTCGATCCGAACCGCGTCAACCGTCGCTTCATCATCATGACGCCGGAGCAGGTGAACCTGCCGGTGGTGCATACGAGCTTTTCCAACACTGCCGCCCTGATGCACGAGTTTTTCTCGGCCAATGCGCGGGCGATCAATGCGATCACCATCCGCGATGCGCTCTATGGCGAGATCGAGGACTCGGTCTCCATCGTCAACGACATCGACGACCTCCTATCGATCAACGAGGTGCGTTTCAAGGTGCTCTCGGCCGAGGACATGCTCGGCAAGGCGGCGGAGCTGCGCGGGCTGGTCGACCGGCTGAAGACGGTGCCGAATGCCTGGTCTGATGACGCGATGCTGAACCGCATGGTGGATCTCGCAAAGCAGACCGGCGATATCCGCCTGAATGCGCTGGTGCCGGACCAGCTGGTGTTTCGCCACGATGCCTTCTGGGCAAATCATTTCGGCGGCGTCTATGTCTTCCTCGACGACAAGACGACGACCGTCATCTGCGATCCGAGCGTGCCGGGCTTTCGCCGCTCGCGGCCCTGGCAGGTCAGCTATATCGCGCTCGACGATCCCAAGCGCATCTTCGATTTTCTCGCCTCGACCAAGCGGCTTGAACTGCCGCGCGCCTCCTGGGTCGAGCCGTCGGGCCTTTTCCAGCACCGCGCCGAGATGACGGTGGTCAATCTCGTCAACCAGAGCGATCCGACCACGGATATCGAGAAAGCCGACCGGATCTGGCTGCAGACCTGGATGCACCGCAATGCCGATCTCGTCGCACGTGACGGAACCTACCCCTTCCTGCAGGAGGCGATCCGCACCGTGGCGTCGACCGGTGAGATCAAGGTGGGCGAGGTCGCTCCCGACCGGCGGTTCCAGCTGGTGCGCGCAGCCCCCGATCATCCGGACCAATGGCTGGTCAACCGCCTGATTTCACAGATGGTTCCCTATGACTTCGTGTCCCGCTTCGTCTTCGACAAGCAGGGGTTTTACGCGGCCTACGAGCACTATAGCGAAAAGTTCCGCGAATATGTTGTGGCGACGTTGACGCGGACCTATCTGCAAGACAAGGCTGCTTTCCGCAGGAAACTGTTCGGCATCAGAGAGGACGACGCCAATGCTTGACCCGATCGTCGCGTTTTTCCAACGCATCTTCGCGGCCATCGGCCGGGGCATCGGCCTCGTGATCGCCTGGATTCTCTGGCCGTTCATCACGGCGGCGAACTGGTACAAGGCGCGCAGCTGGATCATCAAGGGACCGATCGGCATCGGCCTTGTCCTGCTCTTCGCCTTCTATGCCTATTTCATCTGGCAGACGCAGGTCTGGAGCGGCTTCAACCCCGATTACATCAACAGCTACAATCTCGCCCAGCGTAAGCAGGATGCCGGCATTGCCACATCTGGCGGAGCCGCAACCGCGACCACGCCAGCGGCTGGGGAGGTTGTCGAGCCGGAGCCGAAGACCTGCGTGCGCTCGGCGATCGTCGACGTGACGGCCGATCTCATCGATTTCAACGTGAACCAGAACGCCTGGATTTCCTCCATGCTGCTCTACAAGCTCGGTTTCTTTGGAATGGATTGGGAAGACACGCCCTGGATGGACAACAAGGCCGCCTTCCAGCGCGGCGTGAACCAGACGATCCGCCGCACCGCCGTGGAGCTCGTCGATGCGCTCGGCCGCGTGCGTGGCACGTCCGGCATCAATTCTGACCTGCAGCGCGCCCGCGGCAACATGCAGTTCGATGAGGAGACCTGGTATTTCGGCTCGGATTCGCTGCTGCCGAAGACGCCGACGCCGAACTACTATCGCACGGCGATGGCGGACCTGCGCAAGTTCAACACCGCGCTCGAATCCTGCGAGGCGATCTTCGACGGCCGCTCGGACAACCTGATCGAATTCCTCGACCGTATCTCCAACGATATCGGCTCCACCTCCGCCATCATCCGCGAGCGCTCGGAATTCCACAATGGCGGCTGGTTCGACACGCGGGCGGATGATCGCTTCTGGTTCGCCTATGGTCAGCTCTATGGGTATTACGGCATCCTGTCAGCCGCCGGTGCTGATTTCGATGCCGTCATCAAGGCGCGCGGCATCGAGCCGCTCTGGACGGAAAGCATCAAGCAGCTGCGCTCCGCGCTGAAAATCCAGCCGGCGATCATCTCGAATGGTCGCGAGGACGGCTGGATCATGCCGACGCATCTGGCCACGATGGGTTTCTATATCCTGCGCGTGCGCTCCAATCTCGTGGAAATGCGCGACGTGCTGGCGCGCTGATCGAGCAGCACTTTCAAGGCGGCGCGTATCTTGGGATACGCGCCGTTTTCGTTTCGGGCGCAAATTAATCGGCAAATGTCGCTTCTGATGTATCGGGCGGCAAATTACGACGTGGCGTTGCGGGCCGCTTCACGCTGAAATGGCGCTGCAAGACAAGAAAGCGCCGCCTTCGGGAGAGGAGCCCGACTGCGGTAGAAAAGCGCTGAAGAGGGAGCGACACCGCATGGCCGATGTGAAGTCCGATATCGAAATCGCCCGCGCCGCCAAGAAGAAACCGATCCTGGAGATCGGCGCCAAACTCGGCATTCCCGCCGAACACCTGTTGCCCTATGGCCATGACAAGGCGAAGATCAGCGCCGAATTCATCGCTGAACAGACGGGCAAGAAGAACGGTAAGCTGATCCTCGTCACCGCGATCAACCCGACGCCGGCCGGCGAGGGCAAGACGACCACCACGGTCGGTCTCGGCGACGGCCTCAACCGCATCGGCAAGAAGGCCATCACCTGTATCCGCGAGGCGTCGCTCGGGCCGTGTTTCGGCGTGAAGGGTGGGGCGGCCGGCGGCGGTTATGCGCAGGTCGTGCCGATGGAGGACATGAACCTCCATTTCACCGGCGACTTCCATGCCATCACCTCGGCGCATAACCTGCTCTCGGCACTGATCGACAATCACATCTACTGGGGCAACGAGCAGAACATCGATATCAGGCGCATCGCCTGGCGGCGCGTCATGGACATGAACGACCGGGCGCTTCGCCACATCGTCGCCTCGCTCGGCGGGGTCGCCAACGGCTATCCGCGAGAGACGGGTTTCGATATCACTGTTGCCTCGGAGGTAATGGCGATCCTCTGTCTTTCGACGGATCTGAAGGACCTCGAAAAGCGGCTCGGCAACATCATCATCGGCTATCGCCGCGACAAGTCGCCGGTCTTTGCCCGCGATATCAAGGCGGATGGTGCGATGACGGTTCTGTTGAAGGACGCCATGCAGCCGAACCTCGTGCAGACGCTGGAGAACAATCCCGCCTTCGTGCATGGCGGTCCTTTCGCCAACATCGCCCATGGCTGCAATTCGGTGATCGCTACCACGACTGCGCTGAAACTTGCCGATTACGTGGTGACGGAAGCCGGCTTCGGTGCGGATCTCGGCGCGGAAAAGTTCTTCGATATCAAGTGCCGCAAAGCGGGGCTGAAGCCGGATGCGGCCGTCATCGTCGCCACTGTGCGCGCCATGAAGATGAACGGCGGCGTCAAGAAGGACGAGCTCGGCAAGGAGAATGTCGAGGCGGTGAAGAAGGGCTGCGCCAATCTCGGCCGCCATGTGCAGAACGTCAAGAAGTTCGGCGTGCCCGTCGTCGTCGCCATCAACCACTTCACGTCCGACACGGAGCGTGAAATCCAGGCGGTGAAGGATTTTGTCGCCACGCTCGGCGCCGAGGCGATCCTCTGCAAACATTGGGCCGAGGGCTCCGCCGGCATCGAGGATCTCGCCCGCCGGATCGTCGAGCTTGCCGAATCCGGCCTGTCGCAGTTCTCGCCGCTCTATCCGGATGAGATGCCGCTGTTCCAGAAGATCGAGACGATCGCCAAGGACATCTACCACGCTGGCGAGGTCATCGCCGACAAGTCGGTGCGCGACCAGCTGCGTGTCTGGGAGGAGCAGGGTTACGGCAACCTGCCGGTCTGCATGGCCAAGACGCAATATTCCTTCTCGACCGACCCGAACCTGCGTGGCGCGCCGTCTGGCCATACGGTGCCGGTGCGCGAAGTCCGGCTATCGGCCGGCGCCGGCTTCGTCGTCGTCATTACCGGGGAGATCATGACCATGCCCGGCTTGCCGAAGGTGCCGTCGTCGGAGAAGATTTTTCTCAACGAGCAGGGCTATATCGAGGGGCTGTTCTGAGAAAAAAAGGGGCGCTTTGGCGCCCCTTCTATCTTACGCCCGGCCCAGAAAATCCAGCTTGCCAACGGCGACGCCGTTGTGCCGCAGGATGGCGTAGGCCATGCTCAAGTGGAAATAGAAGTTCGGCAGGACGAAGGTGAGGATGTAGTCCTTGCCGGAGGAGCTGAGCTCGCCGCCGCGCGTCTTCAGCGTGACGGTGCGTTCGGCAGCACCCTCGAAGGCGCTTTCCTGGACCGAGGCAAGGTAATCCGTCGTCTTGGCGATGCGGGCGCGCAGGTCGGCCAGCGTCACCTCGTCATCGGGAAAGCTCGGCCCTTCCGTGCCGGTGAGGCGGGCGGCGGCCCCCTTGGCGGTGTCGCTGAGGCGCTGGATCTGGCCGGCAAGCGAGAGCATGTCAGGCGCGAGGCGCGCATTGACGAGGATTTCCGGCTTGATCTTTTTCTCCTCGGCAAAGGCCTCGGCCTTGTCGAGCAGTTTGGCGAGCACGGTAAAACCGCGCTGCAGGGTGGGGATGGTGAGTTCGTAGGCGGAAATCGACATGGAGGGGTCCTTTGAAGGATGAAGCGGCGAATGCCGCGCTACAGATAGGAAGCGGTGCGCCAGCTTACCAGCAGTAGCGATAGCCGCCGCGCCGTTCCTTCACGTCGAGATGCAGATGATTCTGGTGGGCGGCGTCGCTGCCGGGATCGAGCACCGTCGTGAAATAGAGGCAGGCGGCTTCGGTGATGGCACGCTGGAAGGCGCCCTCCAGCGTCGGCTCCTTGTCGGCAGGGCGGATCGTGATCGTCTTGCCGCTCTTCAGGGTGAAGCCGGCAATATCGAGCGCGTTGCCGAAGGCATGCTCGGAAATCTTGCCTTCTTCCGCGCCATTGCGGTTCTTGCAGACATAGGCGGAGGCCTGGGAGAGCACCGTGATCGTCTCACCGGGCATCGCAGCTTCCAGCGAGGGCTTGACCGATCCATCCAGCCAGCGGGCGACCTGCAAGGCTGTCTCGCAGCGCACCGTCGCTTCCGGCTCCACCGTCACGTCACCGGGAAGCCCCTTGAGCAGAACCGGCTTGTCGATGCCGCAGGCCGCACCGTCGTTGACAACGGGCGCCTCCTCGAAGGTCACGCCGAGGGCTTTCAGTTCCGCCCGGCAGGCTGCCTCCGCCTTGGCGTCCTCATGCGGGCGTTGCGCTGCCTTCTCAGCCTCCGTCTTGGCCTTCTTTTCCGCTTCCGCCTTGGTGTCGTCCTGCGCCTTGCGCTCCGCGTCCTCTTTCACCGAGGCGTCCGGCGCTGTCTCGGCATCCTTGTTCGCTTTGTCCTCGGCCTTCTGCTCGGGGCGGGATACGGGCATGGGACCGTCCTTCGGCAGGTCGGCGGCACTGGCGAGAAGGGGAATGGCGAGGATAAGGAGGAGGGTGCGGCGGTGTGCGATGGGTCGGTCTCCCGGCTGACGAGGTCAGCGGGGAAACGCCGTACGGCCAAATTGGTTGCCGCCAGGCTGCTAGATGCCGGCGCCGTGTACGATTTCCATCGGCAGATCGCAGCGGGTCGCCCCTTCTTCCACGATGGTGCGAACCTTCTCGATGAGGTGAATATTGTCGCCCGCATCGTTGTCGCCGATGAGGTCGAGAAAGAAGCCGGCCAGGGTGCGCGCTTCTTCCGCTGTCTGCGGCTCATGCTGGTAGATCGCATCGAAGACATGCGCGATCTGACCGTCGAGCCGCTTGAACTCGGGGGTTTCGTAGTCTTCCAATGTGCCCGCGAGCTGGCGCTGCATCTCGCGGAATTCTTCGACCATGACGGCGACCATGGGTATTTGCCTTGATTCTAATGTTCCAAGCCGCGGGGATTAGCACGTGCTCATGCATTGGGCAAATCTCCGGACATGGCGAATTTCGCGAGCTTGACAATTTGTTGCGCGTTGATCTCGCTGTGCGCAGGATTGACAAAGATTGAGGCGCTGCCGTTGCAATTTCCCGCAAGATTGTCCGTTCCTGCAATCGCTCTTGCGTGCTCGCGCACTTCACGCTAACACTTCCGGCGATGGAAAAGATGATCAACATTGCTGGTTGGTGGTGGGCTCGCTGAGGCGGCCTTGACCAGTCATGCGTGATTGAGACGACAAGCCGCCCGGAAGTTTCGAGGCGGCTTTTTTGTTTTCGGCCGCCTTGAAACCGGGCCTGAAACGGAGTTGGGGAATGGCGACGAGAATACTGGAAGACGGCGGCGAGGCCTACGAAACCAAGGGCGGCGTGACCGTCACCCGCCGCCGCCGTGCGGCGGATTATGCAAACGCGATCTCGGCCTATGTCGACAAGCTCGACGAGCGGCGCGGCGCGGTCTTCTCCTCGAACTACGAGTATCCGGGCCGCTATACGCGCTGGGACACCGCCGTCGTCGATCCGCCGCTCGCCATCTCCTCCTTCGGCCGCTCCGTCTGGATCGAAGCCTATAATGCCCGCGGCGAGGTTTTGCTGGCCTTCATCGCCGAGCGACTTGCTTCGGTATCGGAATTGAAGCTCGGCGCGCGCACCTCCACCCGACTCGATCTCGATGTGAAGCTGCCCGACCGGGTCTTCACCGAGGAAGAGCGTTCCAAGATGCCGACGGTCTTCACCGTGCTGCGCGCCGTGACGGACCTCTTCCATTCCGATCAGGATGCCAGCCTCGGCCTCTACGGCGCCTTCGGCTACGATCTCGCCTTCCAGTTCGACGCGATCGAACTGAAGCTGAAGCGGCCGGACGACCAGCGCGACATGGTGCTCTTCCTGCCGGATGAAATCCTCGTCGTCGACCACTATGCCGCCAAGGCCTGGATCGACCGTTATGACTTTGCCAGGGACGGTCTTTCGACGGAAGGCAAGGGCGAGACGATCGCGTCCGAACCGTTCCAGACCGTCGACGTCATCCCGCCACATGGCGATCACCGCCCCGGCGAATATGCCGAGCTGGTGGTCAAGGCCAAGGAAAGTTTCCGTCGTGGCGACCTCTTTGAAGTTGTGCCCGGCCAGAAATTCTTCGAGCGCTGCGAAAGTAAGCCGTCGGAAATCTCGCGCCGTCTCAAGGCCATCAACCCGTCGCCCTATTCGTTCTTCATCAATCTCGGCAACCAGGAATATCTCGTCGGGGCATCGCCGGAAATGTTCGTGCGCGTGTCGGGCCGCCGCATCGAGACCTGCCCGATCTCCGGCACGATCAAGCGTGGCGACGATCCGATCGCCGACTCGGAGCAGATCCTGAAGCTGCTGAACTCGAAGAAGGACGAATCCGAGCTTACCATGTGCTCGGACGTTGACCGCAACGACAAGAGCCGCGTCTGCGAGCCGGGGTCGGTGAAGGTCATCGGCCGCCGGCAGATCGAGATGTATTCGCGCCTCATCCACACGGTCGACCATATCGAAGGCCGTCTTCGCGACGATATGGATGCCTTCGACGGCTTCCTGTCGCATGCTTGGGCCGTCACCGTCACCGGCGCGCCGAAGCTTTGGGCCATGCGCTTCATCGAGGCGCATGAGAAGAGCCCGCGAGCATGGTATGGTGGCGCGATCGGCATGGTCGGCTTCAACGGCGACATGAACACGGGGCTGACGCTACGTACCATCCGCATCAAGGACGGCATCGCCGAGGTGCGCGCCGGCGCGACCCTGCTTTACGATTCCAACCCGGATGAAGAAGAAGCCGAAACCGAACTGAAGGCCTCCGCCATGATCGCAGCCATCCGCGACGCCAAGTCGGGCAATTCCTCCAAGGTCCAGCGCGACGTCGCGTCGGTCGGCGCTGGCGTCAAGATCCTGCTCGTCGATCACGAGGACAGTTTCGTCCACACGCTCGCGAACTATTTCCGCCAGACCGGTGCGGACGTGACCACCGTGCGCACGCCCGTGCCGGAGGAGATTTTCGACCGGATCAAGCCCGATCTGGTCGTTCTCTCGCCCGGCCCCGGCAGCCCGAAGGACTTCGACTGCAAGGCGACGATCAAGAAGGCGCGCGCGCGCAACCTGCCGATCTTCGGCGTCTGCCTCGGCCTGCAGGCCCTGGCGGAAGCCTATGGCGGGGATCTGCGCCAGCTCGCGGTTCCCATGCACGGCAAGCCCTCGCGCATCCGCGTGCTGGAGCCCGGCATCGTCTTCTCCGGTCTCGGCAAGGAAGTGACGGTCGGCCGTTACCACTCGATCTTCGCCGATCCCGCGACGCTGCCGCGTGACTTCATCATCACGGCGGAAAGCGAGGACGGCACGATCATGGGCATCGAGCACGCCAGCGAGCCGGTGGCCGCGGTGCAGTTCCATCCCGAATCCATCATGACGCTTGGCCAGGATGCCGGCATGCGCATGATCGAGAACGTGGTGGCGCACCTCTCCAAAAAAGCCAAGGTAAAAGCCGCCTGAGGCTTTGACAAAACGGCCGAACTGGCCGATAGGGACCCCAAGAGAAAACCGCGTGCACGTCCCCGTGCGCGCGGTTTTGCGTTGATGGGCCAGGCTTTTTGCAACTCGTTTGCATGCGCATGGAGAGTTTTATGGAAAAGACGGATAGCAGCACGGTCAAGCGGCTGGCGCTTTGGGGCATTCCCTTGTCATTGGGCGTGATGGGGCTGAAGCTCGTCGCCTGGTGGGTGACGGGCTCGGTGGCGCTTCTGTCCGACGGCATGGAATCGAGCGTCAACGTGGTCGCGGCCATCGTTGCCTTCGCGGCGATCAGCTATGCGGCCAAGCCGGCCGACACGACCCATCCCTTCGGCCATCATAAGGCGGAATACCTCTCGGCGGTTCTCGAGGGAGTGCTCATCGTCGTGGCGGCGCTGCTCATCGTGAAAGAGGCCCTGCCGGCCGTCTTCGCCCCGACGCCGATGGAAGCGCCGGTGCTCGGCCTTGCGATCAACTTCCTGGCCGGCGCCATCAATGCGCTCTGGGCCTATGTGCTGATCCGCGCCGGCCGCCGTTACCGCTCGCCGGCCTTGTCGGCGGATGGGCAGCACATCCTCTCCGACGTCGTCACTTCGGCTGGCGTGCTCGTCGGCCTCGTGCTGGCCATCCTGACGGGGTATGCGGTGCTCGACCCCTTGCTGGCCGTGCTCGTTGCGCTCAACATCCTCTATCAGGGCTGGAAGGTCATCACCCATTCGGTCGATGGCCTGATGGACCACGCGGTGGAGCCGGAGGAGGCGGAGGCCATCAAGGCCGCTATCGCCGCCCATGGCTCGGGCTCGCTCGGCGTGCATGATCTGAAGACCCGGCGGGCGGGATCGGCCACCTTCGTCGATTTCCACCTCGTCGTGCCGGCGGCGATGCCGGTCGGGCAGGCGCACGAGATCTGCGACCGACTGGAGGAGGCGATCGTCGCCGTGCAGCCCGGCGCGCAGATCGCCATCCATGTCGAGCCGGAAACCGAAAAGGCGCATGGTATCAAGGTCAAGATCGAAAGGATCCCACGATGAGCAAGACGGACGTTTCAGGCCTGTCCCAATTGGGGCAGAAGGTCGATCTTCCCGCAGATCCGGATACGGCCATGCTGGAGCGCGTGCCGAGCAGCCATGCGGGCACGGATTTCGTGGTGCGCTTCACGGCGCCGGAATTCACCTCGCTCTGCCCGATGACGGGTCAGCCGGATTTCGCGCATCTCGTCATCGACTACGTTCCGAACGGCTGGCTGGTCGAATCGAAGTCGCTAAAACTCTACCTGCATTCCTTCCGCAACCATGGCGCCTTCCACGAGGATTGCACCATCGACATCGCCAAGCGGCTCGTCGACCTCCTGGAGCCGAAATGGCTGCGCATCGGCGCCTACTGGTATCCGCGCGGCGGCATCCCGATCGATGTGTTCTGGCAGACGGGAGCAGCACCCGAGGGGGCATGGATCCCCGAGCAGGGCGTGCAGCCCTATCGCGGCCGCGGCTGACCAGTGCCATTTACCCTGTTTTCCGGTCATGCCGGCAGGCTCTATCGCCCTCTATCGGTTTTGTTGCATTGTCTTGGCCAGTGAGTCGCATTATCTGACACAGCGACCAAGACTATTCTGACGACAAATCCGGAGACTTTGGATGAGCGACGAGGACGACAAGAAGACGGAACTGCCCCTGGGCAAGGAAACGGAGGCGAACCTTTTCAAGTCGCGTTCGATCTTCATCTATGGGCCGATCAACCAGGAACTGGCGCAGAAGGTCTGCTCGCAGCTCGTGGCGCTTGCCGCCGCCAGCGACGAAGACATCCGCATCTACGTCAATTCGCCGGGCGGTCATGTCGAATCGGGTGATTCGATCCATGACATGATCAAGTTCATCAAGCCGAAGGTCTGGATGATCGGTACGGGCTGGGTCGCCTCCGCCGGTGCGCTGATCTATGTCGCCGCGCCCAAGGAGCAGCGCCTTTGCCTGCCCAACACCCGCTTCCTGCTGCATCAACCGTCGGGCGGCACCCGCGGCATGGCATCGGACATCGAGATTCAGGCCCGTGAAATCATCAAGATGAACGAGCGCCTGAACAGGATTTTCGCCGACGCCACCGGCCAGCCGATCGAGAAGATCGCCAAGGACACGGACCGCGACTACTGGCTCTCCGCCGAGGAAGCCAAGGGCTACGGCCTCGTCTCGCGTATCGTGACCTCGCAGGCCGATATCTAAGAGCCCGCGTTTTTTCTTAATGCAGAACCCTCCGCCTCTGGCGGAGGGTTTTTTATTGCTTGCGGCTGGAGAACGGATCGCGCGGATCGTTGTTGCCGATCGAGCGCTCGTAGAGGCACTGGATCTTGTAGTCGCTGACGGCGCCGTAGAGGCGGGTGCAATAGGCGTTATCCGCGATCGTCTGGGGCGAGGGCGGCGTCATGCAACCGGCAAGAAGGGCGAGGGGGATGAGGGAAAGATATTTCATGATCGTCTCCCAGATTGTGCGTTTCCACTGTCTGCGTCAATTGTGTCTTTTGATGAACGACGAGCCCGCCGCCAAAGTTTCAGGCAACGGGGTGCTTGCGCTTTCGCCAGGCCGCCGGTATAGACGGCCTATGTTGAAGACCAGCGCACAGATCATCGAACGCGTTTCCCGGGGCAGCACTGCTGTCGCCGAGCGTTCGCGCGGCTTCTCCTCGCTTCTTATTCTCGGCCTTACGCGCGGTTGCCGGGTTCGTTGAGGAGCGCCCGGCGGCCGACAAAGCCCGCCCGGCAATAGCTCCTCGTTTCACCCCCAGTGTATGAATTCCGATGCATTCGCGCTCGTTAGGCGCTATGACGCTTTCGCGAATGCCGGGACGACGAAGAGACGAAGCGATGATTTTGAAGACCCATTCTCCCAAGCAGGGCATGCCCGAGGCTGCCAGCAAGTATCAGGCCTATCCGACCATCAGCATTCCCGACCGCACCTGGCCGGGCAAGGTCATCGACAAGGCGCCGATCTGGTGTTCGGTAGACCTGCGCGACGGCAACCAGTCGCTGATCAATCCGATGGGCCACGACCGCAAGGCCCGCATGTTCCAGCTGTTGCTCGACATGGGCTTCAAGGAAATCGAGATCGGTTTCCCCTCGGCCTCGCAGACCGATTTCGATTTCGCCCGCTGGTGCGTCGAGCAGGGCAATGTGCCGCAGGACGTGTCCTTGCAGGTTCTGGTGCAGTGCCGCCCGGAGCTGATCACCCGCACCTTCGAGGCGCTGGAGGGCGCGCATAACCCGATTATCCATTTCTACAATTCGACGAGCGAATTGCAGCGCCGCGTGGTCTTCGCCAAGGATGTCCACGGCATCAAGCAGATCGCCACCGACGCGGCCAAGATGATCACCGATATGGCCGCCAAGGCCGGCGGCGGCTACCGCTTCGAATATTCGCCGGAAAGCTTTACCGGCACCGAACTGGAGGTGGCGCTGGAAATCTGCAACGCGGTCGTCGAGATCGTGAAGCCGACGGCCGACAACAAGCTGATCCTGAACCTGCCCTCGACCGTCGAGATGGCGACGCCGAACATCTATGCCGACCAGATCGAATGGATGTGCCGCAACATCGACAACCGCGAGAACGTCATCATCTCCCTGCATCCGCATAACGACCGCGGCACCGGCATCGCTGCGACGGAACTGGGCCTGATGGCCGGTGCGGATCGCGTCGAAGGCACGCTGTTCGGCAATGGTGAGCGCACCGGCAATGTCGACGTCGTCACGCTGGCCTTGAACATGTACACGCAGGGCGTCGATCCCAAGCTCGACTGCACGGATATCGAGCGCATCAAGTCGGTCTATGAATATTCCAACGAGATGGCCATTCCGGAGCGCCACCCCTATGTCGGCGAGCTGGTCTACACGGCCTTCTCGGGCTCGCACCAGGATGCCATCAACAAGGGCATGAAGGCCATCAGACAAGCCAACAAGCCGCTGTGGGAAGTGCCCTATCTGCCGATCGACCCGCAGGATGTCGGTCGCTCCTACGAGGCGATCATCCGCATCAACTCGCAGTCCGGCAAGGGCGGCATTGCCTATATCCTGCAGGAAGACTACGGCATCAACCTGCCGCGCAACCTGCAGGTCGAGTTCCGCGACGAGATCCAGCGCATTACGGACGAAGAGGGCGTCGAGCTGCCGGCCAAGCGCATCCATGAGAGCTTCATGGAGCGCTACGTCACGCAGCCGGGCACGCGCCTGCGCTTCGTCGACCACCACACCTATCCGGATGAAAGCGGCCAGAAGGGCTCGCGCATCGTCGCCGCCGAGGTGACCGACGGCGGCGAGACGAAGCGCATCGAGGGCAAGGGCACCGGCCCGATCGACGGCTTCATCAACGCGCTGTCGATCTATCTCGGCATTCCCATGTCGGTTGCCGACTATTCCGAGCATTCGCTCCAGCAGGGCTCGAATGCGGCGGCCATCGCCTATGTCGAGGTGGTCCATCCCGGCGGCAAGCTGTTCGGCGTCGGCATCAACACCAACATCGTGACGGCCTCGCTCGAAGCCATCGTCTCGGCCGCCAACCGCGTGCTCGCAACGCGCGGCTGATAGGTCCGCAAGCCCAAAACAAAAGCCCGGCAGCGTTTGCTTTCGGGCTTTTTCTTTTGGGTTTGCGGAAAGCCTACCCGGCGAAGAGCGCCGTCGCGGTGAGCACGTAAAGCACCGCCACGCCTACAACGATCGTCACCACCCGCTTGCTCTTCGCGAAGGCGGCCGTGAGGAGGAGCGCGTAGTAAATCGCGTTGAGCGTGATCCAGAGCGCGAAGGTCGAGAGCGGCCATGGCGTGGTGACGGCTGAGACCGCCGGCGGAATCTGGGTCATCAGATTGCTGCCCAGCACGCAGAACACCACAACGCGGCGGTGTTCCATGATGTGGTTGTCGAGCGTGTCCTTTTCGGTCGCCTTGGGAAATACCTGGGTGGCGGCGAAGTAGTAGAGCAGGGCGACCACAGCGACCGCATAGGCGATCATGTAGTTGACCTCGGCCATATCGCGATAGGCCCACGCATTCATCCAGAACGTGATGAGATCGACCAGAAGCAGCAGGCCGAAGAGCGGGGCGACGATGCCGATCCTGCGCTGCTGACGCTCGTCATAGGCGCGCGAGAAGCCGGATGCGACCTCGACCACGGCGAGGCCCAGCAGCAGGCCGTAAAAGGCGAACATGAAACCGAAGGCTTCGCTCATACCATTCTCCCCAGTATCAAACCCTCATGGACGATCGCGGCGACGCCCACAAGTGGCGGCTGTGGACGGACACAGCGAAGGACTTGGCCAAAGTTGGGTTGTGATCGGAAGGGAGACGGCAGTGGCGGCCGGCAATACGGAAGGCGCATAGGCGCGGCCGCGGAGCAGCGCCGCCATTTTTTAAGGCACGCCTGCCGCTCAGATACTCGTGGAAACCGCTTCCGCGATGCGCTCGAGATTCGGATCCGCCGACGGGCCGACCACGACATAGGAGGCCTTGCCCTGCTGCCAGGAGACGAGACCGATGTCGTTGCGCATGCTTTCAGCCAGCGTCGTCTTGCCTTCGACCGGGTCGCTCTGCAGGAAACAGATGGCGAAGATTTCGTTCTCGGCATCGCGATAGAGCAACTGGGCCGCCGGCTTGCCGCCCGCGACGAGCAGGCGCGCGCCTTCGAACTTCAAGTTCTGGCCGGAAAGGTCGGGCAGCTTGAAGGGTACGCCGGTGCTGGCCGACAGCCATTCCACGATGTGGTCCTGATCGCTCGCGGGCACTTCCACGAGATGGCGCGTCTGGCGCGCATAGATGCGGTGATAGTCCGCGATGTCATCAAGCCAGGTGCGCGGTGCGGCGGCAATCTGGATCGGGCCGTCGGTGTCCTGCTGCTCGGAAATCAGATAGCCGGCAACGCCGCCCGCCATGAAAATCGCGAGCGACGCGGCAAGCGCTTGCGGCCAGAACGCGCTGTGGCGCGGGGCAGGCGTCGCGGCGACCGGAATGCCGGCGATGCCGAGCTTCGGCGCGTCGTCGTCGCTGCTGCGGGCTTCCTTGATGTTGCGCACGAGATCGAGCGGGATCGGCTCCTGCAACATGCGCTCGAAGGCGCGCGCGCCGAATTCGCTGCCGAGCTTCAGCTTCTCGAAGACCTCGCGCGCATCGTCGTCCTGCGCGAGGATTTCGTCGATTTCGTTCATTTCCGCGCGCGGCAGCTGGCCGTCGAGATAGGCCGATAGCCGCACTTCGATCGGGAGACCCTGTGTGCTTTCCACGGTCAGGCCCTCCTTTCCGTCTGCTCGGAGATCATGGCCGCCAGCCGGATGCGGGCGGCTGAAAGCCGGCTCATCACGGTGCCGATCGGAATGCCGAGAATGTCGGCGGCGTCGCGATAGCTGTGGCCTTCCACATTCACCAGGAGAAAGACGCTGGAAAGGCCCTCGGGCATGGTCATGATCAACTTGTGCAACTGTTTGGCATAGACCGCTTTGTCGGCCGACGCCTCGATGTGAAGAGTATCCTGCTCGGCGACATCTACCGTGCCCTGGCCTGTGCGGACCTTTCGCTTGCGGATCTCGTCCACCCACAGATTGCGTGTCATGGCATAAACCCAGCTTTCCAGCCGGCCTTCCCCGTTCCAGAGATGAGCCCGCGTGATGGCTCTTTCGCAAGCCTCCTGCACGAGATCGTCCGCATCGCTGCTGTTGCGCGTCAGCGTCATGGCAAAACGGCGCAACTTGGGCAGCAGATTGACCAATTCTCGCCGGAACTCATTCGATTCTGCCGTCGGACGCATTGCTTTTCCAAGGAAACGTTCGGGATCAAAACTCTATTCGCTCCCTGAGCCGGAGCGACCGCCTGATATGAAACATTCTTCCTGGGGTCTGCAAGCATGAACGGCATCCCGGAGCGCAGTTTCCCGCGTTCCTCAACGATTGATCTTGATGTGATGGGCGCCGTCCCGTTTTCGGACGGCGCCTGACGGCAGGTCAGTAGGTGGTGCGCTCGCCGCCGAGCGACTGGAGAAGGGCGCGGTAGGCCCAGGTGTTCTCGCCGCCGCGGTCGCGGATTTCGACGAGCTGGACGCGCGCACCCTCGATGTCGCCTTGCTCGATCAGGGCCTGGCCCATATAGGAGCGGGCGAGGATGTAGTTCTCGTCCTTTTGCAGCGCGCGCTTGTAGTAGGTCATGCCGAGCTGCATGTTGCCGAGCTTGCGGGTGTTGTAGCCCATATAGTTGAGGATGCGCGGATCTTCCTGGTTATAGGCGGCGCGCAGCGCCCTGAGCGCATTCTCGTGCTGGCCGGCATAGGCGAATTCGCGGGCGGCCGTGTAGAGCTTGTCGTCGATCTCGCGCTCGGTCTTCTTCTGCTCTTCGGTCTTGGCCTTGTCGTCCGCCGGTGTCGTGCCTTCAGCCGGGGTGGTCTCGGCGGGCTTCATGTCCTCGGGCGCGACGCATTCCTTCTTTTCCTCGTTCCAGATCTTGCCGTCGGTGCAGGTCGTCGTCGTTTCCGTGGCGACCGGCGGCGTGGTGGTGTCGGAATCGGCGGCACGCGCGGCCGAAAGCGCCGTCAGCGAGACGGCGGCGCAGAATGAAAGCAACATGGTGTGGCGGAGCATGGTCATGGGTTCCCTCTCGATCGGAATCTGCCGGACGCGGGCCGTCTCGAACGGCCGGCTTTCGGCAGACCGCTCTGAGAAGGAAGTACGGACGGGCGAGAGGATTTATTCGCGGAAAAGCGTCAGAAACGCGTGGTTTCCGCAAGCGTCAGCGCAAGGCCGTCCGGTGTCAGCGCGTAGCGTTCGCGCATGAGGTTCCAGTTTCCGGGCGCGCCTGCGATCGTGAAGAGATTGTAGCCCGCCGGAGGCTTGTGGCCGCCCGGTCCCTGCGAGGCCGAGGCGATGCCGACCACCGGCACCTGCTTCATCTGGCCGGGAAGCCAGTGCACGGTGTTGAGATGGGTATGGCCATGCAGCACGAGTTCCGCGCCGCCGGTGGAAATCGTCGCGGCGAAGCGGCGGATGCCGATCATGCGCTTGTGGAACGAGGTCGCGCCGCGAATCGGCGGGTGGTGGATCATCACGACGCGGAAGAGCCCGGCTTCACCGGCCGCCCGCAGCAGGTTGACCGTCTCGCGCGCCTGTCGGCTGCCGAAATAGCCCGATGCCGAGAAGGGCGGCGTGGCGACCGCCGTCGAGCAGCCGATGATCGCGACCTGCCCGCGGATGCGCAGATAGGGGAAGACATGCCTGTCTTCTTCCCATTCAGCCGGGGCCGCATCGCCGCGCATATAGGGATACCAGGCCCGCGTCGTCTTCTCATAGGCGCCGCGCACATAGGCGTCGTGATTGCCCGGCACCAACGAGACATGTTCCGGCGTGCCGGCCTCCGGCAGCCACTTCTTGACCGCCGAGATTTCCAGCGAGGTGGCGAGGTTCACGAGATCGCCGGTGATCGCCAGATGGTCCGGATCGCGCCGCTCGATATCGTCGAGCACGATGTCCAGCGTGTTGGTAAAGAGATGGCGTCGGCGGTTGCGGTGCCAGTTGACGAAACCGGTGATCCGCTTGGAGAAAAGCTCAAGAAAGGTGAGGGCGGGCAGCGGACCGAGATGCACGTCCGATATGTGGGCAAGTCTGAACATACCCCCCTCCTTAGAGCATAAGTCCGCCCAGGGAAACGCGAAGCGCGTGGATATTCCCGAAGCTTCGACCTGCAAGACTTGATTTGCCCGAAAGGTTCCGGCGAAGTGCCGGAATGGAACAGGATAGGCCACAATCCGCTTCGCCACCGACCCGCAGCCTTGCGGCGCGTGCCGTGACACGCCTGGCGCATCTCTATTTTTCGCTGACCCGCGGCATGACGATGGGCGTGCGTGCGGCCTGTTTCGACGAGGCGGGCCGGGTCTTCCTCGTGCGCCACAGCTACGTGCCCGGCTGGCACCTGCCGGGCGGCGGGATCGAGCGGGGCGAGACGGCGCCGGAGGCCGTCGCGAAGGAAATCCGGGAGGAGGGCAATCTCGCGCTCGGCGCGCCGCCGCGGCTTCTGCATGTCTATTTCAACAGGCAGACGAGCAAGCGCGATCACGTCCTGCTCTATCGGTGCGATGGCGTTACGCAGACGGCGCCGCGCCTGAAGGATCGCGAAATCGTCGAGGCCGGCTTTTTCACGCTCGATGCCTTGCCGGCGGCCACCACCGCAGCGACCCGCCGGCGGCTGGAGGAAATCGCCGGGCGGGCCGTCTTCGCGGATTTCTGGTAGGCTCAGGCCGCCTTCAGCGTGTCGCGGCCATGCGGTGTTGCCAGACGGATGTCAGGGCCGACGGGCACGATGCCGGTCGGATTGATCATCGTGTGGCTGCGGTAATAGTGCTCCTTGATGTGGCGCATGTTCACCGTCTCGGCGACGCCCTCCACCTGGTAGAGCTCGCGCAGATAGCCGTAGAGGTTGGGATAGTCGGCGATGCGGCGGATGTTGCATTTGAAGTGGCCGACATAGACGGGGTCGAAGCGCACCAGTGTCGTGAAGAGCCGCCAGTCGGCCTCGGTGATCCTGTCGCCGGTGAGGTAGCGCTTCGTCGAAAGCCGGTCTTCCAGGCTGTCCAGCATCTCGAACAGCTTGATGACGCTGCCTTCATAGGCCTCTTGCGTCGTCGCGAAGCCCGCCTTGTAAACGCCGTTGTTGACGGTGTCGTAGATCGTATCGTTCAGCGCATCGATCTCGGCGCGCAGGATTTCCGGGTAATAATCGTCGCGCGAGCCGGTGAGGCCGTCGAAGGCCGCGTTGAACATGCGGATGATCTCGGCCGATTCGTTGGAGACCATGCGGTTCAGTTTCTTGTCCCACAGCACAGGCACGGTCACGCGGCCGGAATAGTGCGGATCGGCCTTCAGATAGACCTCATAAAGAGCTGAAGCACCGAACAGCGGATCGAGCGTGCCGCCGTTCTCGCCCTTGAATTCCCAGCCCTTGGCCAGCATCAGGGGATCGACGACCGAGACGGTGATCAGGTCCTCCAGCTTCTTCAATTTGCGGAAGATCAGCGTGCGGTGCGCCCAGGGACAGGCGAGCGACACATAGAGGTGATAGCGGCCCGCCTCGGCCGCAAAACCGCCTTCGCCGGTCGGGCCGGGCGCGCCATCCGGCGTGATCCAGTTGCGGAACTGCGAGACAGAACGCTTGAAATGACCCTTCGTCTCCTTGGTATCGTACCAGACGTCATGCCAGACGCCGTCAACGAGCATGCCCATGATGATCTCCTTTTATGGCCGGTCGCGGCCTGAACTTGAATTCATTGATAGCGCATGGGCATGTGCTGGATAGGCGCTTTTTAGTGAACGGTGCGTTTTGCTCTTTGACAGAAGGAAAATTTCTGCTATCCGCGCAGATCAGCACCGGCGCTCAAGCCGGCGAGGAAGACGACAAGCATGTTCCATACGGGAAACCCACGACGACGCTGATGCTCCTGCTGCGCCCCCTCCGGCGGCGGCGCGATAACCCGCATCCCCAGCTTCGTATTCCGGTTCCCTGATCCATGAACATGCTCAAGCACGATATCGTCTACCTGACGGAAGATGCCTCCCACGACGCCGCAATCGAACATATCAACGAAGAAGCCTTCGGTCCCGGCCGGCATGTGCGCGCCGCCGCGCGCATCCGCGAGCAGGGGCCGCACGATCTGTCGCTTTCCTTCGTCTGCACGGATGACGGCGAGACGATCGCCTCGGTGCGCATGACGCCGGTTCTGGCCGGCGGCGTGAAGGCGCACCTGCTCGGCCCGCTGGCGGTCCGGCCCTCGCACAAGAACCGGGGCATCGGCCGCGAACTGCTCGCCATCGCCTGCGCTGCCGCCAAGCGGAAAGGCTCGGAAGCCGTCGTGCTCGTCGGCGATCCGCCCTATTACGGCCCGCTCGGCTTCGAAAAGGTCGCGTGGAATGCGCTGGCTTTTCCCGGTCCGGTCGATCCTGCCCGCGTGCTCGTCATGCCCTTTGCGGAAGACACGCATGAGCGGCTGAAGGGCGTCATCGCCTGGCGGGCGGAGTGACGAGGGGCAAGCCCCTCGTCGTTGCTTCCTAGTCCTTGTGCTCCATGAAGCGGATGCGGTTCTGGAAGGGGTCGGTGACCGTCACCTCCAGCCGCGTGCCTTCATCTTCGAGGCCTGGCTTCATATAGCGATAGTCCTTGGCGATCAGCTCCTTCTGGAAGGCGCGGATGCCCTTCATGTAGACGACCATGTTGCCGCCCGGCGTCGCATCGCCGGCGTGTTCCGACAGATGCAGCCGCAGACCGCCGCGCGAAACCTGCGTGTAGAGCGGGAAATTATCGCCGTAGCGATGCTCCCAGTCCGTCGTGAAGCCGAGGAAACCGAGATAGAATTCCTGCGCCTTCGGCACGTCGAAGATGCGCACGATCGGCACGGCCTGCTCGAATTCAATGCCGGCGGGATTCGGTTTTGCCTCGATCTTGGCCGACAGGATGTTCCAGGTGTCGGCGCCAAACTGGCGGGCGACGATTTCCAGCGCTTCGCTGTGGCTGATCTCGGTATTGCGGGTTGCAAGGGCTTCGCGCAGGGCTTTTGCCATGGCTTTGGCATCGCGGTAGTCGCGCATGTCCGTTCCTTTCGTTACGGCGAAGTCTTCGTCAGTGCCCGCATTGCCGACGCCTTCGCCCACGATGAACGGTGGAGAAAGGTTCTTTGGGAGGCGTTCGCCATGCCTTGGAAAGGCGCGGGTCTGCCGGCCGCCTCCGGCCGTGGTGGAACCATAGCGCAGGGAAGGGCGCTTTGAAAAGTCGCTTCTGTCATTCATCGAAAGGAGCGCGCATGGTATGCAAGGTCAATTGCATGGAGGATCGGATGCGCAGGAACAGAGCTCTTCTCACCGTTGTCGCGCTGGTAATGGCAGGCACTTTCGGCATGGCGGGCTGCACGACGGCCCCGTCCCAGGAGGCCGGCGCGCAGTATTCCAGCTCAGAAGCTCAGTTGCGCGCGCATCAGCGCCAGCAGCGGCTGCGCGCCGAGCGGGGCGGCTACAAGCGGCTTTATCGGCCGCAAGATTGCCGATCGGCGATTGGCAGCAAATGCAGCGGCTTCCCGACATACAATCCCTCCTGATCGACGACGCACATCAAACGAAAAGGCCGCCTTCAAACGCTGAGGGCGGCCTTTTCGATTCCGATCCGGACGACATATCGGTGAACGAGACGCTCTACACCGAAGCGCCGGCCTGCGACAGGGCGCTGATCTGCGCCGAGGTCATGCCGGAGAGCTGGCCGGGCGTGAAGGCATTGGCCTGTTCGGAGGTGAGGCCGGCCAACGTTGCCGTGCTGAGGCCGGAGATGGCGTTGGAGCTGAGCGCCAGGATGTGATCGACCGAGAAGCTGCCGAAATCGTCGGCACCCAGCGCGGCCGCCTGTGTTGCTGTCAGCGCGCCGACCTGATCGGCCGAGAGTGCGCCGATCTGCGTGGCGCTCAGCGCTGCCATCTGGCTGTAGCTCAGGGCAGCAAGCTGGGTCTTGCTCAACGCTGCGACGTTTTCCGTCGAGAGCGAGCTCATGGCGGCGGAAGACAGGCCCTTCAGGGCCGCCGGGCTGATCGCGGCGAGTTCGTCGGCCGAGATCGTCTGCATCTGGGCGGTCGTCAGGCCGGCGAGACCGGAGACACTGAGGGCGCCGATCTGCGCAACGGAGAAGGCTTCCAACTGATCGACGGTGAGCGCGCCGATCTGGGTGCTGGTCAGGCCGGAGATTGCGCCCGTCCCGAGGGCTTCGATTTCGGCGTCCGACAGGGTCGCGAGGTAGCTCGCCGGCAGGCCGCGAATGGCGGCGGAGCCGATGGCCGAGAGCTTGGCCAGCGAGAGCGTGTCGAGCGCCTGCGTGGAGAGGCCGGCCAGTGCGCCGGAGCTCAGCGATGCGACCTGTCCGGAAGACAGCGCTTCGGCCTGTTCCTGCGTCAGGGCTGCGGCCTGCGCGCTGGTGAGACCCGCGATGCCATAGGTGCTGAAGGCGGCGATCTGTGCGGCCGTCAGGGCGGCGATGTCGTCGGTGCCGAGCGTGCCGATCTGGCGGGAGCCGAGGGCGGCGAGCTGCGCCGTGGAAAGCCCCGCGATCTGGCTCGTGCTGAGCGCGTCGATCTGGCTTGTCGACAGGCCGATGAATCCGGCCGGGCTGAGGGCCGCGATCTGCTCAGCGCTGAAGCCGGACAGGATCGAGGCGGGCAAGCCCGACATGGCGATCGAGCTGATGGCGCTCATGTCGGCTGTCGAGAAGGTGTGCAGCTGGGCGGCGGTGAAGGCCGAAAGCTGGCGTGAGGTGAGTGCGCCGACCTGCGCACTCGTCAGCGCCTCGACCTGATCGGTGCTGAGCGCGGCGATCTGGTCGCTGGCGAGGCCGGAAATGCCGGACGGGCTCATCGCCGCGATCTGGCTTTCGGTCAGCGCGTGGAGCGCGGATGTCGAGAGACCGGCAATGGCACGCGAACTGATCGCGGCCATGTCATCGTTGGAAAACAGCGCGAGGTCATCCGTGCTGAGCGCGCCGATCTGGGTGGAGCTGAGTGCTGCGACCTGCGTGCTGGTCAGCGCCTCGGCCTGATCCGGAGCAAGGGCCGCCACCTGGCTGGTCGTCAGGGCCGCGACGCCGGCGGTGCCGAGGGCAGCGATCTGTGCGGGCGAGAGCAGCGCGATATCATCCGTGCCGAGGCCGCCGACCTGGGCGGAGCCGAACGCGGCAAGCTGGGTCGTCGTCAGGGCTTCGAGCTGGGTTGAGCTCAAGGCATTGACCTGCGTGCTCGTCAGGCCCGAACCGTTGAGGGCGGCGATCTGCGCCGTCGTCAGGACCGCGATCATCGCTGTCGAAAGGCCGGCGACCGCGCTGGAGCCGATCGCGCCGAGTTCACGGGCGGTGAAGGTTTCGATCGTGTCGGTGTGGAAGGCGGCGATCTGCGTCGATTTGAACGCCGCGATCTGCGTGCTGGTCAGCGCCTCCGCCTGTTCGGTGGAGAGCACGGCGATGTGCGCGGTCGTCAGGCCGGCGATGCCGCCCGTGCCGAGCGCGGCGATCTGCGCGGCCGAGAGGGCCGCGATGTCTTCCGTGGCGAGACCTGCCACCTGCTTGGAGCCGAAGCCGGCGATCTGGGCCGTGGTCAGGGCCGCGACCTGCGTGCTGCTGAGGGCGGCGATCTGCTCGCTCGTCATGCCGGAAAGCCCGGCCGGGCCAAGTGCTGCGATCTGGCTGGTCGTCAGCGAAGCGAGCATGCCGGTCGACAGGCCGGACATCGCGCTGGAGCTGATGGCGGCCATGTCGGCGGTCGAGAAGGTATCGAGGTCGTCCATGCCGAGGGCGGCGATCTGGCGCGAGGTCAGCGCACCGACCTGCGTGCTCGAGAGCGCTTCGGCCTGCGCCGTCGTCATGGCGGCGATCTGTGCGGTCGACATGCCGGCGACGGCGGCGGTCGAAAGGGCCGCGATCTGCGCCGTCGAGAGAGCTGCGATATATTCGGTGCCGAGCGAGGCGATCTGCCGGGCGTCGAGGGCGCGCACCTGGGCAGGCGTCATGGCGTCGAGCTGGTCGCTGGTGAGGGCCGCGATCTGCCGGGGCAGCAGGCTGCCGACGGACATGGAGTTGAGGGCGGCGATTTGGCTGGTGGAGAGGCCGGCAATCGCGCCCGTCGACAGGCCCGTGATGGCATCCGTGCCGATGACAAACATTTCGCGCGTCGAGAAGGTGGCGATCGCATTCGAGGAGAGCGCGGCCAGCTGCGTGGAAGAGAGCACGGCGATCTGCGTGCTGCTCAAGGCTTCGGCCTGCGCGGTGCCGAGAGCGGCCATCTGGCGGGCCGTCAACCCGCTGATGCTTGCGGTGCCCAGCGATGCGATCTGTGTGGTCGAAAGGGCCGCGAGCGTCGCCGTCGACATGCCGCCGATCGCATCCGACGTGATGGATGCGAGATCCTTGGAGGAGAAGGTGGCGATGTCGTCGGCACCGAGCGCTGCCAACTGCGTGGAGCCGAGCGCTGCGACCTGCGTGTTCGTCAGCGCTTCGGCCTGTGCGGTCGAGAGGGCTGCGATCTGCGCGGTCGTCATGGCGGCGATGGCTGCCGTGTTGAGAGCTGCGATCTGTTGCGGGGAGAGCGAGGCGATCTTTGCCGCCGACAGGCCGCCGATGGCGCCCGCCGTGATCGCGGCGATATCCTTGGTCGAGAAGGTGGCGATGTCGTCGGTGCCGAGCTCGCTGATCTGCTCGGAGGTGATGATGCCGATCTGGGCTTCGTTCAGCGCCTCGGCCTGGCTGGTGGTGAGCGTGGCGAGCTGCTGCGAGGTGAAGCCCGGAATGGCGCCCGCATTGAGCCCTGCAATCTGACCCGGAGTGAGAGCCGCGATGTTCTGTGTGGTCATCGCGCCGAGCTGGGCGGAAGTGAGCGCGCCCATCTGGCGACTGGAGAGCGCGGCGATCTGGCTGGTGCTGAGGGCTTCGATCTGGTCGCTCGTGAAGCCCGGAATGCCCGTGACGCCCAACGCTGCGATCTGCGCCGTGGTGAAGGCGGCGATTTCCGTGGGGCTGAAGGCCGCGATCTGCTGGCCGGTCAACATGCCGATCTGCGCCGTGGAGAGAGCGGCGATCTGGCCGGCGGTGAGGTCGTCGATCTGGCTGGTGGTCAAGCCGGGAATGGCCGACGAATTGAGGCTTGCGATCTGCTCGCTGGACAGCACGGCCAGATTTTCACCGAGCGCACCGACCTGGGCGGCCGTCAGTGCCTTGAGCTGGGCTGTCGAGAACAGACCGACCTGGATCGAGTTCAGGGCATCGAGCTGGGCGGTGGTCAGGCCGGAAATGGCGATGGTGCTGATAGCGGCGATCTGATCGGAGCTCAGGCCGGCGATGGTGCCCGTTGTGAAGCCGGCAAGCGCGCGGTTGGCGATCGCGGCGATCTGGGCCGTGGACAGGGCGCGGATGTCCTGCGATTCAAGGGCCGCGATCTGAATGGAGGTGAAGGCGCCGATCTGTGCCGTCGTGAAGGCGGCGATCTGGGCGGTCGTCAAGGCCTCGATCTGTCCGGAGGTCAGGCTGGCGAGCGCATTGCGGCTGAGCGCGGCGGCTTGCGCGGTCGACAGGCCTTTGATGGCGTCCTCGCTGAGGCCGACAGCGCCCTTGGTGATAGCAGCGATATCGGCGGTGGAGAAGGTCGCGATCTCCTGCGACGTGAATTCGGCGAGCTGGTCCGAAGTGAGGACGCGCACCTGCGCGGAGGTCAGCGCCTCGGCTTGTGCGGTGTCGAGCTCGGCGATCTGCGCCGTGGTAAGGCTGGCGATGACGCTGGTGCTGAGCGCGGCGATCTGGGCGGTGGTCAGCGAGCCCAGGAATTCCGGGTCCATGGCCGCCATCTGCGCGGTGGTCAGGCCGACGATCTGGGCGGTGGTCAGGACGGCGATCTCGTTGCTCGAGAGGGCGGCGAGCGCTCCGGTCGGAAGACCGGGCACCGCCTTGCTGTGGATCGCGGCGAGGTCGGCCGTCGAGAAGGTCGCGATATTGTCGTTGCCGAGCGCGTAAAGCTGGCTCGACGTCAGGGCGCGCACCTGCGCCGAGGTCAGGGCTTCGGCCTGGGCCGTGGTCATCACGCCGAGCTGCTTGGCGGTGAGGCTGGCGATGGTGCCGGTGCTGAGTGCCGCGATCTGGTCGGTGGAAAGGTTGGCGATAGCATCGGTGCCCAGCGCCGATATGGCCTTGCTGTTGATTGCAGCGATATGGGCCGAGGTAAGCGACTCGAACCCTTCCGGATCCAGCGCGCGAAGCTGCACAATGCCGAGTGCGGCAACCTGCAGCGTCGAAAGCGCACCGATCTGCTCGGTGCTGAGCGCGCCGATCTGCGCGCCCGTGAGGCTGGAGAAGGCGGCGGCGCTGAGGGCGGCGATCTGGGCGGTCGTCAGGGCCGCGACGGCGTCGGTGGTGAGGCCGGCGACCGACTTGTTGGCAAGGGCGGCGATATCGGCGGTCGAGAAGGTCTCCAGCGCTTCGGCGCTGAAACCCGACAGCTGGGTGGCGCTCAGCAGGCGAAGCTGTGCCGGCGTCAAAGCCTCGGCCTGATCGGCATCGAGCGCACCGAGCTGCCACGGCTTAAGCGCCGCGATCTGGCTGGGTGCCATCGCTGCGATCTGGGCCGTGCTGAGGGCGGCGAGTGCGTCCGTGCCGAGACCGAGCAGCGCTGCCGGCTGGAGGGCGGCGAGCTTCGTGCTGGTGAAGGCTTCAAACGTATAGGGATCGATCGCGCCGACCTGGGTGGCCGTCAGCGCGCGGATCTGCACGACGGTGAGGGCTTCGGCCTGCTCGGCCGAGAGTGTGTTGATCTGGGCTGTCGTCAGGCTCGAAATGGACTTGGCGCTCAGAGCGGCGATCTGAGCGGAGGACAATCCGGAAATGGCCGCCGTATTGAGGCCGGCAATGGCCGTTGCGGCGAAGGCGGCGATGTCCGCCGCCGAAAAGGCTTCGATCGTTTGGACGTCGAGCACGGAGAGCTGCGTGGACGTGAACGCCTTTGCCTGGATCGGCGTGAAGGCTTCCAACTGATCCATATCGAGGGCGCCGACCTGTGCCGAGGTCAGGCCCGTGATCGCGCTTGCGTTGATGGCGGTGATCTGGCCGGTGCTGAATTCGGCAATACCGGCCGTGCCGAGTGCCGCGATCTGCCAGGCCGCCAGCGCGTTGACCTGCGCGGTCGTCAGCGACGCAATCTGATTGTCGGACAGCGCTGCGATGGCACCCGTACCGAGGCCCTTCAACGCCTTGGCGGTGAGGGCGGACATGGCGTCTGTCGAAAGCGCTGCGATGTCCTCGGAGGACAGGCCGGCAAGCTGTGACGAGCTCAGGGCGCGGATCTGAGCGGATGTCAGATTGCCGATCTGGTCGGAGGTCAGGGCGCTGACCTGCGTGGCGGTCAACCCGGTGATGATGTTTGCAGTCAGGCCGGCCATCTGCGCGCTGGAGAGCGCGGCGATGGCGCCTGTGCTGACGCCGGAGAGCGAACCGATGGAAATGGCGGCAATGTCGGCGGCGGAAAAGGTGAGAACGCCAGCCGAGCCCATGGCGGTAAGCTGTGCGGCCGTCAGCATCTTGGTCTGGGCGGGCGTCAGCGCTTCTATCTGATCGACGTCGAGTGCACGGATCTGCGTTGCGCTGAGACCGGTGATGGCGGTGCTGGTGAGCGCCGGGATCTGCGTCGAGGTGAAGGCTGCGACAGCCGCGGTCGAAAGCGCCGCGATCTGCGCCGGCTTCAGCTGGGCGACCTGCGCGGTGGAGAGGGCGGCGACCTGTTCGGGCGTGAGCGCGGCCATCTGCGCGTTCGAGAAGCCGGCGAGCGCCTGTGCGTTCAGCTTGCCGATCTGCTCGTCCGAAAGCAGCGCAATGGCCGCCGTGCTGAGGCCCTGCACGGCCTTGTAGTTGATCGCAGCCATATCCTCGGTGGAGAAGGTGGCGATCTCCTCCGGCTCGAAGACGGCGAGCTGGGCGGCGCTCAGGACGCGCACCTGCGCCGAGGTCAGTGCTTCGGCCTGATCTTCCGTCAACGCCTT
The DNA here is from genome assembly GCF_057798995.1 of Shinella sp. 20P9.1.1. Classification (NCBI taxonomy): domain Bacteria; kingdom Pseudomonadati; phylum Pseudomonadota; class Alphaproteobacteria; order Hyphomicrobiales; family Rhizobiaceae; genus Shinella; species Shinella sp. 20P9.1.1. Next base: position 286,427 of record NZ_JBYOLC010000004.1, read on the forward strand.
CACCTGGGTGGTGCTGAGGGCGGCGATCTGGTTGGGGGTGAGGCTGCTGATCGCCCGATCGAGCGCACCGAGCTGTTCCAGGGTCAGGCCGATGATGGCGGTCTGCGATATGGCGCTCAACTGGCCCGAGCCGAGAACCTCGATGTCTTCCGCTTCCAGCGCCGCGATCTGCTTGGAGGAAAAGGCATTGAGCTGCGAGGTCGTCAGCGAGGCGACGTCCTCGGTCGACCAGCTCTGGATGGCTGCTGTCGAAAGCGCCTTGATCTGGGGAATGCTCAAGGAGGAAACGATCGACGTCATAGGCAAAATCCTGAGAAAATGAGACGAAAGAACAGACGAAATCCACTATCGGTCAGTCTATGCGTTACAGGCGTGAGCTTGCCTGAGCCTGTAGTTGCAAGCGTCATCATTCGGCACGCGGTAAGCGGCCGGTTTTCTGCGGTTTCGGATAGGATTTTCGACGATGAAAAAGGGGGAAAGCGGGGCGCCTTCCCCGCCTTTTAGCGGCCTTCGCGATACCAGGTGGCGGAGAAGGCGAGGAGTAGCAGGCCGATACCGGCAAAACCGGCGAAGAGCGGCAGCGTATTGATGCCCTTCAGCACGGTCTCATCCGTCATGCGCAGCGACAGCCTGTTCTCGTCCACCGTGCGGACCTGGCCGGAAACCGGCAGAAGCGGCGGCAGCGAGACGGCGTTGCCGCTCTCGTCGACCAGCCGACGCACCGTGCCCTTGGTGGCATCGGCGAGCGGCTTCAGGGTCTCGGTCGTCGAGATCGTCGCCTTGAATTCCGGCGCATCGACCGCGCCGACATGCACCAGCGCATTGAGATCGTCGTTGGTGATCTCGTAGAGGCCGGTCTCGGTGGTCGGGATCTCCGTGCGATAGAGGCCGGGTTCGGCTTGCGTGAGCTTCACCTGTTCCGTCTTGCCGGAGGGCAGCTTGAGCGTGGCCTCGCCGGGTGCGTCGCCGATCGTCTGGCGGTTGATCTGCAGGGTCCGGCCGAAGGTACGCGCCGTCAGCGCCTCTTCCTCCAGCGCCGGTTCCTGCATTAGCCAGTGCGCCGTGCGCCGGTAGAGCGAGACATGCGGGCCGCCGCCTTCGAAACCGCGGGCCCAGAGCCAGCCCTGATCGGAGAGCAGCATGGCGACGCGGCCCTTGCCGGCGCGGTTGAGCACCAGCAGCGGCTTGCCGTCGTTTGCTTCCATCACGACATTGCCCTGCGGGCGCTGCACATCGACGGTGCGGAACCAGCGGCCCCAGTGCGGCGGCTCCGAATCGGCCCCTTCGAGGCCACGCGTGACGGGGTGTTTCTTGCCCTGCTCGGAAAGCCGTGGATAGAAGGGCGCGACATTCATCTCGCCGGTCGGATTGGCCGGCAGCACGACGGAGAGCGGCGTGCTGGCAATCGAATCGTTGCCGGCATGTTCCGGCCCCGCCGCGATCAGCAGCGCGCCGCCGTTTTCGACATATTGCGCGATGTTGTCGTAGTAGAGGATCGGCAGCACGCCGCGGTGCTGGTAGCGGTCGAAGATGATGAGGTCGAACTCGTTGATCTTGTCGACGAAGAGTTCGCGCGTCGGGAAGGCGATCAGCGACAGTTCGTTGATCGGCGTGCCGTCCTGCTTTTCCGGCGGGCGCAGAATGGTGAAATGCACGAGGTCGATGGCGGTGTCCGACTTCAGGAGGTTTCGCCAGGCGCGCTCGCCGGCATGCGGCTCGCCGGAGACGAGCAGCACGCGCAGGTTCTCGCGGATGCCCTCGATGACATGGACCGCGCGGTTGTTGGCGGTCGTGATCTCGCCCTCAACGGGCTCCACCGCGAATTCGAGGATGTTGTTGCCGCCGCGCGGCACGGTGAAGCCGAGCGGCTGTTCCGTGCCGGGCTCGGCGATCTCGGAGGCGATCTCGTTGCCGTTGAGGCGCACGGTCACGCGGGCAGTGCCGCCGGGGCCGGCACCATCGTCCACCACGCGGAATTTCAGCTCCTGCTGCTCGCCAACAATGCCGAATCGTGGCGCGCTGACCACCTCGATACGGCGGTCGAATTCATCCGGCCGGCCGGTGACGAGTGCATGGACGGGGGCGTCGAAGCCGGAGAAGGCACCGGCCTCGGGAATGTCGTGCACCTGACCGTCGGTGATGAAGATCGCGCCGCCGACGCGTGAGCGGGGCACGTCGGCGATCGCCGAATTCAGGGCATCGAAGAGGCGGGTGGAAGGTGTGTCCGACGTGCCGTCGACGCCGGCTTCGACGATGCGGGGTTCGATGCGCGGGTAACGGGAGAACCGCTCCTTGAGGCCGGCGAGGGCGGCGTCCGTCTCGGCCGTGCGTTCGGCGCTGTCCTGGCTCTGGCTGCGGTCGACGATGACGGGCACGACGGTCGACAGCGCCTCGCGGTCCTCCTGCATCAGCACGGGATTGGCGAGGGCCAGAACAAGCAGTGCAAGAGCAAGCGCGCGCACGAATGCGCCTCGCAGGCCGCGCCAGAGGCCGAGGGCGGAAAGCAGCATGCCGAGAAGGCCGATGAGGGCAATGGCGATCCAGGGCAGGAAGGGAGAGAACTGTACGGTCATGTCACTGCCCCAGCCGCTCGAGGAGGGCGGGCACGTGGACCTGGTCCGCCTTGTAGTTGCCGGTGAGCATGTACATCATGATGTTGACGCCGGAGCGGAAGGCGTGCTCGCGCTGCACCTCGTCCGGCGGCACGGTCGGCAGCAGCGCCATGCCGTTGGCATCGACCGCCCAGGCGCCGGCGAAATCGTTGCCGGTGATCATGATCGGTGACACGCCGTCGCCCGCGCGGGCCGGGCGCGACGGATCTTCCTTGCGGTCGAGCTCGGCCTCCACCCAGAGCGGGCTTCCGGCATAACGACCGGGGAAATTGGCGAGCAGATAGAAGGCCTTGGTCAGGACGTGGTCGGCCGGGACGGGCTCCAGCGGCGGAATATCGAGATTGGCGAGGATCGCCTGCAGGCGCTCGGTGTTCGGGCTCGCCGAATTGCCGTCGAGCGAGACGAACTGGTCGCGGGTGTCGAACAGCACGGTGCCGCCGTTACGCATATAGGCGTCGATGCGGCTGATCGCGGCGCTGGAGGGCATTTCCGCAGACGCACTCACCGGCCAGTAGATGATCGGGTAGAGCGACAGTTCATCCTTGGCAATGTCGACGCCGACGGGTTCGCCGGGTTCCAGCGTCGTGCGGTAGGTGAGGAATTCGGTGAGGCCGGCGAGGCCACGCTCGGAAATCCGGTCGATCTCGCCTTCGCCGGTCACGACATAGGCGAGATGCGTCGTGTCGAGCCGCGAGAGGATCGTGTCGTCGCCGGGTTTGGCATCGTCAGCACGGCTTTCACCGGGCAGCGCGACCAGCGCGCCGACCGCCAGCGCCAACAGCACGGTGGCCGCCGCGCCGCGGCTCGGCATGCGCCGTGCGGCCGCGGCAAAGGCGCCGCCCATGAAGAGCACGATGGCGCAATCGGCGAGCAGCAGCAGAGCGGCGAGCGTGAAGAGATGCGGTTTCAGCGACCAGGTTTCCTTGCCAGCGAGCGGTTCGCGCAGCACGCCGGCACCTTCGGCGACGGCCAGCGGGCGGATTTCGTAGCCGGCTGGGAAGAGGTTGTGTGCGACATAGCCGTCCTCGGTGCCGTAGAGGCCAGGCGGGTTGTCGAAAGTGGCGATGGCCTTGGCGCCATCATTGGCGGCGAGCGGCTTGGCCTCGCCAGTGGCGGCGGCCAGCGTGCCGTTGGCGGTCATCAGGCGATAGGGCGGCAGGCGCTGCGCCTCACCCCGCTTGGAGGAGACGCCGCCGCCGCGCGACAGCTGCACGGTGCGGCGAAGCATTTCGACGAAATCGCCCGACAGCGGCAGGTTCGACCAGCCGGTTTCCGCGCTGATGTGGAAGAGCACGATGCGGCCGGAGCCGAGCGGGCCGGTCGTGACCAGCGGCGTGCCATCGGCAAGGCTTGCCCAGGTGCGCTCGGCCAGATCCGGTGTCGGCTCGGCCAGAACCTGGCGCTTGATCAGGATATTTTCCGGCGCGCGCATGCCGAAGAACGGGCTGTTTGCCGGATAGGCCGAAAGCGGCTGCGGCTCGGACCAGGACAGCGCGCCGCCAAGCGCCCGTTCGCCCTTGCGCAGCAGCACCGGCACGAGCGGATCGTCGGCGGGGGCTGCGGCGAGGCGCGGGCCGGCAAAGCGGATCAGCATGCCGCCCGCTTCCACCCAGCGCTTCACCTCGTTTTGCACATCTTCCGGTAGGCGGCCGATATCGGCCATGATCAGCACGGAGGGGTTCTGCTCGATGATTTCAGGCACGGCGACCGAGAGGTCGGCGACGCTCGGCTCGATCAGGTCGGCATAGGGGGCAAGTGCCCGGTTGATATAGTGCAGCGGCGAAAGCAGCGGCTGGCTCGCATCCACCACCTCGCCGGACAGGAAGGCGACGCGGCGGCGGCGGAAGCCGTCGTCGAGCAGATAGGTGCCGCCGGCATTGGCGAGGCCGTCGACGGTGAGGCGGGCGAAATCGTTGCGCAGCTCGAAGGGCGCGGTGATCGTGCCGGTCGTGGTGGTCGCACCGGCGGAGAATTCGGCAGTACCCGTCGCGATCGGCCGGCCGCGGGAATCGTGCGCGGTCAGCGGCAGGCTGCGCGGCGCGCGGCCATCGAGGCGGGTGAGGGTGACGGAAAGGGCATCGGCGCCGTTGTTGGCGGCCGTAACCGCGACGGCGGAAGCGCCGTCGCTCTCGATCAGGCGGAAGTCGGCGGGCGACAGCGCCTTGAGGGCTGCGACCGTCTCGTCCGTTTCGCTGCTCGCCATGCCGTCGCTGATGAAGGCCACGGTGCCGGGCGCGGTTCCGTCGAGCGCGGTGCGCAGCGACGCGACGGCGGAAGCCCGGTCGGCAGGCAGCGGGCGCGGCTCAGCGGCGGCGAGGCGGTTGCGGGCGGTGATGGCATCGACGGGCACGGCGTCGTGCTGGCGGTCGGCGGTGAGGACCAGCGAGATCGGCACGTCGCGGCTTTCGGCGTCGTCGATCAGCGCGGTGGCGGTCTCGACGCGGCGCGGCCAGTCGGTGGCCGACGCCCAGGTGTTGTCAACGACGAGGACGAGCGGGCCGCTGGAAGCCAGCGTGTTGGTGCGCGGATTGAAGACCGGATCGGCGATGGCGAAGATCACGGCGGCGGCCATCAGCATGCGCAGCAGCGTCAGCCACCACGGGCTTTGCGCCGGCGTCTCCTCCCGCTTCAGGATGGAGGCGAGGATGGCGAAGGGCGGGAAGACTTCCGTGAGCGGCTTCGGCGGTGTCAGGCGCAGCAGCCACCAGATGACGGGCAACAGCACCAGCGTCGTCAGCACAGCGGGAAAGGCGAAGGCAAAGGCGCTCATCGGGCGCGGCCCTCCGTCTTCATGGCCGGCATGCCGGAGAGATACATGTGCACGGCGACCAGCGCCTCGGAAGCGAGCCGGTCGGTGCGGTGCGGCACGAAGCTCCAACCGAGATGGCGCAGATTGTCAGCCAGGGTCTCACGGCGCGCGGTATAGGCGCGGGCATAGTCGTCCTTCAGCGTCTCGGCGCGGCCGGCCGTCAGCTTCTGGCCGCTTTCGGGATCGGTGAATTCGGTGCGGCCGGTATAGGGGAAGGTTTCCTCTGCCGGATCCGCGATCTCCACCACATGGCCGCGCAGGCCGCGGCGGGCGAGCGGGCCGAGGCGGTTCATGACATCCTCGACAGGGTCGAGGAAATCGCCGATCAGCACGATATCGCTGTTGCCGCGGATCATGCCGGTTTCCGGCAGGCCGCCGGTCGTGCCGTTGTGCATCAGGGCGGTGGCGAGACGCTCGGCGGCGTTGCGCGCGGCGATCGGCTCCATGATGCCGGGGCAGCCGATGCGTTCACCGGAGCGGGCGAGTATCTCGGCGAGCGCCAGCATGAGAACCAGCGCGCGGCTTTCCTTCGAGACGCTGCCGAGCGTCGATTTGTACATCATGGATGGCGAGAGATCGGCCCAGATCCAGACGGTGTGGGCGGCCTCCCATTCGCGGTCGCGCACATAGGTATGGTCATCGCGCGCCGAGCGGCGCCAGTCGATGCGCGACAGGCTCTCGCCGTCGACATAGGGGCGGAACTGCCAGAAGTTCTCGCCGATGCCGCGCTTGCGGCGGCCGTGCCAGCCGGCAATCACGGTGTTGGCGAGGCGCTGGGCTTCGACCATGCAATCGGGAATGAGGGCCGCACGCGCCTGCGCCCGCGAAAGCACCTCGCGGGTCGGGGTTGGCGCGACGATCTGGCCGACGGATGCCATGCGCTTTCCTTATTCAGCCGCCCGCCTGCCGGACGAGCCCTGCAATGACGTCGCGAACGGACATACCTTCCGCGCGCGCGCCAAAAGTCAGCGCCATGCGGTGCTGGAGGATCGGCTCAGCCAGTGCCAGCACGTCATCGACGGAGGGCGCGAGGCGGCCTTCATAGAGCGCGCGGGCGCGGGCGCAGAGCATCATGGCCTGGCCGGCGCGCGGGCCGGGACCCCAGGCGACATGCTTGTCGGTGGAGGCCACACCATTGCCGGGACGGGCCGAGCGCACGAGCGACAGGATCGCGTCGAGCACTTTTTCGCTGACCGGCATCTGGCGGATGAGGGTCTGGATCTCGATGAGGCGGGCCGCAGTGATGGCGGCCTCCGCATGGGCCTCGTGCACGCCGGTGGTTTCGAGCAAGATCTGCCGCTCGGCGGCCAGTTCTGGATAGTGCACATCGACCTGCAGCAGGAAGCGGTCGAGCTGGGCTTCCGGCAGCGGGTAGGTGCCTTCCTGCTCCAGCGGGTTCTGCGTCGCGAGCACGTGGAAGGGTTTCGGCAGGTCGTTCGGCCGGCCGGCGACGGTGACATGATATTCCTGCATGGCCTGGAGCAGGGCGGACTGGGTGCGCGGCGAGGCGCGGTTGATCTCGTCGGCCATCAGAAGCTGCGTGAAGATCGGGCCGGGCACGAAGCGGAAGGAGCGCTTGCCGTTGTCGTCCTGATCCATGACCTCGGAGCCGAGGATATCCGACGGCATCAGGTCCGGCGTGAACTGGATGCGGCTCGAGGCGAGGCCGAGCACGGTGCCGAGCGTGGCGACGAGCTTGGTCTTGGCGAGGCCCGGCACGCCGACCAGCAGCGCGTGGCCGCCCGAGAGCACGGCGAGCATGGTCTGCTCGACCACGCTTTCCTGGCCGAAGATGACCTTGGCGACTTCCTTGCGGATGAGGGCGATGTCGGAAAGCGCCCGTTCGGCCGCGGCGATGACGGCTTTTTCGTCCAGGCCGGACTCGGAGGAATTCTGAACGCCCATCTTTATCTCCAGTACCGGTTCCAAACGCGCGGCGAATCGTGGCCTTGCCGCGTTCGCGTCCTACATAGAAAGCTTATTAGCTCACCTGTGGCTGACAAGCGGCCACGAAATGACTATCTCGTGAAAAAGGATGTATCCACCTTTTCCTCTCGCGGAGATAGGGTTGAACCGGGACGGAACAATGGCAACGGGCGAAATTCAAGGCAGCAGCGACGCGGCGGGACTGGCCGCGCTGATCGCGCGGGCATCCGCGGAAACCGGCGGGCGGGGGCTTCCGCCGGTCGAGCGCTGGAACCCGCCATTCTGCGGCGATATCGACATGGAAATCCGCGCCGACGGCACCTGGTTCTATCTGGGCACGCCGATCGGCCGCGCGCCGCTGGTGCGGCTTTTTTCCACGGTGCTGCGCAAGGACGAGGACGGCAGGACCTATCTGGTGACGCCGGTCGAGAAGGTCGGCATCCGCATCGTCGATGCGCCGTTCCTGGCCGTCGAGATGAATGTCGGCGGGGAGGGGGCGGATCGCAAGCTCACCTTCCGCACGAATGTCGGCGATGTCGTGGAGGCGGGGGCGGACCATCCGCTGCGCTTCGTTATCTCCGGTGAAAACAACCAGTTGAAGCCCTATCTTCTCGTGCGCGGCCGGCTGGAGGCGCTGGTCTCGCGCGCGGTCATGTACGATCTCGTCGAACTCGGCGAAGTGGTTGAAATCGATGGCGTCGAGATGTTTGCGGTGCGCTCTGGCGGCGTGGTGTTCCCCGTCATGCCGGCGGCTGAACTGGATGCGCTGTCGCGATGAGCTTTGCCCCCTACAGTGCCGCCGAATTCCGCCGTCGCGCGGCGGAGCAGATGCTCACACTCGGCGATGAGAGCTGGCGCGACCATGGCGACAGCCTGCTCAATCCCGGCGTTATCGAGCATATCGAGGGCATGAAGCTCAGGGATGCGGCGGTGCTGATCCCGGTCGTCGATGACGGAGACGATGCGCGCGTCATCTTCACCCAGCGGACGGCGACGCTCAGAAAACATTCCGGCCAGATCGCCTTTCCGGGCGGCGGCGTCGACGATGACGACGCGGATGTCGAGACGGCGGCGATGCGCGAGGCGGAGGAGGAGATCAGCCTCGACCGCCGCTTCGTCGAGCCGGTCGGCCGGTTGCCGCACTACAAGGCGCAGTCGGGGTTCTCGATCACGCCGGTTCTCGCCGTGGTGCAGCCCGGCTTCGAGCTGATCCCGAACCCGGCGGAGGTCGAGACGGTCTTCGACGTGCCGCTCTCCTTCCTGATGGATCCGCGCAACCACGAACGGGGCAGCGGCGTCTGGCTGGGCTCCGAGCGGCATTATTATCGCATGCCCTATGAGGGGCATAACATCTGGGGCATCACCGCCGGTATCGTGCGGGTGATCTATGAAAGGCTTTATGCATGACGTCTGTTTCGGGTGAGGCGTGGTTTACCGATCCGGCGCTCTCCCGCGTGCTGGCGCTGCTCAACAGCGACGGCGGCGAGGGGCGGGTTGCCGGCGGCGCCGTGCGCAACAGCCTGATGGGCCTGCCGGTCGCCGATGTGGATATCGCGACGACGCTCAAGCCTGACGTGGTGGTCGAGCGCACGAAAGCCGCCGGCATCAAGGCGGTGCCGACCGGTATCGAGCATGGCACCGTGACGCTGGTCATCGACGGCAAACCCTTCGAGGTCACGACCCTGCGCCGCGACGTCGCCACCGATGGCCGCCATGCGGACGTCGCCTTCGGCACCGACTGGCAGACGGATGCCGAGCGGCGCGACCTCACCATCAACGCGCTTTATGCGACCGCCGACGGCACCGTCATCGACCTCGTCAACGGCCTGCCGGATATCGAAAGCCGCACGGTGCGCTTCATCGGCGATGCGGCGACGCGCATTGCGGAGGATCACCTGCGCATCCTGCGGTTCTTCCGCTTCTTCGCGCTCTATGGCAGCGGCCGGCCGGATGCCGATGGATTGCGGGCCTGCGCGCGGGCCAAGGGCAGCCTCGGCAAGCTCTCGGCCGAGCGGGTCTGGTCGGAAACGAAGAAGCTCCTCGCCGCGCCCGATCCGGGCCGCGCCCTGCTCTGGATGCGCCAGGCGGGCGTGCTCACGGAAATCCTGCCCGAAACGGAAAAGTGGGGCATCGATGCGATCCCCAGCCTGATCGAGACAGAGAAGGCATTTGGCTGGGCGCCTGAGGCGCTGCTGCGACTTGCCGCCATGGTGCCACCAGACCGGGAGCGGTTGAAAGCGCTGGCCGAGCGTCTGCGGCTATCGAAGGCCGAGGCCGCGACGATGGACTATTGGGCTTCCGCCCCCGAGATCGCGCCGAAACTCGCCGAAACGGCCTTCGACCGCTTGCTCTATCGCCACGGCCAGCAGGGCCTTACCATGCGGGTCAAGCTGGCGCTCGCCGCCGCACGGGCGCGCGGGCTCGGCGATCCCGAGGCGCTCGCCTTTGCCGGCCTTTGCCAGCGGCTGCTCGCGCGGGCGCAAAAATGGCAGAAGCCGTCCTTCCCGCTAAATGGCGCGGATGTGCTGGCAACAGGTATTCCGGCCGGACCGAAGGTCGGCTTGCTCCTGGGCACGATCGAGGATGAGTGGGTGGCTGGCAATTTCCATGATGGCCGGGCAAAGCTGCTTGCCCGGCTGGAAGCCCTTGTGAAAGAGGGCTGATTTCGATCAGCGTCAGGCGGCGTCTGCCGCCTTCTCGTCAACGATGCGTTCCTTGATATGGTCGACCATGCTTTCCCGGATCATGGTCTCGCCATGGGCGGAGCGCATGTGCTCCACCGCGCGGCGCACGACTTCGGCATCGTCATTGGCCCGCGTATGCCATTCGCATCCGGGGACGAGTGAACCGCATTCAAAAAGTCTCATGACCTATCTCCTGTCGTTTCAACGGGATCAGTTTAGCAGATAAGGCGTGATCGGCCAAACCGCGACGCAATCGACGGCTTGGGAAGGCCCGCACCGAAACGGAAAGCCGGGGCCAGAGTTCCCTCCCGGCCCGCAAATTCCGCAAATGAAAATGGGCCGTCAGGCCGTGTCGTCATCCTTTGCCCATGCATCGAAGCAGGCCGACGACTGGAATTGCTCCGGCTTCGTGTGATGATCGGCGAGATGGTAGACCGTGCCGCCGGCCAGCCGCAACCTGGCCTCTTCAAGGAAATAGGCGTGCGGAAGGTCCATGCCGCTCTCGGCGCGCATGGTTTCGGCAAAACGGTCGAGAAAATCGGCGGATTGCGGATCGAGCTCCGTGATCGCCGCGTGCTGCAATGCAGTCATCATGACGGGTTCCTCCATGGACTCACGCAGGGCGCATCCTACCACGAAGGGCGTAAAGCCATCATCACAAGTGCGGGATTGTCATGGTGGGATCGTCAGGGCCAGCGCACCACCGGCGGCAGCGACGACAGGATGGAATCCACATTGCCGCCCGTCTTCAGGCCGAAGATCGTGCCGCGGTCGTAGAGCAGGTTGAACTCGACATAGCGGCCGCGGCGCACGAGCTGTTCGTCGCGATCCTCTTCCGTCCAGCCGTTGTTGAAGTTGTTGCGCACGATGCGCGGATAGACCATGGCGAAGGCGCGGCCGACATCCTGCGTGAAGGCGAAATCCGCCTCCCAGCCGCCGAGTTCTTCCGAGGAATGCAACCAGTCGTAGAAGATGCCGCCGGTGCCGCGCGGCTCGTTGCGGTGCTTCAGGAAGAAGTAGTCGTCGCACCAGTCCTTGAATTTCCGGTGATCGGCGACCGGATGGCGATTGCAGGTGATCTCCATCGCCTTGTGGAAGAGCTGGGTATCGGCATCGTCCATCGTGCGACGGCGGTCGAGCACCGGCGTCAGGTCCGCGCCGCCGCCGAACCAGCGGCTGGTGGTGACGACCATGCGGGTGTTCATGTGCACGGCCGGCACGTTGGGGTTCACGGGATGCGCGATCAGCGAGATGCCGGAGGCCCAGAAGCGCGGGTCTTCGCTCGCACCGGGGATCTGGCCGCGGAATTCCGGCGAGAATTCGCCATGGACCGTGGAGGTGTGCACGCCGACCTTCTCGAAGACGCGGCCTTCCATCATCGACATGCGCCCGCCACCGCCTTCGCCGCCGTCACGCTGCCAGTCTTTGGCGACGAAACGGCCGGGCGGCAGGTCGGAGAGGGGGCCGGCCAACTCGTCCTCGAGCGCCTCGAAGCTGGAGCAGATCGCATCGCGCAGGTGCTGGAACCAGGCGCGGGCGGCGTCCTTCTTGTCTTCGATGTCGTCGGGAAGGCCTTTCGGCAGGTCTGGTCGTTCCATGATGTGTCTCGCTGGGGTGTTTCCCGCTGGCGGCAAGGCCGCCGAATCGCATTTCGGTCACACTCGTTAACTTTGGGCCATTTGGCAACAAAAACGGATTTTCAGCTGGGGATGGCCGGACTCGCAAAACGCGCGGCGGCGGCTTATGTTTAGCCTGTCGAATGTGCTGCCAGGAGAAAACGATATGGCGCGTGTTCCCGGACCGCCGCCTCTTGAAGGGCTTCGCCGCCAGATCGAGCGCCATCGGCGCGAGAAGCCGGCGCGCGCGAGCAACTTCGTTCGAGAGACCTTCTGCATGGAGCGGCAGGCGGCGCGCGACAAGGCGCGCGAATGGTTCGACCATTGGCCGAAGGCTGCCTACTGGACCGAAGTGGAGAGCTGGCGGATGCTGGACGGCGACCGCATCGAGTTCACCATGCGCCGGCTGCCGAGCGCGGATTGACGCTTCATACCGCGTTTGCGCACTCGCCTGACGCGAGTGTTCGCTGCAACGTCGATTGACGGCGGGCCGCTGCACCCTTATCTTGCGGCCATCGTCATCAATAGAAAGGCGCCGTTGCGGTTCTGAAGCACGGCTCACAGTCCTTGTTCGAACTCGCGATTGCCGTCTGCCTGATCCTTCTCAACGGGGTCTTTGCTCTTTCCGAATTGTCCATCGTTTCCGCGCGCAAGCCCCGCCTCAAGACCATGGCGGCCCAGGGCTCGCGCGGTGCCGCGTCCGCGCTGAAACTGGCGGAAAACCCCGGTAAATTCCTCTCCACCGTCCAGATCGGCATCACGCTCATCGGCATTCTTGCCGGGGCGTTTTCGGGTGCGGCTCTGGGTGGGCGCCTGCGCGACATCCTTTTTGCCGAGGGCGTGCCGGACTGGCTGGCCGATCCGCTCGGCTACGGTATCGTCATCTTCATCATCACGTTCCTGTCCGTCGTCGTCGGCGAGCTGGTACCCAAGCAGATCGCGCTGAAGAATCCGGAACGGTTCGCGACGCTTGTCGCGCCCGCCATGTCGCTGCTGTCGAAGATCGGCGCACCCGCCGTCTGGATCCTCGATGCCTCGACGCGCCTGATCTTCCGCCTTCTCGGTCAGCACGAGGTTGCCGAAAGCATCGTCACCGACGAGGAGATCAGGACCATCGTCGCCGAAGCGGAAGCCGCCGGCGTCATCGAGGGTGGCGAGAAGCTGATGATCGCCGGCGTGATGCGTTTTTCCGACCGCGAGGCGCGCGGTCTCATGACGCCGCGCAACGATGTCGACTGGATCGATCTCGGCGATACGATCGAGGAAGTCCACCAGCAGCTGATCGACAGCCAGCACTCCCGCCTGCCGGTCGCCGATGGCGGGCCGGAAACCATTGTCGGCATCGTGCAGAAGCGTGAACTGCTCTCCGCCATGCTGACGGGCCAGCCGCTCGATATCCGCGCCTTTATCCGCCCCGCACCGATCGTGCCCGACACGATGGATGCGATGCGCGTGCTGGAATCGCTGCGCAGCTCCGAAGTTCCGATCCTGCTCATCCATGACGAATACGGCCACTTCGAAGGCGTCATCACGCCCGCCGACGTGCTGGAGGCGATTGCCGGCGTGTTCCGCGCCGACATCGAAGAGGGCGACGACGAACACGCGGTGCAGCGTGAGGACGGTTCCTGGCTGATTTCCGGCTCCATGCCGATCGACGAGATGGCCGACCGTCTCGGCCTGTCGCTGCCCGGCCGCCGTGGCTACCAGACGGCCGCCGGCCTCGTCATCGAATCGCTGCAGAGGCTGCCGAAAACCGGCGAGATCACCGAAACCCAAGGCTGGCGTTTCGAGGTTGTCGACATGGACGGCCGCCGCGTCGACAAGCTTCTGGCGACGCGTCTGGATCCTTAAGGTCTTTCCGATGGGTCGGGTTCGAGCAATCTCGGGCCCGGACCTTCCGCGCCAAGCGTATCCAGTGGATTGCGCAGCGGGCATTCCTGCATCGAAAGGCAGCCGCAGCCGATGCAGCCGTCGATCTGGTTGCGCAGCTTGGTGAGCCGCGCGATGCGGTCGTCCAACTGGCGGCGCCAGGTTTTCGAGAGCGCCCGCCAATCCTCAGCCGTCAGGGGCCGGTCATGCGGCAGCACAGACAGCGCGTCCGCGATCTCCGACAGCGGAATGCCGGTGCGCTGCGCGACCTTGATGACCGCGACGCGGCGCAGAATGCTGCGCGGATAGCGCCGCTGGTTGCCGCGGTTGCGCTGGCTGCGGATCAGCCCCTTCGTCTCGTAGAAATGCAAGGTGGAAACCGCCACCCCGCTGCGTTCGGCGACCTCGCCGACGCTGAGTTCCCGCGCCATTTTGCTGTTTGGACATTTTTCCGTCATGGCCGTTGACCTCAACTTTGCTTGAGGTTTTATACCGCGGGCTCCCTGATTTCAAATGGAGCCCGCACACATGACAGACAGACTGACCATCGCCCTCATCTATGGCAGCGGCCGCGAGGGACGCTTTGCCGATACGATCGCGGGATGGCTGGAGCCGGAGCTCGCGGGCTTCCATCAATATGACATCATCCGCATCGATCCGGCCGAGCTGACCTTCACGCCGGGCGGTCTCGACGCGGTCTCTACGGAGAGCGTCGAAAGCCGGATTTTGCAGGCCGATGCCTTCCTCATCGTCACGCCGGAGTACAATCATGCCTATCCCGCCGCTCTGAAGGCCATCATCGACTGCTGCTTCCGGCCCTGGCATGCCAAGCCCATCGCCTTCATTTCCTATGGCGGCGTATCGGGCGGGCTGCGCGCGGTGGAGCAGTTGCGGCTGGTCTTCGCCGAGCTGCATGCGGTGGCGATCCGCGAGACCGTCAGCCTCGCCCATGCCTGGACGCAGTTCGATCCCGCCGGAAATCCTTTCCGCCCCGGCCATCTCAACGGCCAGCTTGCCGTGCTGATGAAACGCCTGACTTGGTGGGCGAATGCGCTGAAGGTGGCGCGTATCGCAACGCGTTACGACGAGGCGGCGGCATGAAACCGGAGCACTATGCCATGGCGGAAATCGCCCGCTCGCCGCAGGAACGCTGGCGCAATGCGACGCTGCTCTTCGTCAGCACGCTCACCATCATGTCGGGCGCGACGATCTCCGCCTCGCTGCCGGGCATTGCCGCCCGTTTTGCCGAGGTCGAGAATGTCGCGCTGCTCAGCCGGCTGGTGCTGACGCTGCCTGCCGTGTTCATCGCGCTGTTTTCGCCAGCGGCGGGTTTTCTCGTCGATCGCTTCGGCCGCAAGCCTCTGCTGCTGGCCTCGCTCGCTCTGTTCACCGTCGCGGGCGCCTCCGGGCTGGTCCTCGATACATTGCCGGGCCTGCTCGTCGGCCGCGCCGTGCTCGGCCTTGCCATCGGCGGCATCATGACGGCGACGACGGCGCTGGTCGGCGACTTCTTCCAGGGGCCGGCGCGCGATCGGTACATGGGCTTGCAGCAGGCCTTCGTCGGCATCGGCGGCACTCTGTTCCTGACGGGCGGCGGCTTCCTTGCGGAAATCCATTGGCGCGGGCCGTTCTTCATCTACACCGTGGCGGTCCTGCTCCTGCCGGCCGCCATCGTTTTCCTGCCGGAGCCGCGCCGGCTGCGCCCAGCGGCTGCGACGGCAGGCGAGGGTGGGCTCGACGGGCGCCGGATCACGCTGCTCGGCCTGCTGTTCCTCGCCGCCGCGATCAACATGATCGCCTTCTACATGATCCCGACGCAGCTTCCGTTCTACCTGGAACATCTCGGATTTGCCGCACCCAGCCTTGCCGGTGCCGCGATTGGTGCGGGGCAGCTCGTTGGCGTGGTGAGTTCGCTGGTCTTCGCGCCTGTCCGGCGGCGGATCGGCCTGATGGGTGTGTTCGCCCTGGGCTTCGTCTCTTCGGGGGTGTCTTTCCTGCTGCTGTCGGCGGCGGAAAGTTATGGCAGCGTCCTGGCCGCCATGGCCGTCTCCGGCATCTGCATGGGCACAATCATGCCGAATTTTGCGGCCAGCGCCATGTTGCTTGCGCCACCCGCCCTGCGCGGCCGGATTTCGGGCCTTCTGGTCTCCAGTATCTTCGCCGGGCAGTTCCTGTCGCCGATCGTCTCGCAGCCGCTGATCGGCGCATTCGGCTATGGCACGGCCTATGCCGTGGTCGGTGCGGTCGTGCTGGTGCTCGGCCTCGTGGCCTTGGTCTCGCGTCTTTTCCGGTGGGGCGATGGCTAGGTCAGCCAAACCCCGTCTGGCGCAGCGCCTCGCCGCAGATCATGGCGGCGGACAGCGCGACATTGATGGAGCGCTGCCCCTCGACCATGGGAATGAGCACGCGGCCGTCGGCGATGTCGTGCACGCGGTCCGGCACGCCGGCGCTTTCGCGGCCGAAGAGCAGGATATCGTCCGGGCGGTAGGCGAAATCGGTATAGAGCCCGGCGGCCTTGGTGGAGGCGAGCACGAGGCGGCGGTTGCTCGTCTGCCGCCACTCTTCGAACCGATCCCAGCTGACATGTCGCGTCAGCGTCACGGCGGCGAGATAGTCCATGCCGGCGCGCTTCAGGTTGCGGTCGGACAGGTCGAAGCCGGCCGGCTCGATGATGTCGACGGCGAGGCCGAGGCAGGCGGCGAAACGCAGGATCGTGCCGGTATTGCCGGCAATGTCGGGCTGGTAGAGGGCGATGCGGAGTTCGGACATGGTTCGGGGGTAGCCGGGATGTGGCGGGAAGGCAACAGAATTGGCCGCAGATGCGAATTTGCGACGAAGTGGCTGGCAAAATGCGCCGTTTCGGGTTACCCAAGCTGCATCTTCAACGCGAGAACAGGGAGGATCATGATGGATATCACACGTCGACAGCGCCTCCTGGCTGGAATCACGCCACTTCTCGCGTAGGCACCTCGCCGCCCAAACTCCCTTCGCAGACCCATTTCAATTCGCCGTGTGACGCCGTTCGTCGCCCCACGGTCATCCTACCGGAAGCTCGTTCTCGACAGCGCCCGTTTTGCGCCGTCCGTGCCGGTTCCGTCATTTTATTTACGGAGATAGCCATGTTCGGCTGGTTCGAAAGACGTTTGAATCCTTATCCCGCTGAGGCCCCCTCGCTTCCGCCGAAGGGCCTGTTCGCCTTCCTGTGGCATTATACCAAGCCGGCAGCCCCCTGGCTCTTCGTGCTCGGTTTCTGCTCGATGGCGCTCGGCATCGCGGAAGTGCTGCTGTTCCAGTTCCTCGGCAATATCGTCGACTGGCTTTCGGCCGGTGATCCCCACACGTTCCTCGCTCGCGAGGGTGGAACGCTGATCTGGATGGCCGTGCTGCTGCTCGTCCTCATCCCGGGTTTCGGCGCACTGCACACGATGACCATGCACCAGGCGCTTGCGGGCAATTTCCCGATGATCGCCCGCTGGCAGATGCATCGCTACCTCATCCGCCAGAGCATGACCTTCTTCTCCAACGAGTTCGCCGGCCGCGTCTCGACGAAGGTGATGCAGACGGCGCTCGCCGTGCGCGAAACCGTGATGAAGATCATCGATGTCTTCATCTATGTGGTGAGCTATTTCATCTCGATGATCGCGATCATCGCCGCGGCGGACCTGCGTCTCGTCGTGCCGCTGCTCGTGTGGTTCGTCGTCTATGTCTCGATCCTGCGCTACTTCGTGCCGAAGCTCATGCGGATTTCGCGTGAGCAGGCGGATGCGCGCTCGATGATGACGGGCCGGATCGTCGACAGCTACACCAACATCGCGACGGTCAAGCTGTTCTCGCATGCCGGCCGGGAGGAGACCTATGCCCGCGACGGCATGGACGAGTTTCTCCAGACCGTGCACGCGCAGATGCGCAAGATCACGCTGTTCAACATCGCGATCGACATCAACAACGTCGTCACGATGTTCTTCACGGCGGCCATCGGCATCTATTTCTGGATGAACGGCGATGTATCGGTCGGTGCGGTGGCGGTGGCCATGGGCCTCGTCATGCGCATCAACGGCATGTCGCAATGGGTGATGTGGGAAGTGACCGCGCTGTTCGAGAATATCGGTACGGTCTATGACGGCATGGGCATGATGACCAAGCCGCACGACATCCAGGACAAGCCTGAAGCACCGGCTTTGCCGGCCGCCAAGGGCGCCATCGCCTTCGATCATGTCCGCTTCCACTACGGCAAGAACAAGGGCGTGATCGAGGACCTGTCGCTCAAGATCGGCGCCGGTGAGAAAGTCGGCCTTGTCGGCCGCTCGGGTGCGGGCAAGACGACGCTGATGAACGTGCTCCTGCGTTTCTACGATCTGGAATCCGGCAAGATCACCATCGACGGCAAGGATGTCGCGACGGTGACGCAGGACAGCTTGCGCTCGCAGATCGGCGTGGTGACGCAGGATACGTCGCTCTTGCACCGCTCGATCCGCGACAACATCGCCTATGGCAAGCCGGAGGCTGATGATGCTGAGATCATCGAGGCGGCCAAGCGCGCGAATGCCTGGGACTTCATCGAAAGCCTCACCGACCAGCAGGGCCGCACCGGCCTCGATGCCCAGGTCGGTGAGCGCGGCGTGAAGCTTTCGGGCGGCCAGCGCCAGCGCATCGCGATCGCCCGCGTCTTCCTGAAGGACGCGCCGATCCTGGTGCTGGACGAGGCGACCTCGGCGCTCGACTCCGAAGTAGAGGCGGCCATCCAGGACAACCTCTTCGCCCTCATGCAGGGCAAGACGGTGATCGCCATCGCCCACCGCCTGTCGACGCTGACGGAGATGGACCGCATCATCGTGCTCGACAAGGGCCGCCTTTCCGAGACCGGCACCCATGCCGAACTCGTTGCCAAAGGCGGCATCTACGCCGACCTCTGGACCCGCCAGTCGGGCGGGTTCATCGCGGATGACGCAGCTGAAGCGGAAGCGGCGGCGGAGTAAAAGCAGAACACCCCGGTCCAGGGCCGGGGTGTTCTTATGTGCCAGTTCGTTTCGACGTCAGCTCCAGCCCCAGTGCGCGCATGACGGTCAGCATGGATTTGAGAGTGGGGTTGCCGTCGCTGGCAAGCGAGCGGTAGAGCGCTTCGCGCGCGAGGCCGGTCTCCTCCGCCACCTTGCTCATGCCCTTTGCACGGGCGACGACGCCAAGGGCGTGGGCGATGTAGCCTGCATCGCCGCTTTCGAAAGCGTCCTTCATGAAGACGTCGATGGCGTCGTCGGAGGTCAGGGCCTCCGCAGGGTCATAAATGTGCAGTGTTTCGCTCATGTCAGTCGTCCAATTCGGTTGCCAGCGCCTTGGCCGTGGCGATGTCCCGCTTCTGCGTGCCTTTATCGCCGCCGCAGAGGAGCACAATGATTTCCTTGCCCCGGCGCGTAAAATAAATCCGGTATCCGGGACCATGATGAATGCGGATTTCGCTGATGCCGTCGCCCACGGACTTAATGTCACCGAGAAGACCATAGGCGATGCGGTTCAATCGGGCGGCGATGAGCGCGCGCGTCTTTTGATCGGCAAGGGCGCTCTCCCATTTGCGAAATGTGTCCGTCTGCTTGATCAGGAGTGTCATCGAGATGTAACTTTAATATTACGACCGCGGAATATCAACCCATTTGAAGGGTGGGGCGGAGCCTCCCATCTTTCCGATCTTTAATTTGCCCCCCGCCCAAAACGGCCTATATCGGTGGCATGATCTTCCGCCCGCTTTTTTCCTTCTTCGAAAACTGGATCCAGCCCTTCGCGCGGCGTGATGATCTGCGGCCGCCGCAGGGGTTGATGGCGTTCGTCTGGTTCTATATCGGGCAGGCCAAGGCGCCGTTTGCGGCTTTGCTGGTGCTTGGCGGCATCACGGCGGGCATCGAGGCGGCGACGTTCTGGTTTGTCGGGCGGCTGGTCGATATGCTGGCGACGGTCAAGCCGGGCGAGGGGTGGAGCGGGCTGCTTTCGGCGCATGGGCCGGAACTGCTTGTCATGCTCGGGCTGATCGGCGTCGTGCGCTTCGTCGTGGCCTTCCTGACGGCGCTCATCGATCAGCAGGTCATCACGCCGGGCTTCTACAATCTGGTGCGCTGGCAGTCCTACGTCCATGTCGCGCGCCAGTCGCTCGCCTTCTTCCAGAACGATTTTTCCGGGCGGATCGTCACGAAAGTCTGGTCGGCGGGGCAGGCGACGGGTGACGTCATCACCTCCTTCATGGAGAGCATCTGGTTTGTGGCGATCTACACGGTCTCGACGCTGGTGCTGCTCGGCCAGCTCGACTGGCGGCTGGCGGCGGTGCTGCTCGTCTGGCTATCGATCTTCGCGGTGCTCGCCCGCTATTTCGTGCCGCGCATCCGCGAGCATGCGCGCCAGTCCGCCGAAGCCGGATCGATGATCAGCGGCCGCCTGGTCGATGCCTATTCGAATATCCAGACGCTGAAGCTGTTCGGCCGGGACGATGCGAACGACCGCTACATGCGCGACGGTTTCGATACGTTCCAGAACACGATCCTCAACTTCACGCGCCTCCTGACGTCGCTGCGCGCCTCGCTCGCGTTCCTGTCGGGTCTGATGATCGCGGGCATGGCGGTGCTGTGCATCCATCTCTGGCTGACGGGCATCATCAGCTCGGGCGCCGTCGCCTTCACCATGGCGCTGGTGCTCCGGTTGAACTTCCTGCTGAACCGGCTGATGACGCAGCTCAACGGCATCATGCGCAATATCGGCACGATCCAGAATTCCGCCGACCTGATCTCCCAGCCGATCGGCCTCGTCGACAGGCCGGATGCCACGGTCATGACGGTGGTGCATCCTGAAATCCGGTTCGACCATGTGCGCTTCCACTATGGCCGTGCCTCCGGCGTCATCGACGACCTGACGCTCTTCGTTCGCCCCGGCGAAAAGGTCGGCATCGTCGGGCGCTCGGGCGCCGGCAAGTCGACCCTCGTCAATCTGCTGCTGCGTTTCTACGATCTGGAAGGCGGACGCATCCTTATTGGTGGCGAGGATATCGCCGCGGTTACGCAGGAGAGCCTGCGCGCCAATATCGGCATGGTCAGCCAGGATACGGCGCTGCTGCACCGCTCGATCCGCGACAACATCCTCTTCGGCAATCCCGATGCAAGCGAAGCCCAGATGATCGAGGCGGCGAGGAAGGCCGAGGCGCACGACTTTATCCTCTCGCTCGAGGACCAGCGCGGCCGCACGGGCTACGATGCCCATGTCGGCGAGCGCGGCGTGAAGCTTTCGGGCGGCCAGCGCCAGCGCATCGCCATTGCCCGCGTCATGCTGAAGGATGCGCCGATCTTGGTGCTCGACGAGGCGACCTCGGCGCTCGACAGCGAAGTCGAGGCGGCGATCCAGTCGAACCTCGAGCGACTGATGCGCGGCAAGACCGTGCTTGCCATTGCCCATCGCCTCTCCACCATCGCAGCTCTCGACAGGCTGATCGTCATGGATCGCGGCCATATCGTGGAGGAGGGGAGCCATGCCGAGCTCGTCGCCAAGGGCGGGCTTTATGCGGATCTCTGGTCACGCCAGTCGGGCGGGTTTCTCGGCCACGAGGAAGCGGCGCAATAGAGCCGCAAAGCGTCGTTTCACGACTGTCTTTTCAGCCGGGAAGCGCTTGAGGTTCAAGGCGATGGCTGTGCCTTGTCAAGATGCTCCGTTTTTCCCGCGACAATGTGCCCACCACCCCTTGCCAAGGCTGGACATAATTTGCGATCAAGCATAGAACGCGCCGGATTGACGGGGAATCTATGGCCGTATTGTGTCCGGAATTGCCGGTTTCCAAAGGGGCGTTGCGGTTTTCCGCAGACTTTGCGTGAGAGGATGGTTTAGCCGTGAGCGAACACGAGACAACAAGCGAATCCCTGGGCGAGCCCACTCGCCGTGATTTTCTTTACCTGACCACGGGTATGGCGGGCGTCGTGGGCGGCGTTGCGGTTGCCTGGCCGTTCATCGACCAGATGCGTCCGGATGCATCCACGCTGGCACTCGCCTCCATCGAGGTCGACGTCTCCAGCCTGACGCCCGGCATGTCGCTGACGGCCAAGTGGCGCGGCAAGCCGGTGTTCATCCGCAACCGCACCGACAAGGAAGTGGAAGAAGCCAAGGCTGTCGCCCTTGCGGATCTCAAGGACCCGGTCGCGCGCAATGCCAACATCGCTGCCGACGCCGAAGCGACGGACCTCGACCGCTCCGCCGGCGAGGGCAAGGAAAACTGGATCATCATGATCGGCTCCTGTACCCATCTGGGCTGCGTTCCGCTCGGCCAGGCCGGCGATTTCGGCGGATGGTTCTGTCCCTGCCACGGTTCGCACTACGACACTGCTGGACGTATCCGTAAGGGTCCGGCCCCGCAGAACCTCGCTGTGCCGACCTTCTCGTTCGTATCCGACACAGTCATCAAGATCGGTTGAGGGGACACCTGATAATGAGTGCTGAACATTCCACCTACCAGCCGACGACTGGCATCGAGAAGTGGGTCGATTCGCGCCTGCCTCTGCCGCGCATGATCCATGACAGCTTCGTCTCCTACCCGGTCCCGCGCAACCTGAACTACGCCTACACCTTCGGCGCAATGCTGTCGGTGATGCTGATCGTGCAGATCCTGACCGGTGTCGTTCTGGCCATGCACTATGCCGCCGAAACGACCGTCGCGTTCAACTCGGTCGAAAAGATCATGCGTGACGTGAACCACGGCTGGCTGCTGCGTTACATGCACGCCAACGGCGCGTCCTTCTTCTTTATCGCGGTCTATCTCCACATCGCCCGCGGCCTCTACTACGGCTCCTACAAGGCGCCGCGCGAAATCCTCTGGATCCTCGGCGTGGTCATCTTCCTCCTGATGATGGCGACCGGCTTCATGGGCTACGTTCTGCCCTGGGGTCAGATGTCCTTCTGGGGCGCGACCGTCATCACCGGCTTCTTCTCGGCCTTCCCGTGGGTCGGCGAGTGGATCCAGCAGTTCCTGCTCGGCGGCTTCGCGGTCGACAATCCGACCCTGAACCGCTTCTTCTCGCTGCACTACCTGCTGCCCTTCATGATCGCCGGCGTCGTCGTCCTGCACATCTGGGCGCTGCACGTCACCGGCCAGACCAACCCGACCGGCGTCGAAGTGAAGTCCAAGACCGACACGGTCCCCTTCACGCCCTATGCGACGCTGAAGGATGCGCTCGGCGTCTCGGTCTTCCTGATCGTCTTCGCCTGGTTCGTCTTCTACATGCCGAACTATCTCGGCCACCCGGACAACTACATTCCGGCTGACCCGCTGAAGACGCCCGCCCACATCGTTCCGGAATGGTACTACCTGCCGTTCTACGCGATGCTGCGCGCCATCACCTTCAACATCGGCCCGATCGACTCCAAGCTTGGCGGCGTCCTCGTGATGTTCGGTGCGATCATCGTGCTGTTCTTCCTGCCCTGGCTCGACACGTCGAAGGTCCGCTCCGCCGTCTATCGCCCGTGGTACAAGCTGTTCTTCTGGCTGTTCGTGGTCAATGCCATCATGCTCGGCTGGCTCGGCGCCATGCCTGCCGAAGGCATCTACGTCGTCCTCTCGCAGCTCGGCACGCTCTACTACTTCGGCTTCTTCCTCGTCATCATGCCGGTCCTCGGCCTGATCGAGACCCCGAAGCGCATTCCGAATTCGATTACGGAAGCGGTTCTGGAAAAGAAGAACGCCAAGCTGGCCAAGGCCTGAGAGCGAGCGAAAGGAACCATGACAATGAAAAAGCTTGTTGCAGGCATTCTGTCACTCGCACTCGTCGCCGGTCTCGGCGTCTCCTTCGCTACGGCGGAAGAGGCAGCCCCGGCTGCCGGTGCGGAGGCGGAACACGCCACCCCACACTACCCGATGCACCACCCGAAGCAGGAGAAGTGGACCTTCGCCGGTCCCTTCGGCAAGTATGACAAGGGCCAGCTTCAGCGCGGCCTGAAGGTCTACACCGAAGTCTGTTCTGCCTGCCATTCGATGAACCTCGTCTCCTTCCGCACGCTGGAAGGTCTTGGTTACTCGGAAGGCCAGGTAAAGGCTTTTGCGGCGAACTACGAAGTGCAGGACGGCCCGAACAGCGACGGTGAGATGTTCACCCGCAAGGCCGTTCCGTCGGACCACTTCCCGTCGCCCTTCGCCAACCATGAGGCGGCAGCTGCCGCCAACAATGGTGCAGCACCGCCGGACTTCTCGCTGATCGCCAAGGCACGCGGTATCACCCGCGGCTTCCCGCAGTTCGTCTTCGACATCTTCACGCAGTACCAGGAAGGTGGCCCGGACTATATCTACTCGCTGCTGACCGGTTACGATGAAGAGAAGCCGGCGCATCTCGAAGTCGCCGAAGGCACGCACTTCAACCCGTATTTCGCAAACGCTGCGGCACTCGCCATGGCCAAGCCGATCTCCGACGGCCAGGTCACCTATGACGACGGCGCGCCGCAGACGGTCGACCAGTACGCCCGCGACGTCGCGTCCTTCCTGATGTGGGCCGCCGAGCCGCATCTCGAAGAGCGCAAGCGCACCGGCTTCATGGTCATGATCTTCCTGGTGATCTTCACCGGCCTGATCTACCTGACGAAGAAGTCGGTCTACGCGAACAAGGAACACTGAGCGATTTTATCGCCCGGTTTAAAAGGCGGCCTCCGGGCCGCCTTTTTTGTTGTGGGGCGGTGACGCACCTGCGATAACCGAAAAATCCTTCCGCAGTCGGGAAATCCCATGCCTACCGTTGAACAAGAACTCGTCGCCGCGATCCGCAGCATCCCGGACTATCCCAAGCCCGGTATCATCTTCCGCGACATCACCACCATGCTCGGTAATCCGCGCGCCTTCCGCCGCGCGGTGGACGAGCTGGTGCACCCCTATGCGGGCATCGGCATCGCCAAGGTCGCCGGCATCGAGGCGCGCGGCTTCATTCTGGGCGGCGCCATGGCGCACCAGCTGTCGACCGGCTTCGTGCCGATCCGCAAGAAGGGCAAGCTGCCGCACGAGACCGTGCGTATCGCCTACAGCCTGGAATACGGCGTGGACGAGATGGAAATGCACAAGGACGCCATCAAGCCGGGCGAGAAGGTCATCCTCGTCGACGACCTTATCGCCACCGGCGGCACGGCGGAAGCGGCCGTCAAGCTGCTGCGCCAGATCGGCGCCGACATCGTCGCCGCCTGCTTCGTCATCGACCTGCCGGAAATCGGCGGCCGCAAGAAGCTGGAAGCGCTCGGCGTGGAAGTGCGCACGCTGGTGGCCTTCGACGGGCATTAAGCCCGTCGTCGCCTTCTCAGATGAATTCCAGAACCGTGCTCTCGAACCGGATGACCGGTTCGCCGTTCTGGTTGCGGCCGGCGCAGAGGATCGAATTGATCAGCCGGTCCTTGCGCGTTGCCAGTTCGCGCGAGGCGATGAGCGTCACCGAATAGGTGATCGTGTCGCCGGCAAAGACCGGCTTCAGCCAGGCGAGCTTGGTGAAGCCCGGCGAGGGGCCGAGGTTGGGGGGTACGATGCCTTCGGCGGCGAGGCGTTTGCACTCGCCAAGCCAGAACGGCACGAAGCACTTCATCCAGCCGGCGCTGGTATGCCAGCCCGAGGCGCAGAGGCCGCCGAACAAAGCGTGTTTGGCCAGTTCCTCGTCCAGATGAAAAGGCTGCGGGTCGAAACTTCCGGCGAAGCGGATGATGTCTTCGGCGGTAAACGTATTGGAACCGATTTCGACGGCCTCGCCGAACGCGTAAAGCTCAGCCATCCGCATGGTCGGCATCCTTTTCGGCAACGCGCATCATGTTGATATATTCCGACACCGCGACGAGTTCGCCGCGCTGGTTGGTCACCTCGGCGCGCAGGCGCACGATGCCGATTTCCGGCCGCGAGCGCGAGACGCGGGCATCGAGCACCTCGCAATGGCCACCGAGCGTATCGCCCGCCAGCACCGGCCGCTTCCATTCCATGAGATCGACGCCGGGCGAGCCCTCCGAGGTGGAGCCGTCGATATAGGCCTCGAACAGCATGCGCATCATCACGGCGCTGGTGTGCCAGCCGGAGGCGGCAAGGCCGCCGAGAATACTGGCGCGGCCGGCGGCCTCGTCCATATGCATCGGCTGCGGATCGAATTCCCGTGCGAAGGCGATGATCTCGTCCGCCGTCATCGTGCGCTTCGAAAAGTCGAAGCGCCGGCCCGGCGTAAAATCTTCAAATGTGTAGTTGGGCACCGTCTCGTCCATCCTGTTTCGGGCCGACAATGGCGAGCGGGGCGCCGTTTTGCAAGCTCTTGCCAGCGGCCTTCGGACAGGTAAGGTGCGCGCGACGCCGCACGAGGAGACAACGACAGATGCAGACGCTGAAATCCGTGCTCGACGGTGCGGCCGGCGAGGGGATACTCTCCGCCGAACAGGCGAACACGCTGCTGCCATATATGGAAGCGCGCGGTGTCGTCCTTGCTGCACCCCTCGAAGCACGCGTGCTGGATATCGCCGGCCCTGCCGAAGACCGCGCCATCGCGCCCGTCGAGGACACGGAAGCGCCGCGCTTCATCCGCGGATTCCATGATGTGCTGATCACCATCGGCGTCGCGATCGTCATGGCGGGCGTCTGGGGTATCGGCGCCTTCCTCGCTGCGCTGCCGGCCATCCTCATCCTCGCGGAAATCCTGGTGAAGCGGCAGCGCCTTGCTCTGCCCGCCGTGCTGCTGACCCTTCTCTATGCACACTGGATCGCCATCACCACAATGCTACTGCTGGACGATGTGCTGGGCGCTGAGAAAAGCCCCTATCTTGATTTCCTGCTGACCATGCTGCCCTTCGCGATCTTGCTGCCGCCGTTCTACTGGCGCTACCGCATTCCGCTGTCGCTCAGCCTGTGGTTCCTGTCGCTGGCGGCCGTGGCGCTCGGCCTCGTCTTCCTTGCGTTGGCGCGGCTGACGGGCAGTGCCGATGTCATCGCCGCCCGGCCGATGCTCTCGGCCGGCATTTTCCTCGCCGCGGCGCTGATGCTGTTTACCGTGGCGATGGCTTACGATCTCTCGGACCGGTTCCGCGTCTCGCGCCGCTCCGACATTGCCTTCTGGCTGCATCTGGTGACGGCGCCGGCGCTGCTCTATTCGACGCTGTGCTTCGTCTTCCTCGGTGATTTCGCCAATGACACGCTGTTCAGCAGCAACAAGGGCCTGCCGGAGGCGCTCATCATCGTCGCGATCGTCGTCGTGCTGATGGGCATCGGCCTTGCCATCGACCGGCGCGCCTTCGTCACCTCGGGCCTGCTCTCGCTCGGCCTTGCCACGGCAAGCCTGCTCCAGCGCACGGCCGCGGCGCCCGAAAGCTATGTCTTCCTGACGCTGCTGATCGTCGGCGTCGTCGTCTTGACCATCGGCATAGGCTGGCCGCATTTCCGGCGCTGGACGGTGACGCCGCTTCCTCTAGCGCTCAAAGAAAAACTGCCGCCCCTCCGGTGAGGGACGGCAGTTCGAGACGTTGGGAATGTCTGCCGCTTACGTGTTGAAGCGGAAGTGGATGACGTCGCCGTCGTTGACCACGTATTCCTTGCCTTCGTCGCGGCCCTTGCCGGCTTCCTTGGCGCCGACTTCGCCCTTGTAGGCGATGTAGTCGTCATAAGCGATGGTGAAGGCGCGGATGAAGCCGCGTTCGAAATCCGTGTGGATGACGCCGGCGGCCTGCGGGGCCTTGGTGCCGCGCACGATGGTCCAGGCGCGCGTTTCCTTGGGGCCGACGGTGAAATAGGTGATGAGGTCGAGCAGGTGGTAGCCGGCGCGGATGAGGCGGTCGAGACC
The DNA here is from genome assembly GCF_057798995.1 of Shinella sp. 20P9.1.1. Classification (NCBI taxonomy): domain Bacteria; kingdom Pseudomonadati; phylum Pseudomonadota; class Alphaproteobacteria; order Hyphomicrobiales; family Rhizobiaceae; genus Shinella; species Shinella sp. 20P9.1.1. Next base: position 313,727 of record NZ_JBYOLC010000004.1, read on the forward strand.
GGCTTCCGTGAGGCCGAGCGCCGAGAGGAACTCTTCAGCTTCTTCTTCCGGCAGCTGCGCGACTTCGGATTCGATCGCCGCCGAGATGATGACGCATTCCGCGCCCTGTTCCCTCGCCATGGCGGCGACGGCTGCGGTGTGCTCGTTGCCGGTCGAGGCATCGGCTTCCGCCACGTTGCAGACGTAGAGAACCGGATGCGAGGTGAGCAGGTTCAGGCCCTTCAGGACCTCGATCTCTTCCGGCGCCAGCGTCTTGAGGAGCAGGCGGGCCGGCTTGCCTTCGTTGAGCAGCTTCACCACGGCTTCCATGATCGGTAGCTGGGCGAGCGAATCCTTGTCCTTGCTGGCGGCGCGTTTGCGGGTCTGCTCGACGCGGCGCTCCAGGCTTTCGAGGTCGGCGAGCATCAGCTCGGTCTCGATCGTGTCGGCATCGCCGACCGGATTGATGCGGCCTTCGACATGGGTGATGTCGTCGTCCTCGAAGCAGCGCAGCACGTGCACGACGGCATCGACTTCGCGGATATTGGCGAGGAACTTGTTGCCGAGGCCTTCACCCTTCGACGCGCCGCGCACGAGGCCGGCAATGTCGACGAAGGAGATGCGCGTCGGGATGATTTCCTTGGAGCCCGCGATGGTGGCGAGCGCCTTCATGCGCGGATCGGGAACCGCCACTTCGCCGGTGTTCGGCTCGATAGTGCAGAAGGGATAATTCGCCGCCTGGGCGGCGGCCGTCTTGGTCAGCGCGTTGAAGAGGGTCGACTTGCCGACATTCGGCAGACCGACGATACCGCATTTGAAGCCCATGGAGATGGTCCATTCGTCTTAAGAAAATCGTTGCCATCGCTATGGGGGATGCGGGGGGCAGGGTCAAGAGCTTGGCAGCCCTGGGGCCTTGAACTCGTCCCTCCTGCGGTGCACAATGGGCTCACATCGCTCGAAGCCAACGTTACGAGGAGCTTCCCATGAGCAATGGTGACACGACCCTCACCCCGAAAACGACCACCAAGCCGAAGCTCGAACGGCCGAAGCTCTACAAGGTCCTGCTCGTCAATGACGACTACACGCCGCGCGAATTCGTCGTGCTGGTGCTGAAGGCCGTGTTCCGCATGGCGCAGGAGACGAGCTACCGGGTCATGATGACCGCCCACAAGATGGGCACCTGCGTGGTCGTCATCTGCGCCCGCGACATCGCCGAGACCAAGGCGAAGGAAGCGACGGATCTTGCCAAGGAGGCGGGTTACCCGCTGCTCTTCCAGACGGAACCGGAGGAATAGGCTCTAGGGACGGCGGATCTGGAATCCGGTCTTGTCCTGCTTGAAGCCGCAGCGTGTGTAGAAATCCGCGGTGCCTGTGTCGCTGCGCCCCGTCAGCAGCATTACCTTGTAGCAGCCGGCCTGCCATGCCGCGTCTGCGGCCTGTTCGAGGACGGCGCGGCCCAGGCCCGTCCGGCGGGCGGCCTCCGCGGTCACGACATTCTCAATCAACGCATAGGGTGCGCCGGCCCGCGTGAGGTTCGGCACGACGACGAGGGTGCAGGAGGCGAGGGGAATGCCGTCCTTGACGGCGACATAGATCGTCATGCCGGGCTGGGCGAGAATGGTGGCGAAGTGCGTCTGCGCCATTGCCGCATCCATCGGTGGATCGTCGGGATTGAGCTCGGCATAGAGGGCGAGCAGGCCGGGCAGATCATCCGGGCTCGCGGAGCGGAGAATGGCGTCGCCGGCCATGTCAGTCGCCCTTGTTGCCGAGCAGCTTCTTCAGCATTTCGGCCATCGGGCCTGTGGTCGGCAGGATTTTCGGCTGGTTGTGGTTGCGCGCCTGACGGATATGGGACTGGCCGGCGGGCTTCTTTTCGGGCGCGGCCTTCTCCTCCGGCTTGCTGCCGGTAGCGAGCGCCAGCTTGTTCATCAGCTGGGAATCCTCACCCCGCACCAGCATGTCGGTGTTGAGCGCCAATTCGTCGAGCAGCGGATCGAGCCATGTATGGTCGGCCTTGGCGAAATCGCCGAGCACATGGTTGGTCACCAGCTCCTTGGCGCCGGGATGGCCGATGCCGAGGCGCATGCGCCGGTAGTCCTTGCCGCAATGGGCGTCGATCGACTTGATGCCGTTATGACCGCCATGGCCGCCGCCGACCTTGATGCGTACTTTGCCTGGCGCTAGATCCAGTTCGTCATAGATCGCGACGATATCCTTGGGGGCGAGCTTGTAGAAGCGCATCGCCTCGCCGACAGATTCGCCGGACAGGTTCATGAAGGTCTGCGGTTTGACGAGCAGCACCTTCTCGCCGGCGATCTCGCCCTCGGCGATTTCGGCCTTGAACTTCTTCGACCAGGGCGAAAACGGGTTCTTGCGGTGGATCGCGTCCAGCGTCATGAAACCGATATTGTGGCGGTTGCCCGCATATTTTGCGCCCGGATTGCCGAGGCCCACGATGATCTGCATGGAAGTGGTCCGCAAGTGGAGGTGTCCGCGTCTTCACCACCGTGAAAGCGGACGGAAGTCAACCGCCTCGGATCAATTCTTCGTGCCGTTGTCGGCCGTGCGCGTGTCCGGCGGCAGGCCGTAGGCGGTGAAGATGCGGTCCTGCTCGCCGCTGAGGATGAGCTTGTCCAACTCGGCCTGAAGCCCCTTGATCAGGTCTTGCGGCGTCTGTTTGTTGCAGGCGAGCCCGTAGACCTGGCCGGCCATCAGCATGGCCTTCTCGACGGGATATCCGTCCTTGAGCAGCTTCTTATAGGTCTTGACGGAGGTCGGCATCAGGTCGATGCGGCCGGAAATCAGTTTGCGCAGGGTGATGTCGATATCGGAAGCAAGGTCGATATCCTTGAAACCAAGCACTTCGAGTGCCTCCACGGCGAAGTCCCCGCGCTGCGAGCCGACCTTGAGTTCCCGTGCCTTGACGATCGTCAGGCCGTCATGGATATCGCCCTTGCGCTTGAGCAGCACCATCTGGTCCTTCAGCAGTGGACTGACCCAGACGAAGCGCTCGGCCCGCTCGCGGTTGTAGCCCGCCGTGAAGACGCAGGTGTTCGGCTGGTTTTCGGCCATGGCGAAGGCGCGGGCCCAGGGCATGATCTCCAGCGTGTAGTCCATGCCGGCGGCCTTGGCGATCGCCTCCACCTGATCGACCGAGATGCCGGTGATCTTGCCGTTCTTGGTGTAGTTGAAGGGGGCATATTCTTCCGTCACGAAATGCAGCGTGTCGGCAAGAACCGAGGAAAGCGGGGCAAGCGACAGGCAAAGCGTCAAAAGCAGTGTCTTCATCGTCTTGTCCCTCAACCGGTCAGGAGGCCATGGCGCGACGTTCGGGCACGTCGGCCATTGTAAATTCGTCGAGCTTTTCGAGCAGCGCGTCAAGCGGCAAGGGCCTGCTCAGCAGGTAGCCCTGGCCGAATTCGATGTTCATGCTCTGCAGGATATCCCATTGCTCCGTCGTCTCGATGCCTTCGGCCACCACCGCGCAGCCCATCTGGTGCGAGATGGTGCGGATGCCCTCGACGAGCATGCGGCTCTTGCGGCGTACATCCGGCTGGTCGGAGGACAGCGACCGGGTGAAGGACTGGTCGACCTTGACGATATCGACCGGGAACCGGTTGAGGTAGCTGAGGGACGAATAGCCGGTGCCGAAATCGTCGAGCGCGATGCGGCAGCCGAGATCGGAAAGCGCGTCGAGCACCTCGCGCACGACGGGATTGTCGAGCATCAGAACGGCCTCGGTGATCTCGACGACGATGCGCGAAGGCGTGATGCCGCTTTCGAGAAGGAGGGTCGCGATGCGGGCGGGCAGGGCCAGCTCGAATTGCAGCGGCGAGAAGTTGACCGCGAGATAGGTGTCGCCAAGACCGTCGAGCTTCGAGATGACCGCCAGGTTGGCGATGGCCTTCGACAGGATGCAGTCGCCGATCCGCCCGATCGTTCCGTTCTCTTCCGCAATACCGATGATCTCGGCCGGCGGCAGGATGCCGCGCTCGGGATGGTGCAGGCGCATCAGCGCCTCGAAACCGGCGACGCGGCCGTCCGCAAGGCTCACGATCGGTTGGAGATGGGTGGTGAACCAGTCGTCGCGCAGGCCCTGGTCGATGAACTGCTCGATCTCGAGGCGCTTGCGGGCGATATCGACCATGTTGTTGTCGAAGAGCTGCACGCCGTTCTTGCCGCTGCGCTTGCGCGCATACATGGCCATGTCGGATTTCTGCAAGAGGCAGGCTGCGGTGGCGGCGTGGTCCGGATAGACGGCGATGCCGATGCTGGCGCTGACATTGAGTTCCGCGCCATTGACGATGAGCGGCGCGCGCAGGCTGGCGACCAGCCGGTCGCTGATATCCATGGCGAGCTGGCGGGCATTGGGCGCCGAGAGCAGGATGGCGAATTCGTCGCCGCCGAGGCGGGCGATCACGTCAATGGCGCGCAGCTGGCGGCGCAGCCGCATGGCGACCTGGCAGAGCACGTCGTCGCCGCTGGCATGGCCGAGATTGTCGTTGATCCACTTGAAGCGGTCGAGATCGACGAAGAGGCAGGCGAGCTGCTGGCCGTGCGCATCGACCTCGCCGATCAGCTCGTCCAGCACGGTTTCGAAGCCCTGCCGGTTGAGCAGGCCTGTCAGGTGGTCGGTGATGGCCTGGCGGTGGTTGCGGGTCTCGGCTTCCTTGAGGTCGGTGACGTCGGTCATGACCGAAAGCGACAAGGCCTGACGGCTGCTGCTCGCCTCCACGCCGGTTTCCAGGATCAGCACGTCGATCACGCTGCCGTCGGCGCACAGGAAGCGCAGGGTCACTTCGCAGATGCCGCCGTCTTCCATGTTCGTCGTATGACGCTTGCGATAGGTTTCGCGGCATTCCTCGACGACGAAGTCCGTGAATTCCTGGCCGATCACCGCTTCGCGGCGATAGCCGGTGGCGGTCAGCCAATAGTCGCTGACCGCCGTGATGCGGTTTTGCGCATCGACGGAAAACAGCATGGCCGGCGTCAGGTTGTAGATGTCGGTGGCGCGGACATGCGCCATCTTCAGCTCGTTCTCCTCGCGCTCCAGCTTGCTCTGCATCTCGTTGAAGTTATGGGCGAGCGCGCCCATCTCGTCGTTCGAGGTCCAGTCGACATGGTGGCGCGAGCCGAGCCGGCGCGTCGCCTCGATGGCCGCGGTCAGCCGCATCAGCGGCCGGATGATGGTGATGCGGTTGCCGATGATGGCGGCGGTGAAGAGGGTCGCGACGGCGAAGAAGAAGATGGCGAAGATGCTCAGCTCGTCCTTTGAGAAGCGCGAGAAGAGGCCTTCCTTGTGAATCCAGATTTCCGCGGTACCGACCTTCTTGATGCCGTCCGTCGCCTTGTAGAGAATATCGGCCTTGACGATGGAGCGGGCTTCATCCGGGTTGGGCGCGACGGCGGGTTTGCGGATGTCGATGACATCGGACGTGTCGCGCACCTGCACATAGCTGATATCGGCATCGGCCTGGAGTGCGGTGACGATCTGGTCGATGCTCTCCTTGTCGAAATCCCAAAGCGGCTTGCCGAGCGCCTGGACGTTGGCCTGGAGCAGCACTTCGGTGTTCTGCAGGCGCTCGCGCGCGACGCGATCGGACGAAAGGATGAGGAAAAGCAGGAAGAGCGGAGCGACGAAGACGAGCAGGGCGCCGATGACGATGGCGATGAAACGGCTTTCAACCGAATGCATTTTCATGCCGGTCGCCCCATAGCCACGTTACAAAGCCAGTCCATCGTGCCCCTCTTTGGCTTTCGCCATTTTCCCCAGGGTCTAGATTTTCATCAAAGTCTTAAATGTTGCTGAAATGTAGGTTCGCAAAAGTGCTGATAATTCAAACTTCCCGCAGCGGTAGTGCGGCCTCTTGCGAGCAAAGAAAAACCCCGCGCCTTGGGTAAGGCGCGGGGTTTCGAGAACGGTCCCGGAAATGGGATTATTCTGCGGAGCCTTCTTCTTCCTTCACGCCGGCCGCCGGGGTGGCGATCGTGGCGATGGTGAAGTCGCGGTCGGAGATGACCGGGCTCGTGCCCTTCGGCAGCTTGATGTGCGAGATGTGGATGCCGTCGCCGACCTTGAGGCCGGAGAGGTCAGCCGTCAGGAATTCCGGAATGTCGCCGGCCAGAGCGTGCAGCTCGACTGCGTGGCGAACGATGTTCAGGACGCCGCCGACCTTGATGCCCGGGGACTTCTCTTCGTTGACGAAGTGAACCGGCACTTCGACGACGACGTGGGTGTTACCCGAAACGCGCAGGAAGTCGACATGCATGGTGAAGTCGCGGACCGGATCCAGCTGGAAGTCCTTCGGCAGAACCTTGATCTTTTCGCCGTTGACGTCGATCGTGGCAACCGTCGTCTTGAAGCCGCCGGCGTGGATACGCTGGGTGACGTCCTTGGTCGAGAGGGCGATGGACAGGGGGGCCTGCTTGTCGCCATAGATTACTGCAGGAATAAGGCCGTTGCGGCGAAGTTCACGGGAGGACCCCTTACCAACCCGTTCGCGCGTCTCGGCCTTGAGCTCGTAAGTTTCGTGGCTCATGGCTTTACCTTTCGTGTGTTACTGGAGAGCCTTTCGCGCATCGGGCAGCGCCCGGCGATGCAAAAAGCTTGAGGATTTCGTGAAAGCCTCATCCACGTTGCCTCCAAGGGTGTCTACGCGGACGGGGGCTCCATAACCAACAATGCCCGGAAATGCAAGGGCCGGGGGCCGGATTGACCCTGGATTGACATGCTTGCGCCGCGATTGGATGTTCGGTAGCGAACGCTTCGGTGAAGGAGAATAGAATGAGACGACAGATCCTGATGGCCTCGGCCGCTTTTGCGCTTGTTTCGGCAGGCCCCGCCCTGGCCCAGGAGATTTCGCCGACCGGCGCTGAAAGCCTCCAGCAGCGCCTGACGCACTACCTGCCGAAGGACATGGTCGATGCCGGCCTCCTCACGGTGAAGGCGGCGTCCTCCTTCTATGAGCTCCGCTTCAATCCGACCGTCCTCTTGGACAAGGCGAAGGAAGGCTCGGTGAAGGTCGAGGGCCTGAAGCCGATGACGGCCTATCTGCGGCCGCAGCCGGAAGGCACCTATCGATTCGAATCGAGCGACAGTTTCGATATCAAGGGCACGGTGCCGGGCCAGGGCTCGTTCACCTATCTCATCGACACGATGAAGATGGACGGGATCTACGATCCGGAAATCCTCTATTTCACCTCGGCGGACTGGTCGACGAAGCGCATCGCCTTTTCCAGCACCACGCAGCAGGAAAGCGTGACCGCAAGTTTTGGCGAATCGGCCATGCGCATCACCTCGGAAAAGAAGGCGCCGGGTACGATCGACATTTCGAGCACCGGCGTGATGAAAGCCTTTGCCGAGACGATCACCGGTGGTCCCTCGGGCCGTGTCGATATCGGTGCCGATACGCTCGACATCGATGTCAGCCTTGACGGTGCGCGCTACAAGATCTTCCAGGATCTCGTCTTCTTCGTGCTTGATAACATCAAGAAGGACCAGCTCGATGCGCAGGATGCCGCGAAGCTCAAGGAGTTGCTGCGCGCCTCGCTGCCGGTGTTCGACAATCTGACAGAGACGATCAAGGCCTCCAACGTGACTGTCGGCACCGACAAGGGTACGTTCGGCGCCGATGCCGTCACCTACAATATCGACATGAACGGCATCGGCCATTCGACGCGCGTGGGCTTCGGCTTCGGCGTGGAGCATCCCAAGCCGCCGGCCGGTATATTGCCGGCGGAATTTGCCGAGGCGCTGCCGGAGCGGGCGAATTTCAAGGTGGCGGTGGCCAATCTCGATCTTGCCGGCGCCGTGCATTACCTCATCGACCACGCCGACTTCACCAAGCCGGAGCCGCTGACGGAAGAGCAGAACAAGGAGATTGGCCGCATCGTCCTGCCGAACGGCGCAATGACCGTCGAATTCGAGGATGTCTCGGCCGCATCGCCGATCTATGACCTTCAGGTCTCCGGCAAGATGACGGTCTATCCCGACCAGCAGGACCGCCGCAGCGCCGATATCACGATCACCATGCGCGACTTCGACAAGACGATCACCTATCTCCAGAAGAACGCCGCGAAGGTGCCGCAGTTCGGCCAGGCCTCCTTTGGCCTGCTGATGATGAAGGGCCTTGCGCGCAAGGGCGGAGGTGATGCGCAGATCTGGGACCTGACGGTCGGCGAGGACGGCAAGGTGCTGATCAACGGCCAGCCGCTACCCTTCCAGCCGTAAATCCTATGCTTTGCGCTTGGCGGTGAAACGCGAAAGCGCCAGCATCAGGCCGCCTGCGAGCAGGCCCCAAAAGGCACCGGAAATGCCGGCAAAGGAGACGCCCGAGGCGGTGACGAGGAAGGTCACCGCAGCGGCCTCTCGTCCATCCACTTCCTTGAAGGCATTGAGCGCCGAATTGGCGAAGGCGCTGATCAGTGCGAGGCCGGCGACGGCCTGGATGAGGATGGGCGGGGCAAGGCTGACGAAGGCCGTCACCGCGCCCGCGGCAAGGCCGAAGATCACGTAGAAGATGCCGGCATTGATCGCCGCCCAATAGCGTTTTGCCGGATCGGGATGGGCATCGCTGCCGGCGCACATAGCGGCGGTGATGGCGGCCAGGTTCACCGCATGGCCGCCGAACGGCGCCGATAGCAGCGAGAACAGGCCGGTCGTGGCGAAGAGCGGGCCGGGATTGGGCTCGTAGTGATTGACCTTCATCACCGCGATGCCGGGAATGTTCTGTGAGGCCATGGTCACGATGAAGAGCGGCAGCGCGATGCTGACGAGGCCGGCGAAGGTGAAGGCGGGCGTGACGATCTCGGGCTTCGGCAGCAGGGTTTCGGCAAGTCCGGCAAAGGCGCCATCGGGAATATCGACGCCGAGAGCGAGCACGGCGACGAAGGCCGCAAGTGCTGCCGGCACGGCATAGAGCCGGTTGACGCTGCCGACGATCACCCAGGCGAGCACGATCGGCAGGCCGAGCCAGGGATTGAAGGCAATGGCCTTCACCGGCGCGAAACACAGGCCGATCAGCACGCCGGCCAGCATGGCATTGGCGAGCGCTGCGGGAATGGCGGCGACCATGCGGCCGAGCGGTTTCCAGAGGCCGGCGATGACGATCAGCACGGCACAGACGATGAACCCGCCGACCGCGGTGGCAAAACCACCCTCGACCGCGCCGGAGCTGGCAAGCAGCGCCGCACCCGGCGTCGACCAGGCGATGGAGACGGGCAGGCGGGTCGCGACGCTGAGCACGATGGCGCAGACGCCCATCGACACGGAAAGCGCCATCAGCCCGGAGGCGGCCTGCGCCTCCGTGGCGCCGACACCGGTCAGGCCGTGCAGCACGACGGCGAAGGAGCTGGCAAAACCGACGAAGGCGGTGAGCAGGCCCATGAACAGGGCTTGGGCGGAAAAGTCACGAAGCATGGCAAGATCGATCAAGGAAAGGGATGCGCAGTCGTAACAGGCGGCGCGGGGCTTGGAAACAGGCTTGTGACCAGACGCGCACCGCTTCCAGATGCACCCGATCTTGGACCATGGTCGCGCTGGACCTTGCTCCGCAAACGCGGTTATAGTGAGCGGCGTTATATTCTGACGCGACGATCGGTCGGAAGCTTTCGGGAGGAGAGCGGATGCCTCTGCGTTTCGATCACGCGGATCATGTGCACAGCGTGGCGGGTCATGCGTCCGCTGCGGCCAGTTCGCCTGTTGCCGCCTCCTGGCGGCGTTGCCTCACGCTGCATGGCCTGTCTCCGGAAGAAGCGCGCGCGCCCTGGCGGCTGAGCGAGGCGGAATTCCGCCATGCCCGCACGCGCTCCAGCGTTCTCGTCGAAGAAGCCTCGGGCGAGCTCGATCGCCTCTTCGCGACGGTCGGCAAGGCCGGCTGCTGCCTGCTGCTGACGGATGAAAACGGCATTGCGCTCGAGCGGCGCGGGGCGGCGGGCGATGACCGGGCGTTTCGCGGCGTGGGCCTGTGGTCCGGCACGGTCTGGAGCGAGGCGAGCGTCGGCACCAACGGCATCGGCACGGCGCTGGCCGACGAGCGGCCGGTTCTCATCCTGCGCGACCAGCATTTCCTGTCGCAGAACACCGGCCTGTCCTGCACCACGGCACCGATCCGCGACCATACCGGCCGCATCGCCGCGGCCATCGATATTTCCACCTGCCGCGACGATGCCAACGAGATGACGATGGCGATCCTCTCGCAGGCGATCCGCGATGCCGCCGCGCGCATCGAGGCGGGGCTCTTCCGCCGCGCCTTCTCCGCCGCCCGAATTCTGCTGGTGCCCGTCGAGGGCCGAGCGGCGCCGGCGCTGCTCGCTGTCGACCGCGACGATCTGGTTCTTGGCGCCACCCGCGCGGCGCGTCAGGTTCTCGGCCTTGATGACCGGCGCATCGCCACCGGTATTGCCGCGTCCGACCTGCTGCAGGAGAATCGGGCGGAGGAGGGGCGGGACCTCGACGATGCCGAGCGCGCAGCCCTTCGCCGTGTTCTGACGCGGGCCGGCGGCAATATCAGCCAGGCGGCGGACCTGCTCGGCATCAGCCGCGCGACGCTCTATCGCAAGATGAAGAAGCTTTCGATCAACTGATGCTGCGGCGCAGCACAGCCCGCGCCGCCGACCTGTCTCAAATCTGAAACAGTCGTCGCAACCATCGTCCCCGCCGCTCTACCGCAATCCACCGAAGCACGGCACCATTCTCCTCACGGCCCATCCGGGTCTCTTTTGGGAGGAATGACATGCTGCATCAGAAGATCGTCGAAAACCCGTACAAGGCAAAGTACGGCAACTTCATCGGTGGCGAATGGAAGGAGCCCGTCGCGGGTCGCTACTTCGATAACGTCACGCCGATCACCGGCGGCAAGCTCTGTGAAGTCGCCCGCTCCGACGCTGCGGATATCGAGCTTGCCCTCGACGCGGCCCACGCCGCCAAGGACAAGTGGGGCCGTACCTCGGCAACCGAGCGCTCCAACATCCTCATGAAGATCGCCCAGCGCATGGAGGACAATCTCGACCTTCTCGCCCGCGCCGAGACCTGGGACAACGGCAAGCCGCTGCGCGAAACGCTCGCCGCCGACATTCCGCTTGCCATCGACCATTTCCGCTACTTCGCCTCCTGCGTTCGTGCGCAGGAAGGCACGATCGGCGAGGTCGACCACAACACCATCGCCTATCATTTCCATGAGCCGCTCGGCGTCGTCGGCCAGATCATTCCGTGGAACTTCCCGATCCTGATGGCCACCTGGAAGCTCGCGCCCGCGCTCGCGGCTGGCAACTGCGTCGTACTGAAGCCGGCCGAACAGACGCCGTCCTCGATCCTCGTCTGGGCTGAACTCATCGGCGACCTCTTGCCGGCCGGCGTACTCAACATCGTCAACGGCTTCGGCCTGGAGGCCGGCAAGCCGCTCGCCTCCAATCCACGCATCGCCAAGATCGCCTTTACCGGCGAAACGACCACCGGCCGCCTGATCATGCAATATGCCAGCCAGAACCTCATTCCGGTCACGCTGGAACTCGGCGGCAAGTCGCCGAACATCTTCTTCGCCGATGTGATGAACGAGGATGACGACTATCTCGACAAGGCGCTTGAGGGGTTTGCGATGTTCGCGCTGAACCAGGGTGAGGTCTGCACCTGCCCGAGCCGCGCGCTGGTGCATGAGAAGATCTACGACCGCTTCATGGAAAAGGCCGTCAAGCGCGTGGAGAAGATCGTGCAGGGCAACCCGCTCGATACGGCGACGATGATCGGCGCGCAGGCCTCCTCCGAGCAGCTGGAGAAGATCCTGTCCTATATCGATATCGGCCGGCAGGAAGGTGCGGAAGTGCTGACCGGCGGCGGGCGCAACGATCTCGGTGGCGATCTCGCCGGGGGCTACTACGTCAAGCCGACGGTCTTCCGCGGCCACAACAAGATGCGCATCTTCCAGGAGGAGATTTTCGGGCCGGTCGTCTCGGTCACGACCTTCAAGGACGATGCGGAGGCGCTCGCCATCGCCAACGACACGCTTTACGGCCTCGGTGCGGGCGTGTGGAGCCGGGAGGCGAACCGCTGCTACCACTTCGGCCGCGACATCCAGGCCGGCCGTGTCTGGACCAACTGCTACCATGCCTATCCGGCGCATGCGGCCTTTGGCGGCTACAAGCAGTCGGGTATCGGCCGCGAGACGCACAAGATGATGCTCGACCATTACCAGCAGACCAAGAACATGCTGGTCAGCTACTCTCCCAAGGCGCTCGGTTTCTTCTGAGCGACCGCCGCTTTCTCCCGCTCCCCCGCGGAGAAGGCGAACGAAGGGCAGGGCCACCCCCATCATCGGCTGCTGCCCGTTCCCTCTCCCCACCTGCCCGGGGAGAGGGACACCGCATTCTGGAGCATTTCCGGTGAACTCTGGTTCGCCGAAAATGCTCTAGGTTTTTGTGTTTGGCGCATTATCCGACGCCGAAGCGATCTCGCTTCGGCTGGAAATGCTCTAGGAGAGCCGCAATGTTCGATATCCCGACCGAGCCGCGCGTGGTGGCGACCGACGCGGCCCTTGATTTCATCCGGGAGATCCAGGCGGATCATCCCGAAATCCTGTTCCACCAGTCGGGCGGCTGCTGCGATGGGTCCTCGCCGATGTGTTACCCGGCGGACGATTATATCGTCGGCGATCGCGATGTGAAGCTCGGCGAGATCGGCGGCGTGCCCGTCTATATCAGCGAGAGCCAGTTCGGCGTGTGGCAACACACGCAGCTGATCATCGACGTCGTGCCCGGCCGTGGCGGCATGTTCTCGCTCGACAATGGGCGGGAGAAGCGTTTCCTCACCCGGTCGCGGATTTTCGGCGATGACGAGGCCTGTCCGCTGCCGCAGCGTTGAACCGCGCCGTATATGAAAAAGCCCGCCATGCGAATGGCGGGCTTTTCTATTCCGGGAGCTGATGTCTCACTTTACCGCGCAGGCCGGATCGCGTTTTGCACGGCGCTTGTCCGCGCAGCGTGGATCCTCGCGCTCTTCGCGGCCGGAGCGATCCGCCCGCGTCCCGCTGTCGTCGAGACCGAGCTTGATGTCCGCATCCTGACGCCTGTTGTCGACACGCTCGCGATCGGCGTTTTTGCGGTCGCGGTTCTTCTCCCGCTTGCGATCACGCGCCGAGCGATCGTCGCGATCCTGGCTCTGGTCTTCCCAGCCGACCGACACACGATCGCGCGGACGCTCGCGCTTGTCTTCCCAGCTCGTGTCCGGGCGGCGGGATTGGCATTCGCCGCGGCCGATCACGTCGTAACCGCTGGAACGTGCCTCGCAGGCATTTGCGAAGGTCTGGCGGTCACGGCCGCGCGAGCCGCAGACCGGCGCATATTCCCGTGTGCAGGCACGGCCTTCGTCGGGGCGCGGATCGGGGCGGCCGTCGAAGCGGCATTCGCCGCGGCCGACGATGCGATAGCCGTTCGAGCGCGCTTCGCAGGCATTGGGGAAGGTCTGGATTTCGCCGCCGCGCGTGCCGCAGACAGGCATGTATTCCATAGTGCAGGCCTGCGGACGGGGACGGTAATCCGGCCGGCCCTCATCGACCTCGACCTGGCAGGCGGCAAGCGTGCCCGCAGCAAGAAGGATGGCGGCGCGGGCCGCCAGGCGGCTGAAGAAAGATAGTGATATCATAGGATTCCTCCTCGCGAATCTGAGCAGACCCTAACGCAAATTTGATCGGCCCGATATCGGCCGTGAACAAAAAAGCAGGGCGTGGTTGCGGTATGAAAAAGCCTGCGCAACCGAAGCGGGCGCGCAGGCTTTGAAAACGGTAAAACCGTGGTTTCGTCAGTCGAAGAGGCTCGAGACCGACTCTTCCGCGCTCGTGCGGTTGATCGCCTCGCCAAGCAGGTTGGCGGTCGATATGACGCGGATATTGTGCGCCGACTGGACGGCCGTCGTCGGCTGGATCGAGTCGGTGATCACAAGCTCCTTGAGCTTCGACGAGGTGACGCGGGCCACAGCACCACCGGAGAGCACGCCATGCGTGATATAGGCGGTGACGCTGGTCGCGCCCTTGTTCAGAAGTGCCTCGGCAGCGTTGCAGAGCGTGCCGCCGGAATCGACGATATCGTCGATCAGCAGACAGTCCTTGCCGGTCACGTCGCCGATGACGTTCATGACCTCGGACTCACCGGCGCGCTCGCGGCGCTTGTCGACGATCGCCAGCTGGCAATCGAGGCGCTTGGCGAGCGCACGGGCGCGCACCACGCCGCCGACGTCGGGCGAGACGACCATGACGTTCTGGAGATTGTAGTTTTCCTTCACGTCGCGCGCCAGGATCGGCACGGCGTAGAGGTTGTCGGTCGGGATATCGAAGAAGCCCTGGATCTGGCCGGCATGCAGGTCGAGCGTCATGACGCGATTGGCGCCGGCCTCGGTGATGAGGTTAGCGACGAGCTTTGCCGAGATCGGCGTGCGCGGAGCGGACCTGCGGTCCTGGCGGGCATAGCCGAAATAGGGGATCACGGCGGTGATGCGGCGCGCCGAGGAGCGGCGCATGGCATCGATCATGATCAGCATTTCCATCAGGTGGTCGTTGGTCGGGAACGATGTCGACTGGACGATGAAGACGTCCTCGCCGCGCACGTTCTCCTGGATCTCAACGAAGATTTCCTGGTCTGCAAAGCGTCGGACCGTGGCACGGCCGAGCGGAACATTCAGATAGTTGCAGATCGCTTCGGCCAGAAGCCGGTTCGAATTGCCCGCGAAAACCTTCATCTATGGTCCGCCTGTTATTCTGCTGATGGGGGGCGTTTAAGGGGCTGGCCCCTCGAATGCAAGGGGCTTGCCCCGATCACTAAGCGAATCTTCGCATTTCGCTGTGATTTACCGTTTCGAGCCTGTTAACCGGGTGCGGAACCGCGCCAATCGAGGTATTCGCGGATGGTCTTCTGCGCGATGCCTTCCATCGTGCGGGCGGGAACCGCCGACCAAGGATCGGAGGCCGTGCCGGATACGGTTTCCTGGCCCTGGATGCGGTGCAGCCGCGCGCCGCTGCCGTCCAATACGTCCCAGACATAGACGACTGTCGTGCCGCCATTGTCTTTCATGGCCGAGAAATAGCCCTTCAGGATGTATTTGCTGGAATTGTCGGACGCGCTGCGGATGGTCAGGCCGTTGGAGCGGGCTTCGGCTCCGAGGCGCTTGGAGAGCGGCGTCACGGCCTCGACCGGCGCGCCGATGATCGGCAGGAAGCGGATCGTCTCGCCGGATTTCTGGGGCGTCGCGACGGCGATCTCTTCCGCGCCGCCGGAGGTTTCCGCCGCCAGCGAGCGCTGGGCGGTCTCACGGGCGAGCGCCGTGTCGGATGTCGTGCGGCTGCCGGTCGTGTTGCGCGTCAAGGCATCGGCCTGGCCCTGCAGCGTGCCGGCGGTGTCGCGACCGCTCGTCGTGCCGGTTTCGGCCGGCGTGGTGAAGGCGGTCTGCTGCGTCGTGGTGGTAACGGGCGTGGTCTGGGCGCTCATCTGGTCGAGGTCGCGCTGGGTTACGGGCGAAGAATTCAGGCCGCCGCCGACATCGACCTGCGGCGTCAGCGCATCCGTGCTGTTGCAGCCGGAAAGGGTCGCGATGAGGCCGATCACTGCCAGCCGCTTCATCAGCTCGTGCATCCTTGTCGTCCATATCCTGCGGAGGGCTTTTGCCCTTCCGTTCCCCGCAATGATTTATGGGTGGCCCTCAAAGTCCTGTCAATTACAGGATCTCGCGAGCCTGGGATAACGCAATTAGACCTCGATGAAATCGAGACCATAGCGGGAAAGCGGTTTGGGCGTGTCTGTCGTCGTCAGGTAGGTCTGGCCGAGCGTCATGGCGGTGCCGCTGTCGGAATCGAGCAGGATCGTGTGCACGAAGACCGACATGTTCGGCTCGATCTCCTGCGGATTGCCGGCATGGAACATCTGATGCTCCATCCAGGAGGGGGCAAAGCGCGCGCCGACGGAATAGCCGCAGGAGTTCAGCCGGTGGCGGGCAAGGCCGCGCTCGTCGAGGATGCGGGCATGGGTCTCGAAGACGGTGCCGAACGTATTGCCGGGGCGCAGCACCATTTCCATCGCCTGGATGGTCTCTCGGCAGGCGCTGTAAAGTTCCCGGTGGCGGGCGGTCGGTGTACCGATCACTGCGGTGCGCATCATCGGCGCGTGATAACGCGCGCTGACGCCCGCCCATTGCAGGCTGAGCTGGTCCTGGGCTTCCAGCCGGCGGCGGCCGGATTTCGAACGTACGAGCAGGGCATCGTCGCCCGAGCCGATGACGAATTCGTTGGCGGCATAATCGCCGCCGCCCGAGAGCACAGCGTTTTGCAGGGCGGCGAGGATGGCTGCCTCGTCACCGCCGGCCTTGATGAGCGGGAGCGCCGCATCCAGCGCCTCGTCCGAAAGGACCGCGGCGCGCTCGACATAGGCGATCTCGGCCGGGCTCTTGATCAGGCGCAGGCGGCTGACGATCGCGGAGGCGTCGACGAGCTGGCCGAAACTCTGGAGCTGGTTGTCGAGCAGGCGCGCATTGCGGCCGGTCAGGCCATGTGTGTCGTATTCCACGCCGATGCGGCAGCCGAGCAGGTCGAGATCGGAGAGCAGGTTCTTCAGATCCATTGACGGGTCGGCGTTGACCCGGTCGATCCAGACCTCGATCTTCTCGATGGTCGAGGTGCGGCGTGCCTGGCGCAGGTCGGCCGAGCGGGTGAGCAGCACCATCTCGCCGCTCGCCTTCACGACGAGCGTCTGGAAGAAGCAATAGCCGAACGTGTCGTAGCCCGTCAGCCAGTACATGCTCTCCTGCGCGAAGAGCAGCATGGCATCGAGCTTTTCCTCCCGCATCCGGGAGGTGAGGCGCTGGAGCCGGTTGGCGTATTCCTCGCTGTCGAAGTGAAGTGCCATGGGTGTCTCCCTCGTCCGTTTGTTATGGGGGCGTCAGGCCTTGACCATGATCGCCGAAATCTGGCGGCCGTAATCCGGCTCCTGCCGGTGCGTGGTGCGCCGGTAGGAGAAGAAGCGATCCTCGTCGGGATAGGTGCAGATGTCGAGATTTTCAGCCGTCACGCCGGCATCGGTCAGGCGCTGCGTCGTCAGGCCCGGCAGGTCGAACATCGCGTGGCCGTCCTTGCCCGAGGGCGTGAAATAGCGCTGATAGGCCTTATCGACGGCGAGGAAGCGCTCGACGAATTCCGGGCCGACCTCGTAGTTGCGCCGGCTGATCGACGGACCGAGGCTGGCGACGATATTCTCGCGTTTCGCGCCGAGCTTTTCCATGGCGGCGATGGTGTTTTCCAGCACGCCGTAGAGCGCACCCTTCCAGCCGGCATGGGCGGCCCCGACGATGCGCGCCTCGGGATCGCAGAACAGGATCGGGCCGCAATCGGCGGCCAGCACGCCGAGGACCACGCCGGGCGTGGCGCTGACCAGCGCATCGGCCTGCGGCCGCGCGCCGTCGTAGCTTTCGTCAACCACGACGACATCGGGCGAATGGATCTGGTGCACGGTCGCGAGCTTTTCCGGTGCGGCGGAAAACCAGCGGGCGACGCGGGCGCGATTCTCGTGCACGTTGTCGCGCTCGTCCTTCGAGCCGAGGCCGACATTCAGGCCGCGATAGATGCCGTCTGAAACGCCGCCGGCACGCGTGAAGAAGCCGTGCTGGGCGGCTTTTCCGGCGCGTTCGGCCAGAAGCGGGCTTTCGATCGGGGAGGGGAGCGTCTGGTCCTTCATGGTCTCTCGGCTGGGCTTTGGAGGGGCCGCCAGGCAGGAACGCGACCGGGCATGCGGGGTACAAATCGGGCCGGATGTTGTCCGGCCTTTTCCGGCGTGTCAATCCGGCTGACGGAAGGGGAAGAGGGCGAGCGGGGCGCTGCCGACGGCCAGAACCTTGAAAAGATCGCCCATTTTCCCGGCGCCGGAGCCGGCGAGCCGGTCGACATCGGCAAGGATGGATTGCTGCGTCTCAGCGTCGCGGTGGCGGCCGAGCGCGGACGCCCTTTCGCCGATGCCCAGCCCGACGAGGAAATCGCCCTGGTGCAGCATGCCGTGCACATGCAGGCCGGCGCCTGCGGCCGCACCGGCCAGCCGCTCGAAATCGACATGGCTCGTCAGGTCCGCCTCGCCGGGATGGGCGAGTGGCGGGTCGAAATCGTGTTTGAGCACCGCCTGCAGCGTATCGCCGAAACCGGTGACGAAATGGCCGTAATCGATGATGACGGCCGAGCCGCCGAAGCGGGCGATGCGCTCGCCGATCGCGGTCATGACGGCCTCGCGTGCCGGCGCGATCTCGAAAATCGTGCCGTTCGGAACGCTCTTGTGATGCTCCGGCAGCACGGCGGGATCGAGCGTTGCCACACCGGCGGCAAAGGTCAGCTCGTCCTCGGCATCCAGGCCGATGAGCCGCTCACGGAAGCCCGAGGATGTCTTGATGAACTGGCGGATCGGAATGGCGTCGAACAGTTCGTTGGCGGCGAGCAGCACGAAGCCGTCGGGCAGTTCCTCGAAACTGTCGTGCCAGGTGACGCGGGCTGCCTGCGTGCCGAGCGTTTCATGCTGGACGGCGCGCAGCTTCGGGCTGGTCTCGATCAGGTGGAAGGTCGCGTTCTCATAGAGCTGCGGGGCGAGCTTGTGCACGACGCGCAGCATGTCGGCCATCATCGTGCCGCGGCCGGGGCCGATCTCGGCGATGCGCACGGTCTCCGGCCCGCCATGCTTCTGCCAGGCGTGCACGAGGAAGATGCCGAGCATCTCGCCGAAGAGCTGGCTGACCTCGGGTGCCGTGACGAAATCGCCGGCACTGCCGAAGGGGTCTCGGGTGCGGTAGTAGCCGTATTCGGGATCGGCGAGGCAGAGCGCGAAATAATCGGTGACGCTGATCGGGCCATTGGTGCGGATCAGCGCCTTGATCTTCTGGGCGAGGGGTGTCGTCATGGCGGGGTCCGCTCAGGCGCTGGCCGGGTGGGCCGCACGGGCGCGGAAAATCGCCCAGAGACCGACAAGCAACATCGGCAGCGAGAGCAGCATGCCCATGGTCAGCCAGCCGCCGAAGAGATAGCCGAGCTGCGGATCGGGCTCGCGGAAGAACTCGACAGTAATGCGCGACAGCGCGTAGCCGGCGACGAAAAGGCCGGTTACGAGGCCGGGACGCTTCAATGCGCCGAAGCGGTAGATGGCGACGGCGAGCACGGCGAGCAGCGCGATGCCTTCGAGGCCCGCTTCATAGAGCTGGCTCGGATGGCGCGCGAAGGGGCCGGCTTCCGGGAAGATCACCGCCCAGGGCGCATCCGACAGGCGGCCCCAGAGCTCGCCGTTGACGAAATTGGCGATGCGGCCGAAGAACAGGCCGATCGGCACGACGGCCGCGACGATGTCGAACAGGCTCCAGATCGCGATGTTGTTGCGGCGGGCAAACAGGATCATGGCGAGCGTGGTGCCGGCAAAGCCGCCATGGAACGACATGCCGCCGTTCCAGACCTGGATGGCGCGCAGCGGATCGGCCGCGACGTTCGGGAAATCGTAGAACAGGATATAGCCGATGCGGCCGCCGAGAATGATGCCGACGGCGGCCCAGACGAGGAAGTCGTCGAGCTGCACGCGGGTCGCTGGCGCTTGCCCGGCCCACAGCCGCGGCGTCTCGATCAGCCGGCGGGCATAGAACCAGCCGAGCAGGATGCCCACGACATAGGCGATGCCGTACCAGTGCACGGCGACCGGGCCGATCGAGAAGGCGATCGGATCGATCTCCGGGTAGGGCATGATGGCGAAGAGGTTTGCAATAGTCGTCAAGGCTTATGTCTTCCGGTTTCGCGGGGGAAGATGGCGACGCGGCATGGCAGGGTCAAGGCGATAAATCGTGATACACGGGCCTCGGCCGGCCGGAACGGGCGGCGATCCACCGGAATCCGCTTGCAAGGCGCCGTGTCAGACCCTACCTCAAGGACAGAGCGCGGGCACCGACAGCCCGCTGGACATTTGATCCCTGAAGGGAGGACAGACCATGACGACCGGTGCCAATCGCATTCTCGACGACTTCGCCAAGCTGATGACCGACGCCGCTGGCGCTGCGCAAGGCGTGCGCAAGGAGGCCGAGACGGTGTTCCGCGCCCAGGCCGAGCGCTTCATAAACGGCATGGACCTCGTCAAGCGCGAGGAATTCGAAGCGGTGCGCGAAATGGCGATCAAGGCGCGCGACGAAAACGACGCGCTCCTGAAGCGTATCGAAGCGCTGGAAGCTCGTCTCACCACGGGCAAATGACCCGTTTCAAGACAGCTTTGAACCATCGGGACTCGGTTGGCGTGATTCACCCCGCGCCAACCGTTTTTTTTTAATAAAAATTTTACCCCTGTGGACACTCCCGAAAAGCTCTTTCGGCAGAGTCTCTTAAGCCTTGGTCCTGAATCTTTTTGACAGGCTCTGTCCACAACCGGGCGGAGAAAATGGCAGGCCGGGGGCTGGCGTCGTGACTCTGCCGTTATACACTGATTTTAAATGATGATTCGAGACGGGCAGCGCAAGCTTCGGGCAGGGTAAGTCGTCCAGACTGCGCAAAGTGCCGAGCAATCATTCAGTGTTGTATCCGGAGTATGGTTTGCTTGCATCGCGTGTGAACGCGATGACGCATGCCTGCCGGCCTTGAAGGTGATGCATGAGCCTTATGGAATTGGATATCGGGCGTCAGTCCAACCCGGTCGACATGATCGAGTTCGTCGCGGCCAACAATGACTGGTCGTTCGAGCGTTCGGGCGAAGACGAAATCGCCATGACCGTCGAGGGCAAGTGGACGGACTACCACGTCTCCTTCTCCTGGATGGAAGAATTCGAGGCGTTGCATCTGGCCTGTGCCTTCGACATCAAGGTTCCCGAAAGCCGTGTTACCGAAGTGCATTGCCTGCTGTCGCATGTGAACGGCCAGGTGCTCATGGGGCATTTCGACCTGTGGCGCCGCGAGGATGTCGTGATCTTCCGCCAGTCGCTGCTGCTTGCCGGGGGCGCCGAGCCTACCAACCGTCAGGTCGAAGTGCTGCTGTCCAGCGCACTCGAATCCTGCGAGGCCTATTTCCAGGCCTTCCAGTTCGTCGTCTGGTCCGGTATGGACGCCCAGTCCGCCGTGGATGCGGTGCTCTTCGAAACGGTTGGAGAAGCCTGAGAATGACGGTTGCTGTTTCGGGTCCCATCGTTCTCATCGGCGCCGGCAATATGGGCGGCGCCATGCTGGCGGGCTGGTTGAAGAGCGGCATTGCCGGCTCTTCCGTCCTCGTCATCGATCCCGGCCCGTCGCCGGCGATGGCCAAGCTGATCGCCGACAACGGTGCGCGCCACGAGACGGCCGCGCCCGAGGGTGTGAATGCCGGGGTGATCTTCGTCGCCGTCAAGCCGCAGGTGATCGATCAGGTCCTGCCGCCGCTGAAGGGTCTCGTCGGGCCGGAGACGGTCGTCGTCTCGGTTGCCGCCGGCAAGACCATCGCCAATCTCGAAAGCCATCTCGGCGAGGCCGCCACCGTGCGCGCCATGCCTAACACGCCGGCGATGATCGGCCGTGGCGTCACCGGTGCTTTCGCCAATGCGCGCGTCACCGCCGCACAGCGCGATGTCGTGCATTCCCTGCTCAAGGTCAGCGGTCCCGTCGAATGGGTCGCGACCGAGGGCGATATTGACGCCGTCACGGCGGTGTCGGGCAGCGGCCCGGCTTATGTCTTCTATCTCGTAGAGTGCATGGCGGAGGCAGGCCGCAAAGCGGGCCTGCCGGCGGACCTCGCCATGCGACTCGCACGGGAAACCGTCGCGGGGGCTGGTGAACTGCTTCACCAGTCCCCCGACGACGCCAGCCGCCTGCGCCAGAACGTGACCTCGCCCGGCGGGACCACCGCCGCCGCTCTCGCGGTGCTGATGGCCGAGGACGGCATGCAGCCGCTCTTCGACAAGGCGATCGCCGCTGCCCGCACGCGGGCCGAAGAACTGGCGGGCTGATCGGCTTACTAGGAAACTCCATGACCGAGACCATCACCTATCCGGATTTCGAGCGGGTCGACATCCGTGTCGGCACGATTATCGAGGCGTTGCCCTTTCCGGAAGCCCGCAAGCCGGCCTACAAGCTGACGATCGATTTCGGCCCCGAGATCGGCACCAAGAAGTCCTCGGCGCAGATCACCGTGCATTACACGCTGGAAGAGCTTGTCGGCCGCCAGGTGCTGGCCGTCGTCAACTTTCCGCCGCGCCAGATCGGCCCGGTGCGTTCGGAAGTGTTGACGCTCGGCTTCGAGGATGAAACCGGCGCCATCGTGCTCGCCGGTGTCGGCCAGCCGGTGCCGAACGGCAAGAAGATGTGCTGAGTTAGTGGATTTCCCGTGACAGCGGCGGCCCAAGGCGGAAGTCGGTAAACTCCGCCTGAAAGCCTTCGCGCTGCGGCGAGCAGGCCATCACGCCGACCGACAAATCCGAAAATTCCGGCGGGAAATAGGCGAGGCGCGCCATGCGCCAGTCCGTCATCGCGTCCGTTCGATACTGGATGAACAACGCGTCGCCATTGCGTGTGACGCGCACCGAGATCAGATCGAAATCATGCTCGATGCGGAAGGCCGACCAATCGGAATGGCCGCGCGTGACCACGACGCTGAAATGCTTGGCGCCATCGGTAAATTCGATGCCGCATTTCATCCAGCAGGTCTCGTCCTTGCGGACCATCAGGCCGGCCTGGTCGTAGAGCGTTTCGTAGGCGCCGCGAAAGGTCGTCTCCAGCGTGAAGTCGCCCGTCCAAGTTCGATTTAGGAAGTGGCCGTTATCAGGCTGGAAGCCGTAATAGGTGCGCTGCCAGAAGTCGCTCTTGAGCGCGGTTTTCACATGCAGATGACCATCCCGCAGTTCGCTGGCGAGCGGCGGGTTGAGCCAGGTCAGGTCGTCGAGGCTGAAAGTGCTCATCAAAAAATCCGTCAGGCGGGAATGCGGATGGTGGCGCGCAGGCCGCCCATCGGGCTGTCCGACAGGGTGACGTTGCCGCCGTGGCTGCGGGCGATGTCGCGGGCGATGGCGAGGCCGAGGCCGGTGCCGGAGGCGTCGAGATTGCGCGCCTCGTCGAGGCGGAAGAACGGCTTGAAGACGTCGTCGCGCGAGCGTTCGGGAATGCCCGGCCCGTCGTCGTCGACGGTGATCGTCAGCCATTTGGCCCGGTGGCGCGCCTCGACATGCACGGTCTTGGCATAGCGCAGCGCGTTCGACACGAGATTGCCGACAAGCCGGCCGAAGGCGTTGGGCCGCACCATGATCTCGTCGTCGCCGTCGATATCGCTGGAAAAGGCGCGCTCGTGCAGCTCCGCTTCCATCGCCAGCTTGTCGAAGAAATCCGAGAGGCGCATTTCGCGGACGTCTTCTTCCACGTCGCCGCGCGCGAAGGCGAGATAGCCCTCCAGCATGGTCTGCATGTCCTCGACGTCCTTGTTGAGGCCTTGTAGGTCGGGATTGTCGCCGGCGAGCGCCAGCTGCAGCTTGAAGCGGGTCAGGATGGTGCGCAGGTCATGGCTGACGCCGGTCAGCATCGCCGTGCGCTGTTCCATCTGCCGCTCGATGCGCTCGCGCATGAGGATGAAGGCAAGGCCGGCACGCCGCACTTCGTCGGCGCCGCGGGGCGCGAAATCGTCGGGCATCTTCTGGCCCTTGCCGAAACTTTCGGCCGCCTTGGCCAGCGTCAGGATCGGGCGGATCTGGCCGCGCAGGAAGAGGATGGAGATGGTGATCAGCACCAGCGACGTGCCGACCATCCAGAGCAGGAAGATATGGGTGTTCGACGCATAGGCCTGGCTGCGCCGCGCATAGACCCGCAGGATCTTGTTGTCGAGCTGGATGCGGATTTCGACGAGGTTGCTCTCGCCCACCGTGTCGATCCAGAACGGCCGGCGGATTTGCCGGACGATCTCCTCGCTGAGGATTTCATCGAGAATGTTGAAGAACGGCTTCGAGCGCGGCGGCGGCAGGTCGACGCCCGGTTCGACGGAGATGATCAGGTCCAGCCGCTCCCGCGCGATGCGGGTGATCTCGGAATAGTCGGCATCCTGCGGATAGGTCTCGATGAGATCGATGACGCCAGCGATGTCGCGCGTGACGGCGGCCGAGAGGCGCTGGGTGACGAGTTGCCAGTGGCGCTCCATGAACACGAAGGCGACGACCGACTGGAGCAGGACCATCGGGATGATGATGATGAGCAGCGAGCGGGCATAGAGGCCCGTGGGCAGCTGCCGGCGCAGCCAGCGCACCACGCGCTTCCAGCCGGCAGCGGGCGCGCGCTCGATATCGCGCTTGAACGTCTCGAAGGTCGTCATCGGACTGGGTTTTCCAAAATCGTGCGCATAGACGGTTGCGAACGGAAAACCGCTTCACACTGTTCCTGGACATGCATCGGATTGCACACGGTCAGCCCTGCTCTACGCTCAGTCGGTAGCCGATGCCGCGCACCGTCTGCAGCCACACCGGATTGGATGGATCGTCCTCGATCTTACGCCTCAGGCGGTTGATCTGCACGTCTATAGTACGTTCACCCACTTCTGTTTCTTCGCCGATCAATTCATGGCGCGGGATGGTTTCACCGGCGCGCAGAGAAAACAGCAGCATGATTTCCTGCTCGCGGTCGGTGAGGCGGATGGCGTCGCCGCCGCGCTTCAGTTCCTTGCGCACGATGGAGAAGGTATAGGGGCCGAACATCACCTGCTCGATCTTCGGCGTGGTCGGTGGCGCGTTGCGCTTCAGGATGTTGTTGATGCGCAGCACCAGTTCGCGCGGCTCGAAGGGCTTGGAGAGATAGTCGTCCGCGCCGGCCTCCAGCCCCTCGATGCGGGCTTTGGATTCGGCGAGCGCCGTCAGCATGAGGATGGGCACGGGGCGGATATCGCGCAGGCTCTTGGTCAGCGACAGGCCGCTCTCGCCCGGCATCATCACGTCCATGATGATGAGGTCGAAATCCAGGCCGCGCAGCTTGCGCCGTGCCTCGTCTGCGTCGCCCGCGACGGTCACGCGAAAACCCTGCTCCTTGAGATAACGGTTCAGGAGTTCGCGGATACGGGTGTCGTCGTCGACGACGAGCAGATGGGATGCATCGTCGGAGGGCGCGCCGGCAGCGGTCATCGTCTTGTCCTCCTGTCCGTTTCTCATTCGCTCTTGGCGTTCTGCATGCCGGCGAGGAATTTCACCACCGCCCGGCGGTCGCCGGCATTCATGTCCTCGAATGCACGGGCGATGCGGCGGGATTGCGGCTCGGCGAGTGCTAGCGCCAGTTCACGTCCCGCCTTGGTCGGGTAGAGCTTGCGCTGGCGGCGATCCTCGGGGCCTGCCACCTGCTGGATATAGCCGGAATCGATCAGCTCCTTCAAGACGCGCGCCAGGCTCTGCTTGGTGATCTTCAGCGTATCGAGCAGGTCCGCCACCGTCATGCCCGGCTCACGGTTGACGAAGTGCACGACGCGGTGATGCGCGCGGCCGAAACCGCTCGTCGCCAGAATGGCGTCCGGATCGGAAATGAAGTCGCGATAGGCGAAGAACAGGCCTTCGATGATCTCGAAGTCGATGCGCCCATCGCCTGTCATCACGTCGTGGTGCAGCTCGTTTGCGCCATGTTTGTCCGGCGTCTGTCGGGCCGCGTTGTCATTTCCTTTCATGCCTTGCCGTCCCCGCGTAATTTATGGAAAAATACGTCAGCATTGTTGACATATTTTTCCATCGTTGTTAGGGTCCGCACCGTAAATTGCGGTCCCGGGCGCCGTTGTCAGATGTTTTCCCGGCTACCAATCCGGATTATCCTATACGCAGGTAATCCTGCCTGTTTCTGGTTAGACCGCAACTGGCGAAACAATCAACAGAAAGAATGGCGTGCGAGCGCCGGAGGATGACACGATGGCAGTTCCTTTCGATCAGCTGGACGGACAAATCTGGTTCAACGGTGAATTCGTCGACTGGAAGGACGCGAAGATCCACGTGCTGACGCACGGCCTGCATTATGCGAGTGCGGTGTTCGAAGGCGAGCGCGCCTATGGCGGGCGCATCTTCAAGCTCACCGAGCATAACCAGCGCCTGCACAAATCGGCCGAAATCCTCGGCTTCAAGATTCCCTATTCCGTCGAGGAGCTGGATGCGGCGACCGTCGAACTGCTGAAGCGTCAGGGCTTCTCCGAAGCCTATGCGCGGCCGATCGCCTGGCGCGGCTCGGAAATGATGGGCGTTTCGGCACAGAACAACCGTATCAACGTCGCCATCGCCATCTGGCAGTGGGGCAGCTATTTCAACCCGGCCGAAAAGCTGAAGGGCATCCGCCTCGACATCGCCGAGTATCGCCGGCCCGATCCGAAGACCGCGCCGTCCAAATCGAAGGCCGCCGGCCTCTACATGATCTGCACGATCTCCAAACACGCCGCCGAAGCCAAGGGCTATGCGGATGCGCTGATGCTCGACTATCGCGGCCAGGTGGCGGAAGCGACCGGGGCGAACGTGTTCTTCGTGAAGGACGGCGTCATCCACACGCCGGTGCCGGATTGTTTCCTCGACGGCATCACGCGTCGCACGGTGATCGAGCTCGCCAAGCGCCGCGGTTACCAGGTCGTCGAGCGGGTGATCATGCCGGAGGAACTGTCGGATTTCTCCGAGTGCTTCCTGACGGGTTCGGCCGCCGAGGTGACGCCGGTCTCGGAAATCGGACCGTATCGCTTCACGCCGGGCACGATCTCAGAAAACCTGATGAACGACTACATGAAGGAAGTCTATCCGGTCGCGGCCGCTGCCGAATAAGCGGTTTTCACGATAGCGAACGAAATAAATGGGCGGCCCGAAAGGGCCGCCTTTTGTTTGTGAAGCCCGCCGTTTATTTCTTGCCGAGCACCGCGCCGACGATGCCGGTCAGCACGCCGCCGCCAACGAGGCCGCCGATGCCGTTGGCCACCAGGCCGGAAAGGCCGGCTTCACCGCCCAGCATCTGGAGAAGAAAACCGCCGCCGATACCGCCGATGGCGCCGACGATGGTGCGGACGATCACGCTTACGGCCGCCTGTTTCAGGGCCGCACCCGCCACATTGCCGCCGACGGCGCCGGCGATGATCTGCGTGATGATGGGCATCAATGCTTCCATGACTTCCCCTCCGAAAGGTCCGCCCGGAATGAGAGTGGCCGGGCCGAACACTTGCCTCGCTACCGGGGCGCGGTCTGGAGCCCGCGCACCCGTCGCCGAAAAATTCGGCATCTGCAACGTGCGGATAAATTTGGGATAAGTCAATTTGCCCGTGTGCGAAGTACACTGGAGTTCTTCAAGTGCCTCAAATGTAAAGAGGCGGCCGCAAAACGGCCGCCTCTTCCTTCCCCGCATGGCTTGGTTGCCGCGGTTTTTATTCTGCTGCGATGACGCCCCGGCGGATCTGGTCTTCCTCGATCGATTCGAAGAGCGCGCGGAAATTACCTTCGCCAAAACCTTCGTCACCCTTGCGCTGGATGAATTCGAAGAAGATCGGCCCGATAACGGTCTTGGAGAAGATCTGCAACAGGATCTTCGTCATGCCGCCATCGACGACGCCTTCGCCATCGATGAGGATGCCGTGCTTCTTCATGCGCTCGACCGGCTCTTCATGGCCGACGACGCGGACATAGGAACGGTCGTAATAGTTATCCGGCGGACCAGGCATAAATTTCATACCGTTGGCGGCGAGCCTGTCGGTAGCGTCGTAGATCGCGTCCGTGCCGACGGCGATATGCTGGATGCCTTCGCCCTTGTACTTCTTCAGGTACTCGACGATCTGGCTCGTCTCATCCTTGGATTCGTTGAGCGGAATGCGGATCTTGCCGCAGGGCGAGGTGATGGCGCGCGACACGAGGCCGGTGATGCGGCCGTCGATGTCGAAGAAGTGGATCTGCTTGAAGCCGAAGAGCTCGCGGTAGAAATCCCACCACGTGTCCATGTTGCCGCGATAGACATTGTGCGTGAGGTGATCGAGGAAATAGAAGCCGACACCCGCGGGCTTCGGATTGCGCTCGCCCGTCCATTCGAATTCCGCGTCATAGGCGGAGCCCTTGGCGCCATATTTCTCGACGAAATAAAGCAGCGAGCCGCCGATGCCGACGATGGCGGGCACGTCGAGCGCCTTGTCGTTACCTTCATAGGGCGTCGCGCCCTTGGAGACGGCGTGCTCGAAGGCATGCTTGGCATCGACCACGCGCCAGGCCATCGATGCGGCGCAGGGGCCATGCTCCCCGGCGAATGTCATGGCATGCGAGCCCGGCTCGGCATTGACGATGTAATTGATGTCGCCCTGGCGCCAGACCGAGATCGCCTTGGTGCGGTGCGTGGCAACCTTGCTGTAGCCCATGCGGGAGAACAGCTCTTCGAGCTTTTCCGGCTCGGGATGGGCGAATTCGACGAACTCGAAGCCATCGGTGCCGGCCGGGTTGTCGGCCGAGATCACTGCCGTCAGTGCGTCATGCGGGAAAGGGCCCATCGTTCGTCCTCCACGAAATCTATGGAAGGCAGTATGGCGCGTTTGCCATGCAATGTGTGTGCATAGTGTTTGCGCTTTGATAAATCCGTGCGATGATCATGCATGAAATGATTGTTTGGAGGGCGATCCGTGCAGATTGACGCTTTCGACCGTAAGCTGCTCGCGCATCTGCAGGAGGATGCGCGCCTGACGAACAACGAGCTTTCCGAGCGCATCAACCTCTCGCCCTCGCAATGCTCGCGTCGGCGCATCCGGCTGGAGGAGGAGGGCATCATCCGCGCCTACCGGGCGGAGCTCGACCGCGAAAAGCTCGATCTCGGCATCGTCATCGTCGTGACGGTGACGCTGGCGACGCACAACCGCGACAATGCCGTGCGGTTCGCGAAGCTCATCTCCAACCTGCCGGAGGTTCTGGAGGCCTACTCGCTGACGGGCGAGATGGACTACATCATCAAGGTGGTGGTGCCGAACCTCAAGGCACTCTCGGCCTTCGTCAACGATGTGCTGCTGCCGCATGAATCCGTCTCGCATGTGAAGACCGCGATCGTGCTCGACACGCTGAAGGAGACGACGGCCTTGCCGCTCTGAACATTGTGGCATTCATGCCACAATCGCCTGCATTAGCTGTTCCTGCCGGAACAGCCTGGACTCCTGATCCGTTGTAAACACCAGACAACAGATGGCGCGTATCGCCGCCACGCAGGGTTCAGGGAACAGACCGATGCAGCGCAATTCGAAGCAACAGCAGAACACCGTCGCCGCGAGCCTCCGCCCGGTGGCTTTCGTTTATATCGCGATCAACCTTGCCGTCGTCGCGCTGCTCATCTCCACCGTCTCGCCCACGCTGGCGACCGGTCCGGCTCACACTGCCGGTACGCAGGAGATGGCGAGCCTGCGTTGATTCATCTTGGTCTTCGCGCGCCGCAGCGGCTATACCGGTCGCAACGCGGCAATCGAGCGAGGACCCCATGGGCATGCTTCAGGCGGGCATCATTCCCGTCACTCCCTTCCAGCAGAACTGCACCATTCTCTTCGATACGGAGACGAAGGAAGGCGTGGTCGTCGATCCCGGCGGCGACGTCGAGGTGATCCTCGATACCAACAAGCAGAACGGCATTACGCTGAAGGCGATCTGGCTGACGCACGGCCATATCGACCATGCCGGCGGCGCGAAGGAATTGAAGGACGCGCTCGGCATCGACATCATCGGCCCGCACAAGGACGATCTTTCGCTGCTCCAGCGGCTGGAAGCGCAGGCCTCGATGTTCGGCGTGCCGATGAAGGTCAGCAATGTCGTGCCGGATCGCTGGCTCGAAGACGGCGATACTGTCTCGTTCGGCGAGCACGAATTCGAGGTTTACCACACACCGGGCCATGCGCCCGGCCACGTCATCTATTTCAACCGCAACCAGAGTTTCGCCCATCTTGGCGACGTGCTCTTCCAGGGCTCGATCGGCCGCACCGATCTGCCGGGCGGCAACCATCAGCAACTGCTGGACTCAATCCGTGACAAGGTTTTCCCGCTGGGCGACGAGGTCGGCTTCCTCTGCGGCCACGGGCCGGGCGGAAGGATCGGCGAGGAGCGGCGAACGAACCCCTATCTGAAGGGGCTTTGATCTAAACGCCGGAAACAAAAAGGCGGGCGCCGTGTGGCGTCCGCCTTTTTTGATGGACTGCGGGCCGGAATCAGCCGGCGGTGCAGAAGTGCTCGCGGCCGTCATAGCCGACATAGGTGCCGCTGCGCGGGTTGAACGAGCGGTAACGCTGCGAGCAGTAGTCGAACCAGGACTGGGTCCACGGCTCGTAGCTCGGAGCATCATAGACCGGCTGGCGGCGATAGATCACGCGGGGCTCGGGCTCCGGGTAATAATCCGGTTCCACATAGCGCGGCTGCGAAGCCAGCGCACCACCGATGATGACGCCGGTGGCAAGGCCGAGCGCGCCGCCGACGAGGGCGTCGCGGTCGCCATGGCCGCGGTGATGACGGCGCGGGCGGTATTCGCGATAGCCGCTGTCACCTTCACGCCAGTAACCATCCCGGTTGCGATCGCGCGCTTCGACGACGCCGGCCGTGGCGGTGAGCGTCGTTGCGGCAACGGCAAGCGAAAGCACGATTGTCTTGAGGACTTTGTTCATGACGTCGATCCTTTTGATCCGGCCCTCTGCCGGTTCGATAGGTAGCAAACTAGATGACTGAGGCTGAACGGAGGCTGAACGAAAAAACCCGGCATCGCTGCCGGGCTTCAACTTGAAAATCCTGAGATTGTTCCGGCTCAGCCGTCGATCTGCAGGTTAACCGCCTTCGGGCCCTTGCCGCGGCGATCGGGTTCCGTGTCGAAGCTTACCTTCTGGTTTTCGGAAAGGCCGTTCAGGCCGGAAGCCTGTACAGCGGAAATATGTACGAAGATGTCCGCACCACCATTGTCGGGCTTGATGAAGCCAAAGCCCTTCTCGGTGTTGAAGAATTTTACAGTGCCAGTCTCGGCCATGCGTCAGGTCCTTTTCTCTCTGCCCGTATATTGGCGGCGGGCAGCATATAGTTTTGCCCCAGGGGGCGTTAGGCAGGCAGTTCTCGAGGTTGAGGAAAGGGTCCTGTTTTCACCGCAGCCAGCCAACCGCACCGCTCCCTGGGGAACCGTCCAGATCTTGGCTGCCCGGAATTATTTCGCGTCTCCGGCGCGCTTTTATTCAAGGTCTTCCCGTGTTCGCAAATTGCCCGAACGGCGCAAGATTGATGTGTTTGTGTTGAATTGGCAAGCAAAAGTTTTATCATGCGCCGGACATGCCTCACTTTGGCCAATTTCCAGGCGATTGCCGAAAAATCCCGCAGATTTTACGGGGCTTTGCCTGATTTTGTATGATTTTATATTGCGGTGCCAAAGGACATGTGGCGGTGCAGCGACTGTGTCATACTTCGATCGTGTGGGCGCGACGGTCTCCGTTGAGTAGTTCCGGGAGGAGTTCTACGGCAAGCATTGCGCCGAAGATGACGGCGCAGCCAGTATAGCCGATAGGCGAGGTTTAACAGGAGCGGGTTACTCCGTTGCGGTCGCGCGGGACACGCGCAACAGCGTGCCCTGGTCGTCGGTGAGGAGCAGGAGTGCGCCGTCGGGGGCGACGACGACGTCGCGGATACGGCCGAACTCACCATCGAACAGCCGCTCCTCGGAAACCACCGCGCCGCTTTCATCCCGCTCCAGCCGGGCGAGCAGCTGGAATTTCAGCGCGGCGACCAAGAGGTTACCGTCCCATTCCGGGAACATCGCGCCGTGATAGACGGCGATGGCGGCGGGTGCGATCGACGGATCCCAATAATAAAGCGGCTGTTCGAACCCTTCGGCCGTCGAGCCGAGCTCGAATTCCGCGCCGGAATAATGACGGCCATAGGAAACGCGCGGCCAGCCGTAGTTGCGGCCCGGCTGCGGTGTGTTCACCTCGTCGCCGCCGCGGGCGCCGTGCTCGGCGGTCAGCAGCGTGCCGTCCTTGGCGTCGATGGTCAGGCCCTGTGGGTTGCGGTGCCCCTTGGACCAGATTTCCGGAAGGCCGTTGGCGGTGCCGACAAAGGGGTTGTCGGCATGCGGGGTGCCGTCCGGATTGATGTGCAGGATGGAGCCGGCATGATCGCGCGGATCCTGCGCGCGCGTTTCCTCGCCCCGGTCGCCGATGCCGAAGAACAGGCTGCCGTCCTTGGCAATGGCGATGCGCGAGCCGAAATGCTGGCCGCGGGTGGTGAGGCGGTTCATCAGGAACAGGCGCGTTTCGTCCTCGAGCCGCGTGCTGTCCTGCGAGAGCCGCGCCTTGGCAAGCGCGGTTCCGGCACCGCCGTCGCCGCGCGCGCTATAGGTGAAATAGAGGGTGCGGCTGGTGGCGAAATCCGGTGCGAGCGCGATGTCGAGCAGGCCGCCCTGACCCTCGGTCGAGACCGGCGGCACGCCGGCGATCGGTGCGGAGACCTTGCCGTCCTTCACGATACGCAGCGTGCCCTGCTTTTCCGAGACGATGGGGCTGCCGTCGGGCAGGACCTCGACGGACCAAGGCTGCTTGAGACCCGTGGCCAGGGTCTCGACGACGAGTGGGATTTTCTTGCTGGGGATTTCGATAGCATCTTCGGCGTTTGCTGTGCCGATCATAACGGCGAGGAGGAGGGGAATCCCCGCGCCTGCAAAAATGCCGTTCCAGTTTCGTCCGTGCCGTCGCATCGCATTCTCCCGCCCTTTGCCGTTAACTGGCCCAGAGGCGGGCGGCTTTCAAGGGCGATGCCGGCGCGGCGGCTCACTTTTGCGTGGGATCGACCTGCGAGGCGGCGGCCGGGATGCCCGACGTGGTGATGGCATCGAGCCCGGGTCCGGCCGTCGGCGGCGACATCAGGCCGACGACCATGATGGCGCAGGCAACAAGGGCCGTCATGGCGATCAGGAACAGCGCGCGTGACTCGCGCGCCTTGGGCCTGTTGCCCACTTTTTCGTCATCCAGAAACATCGCGTCCCCCAATTTTCTCTGTTCTCGTGATGATGAAAAAGCCCGCCGAAATCGGCGTGACAAGGACCGAATTGCGGCAAGGCCCGACATTTATTATGGCGAAAAGAGGGCAGGTCGAAAAAGCGGGATTTTCAGCCTCTTCCGTCGAATAGACCGGTCCCGTTTCCCGTCTTAGACACCTCTTCTGCCGAACTGCCGGACGGGCCGCAGGGCACGCGGTTCAGGTGCCGTCACGGGGCTTGCAACGGGCGTGTCACCGACCGCTTCGAGCGCGTCGTCGTCAAGCTGCGGGAAGGTGAGATTGAAGTTCGTCGGGGCGAGTTCGGGGCGGGCCAGCAGATAGCCCTGCATCAACGGGCCGCCCATGTCGCGGCAGCGGGCGATCATGTCGGCATCCTCGATGCCCGTGACGATGGCGTGAATGTTCTTGTGGGCGAACTGACTGACAAGAACCCTGAGCAGCGCAAGGCCCGCGGAGTTTTCCGAGAATTCCTGAAGCCAGACCGTATCGAAGGTCACGAATTGCGGCTGGAGGCGTTGAAGCCGCCCGAGGTCATGGTCTTCACCGGTGTAATCATCGATGGCAATGGAGAAGCCGCCCTCGTGCAGCCGCTCTGCAAAATGGGCGAGCCCGTCAGGGGCGTCTTCCGGGTGCTCGCGGATTTCGCAGGCAATGCACGCCGGCGGCATGCCCGCCTGGTGCGCTGCAAGCCGCAGCCGCTCGACCTCGTGGCGGATCGCTTCCGGTGTCATATAGAGCCCGCCGTTGAAATTGACGATCAGCGAGACGTCGCGACGCGCAAGAGCGCCGGCGTTCAGGATGTGCAGGCTGCGGCAGAGGCCGTCGACGGCGGCCCGCTCTTCCTCCGGCACATAGTGAAAGAAGTCGGCCGGCGAGCAGAGCACATCGTTGATGCTGGCGCGGACAAGCCCCTTCAGCGCGGCGATCTGCAAACGGCCATCGGCGCGCTCGGCAAAGATCGGCTGGAGGGCGGATTGCAGGAGATAAGGCCCGAAGCGGGCACTGAAGGCGCCGTCCGGCTGCCGGACGAGATTGGAAAAGATGCTCATGCGCCACCATCAGCTTGACGATCCCGACTTCCCAACCCTACGCCGCATCCGTTAATGCCGGCTTAATCTTTCGCGTAAAAATCTTGATGATTGCGCGCTCCTTCAACCTATTGGTGTTTTCGTTTTCTGGTCGTGGCCCGATCCATTCGATCCGTTGATGGCGTTCATGATATTTTGCGCCCAAGCCCGCATTTCCCGCTTTTTTCGCCCGCCGCGCTTGCAAGACCTGCGCACATTCGACATAGACCTAACCGCTATGGAGCCTGGCGCTCCGGGTCCATGGCCTGAGCCGCCTTTGAACCCGATGAGGACATCTCCATCATGGCCTTTCTTGCCGACGCCCTTTCCCGTGTGAAGCCTTCCGCCACCATCGCCGTTTCCCAGAAAGCGCGCGAACTGAAAGCCAAGGGCCGCGACGTCATCGGGCTTGGCGCGGGTGAACCCGACTTCGACACGCCCGACAATATCAAGCAGGCCGCCATCGACGCGATCAACCGCGGCGAGACGAAATACACGCCGGTATCAGGCATCCCGGAACTGCGCGAAGCCATCGTCAAGAAGTTCAAGCGCGAAAACGGCCTCGACTACACCGCCGCCCAGACCATTGTCGGCACCGGCGGAAAGCAGATTCTTTTCAACGCCTTCATGGCGACGATGAATCCGGGCGATGAAGTCGTTATCCCGACACCTTATTGGGTTTCCTATCCGGAAATGGTGTCGCTGTGCGGCGGTACGCCGGTCTTCGTCGCGACGACCCAGGAAAACAAGTTCAAGCTGAAGGCCGAAGACCTGGAAAAGGCGATCACGCCGAAGACCAAGTGGTTCATCTTCAACTCGCCGTCCAACCCTTCGGGTGCGGCCTACAGCCACGACGAGCTGAAGGCGCTGACCGACGTGCTGATGCGCCATCCGCATGTCTGGGTGCTGACGGACGACATGTACGAGCACCTGACCTATGGCGACTTCAAGTTCGCCACCCCGGTCGAAGTCGAGCCCGGCCTCTATGACCGTACGCTGACGATGAACGGCGTTTCCAAGGCCTATGCGATGACCGGCTGGCGTATCGGCTATGCGGCAGGTCCCTTGAACCTCATCAAGGCCATGGACATGATCCAGGGCCAGCAGACCTCGGGTGCCTGCTCGGTCGCTCAATGGGCCGCCGTCGAGGCGCTCAATGGCACGCAGGACTTCATTCCGGAAAACAAGAAGATCTTCGAAGGTCGCCGCGACCTCATCGTCTCCATGCTCAACCAGGCCAAGGGCATCGAGTGCCCGTCGCCGGAAGGCGCTTTCTACGTCTATCCGTCCTGCAAGGGCCTGATCGGCAAGACCGCGCCGTCGGGCAAGGTCATCGAGACCGACGAGGACTTCGTGTCGGAACTGCTCGAAGCGGAAGGTGTGGCCGTCGTGCACGGTTCCGCCTTCGGCCTCGGCCCGAACTTCCGCATCTCCTATGCCACCTCGGAAGCCCAGCTTGAGGAAGCCGGCAAGCGCATTCAGCGCTTCTGCGCCGCCTGCAAGTAAGCCTCCAAGGCCGCCAAGCTATCCTCCGTCATCCTCGGGCTTGACCCGAGGATCCATCCACACCCACTGAGTTTGCCGCGTGGATCCTCGGGTCAAGCCCGAGGATGAGGGGTGGTGAGGAGGCAACGGCGTCTCGTTCAGGGCTTTCACTGTCGCGGCCCTTTTCAAAGCCCGATCATCGTCAGCATGACGAAGGTGGCGAAGAGGATGAAGTGCGTCATGCCCTCGATGGCGTTGGTCTCGCCGTCATTGAGGTTGATGGCTGCGGCGATCAGGGTGATCGTCACCATCACCGTCTGGGTCGGCGACATGGCCATGACGAAGGGCTGGCCGGTATAGAGCGCGATCGCTTCCATGACGGGAACCGTGAGGATGACCGTCGAGAGCGATGCGCCCATGGCGATGTTGACGACGGACTGCATGCGGTTGGCGAGTGCTGCGCGGAGGGCCGTCAGGATTTCCGGTGCGGCGGAGATCGCGGCGACGACGATGGCCATCAGCGCCGGCGGTGCGCCCGTCCCCTTGAGGCCGGCGCCGAGCAGCACGGACATGACTTCGGCCAGTGCGCCGATCAGCGCCACGCCGATGACGATGATGCCGATGGAGAGGGTGGCGGGCTCGCTTTCATCCGGCGACTTGCTCGGCAGGCCTTCCTTTCGCTCCGCGCGGGGATAGGCATAGCTGAAGAAATAGCTGTGCGGCCCGACCTGCATGCGCAGGAAGACGCCGTAGAGCGCGATCATCGCGCCGATGGTGAAGGCGGAATAGACATGCCAGCTCTCGCGCGGCACGAATTCCGGCACAACCATGGAAATGCCCATAGCCGTCAGGATCATCACGCCATAGGTCTTTCCCGAATCGTCGTTATAGGGCTGCTCGCCGTGGCGTATGCCGCCGAGCAGGGCGGCAAGCCCGAGGATGCCGTTGATATCCAGCATGACGGCGGCATAGATCGTGTCGCGCACCAGCGTCGGCGAACTCTCGCCCTGCATCATGATCGCGAGAACCACGACCTCCACCAGAACAGCGGCCAGCGTGAGGATCATCGTGCCATAGGGATCCCCGACCTTGGAGGCGAGGATTTCCGCATGATGGGCGATGCGCGTCGAAACGAGGATGATGGCGGCGACCAGCGCGAAGGCGGCAATCAATACAGGAAGGCGTCCCATATCGAGCAGATTATGCTCCGTCGCATAGGCGACGATGGCGGCGGCGAGGCCGACGAACAGGAAACGTTCCTTCAGGAGGCTGGAAAGCATGGGTGGCGGGTCCTCGACTATCTTCGTGTAGATGTAGACGAGGCGCGCAAA
Organism: Shinella sp. 20P9.1.1; assembly: GCF_057798995.1. NCBI lineage: Bacteria > Pseudomonadati > Pseudomonadota > Alphaproteobacteria > Hyphomicrobiales > Rhizobiaceae > Shinella > Shinella sp. 20P9.1.1. The sequence continues at coordinate 350,518 of NZ_JBYOLC010000004.1, forward strand.
AAGAAAACGCCCGCGGAGCAGGATTCCGCGGGCGTCCGGTGGCTATCGCGCCTTTCCTATCCGGCCCTCGTGAGGCGAGGCCGATCGGAAGGGCTAACGGCCACCGCAAAGGTGCAAAGCGTCAGGCGACGTTTTCCAGCACCGGATAGTCGGTGTAGCCCTTGGCGCCGCCGCCGTAGAAGGTCGCCTGATCCGGGGCGTTCAGCACGGTGTCGTTCTTCAGGCGCTCCACGAGGTCGGGGTTGGCGATGAAGAGCTTGCCGAAGGCGACGAGGTCGGCCTTGCCTTCCTCCACGGCGTCGATGGCCAGTTCCCGGTTGTAGCCGTTGTTGACCATCCAGGCCGCCTTGCCGCCGGCCGCCTGGTAGGCTGCGCGGAGTGCCGCATAGTCGAAGGGCGTATCGCCCTGCTGGTGCTCTCGCGAACCGCCGGTGGCGCCTTCGATGATGTGCACATAGGCGAGGTCGTATTTGGCCAGGCCTTCGACCACATGGGTGAAGAGCGGCTGCGGATTCGGGTCGAAGGCATCGTTGGCCGGGGTGACCGGGGAGATGCGGATGGCGGTGCGCCCGGCGCCGATTTCCTTGGTGATGACATCGACGACCTGGAACAGCAGGCGGGCACGGTTTTCGATCGAGCCACCGTATTCGTCCGTGCGCTGATTGCTGCCCGACCTCAGGAACTGGTCGACCAGGTAGCCGTTGGCGGCGTGGATCTCGACGCCGTCGAAGCCGGCATCGATGGCCGCGCGGGCGGCGCGTCGATAATCCTCGAGGATACCGGGCAGCTCGTCCTTTTCCAGCGCGCGCGGCTCGGAGGTTTCGGCGAAGCTGCCGGTGCCGTCGGCATTGATCAGGTAGGTTTTCGACTTGGCGCGGATCGCCGAGGGGGCGACCGGCTTGCCGCCGTTCGGCTGCAGCGTGTCATGCGAAATCCGGCCCACATGCCACATCTGCACGACGATCTTGCCGCCGGCCTTGTGCACCGCATCCGTCACCTGCTTCCAGCCTTCGAGCGCTTCCGGCTTGTAGAGGCCCGGCACGTCGGCATAGCCCTGGCCCTGGTGGGAGATGGCCGTGGCTTCGGTGATCAGCAGGCCGGCGGAGGCGCGCTGTTCGTAATAGGCGGCGTTCAGCGTGTTCGGCACGGCACCCGGCGAGCGGTTGCGCGTCAGCGGCGCCATGACGATGCGGTTGGCAAGCTGGATATCGCCGATCTTGATGGGGTCGAAGAGCGAGGTCATGGGAAGTCCTTCTTCTGGCTGGGAGAGTTTAGGCGCTTACAAGGCGCTGTTGATGTGGTGGAGAAAGGCCGCGATCTTGTCTTCGTCGCGTTTGAAGAACACCCATTGGCCGACCTTGCGCGTCGTCACGAGACCGGCACGCTGCAGGGTGGCGAGATGGGCGGAAACGGTGGACTGCGAAAGGTCGCAGCGTTTTTCGATCTGACCGGCGCAAACGCCGAATTCCAGCGGATGTTCCTGACCGGCGAAATGGATCTGCGGCTCCTTCAGCCAAGCCAGAATCTCCAGCCGTTTCGGATGGGCAAGCGCCTTGAGGATTTCGTCGGCATCTGGTTCGGTCATGTCTATCGGCGCTCGGCGATTTATATATCGGATAATACCGATATTGGGTTCGCGCTTTGCCGATACAAGGGGTGCCCCGAAAAATCTGAAAAAGAAAAATCGGCAAAAAAAGAGGGCCACAAGCGAAGCTTGGGCCCTGCAAGGTTGAAGGTTTTAGAACCTCCAGAGGGGAACAGCCAACGCGCGGCACTGGGAGGAGAAAGACCGCATGTGCATTGACTGACTAAGATATGGGGCAGGGCTTGCGTTTCTTCAAGAGAAGCGCGTGCCAACTTTCGCAGCAAGGTTGAAAATCTGTTTCACCTGTCCCAAGGCAAAAAAAGAGGGCCGCAAGATGAACTTGGGCCCTTTATAGTTTTGAAGGTAATAAAACCTCCAGAGGGGAACAGCTGGTGCGGTGGCACTGGGAGGAAAAAGCCACCGAAATGCATCAGCTGCGGGCGATATGATGGTTTTTTGGGCATACATCAATCTTTTAATGTGCATGCCAGCCATGCATGAAGCGCAGGCCTCTCAAAACGCCTTTCTCAGAAGTTCCAGTTGCGCGCTTTCGCCACGATGAAGTCTCTGAAAACCTTCAGTTTCGCGGAGTTCTTCATCTCGCTCGGATAGCAGAAATAGGTGTCGAAGGATGGGATATCGGCGCTGACGGGCAGCTGGATAAGTCCCGGATCGCGCCCGACAATATAGTCCGGCAGCATCGCGATGCCGATGCCGAGCAAGGCCGCGCGCTTGATCGAGGTCTGGCTGTTGATTTGCAGGACCGAGGGGCGAGGATTGTCGGAATCGCGCCCGGCGATCTCCAGCCAGTTCACATCCAGCAGATAGTTCGGCGCGGGTTCGCCGAAGGTGATGATCTTGTGGTTGTCGAGATCGTCGATCGACTGCGGCTCGCCGTAGCGGTTGATGTAGGAGGGCGCGGCGTAGATGTGCATGTGCACGGTGAACAGCCGGCGCTGGATGAGATCCGATTGCTGCGGTTCGCGCAGGCGGATGGCGCAGTCGGCATGGCGCATGTTCACGTCCAACTCCTCGTTGTCGAGGATGAGCTGGACCTGCATGTCGGGATAGAGCGCCAGGAATTCCTGCACCTTGTCCGTCAGCCAGCCCTGGCCGAGGCCGACCGTGGTGGTGATACGCAGCTTGCCACTCGGCTTCTCGGTGTTTTCTGTCAGCTGGACGCGCACCCCTTCGAGCTTCATCAGCACGTCATGGGCGGTGCGATAGAGGATTTCGCCCTGTTCGGTGAGGATCAGGCCGCGGGCATGGCGGTGGAAGAGCTTGATGCCGACATCCTGCTCGAGCGCGCTCACCTGGCGGCTGATCGCCGATTGCGAAAGATGCAGCTTGTCGGCCGCATGCGTGAAGGAGCCGGCCTCGGCCGCGGCATGAAAAATCCGCAGCTTGTCCCAGTCGAGCGCCATTCTATCCCCCATAGGTCTCTAAGGCGGGGAGCGCTTGCTTCCCGCCCGGTCGCTGATCTTGCTGTTCCCACGTGGGCGGTCGGACGATGCCGCCGCCCTTTGTTGGCGGCTTCTACTCGGCCGCAATTGCGACAGGCATATGACCTGCAAGGTATTTTTCGGTTTCCAGCGCTGCCATGCAGCCCATGCCGGCAGCCGTGACCGCCTGGCGATAGATGTCGTCGGTGACGTCGCCTGCGGCAAAAACGCCCGGCACGTCCGTCGCCGTGGAATCGGCCGCCGTCCACAGGTAGCCGTTCGGCTTCTGGCGCAGCTTGCCCTTGAAGAGGTCTACGGCTGGCGCATGGCCGATGGCGACGAACACGCCGTCCGTCACCACGTCGCGCGTCTCGCCGGTCTTGACGTTGCGCAACTTCACGCCGTTGACCGAGGCCGGCATCGGCGGCTTCGGATCGGCGCCGAGATATTCCACGACCTCATGGTCCCAGACGATCTTGACGTTCTCCTTGGCGAACAGGCGTTCCTGAAGAATCTTTTCAGCGCGAAAACCGTCGCGGCGGTGCACGACCGTCACGGTCTTGGCGAGGTTGGAGAGGTAAAGCGCCTCTTCCACGGCCGAATTGCCGCCGCCGACGACGATGACGTCCTTATTGCGATAGAAGAAGCCGTCGCAGGTGGCGCAGGCCGAGACACCGAAGCCCATGAACTTTTGTTCGGTGTCGATGCCGAGCCACTTGGCCTTGGCGCCGGTGGCGATGATCAGCGCGTCGGCCGTCCATTCGGTGCCGCTGTCGGTGGAGATGCGGAAGGGACGCACGTCGAGGTCGACATTTGTGACGAGGTCGTTGACGATCTCGGCGCCGACATGTTCAGCCTGCTTGAGCATCTGCTCCATCATCCAAGGACCCTGAACCGGATCGGCATAACCCGGATAGTTTTCAACGTCGGTGGTGATCATCAGCTGGCCGCCCTGTTCCATGCCGGCGATCAGCACCGGCTCCAGCATGGCGCGGGCGGTATAGATGGCGGCGGTGTAGCCAGCGGGACCGGATCCGATGATCAGGACTTTGACGTGCCGCTTGGAGGCGGAGGGGGTGGACATGGTCGTTCCTTCCAGGGCAAAAAGGCCCCTCAATCGGCCCGCCCGCGCGCAAGCGTCAGGGTTCGGGCCAGCGTGTAACTCTTCAATGCTCATTTATGAGGGGAGTGCGCCCAGTTTCAAGTGTTGTGGGTGCTTTGCCAACAGGCAAGCGAAGGCGCGTGACATATTTGTGCCGCTTGCGGTAACAATGTTGCGCTGATGCGGCGATTCGGGTCACTTCCGGTCGCCTTCCCGAAAGGTCTGTACACTTCCATGTTTCGCGCCGAACTCGACGCCATCGACATCCGCATCCTGAAGGAGCTTCAAGCCGACGGCCGGATGACCAATGTGGAGCTGGCCGCGCGCGCCGGCATCTCCGCGCCGCCCTGCCTGCGCCGGGTGCGCAAGCTGGAAGAGGCCGGCATCATCGAGGGCTATACCGCGATGCTGAATGCGCCAGCACTCGGATACGATCTCGTCGCCTTCTGCATGGTCGGCCTCAAGCACCAGTCCGAAGCCAACCTCAAGGCCTTCGCCGCCGCAACGGGGGAATGGCCGATGGTCCGCCAGGCCTGGATGGTCTCCGGCGACAGCGATTTCCTGCTGCACTGCGTCGCCGAGAACCTGACCCGCTTCCAGGATTTCGTCATCGAGGAACTGACCGCCAACGCACAGGTCGATACCGTGCGCACGATGCTGACGATCCGGCAGGTCAAGAAGGTCGGGCTGGTGGAGCTGTAACGGTTGATGGGAGCTGCTTCTGAAAATAGTGTATAGCCCCTGACGACGGTCGGCTGATCCGGTCCGGATATGAGGAAGCGCCATATGGCCTCAGCGCATGGTGATGGAATTTTCCAGCGCATCCGCCACAAGCTGGAAAAGAAGACGAGGCGACTGATCGGCAAGAGCCGGCGTCTTCTGGGCATCGCCTATGTCTCCCCGCTCGTTGAGGTCGATGTTTTCGATCTGCTGCGCGGCAAATCCATTGCCCTTGTCGGGAATGCCCGAAGCCTCTCCGAACGGGCCCAGGGTGCCGCCATAGATGCGCATGATATCGTCATCCGTTGCAACGCGGCTCCGGTTCCCGACTTCCGGTCGCATGGCGCTAAAACGGATATCATCGCGACAAGCATCGATTTCTCGTTTCAGGTGATGGAAGCCAGGAAGGCGCGCTATCTCTTCTGGATGTCGCCGCGCCGGGATGCCCTGCCGGGTTGGGTGCTCAAATGGCCGGGATTCTTCCTCTACCCGAATGCGAGCTATCTGACGCTTTTCAACGCGGTGGGCTCGCGCCCGACGACGGGTCTCATGGTCGTGGATCTCCTGGCCCGCTCCGATTGCTCCAAGGCGAGCCTCTTCGGCTTCGACTTCTTTCGCAGCCAGTCGCTTTCGGGAGAATGGCGCAAGGCGACGATGCCGCATGACTATGTGACGGAAGAACGCTACATCACGGATCTGCTGCGGAACGATCCGAAGTTCTCCCTCAATTGACATTCAACCAGGACCGGTCCGGTGAGCGTGTAGGTGAGATGCAGAAAATTGGCGAATTCTGGGTTCCGGATATCGACGCGGCTCCCGGTGAGAACCTCGAGAAAAGTCGGCGCGGATTTGAAGGCCGGGCGGGCATCCAGATCGCGCATCTGGTGAGAACCCTTGAACTCGTTCCGGGACGGGAGCTTGCGATAGACGGCGGGGCGAATGTCGGCGCCTGGACCAAACTGATGGCGCAACAGTTCCGGCGGGTACACAGCTTCGAACCCAACCCGGATGTATTTGCCTGCCTTGCGCGAAATATCGAGGAATGGAATGCCTCCGATGTCGCCATTGCGTATCCGAAAGGCCTGTCGGACCGCCATGAACGTGTGGCCATCGGTACGAAGGATGGTGCGCGGACCGTGACAGGTCGCATTGTCGGGCAGGGCGATATCGAATGTGTGCCGATCGACAGTCTAGGACTGGAAGCCTGTTCGCTTCTGAAACTGGATCTCGAGGGTTATGAGGCGCAGGCGCTTACCGGCGCCATCGAGACGATCCGGCGCTACCGGCCGTGGATCCTGATCGAAAACAAGCGCAGCTTCCTCGAAAAGATCTTCGGAACACCGGCCCAGCGCTTCCTTGCGAAAAACGGCTACACGCTCGTGGAGAAGATCGGCAGCGAGGGGATCGACTGGCTTTTCAAGCCGTTATAGCTCCTGCCGCCAGCCGAGCGATCTCGTCGAAGAGGTGGCTGGCCTTCTGTTGACACTGGCGAAGTCCTGCCTCGATTGTCGCGAGCTCGTCTTCGGAATAGGCCGCATCCTGTGGTCTGCCGGCTTGGCTCTTCAAATCCTGCAGGGAAAGCAGTCTTTCCTTGCCGAGGCCGAAGTCTTCCAGAAGTGCGCTGATCTTCCAGGAATTCGAGTCCACCGCGAGGAAGGGCGTTCGCGCCACAAGGCACAGGCAGACCGAGTGGAAGCGCCCGGTCACATGTAGATAGCCGGTAAGCAGGTCCTGCATGAAGCCCGCTTCGGTCTTGTTGAACAGCACTCTCGGCTGTTTCAGCTGGAATGCCGCCGCGTGGAGGCGAATATAGCCCTCGCGGAAAGCGCGCAGCGGAAGCGGGAGATGCGCCTTGCTCGCCTTAAGCGCCTTCGTGATCGGCAGAAGATAGGCATCGGGCCGATCCTCGACGATTTGCAGGAGCGTCCGCGAGATTTCCTTCGAGATGGAGTCGCCGACGAGCAGGCGGTTTCGCTCGACGGGGACGGCCGGCATGGCGAAGGCTTCGCAAAGGGACAGGTCGGGCACGAAGCCCACCGCTTTTCCGCTTTGCCTTGCGGCAGAGGCGGCGCTGCGGGAATCCCGTGTCGAAATCAGCGCGATCTTCTCAAGATAGCGGCCCCAGGCGTCCGGATTGTCCTGGTAGAGGGCGTTGATGAGGGCGACCGGCTTGCCGGCGCAGGCGGGATGATCCACCACGCGCAGCACCATCTCTCCCCGCCGTGCACCGTGATGAAGCGTGCCCTCACCATTGATGACAACGACGTCGCTTTCAGTAAGGGCGGCTAGGAAGGCCGCATCCTTCATCCATTCGTGACGAACAGGGCTGCGCGCCGTGACAAGGATGCCGCGCGCGGCAAGGTTCTCCTCGATGATCCGCATCACCCGGAAACAGCCGAAATGGTTGTCGGACCGAGTGTCGTTCATGATGACGGCTTTGAGGGTCATGGGGCTGCGCCGGTCAGGAGTTCATCGGAATTATGTCCATACGGGAAGCGCGCCGCCTTGATCAAGTAGCCGCCGTAGCGCGCTCCCGTCGTATTGGCGGTTGCCGCAGATGGGCGCAGCTGGCTATAGCGAAGGGAAACGCTCTCTATATTGCGTGAGGGGCTGACGATGAAACTGTGGTCGGAACGACCGCCTTGGCGTTCGGTGGTTAAGATGGCTGCGGCGCTGCTCGGTAAGAGCAGGCGCCACGCTCATGCCTGGTTGCCCTATTTGGCATTGCAGGCGCCAGATGCGGAAGGCCACCGCGCCATCGTCTATCACGGAAAGTTGGTAGGGAGCCTGTTGCCTGCGACGGCTCTGCGCGAGCGCGCCGGCCCGTCGATCTTCATCGTGGGATCGGGGCCGTCGATCAACGACAACGATCTCGTCACTATGGAGAAACGGAGCGGCATCCTGCTGAATGGCGCGATCGGGCTGATCGGACAGGCGATCACCGAGCCGCTGGCCATAGCGATCGAGGACGAGCGCTTTATCTGGCGCCATTTTGCGCTCGTGCGCGCACATGTTTCGCCCGAAACCATCCTGCTTCTTTCGACCGAGGTTATCAGAGCTATCTGTGAGATCGAACCAGCCTTCCTCGACGGCAGAAAGATTATCCTCATCGACAATATCCGAAAACCCTATCGGAAGATGCTTCAGTCGCCCGACAGCCTCTCGGCTCTGCCCTTTGTCGTCCTTGACGGCGAGCGCGAGACGGGTTTGTCGCTCGATCCTGATAAGGGGGTTTTCCAGGGCGGTTCCGTCGCGATATCGGCGCTGCAGTTCGCGATGTTCTGCGAGCCGCGCGAAATCGGCCTTTTGGGCATCGACATCGTCAATGCCGACCAGCCACGCTTTTACGAGCGGGCCGGACAGGTCGCGGGATCCGGCATCGTGCGGGCGCGGAGCCGTATCATGGCGCATTTCCGGCTGGCAAAAGAAATCTGTGCGCGGCGCGGGATCACGATCCACAACCATTCTGCTGTTTCGGCGCTCGCTGCCGAGGGTTTTGGCTATGACGATCGCTTCGCGCGGGAAAAAGACAGGCCCTGAACCTTGCCGATGTGGCGGGCCGATTGATCGCGGTCGGTCTCAGGCCTTCTTGCCGAGAAGACGGGCATAGATTGCGCCGAGTTTTTCTGCTTCGCCGGCAATCGAGAAATGCTCGAGTGCGTGACGAAGGGCGTTGTCGCCGGCCTGCTGGCGTCGCGCGTCGTCGTCCATCAGGGGCGCTGCCGCCTCGACCATTGCCTCAAGATTATCCGCCGGGATGAGAATGCCGGTTTCTCCGTCGCTGTCGAGCAGCTGCGAGAAGGCGCCGACATCGGTTGCGACGACCGGCACGGCGGTTGCCATGGCTTCGAGCGGCGTCAGGCCGAAACCTTCCCAGCGCTGCGGCGCGATGAACAGGTCGAGCGTGCGGTACCAGTCGTTGATATTGGTGTGTTCGCCGACGAAGAGAATGCGATCGGCCAGTCCGGCCTGCCGCACCTTTTCCTTCAGGACGTTTTCGAATTCGACATGTTGCGGTGTTGCACGCCCGGCGACGATCGCCGACCAGTCCGGGCGGTCCGGCAGCAGGCGCATCATCGTGTCGACGAAAAGGTCGGTGCCTTTCTGGTGGCGGACCCGGCCGAAGCAGCCGGCATATCGCCGGTTCGGTTCGAGGCCGAGCCTTCCCTGCAAGGCGGCCTTGTCGGGGGCAGGGGAGAAGCGTTCGGCATCGATGCCATGCATGACGACGGTCGAGGGCACGTCGAGATAGGTGGCGGTCTTGGCGGAGGTGGCGACGACGGCATCCATGCGCGAGACCAGCCACTTCGTCCATTTGCTGTGCTGGCGCTGCGAGGCCGAGGTGAAGAGGATGCGTAACGGCATGCGCAGCACGTCGCGCAGCAGCAGGGCAAACAGCATCTCGACATTGCGGCGGGCGTGCCAGACGCGGCGTGTACCGTTGCGCGGTAGGCTCCAGAGGCGGACGAGATCGCGGTAGGGCATTGCCGGCAATATCGCCGGCAATCCGGGTCCGAGCGTCACGACCTTCTGTCCCAGTGCATTTTGCACCGGGACGAGCTGGATGATCGTGGAGGTTACGCCCGACAGGCGGCGTTTGAAATTCGGTGCGATGACTTCGACGTCCCGCATGTCCTCTACAAACGGCATGAGGCGGCTTTTATCCCCAGGTGACGGCAAGGATCTCGTAGGCCTTGGAACCGCCGGGCGCGTTCACTTCGATCGAATCGCCGACTTCCTTGCCGATGAGGGCGCGGGCGATGGGCGAGGAGATCGAGATGCGGCCCTGCTTCACGTCGGCTTCCTGGTCGCCGACGATCTGATAGACCTTCTCTTCTCCGGTATCCTCGTCGGTGAGCTTCACCTTGGCGCCGAACATGATCTTCGTGCCGGACATCTTCGAGAGGTCGATGACCTCGGCGCGCGCAACGTAGTCCTCGACTTCCGTGATGCGGCCCTCGTTGTGACTCTGGGCTTCCTTGGCAGCATGGTACTCGGCATTTTCCGATAGGTCGCCGTGGGCGCGCGCTTCTGCGATCGCCTCAATGATTCGCGGACGCTCTTCCTGCTGACGCCAACGCAGTTCTTCCTGCAGCTTGACGAAACCGCCGTGAGTCATCGGTACCTTTTCAACCATTTTATCCCGTCCTTCAGAGCGCGCCGCGCAGGCTCCCGCCTGCAAGAACGCAAAAGAAAACGGTCTCCGGAGAAGAATCTCCGGAACCGTCGAAAGCGTTTGAACGATCCTTATAGCAGATTGCGGCCGCAAAAAGCCAGTTTTTTTGCCGCAGGTAGCTTGGCACCCACAGGGCTTGGAACAATCCCTGGATGCTGCCGTTAGCAAAACATCGTGGGAGACGCGTGGCATGACCATCGGCAATTCGATCGATCTCGAAGGCAGGATCAACGCCCATCGGCGGCTGCTGGTTGAACTCTTATCCGTGGTCGCGACCGTTCCCGAGGCACGTGCGGCGCTCATTGCGATGGCGCGCGACAACGAAACGGTCAACGACCACGAGGAGGATCCGGGCATCGAGCCCGACGCCGCCTTCGCCGCCCAGCAGATCGCCGACGATGAGCTTCGCGGCATCCTGAGAGCGGCGATGGCCCGCCTCGAAACCAAACTGTGAGGATAGATCATGGGCGTGATGAACACGATTTCCGGCTACTTCAAACAGCTTGCCGGCGAGGTGACCGGCGATCAGGCGATGCATGACGCGGGACGCCGTGAGGTTGGCTACGAGGAAAAAGACGAGCAGGTTGTGCCCGTCGAACCCCGCACGGTCCCGGACACTGGAAGCGTCGTCTCCGCTCAGACGGGACGCAAGGAAATCATCGAGGCGGACGCTGTGCCACAATTTGCGGTGTCGAAAGCCGGCCGCAGCAATGACGGTGTCGCGAGCGCCGAGCCGCGCTTTGTCACCGGCAGCGACGATACCCCCCTTCATCCTACCCCACTGGGCATGGCGGCACGTGCCCGCGACTGGTCGGTCGGCTTCGATGAAAACGCGCCGCGGCAGGATACGCCGACGCCTGTCGCCGATTATTCAAACCCCGAGCAGCTGAAGCTTTACCGTCTCATTCCTATCGCCGCCGAAACGGATACGAACTGGGATCTTGCGCCCAAACAGGGTGAGGTCGTGGTGCGGGCACGCTCCAGCGGCGATGCGCGCGTCGTCGCGGCGGAAGCAGAGCTGGATTTTATGGAGATCGACGCGCTGCCCGGCGACGGCAATTCAACGACCTCGTCGAGCGCCTTCCGAAACGAGAAACTCTACACCGTCGTCGATGAGACGAACGGCACCTATCCGCTTGACGGCCCGCGCGAAGTGGTCGCCGGAACCGTCCGCGTCGATAACATCCGACCGACCGAACTCTGAGGAGGCTTTCATGAGCCGCAGCTAATCCGCCCGCACTGCCGCCGCCAAGCAGCGGGACATCCAGGACGAGGTGGCGCAAGCCGACGAAAAGGCTGGGAGTGATAAGCCTTAGCGGGCCGCAATGCTCCAGCTATATCGCTGGCAAGGGGTTGCCGATCATCCGCGGTTACGAAGCTCGACCCGACAGATGTTCGAGACAGGCAATTCGCGTCAGTGATCGCAGAAGGTTATGACGATGCAATTGCCTGTCGCCGTGGCCGTTTTCCGCTGCACCGGCTTCTTTTCCACGACGGTCGGCTGCTTCTCGGCGACGGCGCGCTGCTTCGTCTTCGGGGTACGGGCGGCCGGGCGCTCCTTAGTGGGCTTTTCGCGGGTCGCGGTGCGGGCCTTCGCCGGCTTTTCCTTCTTTTCACGCACGATCTTCATCGGCAAGGCCTTTTTCGGCGTGAAGCAGATGCCGCTGCTGTTGAGGTCCTGACCTTCCGGGCACGTCTTCGCCATGCACTGCTCGCCGACCTTGTCCTCGAGAGGGGAGCAGACGAGCGGACAAACGCGCCCGTCGCGAACCTTCATCGCGTCGAGCGCTGCGATGGTCGCAGCCGTGGTTTCGAATGAGAGCTTGGTTTCGCGATTGAAGATTTCCATCGCCGTGCGCGTCCTCCGACCCCATTTGCCATCGGGCGTTCCGGGCTCGCAGCCGAGACGGTCGAGTTCCTTCTGCTGGGCGAGCGCCAGTTCCTCTTGCGTCGGCGCGGGTTCGGTCGTGACCTGCAGCGCATCGTCGCGCTTTTGATCAAGCAGCAGGGCCGGCTTCTTCTCGGTTTCCACGGGAAGGGCGGCGACCTCGATCTGCGCCTGCTTTTCCAGCCGCTCTGCCTCCGCCTTGGCCGCGGCCTTCGCTTCAGCCTCGGCCTTGGCGATGGCGGCCTGCGCGTCGGCTTCTGCCTTGGCGGCCGCTGCTCTCGCATCCGCTTCCGCCTTGGCTGCGGCCTCGGCCAGAGCGTCTGCTTCAGCTTTTGCAATTGCCTGTGCCCTAGCGTTTGCTTCGGCCTTCGCGGCAGCGGCGGCTTTTGCGTCGGCCTCGGCCTTGGCCGCGGCTTGCGCCTTTGCATACGCCTCCGCTTTCGCAGCCGCCTTGGCCCGTGCATCCGCTTCTGCCTTCGCCACGGCCGCGGCCTGTGCGTCCACATCGGCCTTTGCGGCAGCAGCGGCCTTGGCGTCGGCTTCCGCTTTGGCATCGGCCTCAGCCTTGGCCTTCGCATTGGCCACCTGCTGCGCCTTTTCCGCGCGAAGATCGGCGAGAGCGAGCTTGGCAAGCGTGGAGAAGGCGCAGGTGCCGAAGCGGGTCAGGTGATCGTTGAAAAGGTCCTCGTCGCCCTTGTCGGCGATGGCAGCCCAATGGGCCGCCGCATCGCGGCAGGCGTCGACCACCGGCTCCTTCTTCTCCGGCACCACGATCTCCTGCGGTGCCTTGAGATAAATGCTCGTGCCGGGAAGGCGGCCGTATTCGAAAGGTGTCTGGCGCCCGTCGGTCCTTTGCTGCACGTCGTCGGCGACCTTGCGGAAGAGCAGGCTGAGCTCCAGGCCCGGCGTTTCCAGATGATCGAGCAGGGCTGCCGCATAGGGGCTGTGCTCTCCCTGACCGTCTTCAGCGACCGTGCCGGCGGCGGCGGCGTAGCTGACGAGCACGCCCGGATAGGTCTCGACCTTCGCGAGGCCACGACTCGTCGAGCGGGTTTTGTTCTGACGCGACATGGTTTGAAGGAACGGATTGTCGCGGCAGGCATCGAGCAGAACGAGCTTCAGACCCTTCGCACTTTCGACGGCGGACAGAACGTCTTCCAGCGAGATCGTCTCGAATTTCACCCGGAGATCGGATTTGAGGCGTGCGTCGGTTGGGATCAGGTAGTTCCGGCCCTGCATCTCCATACCGTGGCCGGCATAATAGACGAGGGCAAGCTCCGAATCGGCAGCGCGTTCGCTGAAGTCGGCAAGCTCCCGCTCGAAGGTTGCCTTCGACAGGTCGGTGCGCAGGCTTACCTCGAAACCAAGCCGTTCCAGCGATGCCGCGATCGCCTTGGCGTCGGTGCCGGGATTGGGAAGGACGGAGGCGTGATCGTAGCTTGAATTTCCGATGACGAGGGCAACGCGTTGCGCGGCGGCGACCGCAATCGACGCGCCAAGCCCGGCCATGACCAAAGCCATGACCGCAAAGCGCAGCAATCGCCATGCCGTCCCAATCATCGGATACCCCGGATCCCCGTCTTCCTAACGTCTCTGAAATCGCGTTCGCACACAAGCCTCTGACGGCAAAGCCGGCCGGCGTATTCGAAATCAACCCCGTCTGTTCCGGTGCCTCAACATGAAAAAAGCCGGGCGGTGGGACCGCCCGGCTCTCAAAAGATCAGAAACCCTATGGCTCAGAAGTAGGACTGCAACGGGCGCACTTCGAGCTGGCCCTGCTTGAGGGCCTTGATCGCCTGGGCGGCGGCAAGCGCGCCGGCCATGGTCGTGTAGTAGGGCACCTTCTGCATCAGCGCGGCGCGGCGCAGCGATTTCGAGTCCGAGATCGCCTTGTTGCCGTCGGTCGTGTTGATGACCAGCTGGACCTGGCGGTTGCGGATGGCGTCCTCGACATGCGGACGTCCCTCCTGCACCTTGTTGACCTTGATCGCCGCGATGCCGTTTTCGGCAAGGAAGCGGGCGGTGCCGGAGGTCGCCATGACCTTGAAGCCGATCTCGGTGAGCAGGCGCACGGCCGTCAGCACGCGATCCTTGTCGCCGTCGCGTACCGACACGAAGACCGTGCCTTCGCGCGGCAGGTCGACGCCGGCGCCAAGCTGCGACTTGGCGAAGGCCAGCGCAAAGTCCGTGTCGAGGCCGATGACCTCGCCGGTCGAGCGCATTTCCGGGCCGAGCAGCGTATCGACGCCGGGGAAGCGGGCGAACGGGAATACGGCTTCCTTGACGGCGATGTGCTTGAGGTTGCGCGGATCGGGCTTCTTGCCATAGGCGGCGATTGCCGCATCGAGGCCTTCGCCCGCCATGACGCGGGCGGCGATCTTGGCGATCGGCGCGCCGATGGTTTTTGCGACGAAGGGCACCGTGCGCGAGGCGCGCGGGTTCACTTCGAGCACATAGATCGTGCCGTCCTTGATGGCGTACTGCACGTTCATCAGGCCGCCGACGTTCAGCGCCTTGGCCAGAGCCTTGGTCTGGCGCTCCAGCTCATCGACGATCTCGGTGGACAGCGTATGGACGGGCAGCGAGCAGGCACTGTCGCCGGAATGGATGCCGGCTTCCTCGATATGCTCCATGATGCCGGAGACGAAGACGTCTTTTCCGTCGCAGAGCGCATCGACGTCGACTTCGACCGCGTTCGACAGGTAGCTGTCGAAGAGCAGCGGGTTCTTGCCGAGCAGGGTGTTGATCTGGCCGGTCTTGTCGTTCGGGTAGCGCTGCTTGATGTCCTCGGGCACCAGTTCCGGCACCGTGTCGAGCAGGTAGGTTTGCAGCATCGATTCCGAATGGATGATCTGCATGGCGCGGCCACCGAGCACGTAGGACGGGCGCACGACGAGCGGGAAGCCGATCTCGCCGGCAACGAGGCGGGCCTGTTCGACGGAATAGGCGATGCCGTTGTTCGGCTGGTTGAGGTCGAGCTTCTGCAGGAGCTTCTGGAAGCGGTCGCGGTCTTCGGCAAGGTCGATCATGTCGGGCGCGGTGCCGAGGATCGGGATGCCGTTCTTTTCCAGCGCTTCGGCGAGCTTCAACGGCGTCTGGCCGCCGAACTGCACGATGACGCCGACGAGTTCGCCGTTGGTCTGCTCGGCCTTCAGGATCTCGATGACGTCTTCGGCCGTCAGCGGCTCAAAATACAGGCGGTCGGAGGTGTCGTAGTCGGTCGAGACGGTTTCCGGATTGCAGTTGACCATGATGGCTTCATAGCCTGCATCCTTCAGCGCGAAGGCGGCGTGGCAGCAGCAATAGTCGAACTCGATACCCTGGCCGATACGGTTTGGCCCGCCGCCGAGGATGACGACCTTCTTGCGGTCGGAAATCTCGGCTTCCGAGCGCGTCGCGCCGGCAAACGGGGTTTCGTAGGTCGAGTACATGTAGGCGGTGGGCGAAGCGAATTCGGCCGCGCAGGTATCGATGCGCTTGAAGACCGGGCGGACGTTCAGGCCGTTGCGCAGTTCCGCGACTTCCTTCGGGCGCTTGCCGGAGAGGGTGGCGAGGCGGGCGTCGGAGAAGCCCATAGCCTTCAGCATGCGCAGGTTTTCGGCATCAGCCGGCAGGCCGTGCTCGCGGATGCGGGCTTCCATGTCGACGATGGCCTTGAGCTGATCGAGGAACCACGGGTCGATCTTGGAGCCTTCGTGCGCTTCTTCCGGCGTCAGGCCGAGGCGGAGCGCCTGAGCGACCATGCGCAGGCGGTCCGGCGTCGGCGTGGAGATGGCGGCACGGATGGCGTTCTTGTCGTTGCCGTCGCCGAGGCCGGGGATTTCGATCTCGTCGAGGCCGGTCAGGCCCGTTTCGAGGCCGCGCAGCGCCTTCTGTAGCGATTCGGCGAAGGTACGACCGATGGCCATGACTTCACCGACCGACTTCATGGCGGTGGTCAGCGTCGGCTCGGCGCCGGGGAACTTTTCGAAGGCGAAACGCGGGATCTTCGTGACGACGTAGTCGATGGACGGCTCGAAGGAGGCCGGGGTCGCGCCGCCGGTGATGTCGTTTTCCAGTTCGTCCAGCGTATAGCCGATGGCGAGCTTGGCGGCGATCTTGGCGATCGGGAAGCCGGTGGCCTTCGAGGCAAGCGCGGAGGAACGCGAGACGCGCGGGTTCATCTCGATGACGACGAGGCGGCCGTTCTCCGGATTGACGGCGAACTGCACATTCGAGCCGCCGGTCTCGACGCCGATCTCGCGCAGCACCGCGATCGAGGCGTTGCGCATGATCTGGTATTCCTTGTCCGTCAGGGTCAAGGCCGGGGCGACGGTGATGCTGTCGCCCGTATGCACGCCCATCGGGTCGATGTTCTCGATGGAGCAGATGATGATGCAGTTGTCCGCCTTGTCGCGGACGACCTCCATCTCATATTCCTTCCAGCCGAGCACCGACTCTTCGATCAGCACTTCGGTGGTCGGCGAGGCATCGAGGCCGGAATTGACGATCTCGAAGAATTCCGAGCGGTTGTAGGCGATGCCGCCGCCGGTACCGCCCATCGTAAAGGACGGGCGGATGATGGCGGGAAGGCCGATCGTGTCCAGCGCCTGCGCGCCGATCGCCATGGCGTGGCTCATGTAGCGCTGCTTGCGGTCGGTCTCGCCGAGGTTCCACTGGTTTTCCAGTTCGTCCAGCGCCTTGTCGAGCGCATCGCCGGAAAGCTGCGCCTTCACCTTGGCGCGCTCGGCCTCATGCGCCTTGCGGTCGACGTCCTTGATTTCGGTCGCGTTGGCGAGCAGCGACTTCGGCGTTTCCAGGCCGATGCGGGCCATGGCCTCGCGGAAGAGGGCGCGGTCCTCGGCCATGTCGATGGCGGCGGGCTTGGCGCCGATCATCTCGACATTGTAGCGGTCGAGCACGCCCATGCGCTTCAGCGAAAGCGCCGTGTTGAGCGCCGTCTGGCCGCCCATGGTGGGCAAGAGCGCGTCCGGGCGCTCCTTGGCGATGATCTTGGCGACGACTTCAGGCGTGATCGGCTCGACATAGGTGGCGTCGGCGAGGCCCGGATCCGTCATGATCGTCGCCGGGTTGGAGTTGACGAGGATGACGCGGTAGCCTTCCTCCTTCAGCGCCTTGCAGGCCTGGGTGCCGGAATAGTCGAACTCGCAGGCCTGGCCGATGACGATCGGCCCCGCGCCGATGATGAGGATCGATTTCAAATCTTGGCGCTTGGGCATCTCTCTATCCAATCTTCCGCGTGCGCGAAAAACCGGCATGGTGATGGGTTCACCGGGCCGGGCGCGCAAAAATGGTCTTTCAAGGCTAGAAGCGGCTTATAGGCAAATGACAGGGGGAGCGGAACCCCGAAAATCGCGCAATCGACAGGAAAAGTGCAGGGGGTGTTCCCCAGCCGCATGCCGGCGATATAACAGGCGGCCCTGTAACCCGCTTATTAAGGACCTGTCGGGGCTTTTCAAGATCGATTCCGGGAGGGGAAGCATGCTGCCGCAGGAAACCGATGTGCTGATCGTCGGGGCGGGGCCGACGGGCCTTGCGCTTGCCGTCACCCTGCAACAGGCCGGCCTTCGCCCCGTCATCATCGACCGGCTCGCCGCCGGCCAGAACACCTCGCGCGCCGCCGTCATCCATGCGCACACGCTGGAAGTGCTGGAGCGCATCGGCGTCACGGATGAACTGGAGCGCCGCGGCCTGCCGCTGACGCGCTTTGCGCTGCGCGACCATGACAAGGCGCTGCTCGAACTCGATTTCTCCATGCTGCCCTCGCGCTATGCGGAGGTCCTGATGATTCCCCAGGACGAGACGGAGGCGATCCTGACGGAGCGGCTGGCGGTGCTCGGCGGCAGCGTCGCCCGCGGCGTGACGGCGACGAAAGTGGAAACGGACGCGGGCGGCGCGACCGTTTACCTTGCAACGGAGGACGGTGAACAGGTGATCCAAGCCCGCTACCTTGTTGGCGGTGACGGCATGCACAGCGTGGTGCGCGAGGCGGCCGGCATCGCGTTCGATGGCGAGGCCTATGCGGGCTCCTTCGTGCTGGCGGATGTCCATATGGATTGGGGGTTCAGCGACGAGGTGACCTTGCTCTTCTCGCCGGAAGGCATGGGTGTCGTCGCGCCGCTGCCGGGCGGCCACTTTCGCATCGTCGCACCGGTCGAGGAGGCGCCGCCCGAACCGGATGCCGCTTTCGTGCAGGCGCTGCTGGATGCGCGCGGGCCGCGCACGGTGCCGGGTCGTGTGCGGGATGTGATCTGGAGTTCGCGCTTCCGTGTGCATCACCGCGTCGCCGCGCACTATCGCTCCGGCCCTGTTTTCGTCATGGGCGATGCCGCACATGTGCACAGCCCGGCCGGCGGGCAGGGCATGAACACCGGGATCGTCGATGCCGTGGTGCTGGGGCAGCTGCTGGCCGATGTCCTGAACGGCAAGGCGCCGGAGACGACGCTCGACCTCTATGAGGAGAAGCGCCGCCCGGCTGCGGTGGAGGTGCTGGCGCTCGCCGACCGTCTGACGCGGATGGCGATGGTGCGCAGCGTCTTCGGCCGCATCCTGCGCAATCTCGCCTTGCGCGTCATCGGCGCGTCCCCGGTGTTCCGGCGCAAGCTCGCGCTCAACGTCTCTGGCCTCGCCCGCAAGGGTATGGGCATGGTGCCGCCGCGCTAGATCATTCCGTGGCGAGAATGCCCGGCAGTTCCGCGAGAATGCTGTCGCGTGCCCTCAAGCTCGTGCGCTGCTCCTGCTTCTTCTCATCCTGGATCAGCCGCGCGAAAACCACGGTCTGCTCGCCGCGGCTCGCCCAGCCGACATACCAGCCCCAGGGCGTATTATAGTTGAAGCTGCCGTCGGCCTGGCGCGGGAAGGCCATGCCGGTCTTGCCCTTCGCGTGCCAGCCGCCGCCGATTTCCTGGCCCTCGACGATCTCCATCGCGGCGTCCATGGCGTCGGCGGAGACGGGCAGTTCGTGATTGACCAGCTGCTTCAGGAACGCGACCTGCTCGCGCGGCGAGATTTTCAGGGACGAGGCGATCCAGGACCGTTCCAGCCCATTGTTCTTGCCGGGATCGCCGGTCACATCGGCATTGCCGTAGCCGAAGGCCTCGGCATAGTCGCGCAGCTTCTCGTAGCCCAGGAATTTCGCGATCTGCTGTGAATACCAGACGACGGAATATTTCATCCAGCGCCGCGGTCCGGTCGGCTGGCGCCAGACATCGCCCAGCCAGTCCGGATCGCCTTTCATGAAAGGTAGTTCCGGCTCGTCGGCATTTTCCAGAAAGCCGGAATCGTAGCCCATCACCGCGAGCGGCACCTTGAAGGTGGAGGCGGGGGTGACGCGGCTTTTGCAGTCACCCTTTTCCATGATGACCTCATTGCTGCCGGCATCCGCAACGATGGTACAAATAATGCGGGCTTCGGCCGGCGCCGCGAAGCTTGCAGCCAGCAGGGCGCCGGCGGCGAAAAGACGTTTGTCCATCCCGTTTCCTCTGATTTCGAGTGGTTTGTGCCGCCTTGATAGCAACCGCTTGATGGGCTGACAAAAGATCAATACTGGTCTTAGCCATGAGGAAAACTAGGGCATTGCCATGGTCCGGCCATATCTTCCGCTGAACGCCTTTCGCGCCTTCGAGGCCTCCGCGCGGCATTTGAGTTTCACCCGCGCGGCCATCGAGCTGAACGTCACGCAGGCCGCCGTCAGCCATCAGGTGAAGAGCCTCGAGGACCAGCTCGGGGTCGTGCTGTTCAAGCGCTTGCCGCGCGGGCTGATGATCACTGCGGAGGGCGAGAGCCTGCTGCCGGTGCTGCGCGACAGTTTTGACCGCATGGCCGATGTGGTGGAGCGTTTTCGCGGCGGCCATGTGCGGGAAATCCTGACGGTCGGTGCGGTCGGCACCTTCGCGGTCGGCTGGCTGCTGCCGCGGCTTGCACGTTTTCGCGAGCGCCATCCCTTCGTTGAGGTCAGGCTTTCCACCAACAACAACCGCGTCGATCTCGCCGCCGAAGGGCTCGACTTCGCCGTGCGTTTCGGTGCCGGCGCCTGGCACGGCACGGATGCCGCCAGGCTTTTCGATGCGCCGCTTTCGGTGCTGGCGATCCCGAATGTCGCGCGCGATCTGAAGGCGCCGGAAGACTTGCTTGGCCTGACGCTACTGCGTTCTTACCGCCGCGACGAGTGGACCCGCTGGTTCGAGGCTGCCGGTCTGCCGCGCACGCCGCCACCTCAGAATGCCATCGTCTTCGATACCTCGCTCGCCATGATCGAGGCGGTGTTGCAGGGACTTGGCGTCGGGCTTGCCCCGCCGCTGATGTTTTCGCGGCTGCTGTCCTCCGGTGCCGTCGTGCAGCCGTTCAAGACGAGCGTCGCGCTCGGCAGTTATTGGCTGACATCGCTGCAATCGCGCAGCGTCACGCCGGCCATGGCGGCCTTTTCGGCATGGCTTCGGGAAATGGTGGCGGAGGAGGGGCTGGCCTGACTCCTCTTACAGACCGGGCATGACGAGCACCTTCACCTCGCTGGTGCGTGGCGGGTTCGCCACGGCATCCGGCAGATCGTCTATGCCGATGCGGCGCGAGATCAGCCTATCGACCTTGATCGTATCAGACGCGATCAGTGCCGCGGCACGGCCATGGGCATGCGGGTTGAGGAAGGAGGTGAGGATTTTCACCTCGCGGAACAGCAGGTCGAAGGGTTCGATCTCGACCTTCTCCCCCTTCGGCATCACGCCCAGGATGACCACGGTGCCGCCATTCCGGGCAAGTTTCGGCGCTTGCGCCATGGTTTCCGCCACACCCGCACATTCGATGACGACGTCGGCACCGCCGGGAATGAGGCCGGATTGGCCGGCAATTCCCGCGATTGCATCGCCGGCACCGGGGTCGAAGGAGTGGGTGGCGCCGATTTCCTCGGCCAGCTGCCGGCGCACGGCCTGGCGCGTGACGAGCACGACGGAGGTCGCGCCGGCAAGGCGGGCGAGCTGGACCGTGAGCATGCCGATCACCCCGCCGCCGAGTACCACCACGGAGCTGCCCGGCTCGATGCCCGCCATGTCGATACCGTGTAGGCAGCAAGCCAGCGGCTCGCAGAAGGCGCCATGTTCCGGCGGCAGCGACAGCGGCAGTTCATAGGCCTGCCGCTGCGGCACCAGCACATAGTCGGCAAAGCCGCCGTCGCGGTGGATGCCGATGGCCTGGAGGTTTTCGCAGAGATTGATGCGCCCGCGCCGACATTGCGCGCAGCGGCCACAGGGAATGTTCGGGTCGCCGGTGATGCGCATACCCGGGCGGAAATCGAGGACGGCATCGCCGATGCCCTCGACGATGCCGGAAAATTCATGGCCGAGCGTCACCGGCGGACGGCAGGGAAACGCGCCGTGGAAGAGATGACGGTCGGTGCCGCAGATGCCTGCGGCCTCCACCCGCACGAGAAGATCGTCCGGGCCGGGCACCGGCTTTTCCACGTCGCGAACGATAAAACCGCCGATCGCCTCCAGCCGTGCCGCTTTCATACCATCCTCCCGTTTTCCGCCGGGGAATAGGAACTGCAACGGAGGTGGCGGTCAAGGCCGCACGCGCTCAGGTGAGGTTACGGCGGCGCTCCAGTTCGGCGTCTGTCGGCGTTTCGAATTCGAAGGAGCCGGTGGTGACGTCGCCGGCGCGGGCATATTTGCTGATGACGATGCCGTTTTCGCTGGTGCTCGACGCCACCAGCGTCAGCGCCCGCGGGAAGGAGGTTTCGCCGAACAGCCGCTTGCCCTTGCCGAGAATGACCGGGAAGGTGAAGACGTTGATCTCGTCGATGAGGTCATGTTCGAACAGCGTCTTGAGGAAGTCCGTCGATCCCTGCGTCAGGAGATCCGGCCCGTCTTCACTCTTCAGCGCCTTCACCGCGGCGACCGTGTCGGTGCCCAGCACATGGCTGTTCTGCCAGGTGGTTTTGAAGCCCGGATTGCGGGTGGCGACATATTTGTTGATGCGGTCGAAGAGCGGGCCGATCGGGTCGTTCTTGTCGGCATAGGGCCAGTGGGCGGCGAAGATGTCATAGGTCTTGCGGCCGAGCAGCAGATCGAAGGGATGTGAAAACATCTCGCCGATCGCAGCGCCCATCTTCTCGTCGAAGAGCGGCGCAACCCAGCCGCCGAACGTGAAACCGCCGATCGGATCTTCCTCCGGACCGCCCGGTGCCTGCATGACGCCGTCAAGGCTGATAAAGGCGCCGACAATGATCTTTCTCATGGGGTTCTCCTGGCCGATGTGTTGAATGCATACCTAGAGACGAAAGGCGAAAGGTCGATCCGACACCGCCCTTGAAAAAATCCATCAGCCCCAGCGGCTGCGCACCGCCTCCATGCGGCTGCGGCTGACCGGGATTTCCCGCCCGTCCTTCATCAGGATCGACAGCCGGCCCTCGGAGCGCAGCAATCTATCGACATGCACATCGGCGACGAAATGCGAGCGGTGCACCTGCAAGCCGGCCGTCGCCCCCAACTCCTCAAGCGCATCGGAAAAACGCAGCAGCACCAACTCCCGCCCGCGGCTCGTCGTCACCTCGGTATAGTGATCGGCGACGGTCATGTGCAGGACCGGGCCGCGGTTCTCCTGCTTCAGCCGGCGCAACAGCAGCACCTCGGCGCGCTCCTCCGTTGCGTCGGAAGCAGGCAGTGGTGGTGGCGAAAGCGCCTCGGCCTGCTTGCTGCTCATCGTCATGAAGGTGAGGCCGCAGAAAAGGGCGGAGAGGAGCAAGCCACTGGCGATGCTTTGAACGATGGTTGCCACGGTGGGCGTGCCGCCGAAGGTGGCCAGGCTGATCGCCTCCGTGGCGAGCCCGACGGGCGCGCCGGCGATGAGCGTGCCGATCGCCATGCGTCCGAGAAGGCTCGGCACGCGCTGAAGAAGAAGCGTGTTGACCAGCACGATGGTGACGACCGCGATACTCCAGGCGGCGGCGTGCTGGACGAGCCAGAAGCCGAGGCGCGGCGCAGTGGCCAGACGCTCGGCGGTACCATAGGGACCGGTCACCCAGAAGATCAGCACGACCGCGCCGAAGGTCGCCCAGAAGCGCGGCGCGCGCAGGAAGACCTGCAGCTCACGAAGCGCGGATTGCAGGAAGGGGCGTTCCACGAAGTATTCCGTCCATTCGGGCCAAAGCGTTTGAGGCGGGCCGATCATTGGCCGAAGACGGCGGCGAATTCAACCGCCCCTTTCCACCGAACCACCGAGTTTGCCATGACCTTCGAACCGCTCCTCAACGCCTCCTTCGCCATTCAGTTTCATGTCGCGACGGTGCTGCCGGCCGCCGTGCTCGGTGCCATCCTGCTTGCCCGTCCCAAGGGCAGGCCGGCCCATCGGCTGCTCGGAAAAATCTGGCTGGTGCTGATGGTGCTCACGAGCTTTTCGACCTTTTTCATTCACGGCATCAACACGGTGGGCGGCTTCAGTCCCATCCATCTTCTTTCCATCTATGTCATCGCGAGCAGCGTCCGGGCGATCCAGACGGCACGCCAGCACAATATCCGCGCCCACCGTGCCCATGTCGCCGGCATGTATTTTGGCGGCATCGTGGTGGCGGGGCTTTTCACGCTTGTTCCGCACCGGGTGATGGGCATGATGATCTTCGACGGTACGTCCGGCCTTGCGAGCGGGCTTGCGGCTGCCCTCGTCAGCATGATCTTCGTGGCGGCCGGCGCGCTGGCCATCCGCGAGGCGGGCTGGGGACAGCGTTTCAATGCGATCTTCCGGCGCCGTTGAAACGCTGCTTTTCGTTTTGCAAGGCGGCGCGGCTGGCCCTATAAGTTTTTGCTGAGGAACGAATTCACGCCGTGGACGTTCGTCGGCAATCAATGCGGGGAAATGCGCCATGGAATGGAAAGGTCGTCGCCAGTCGGACAATATCGAGGACCAGCGCGGACCCGGTCCCGGCCCCTCGATGGGGGGAGGCAATCCGTTCGGTCGCGGCAATGGCGGCTTCCGCATCCCGATGGGTGGCGGACGCAGCGCCGGCGGCGGCATGAGCATCGGCACCATCATCTTCCTCGTCGTCATCTACTTCATTTTCAAGGCGATGGGCATCGACCTGTTGCAGGTGATGGGTGACGGCGGCGGGCAGCCGAGCCGCCCCGGCTTCGAGCAGACCGACAATGCCAGCCAGCGCTCGTCGCCGAAGGAAGAGGAAACCAAGGCCTTCATGGCAACGGTTCTCGCCGAGACGGAAGACACCTGGAACGGCATTTTCCAGGCGGCCGGCGAGCGTTACGAGGAGCCGAAGATGGTGCTGTTCTCCGGCTCCGTCAAATCGGCCTGCGGCTTTGCCTCCGCGGCCTCCGGCCCGTTTTATTGCCCGGGTGACCGCAAGGTCTATCTCGACATGAGCTTCTTCGACGAGCTTGCCAACAAGTTCGATGCGGCGGGCGACTTCGCACAGGCTTATGTCGTCGCGCATGAAGTCGGCCACCATGTGCAGAACCTCACCGGCGTGCTGCCGCGCTTCAACCAGCAGCGCCAGCGCATGAGCGAGGTCGAGGCCAACCAGATGTCGATCCGCGTCGAGCTTCAGGCCGATTGTTATGCCGGCATCTGGGGCAAGTACACCCAGCAGAAGGGCTTGCTTGAGAGCGGCGACCTTGAGGAGGCGCTGAACGCCGCAACGCAGATCGGTGACGATACGCTGCAGAAGCGCATGCAGGGCTATGTCGTTCCCGAAAGCTTCAACCACGGCACCTCGGACCAGCGCCGCCGCTGGTTCAAGCGCGGCTTCGATACCGGCCGGGTCGATGCCTGCGATACGTTCAAGGGTGAGCCGTAACCGCCGAGCCGGCGTCTCCGACGCCGGCAATTTCCTCTCCGGCAATCGCAACATAGTCCGTCAGGTGGATCGTCATCACTGATAGTGCGATGGCGATGGCAGGAATGGCGACCGCGAGATTGCCGCGCATCTGCCAAAAGAACGAGCCGTGCCGGATGCGGATCCACAGGAGCAGCGCCACCGGCAGGAGGCCGAACAGCGCCATATGCGTGGCGAAGCTGGCGATATCGCCGCCAAAGGCCCGGAAGGGGCTATCCCGATCCAAAAGCCAGACCGCACCGGCAGTAAGAAGCACCAGCGCGACGAGTAGCGGCTTCATCATCATTTTCTTCCAAGACACGATCACGCATGTCCCGACGAAGAGGCAGGCCAGTCCCGCCGTCAGGAGAGCGAGTGTGCCGGGCCGCTCGCCAAGCCGCGCCAGGGTCTCGGGCCAGAAATCCCGGATGATGAGAAAAAAGAGATAGAGGCCTGTGACGATGCTGACGGACTGGCTTGCCAAAACCGGTCTCGGAAAGACCGAAGGGTAGGTCTGGGGCGTCATGGTGACCTCGCGAGGAATGCCGGCCTCGGCCTTCCCGAGGGGAAATCCGGTCCGAGCCGCAACTTTCCACGAGAAAGCTGACAATACGCTGACGGTCGGCGCGGCCAGGGCATTTGCCGCCGATCCCTCAAGGAAACGCATCGCAATCATCAAAAGATTTGCAATGTTCACGGATTGTTTCGCTGTGAAAACTTAATTAGAAGTCGGCACCTGACATTTTGCCCGCGGCGTGGGCGCCATTCTTTTCGAGGTCTTTCCATGATCGATGCCAGGTCCACCCGGCGGGGGCTCTTTCTCGTCTTCATGATCATGTTCCTCGATGTGATCGGCATCGCCATCATCATGCCGGTCCTGCCGGCCTATTTGCGCGAACTGACGGGCGACGATCTCAGCCAGGCGGCAATCGACGGCGGCTGGCTGCTGCTGGTCTATGCCGGCATGCAGTTTCTCTTCGCACCCTTCATCGGCAACCTGTCGGATCGTTTCGGGCGGCGGCCGGTGCTGCTGGCCTGTGTCCTGACTTTCGCCATCGACAATCTCATCTGCGCTCTGGCGACCAGCTATTGGATGCTGTTCATCGGGCGCATCCTGGCGGGCATCAGCGGCGCGAGTTTTTCCACCGCGGCCGCCTATATCGCGGATATCTCGAACGACGAAACGCGGGCGAAAAACTTCGGGCTGATGGGCATCGCCTTCGGCACGGGCTTCGTCATCGGGCCTGTCATCGGCGGCGTGCTCGGCGAGTTCGGTCCGCGCGTTCCCTTCTATGGCGCGGCGGCCATCGCCTTTCTCAATTTCATCGCAGCCTGGATCCTGCTGCCCGAGACCCTCGACATGAAGAACCGCCGCCGCTTCGAGCTGTCGCGCGCCAATCCGCTCGGCGCGCTCCTGCAGATGCGCAATTATAAAGGCGTGCTCTGGGTCGGCCTCGTCTTCTTCTGCTATAACCTGTCGCACGCGGTCTATCCCGCCGTCTGGCCCTTCGTTGCGGCGCTGCGTTATGGCTGGAGCGAAGGGCAGATCGGCCTGTCGCTCGGTGTTTTCGGCATCGGCGGGGCGATTGTTATGGGCTTCGTTCTGCCGCGCGTCGTGCCGAAACTCGGGGAATACCGCACGGCCGTCATCGGCCTCTGTTTCTCGGTGCTGGGGCTTTCGGGCTACGCCGCCGCCTATCAGGGCTGGATGGTCTATGCCGTGATCCTGCTGACGGCGCTCGAAAGCCTTGCCGATCCGCCGCTGCGCTCCATCGCCTCGGCCCGCGTGCCGCCCTCGGCACAGGGCGAGTTGCAGGGCGCGCTGACCAGCGTCTCCAGCATCACCACCATCATCGGGCCGTTGATCTTCACCCAGGCATTCAGCCACTTCACCGGACCCCAGGCACCCGTCGTCTTTGCCGGTGCGCCCTATGCGGTGGCGGCCGCGATCCTCTTCGTCGGCCTCCTGATCTTCATAATCAGGCTGCGTGGGGCAGGAACAGGTCCGACGGAGAAATTGACGCGGGAAGGGGCTTGAACCGCTTTCAAACGTGACATTTCGACGAAATTTTCGAGAAAACGCGGTCGTTTTGACCGCAATCGCGCATTTTTGATGAGATCATCAATCCTATTCGATTGATCGCGGCCGAAACTTGTGATCGGAAGCGATGCGAAAGTGAGAACTATTATGCACATGGCAACGCATCGCGCGGACAACAGCTGGCGCGCCCATTTCCGGGCGACCTTCGCCTTGGGTGTGCCGCTGATCGGCGCCCAGCTGGCCCAGCTCGGCATTCATACGACCGACGTCGTCATCGTCGGCCGCCTCGGTGCTGTTCCTCTCGCGGCCCTGGTCCTGTCCAGCCAGTTCTTCTTCACGCTGTTCATTTTCGGCTCCGGCTTTGCCAATGCCGTGATGCCGATGGTCGCGCAGGCCTATGGGCGCGGTGACCCGGTCGCGGTGCGCCGGGCAGTCCGCATGGGCATGTGGGTCGTGCTCCTCTATTCGGCACTGACGGCGCCGATCTTCTACAATGCGGAACGCATCCTGCTCTATGCCGGCCAGAAGCCGGAAGTGGCCGCCCTTGCCGGCGGCTACTTGAAGATCGTGCAATGGGGTATGGCGCCTGCGCTGCTGTTCATGACGCTGCGCGGCCTCGTCAGCGCGGTCGGCCGCGCTGGCATCGTGCTCTATGTCACCATCACGATCCTGTCGATCAACGCCTTCTTCGCCTATGCGCTGGTGCTTGGCCGTTTCGGCTTCCCGACCCTGGGCATCCAGGGTGCGGCCATCGTCTCGGTCGCGGTCAATATCCTGAGCTTCCTGCTTCTGACCGCCTATATCCAGTGGCGGCCGGAGATGCGCCGCTACGAACTCTTCGTGCGCTTCTGGCGGCCGGACTGGCCGGCGTTCCGCGAGGTCGTGCATCTCGGTCTGCCGATCGGCTTCACCATGCTGGCGGAAGTCGGCCTCTTCACCGGTGCGTCGCTGCTGATGGGCAATATCGGCACGCTGGAACTCGCAGCCCACGGCATCGCGCTGCAGCTGGCCTCCATCGCCTTCATGATTCCGCTCGGCCTGGCGCAGGCAGGCACGGTGCGCGTCGGCGTCGCCCATGGCCGCGCCGATCATCTCGCCGTTGTACGAGCTTCCTTGGCCGTGCTTGCTGTTGCGGTGGTCATTTCCATAAGCGGCGGCGTGCTCTTTGCCAGCATCCCCACGACGCTCGCCGCAATCTTCCTCGACGAGGCAGGCAAGGATTCGGCGGCGGTTCTGGCGATCGCCGGCCCCTTCGTCGTCATCGCCGGCATTTTCCAGCTGGTCGACGGCCTCCAGGCCATCGCCGCCGGCCTGCTGCGCGGCCTCAAGGATACCCGTATCCCGATGGTCATGGCGCTGATCTCCTATTGGCCGATCGGCTTCTTCTGCGCCTGGTTCTTCGCCTTCCCGGGCGGCTTCGGCGGCGTCGGCATCTGGTTCGGCTTTGTCGGTGGGCTTGCCGCAGCAGCAGTCCTGCTCAACTGGCGCTTCTACCGGCTGGTGCGGCAGAGAGCGTAACCACCAAACGAAATTGCCCAATGAAGAAGGCCCCGGAGATGATCTCCGGGGCCTTTTGAATGTCGATGGATCGAGACCGCTTATGCCCTTTCCGGCAGGGCGTCCTCGCCCTTCTTCTCGCGCACCAGATTGATGAAGCGGCGGAAGAGGTAGTGGCTGTCCTGCGGGCCGGGGGAGGCTTCCGGGTGGTGCTGCACGGAGAAGACCGGCTTGCCGACGATGCGCAGGCCGCAATTCGTGCCGTCAAACAGCGAGACGTGGGTCTCTTCCACACCCTCGGGGAGCGAGGTCGAGGCGACGGCGAAGCCGTGGTTCATCGAGACGATTTCTACCTTGCCGGTCGTGTGGTCCTTCACCGGGTGGTTTGCGCCATGGTGGCCCTGGTGCATCTTTTCGGTGGTAGCGCCGACGGCGAGGCCGAGCATCTGGTGGCCGAGGCAGATGCCGAAGATCGGCAGGCCGCTTTCGATCAGCTTTTTGATGACCGGGACGGCATATTCGCCGGTTGCGGCGGGGTCCCCCGGGCCGTTTGACAGGAAGACGCCGTCCGGCTTCTGCGCCAGCACGTCTTCGGCGCTGGTCGTTGCCGGCATGACGGTGACCTTGCAGCCGAGGCCGGCAAAGAGGCGCAGGATGTTGCGCTTCACACCATAGTCGAGCGCGACGATGTGGTACTTCACGTCGCCGTCCGCGAGGTCTTCGGCGCCTTCATTCCACACCCAGGGCTTTTCGCTCCAGCGCGAGGACTGGCCGGAGGTGGCGACCTTGGCGAGGTCGAGACCGACGAGGCCGCTCCAGGCCTTCGCTTCCGCCTTCAGCGTATCGATGTCGAAGACGCCGTTCGGGTCATGCGCGATGACGGCGTTCGGTGCACCGTTTTCGCGGATCCAGGCGGTCAGCGCGCGTGTGTCGATGCCAGAAAGGCCGATGATGCCGCGGGCCTTCAGCCAGGCATCGAGATGTTTTGCCGAGCGGTAGTTCGAGGGATCCGTGATATCGGCCTTGAAGATTGTGCCGACGGCGCCGTGGCGGGCGGCGGGCGTCAGGTCTTCGATGTCCTCGTCATTTGCGCCGATATTGCCGATATGCGGGAAGGTGAAGGTGACGATCTGGCCGAGATAGGAGGGGTCGGTCAGGATTTCCTGGTAGCCCGTCAGCGCCGTGTTGAAGCAGACTTCCGCGGTCACCTTGCCGGTGGCGCCGATGCCCTTGCCTTCGATGACCGTGCCGTCGGCGAGGACGAGCAGGGCGGTCGGCTTTTCAGTGGTCCATGCGGGGGTCGAGGTCATGTTCATCCCGTTTCCGGCACCGAGCACCACCGGCTTGAAAGCCGGGGGACCAGGCACCATTTGAGGTCGCAGGCAAAGGCGCGCGGAAACCCGCGTTGGTTCGCCCTGATTGCCAAATTTCGTGCAGGTGCCGGAAAATAGACAAAGCGGATGACGGGGTCAACCGCCGCCTGTGGATTGCGTTGAATTATAAAGCGTTTGGAATCAACCGCTTGCGCAATCCGTTTGCGGATGTGGCCTTTGCCGGTCTATGAGCATGCACACGTAAACGACGACAAGGCTTGGTCGCGCATCCCGCGCCGACCGCCTTTCATGGAGAAAAGAATGCGCGAAATCTTCGCAAACGACCTGAAGGAAGCCCTCAAGGCAAAGGACGCCTGCCGTGTTTCCACGCTGCGCCTGATCCAGGCGACGCTGAAGGACCGCGACATCGCCAACCGCGGCGTGGGCAAGGGCCCGGTCGAGGACGACGAAGTGCTGCAGATCCTCGCCAAGATGATCAAGCAGCGCGAGGAATCGGCAAAGATCTTTGCCGATAACGGCCGCCCGGAGCTTGCCGCCCAGGAGCAGCAGGAAATTGCCGTGATCAAGGGCTTCCTGCCCGAGCAGCTCTCCGACGAGAAGGTGCGCGAGCTGATTTCCGGCGTCATCGCCGAGATCGGCGCACAGGGCCTGCGCGACATGGGCAAGGTCATGGCCGTGCTCAAGGAGCGTTTCCCTGGCCAGATGGATTTCGCCAAGGCCTCGGGCGTGGTCAAGGACCTGTTGAAGTAACGGGCAATGGGTGTCGAGTGGGAAGGGCGGCTTGAAGCCGCCCTTTTTGTTTTCGGCATGCCTTCTGGCAGGTTGGCGCAACGGTGACCGTGGGCCTGTGAATTGCTGTGGGCGGGCGACTATCGCTGGCGGCTGGCCCCATGGATGGTTATATGAACCCCAACCGAGGTTGCCATGCGCTTTTCCAACGCTTTTCTAGACGAGATCCGTGACCGCGTCCCCATTTCGGACGTGATCGGCCGGCGCGTGACCTTCGACCGCAAGAAGACCAATGTCTCGCGCGGCGACTACTGGGCGTGCTGCCCGTTCCACGGCGAGAAGTCGCCGAGCTTTCACTGCGAGAACCGCAAGGGCCGCTACCATTGTTTCGGCTGCGGCGTTTCGGGCGATCATTTCCGCTTCCTCACCGATCTCGACGGGCTGTCCTTCCCCGAGGCCGTGCAGCAGATCGCCGACATGGCGGGCGTCGCCATGCCCCAGCCGGACGTGCAGGCCGAACAGCGTGAAAAGGAGCGCATGGGCCTCGTCGAGGTCATGGAAATGGCGACCCGCTTCTTCGAAGACCAGCTCCAGACGCCCGCGGGCGCCAAGGCGCGCGCCTATCTGCGCGACCGCGGCCTGACGGGTCGCACCATCGAGACCTTCCGCCTGGGCTTTGCCACGGACAGCCGCAACGCGCTGAAGGAGCACCTCGCCGGCAAGGGCGTGCCGAAGGAAGCGATCGAGGCCTGCGGTCTTGTCGTTCATGGGCCGGAAATCCCGGTGTCCTATGACCGTTTCCGCGATCGCATCATGTTCCCGATCCTGTCGATCCGCGAAAAGGTCATCGCCTTCGGTGGGCGCGCCATGTCGCCGGATGCGCCGGCCAAGTATCTGAATTCCAACGAGACGGAACTCTTCCACAAGGGCAATGTTCTCTATAATCACGCCCGCGCCCGCAAGAGCATGCAAGGGGCAGGCCGCGCCGGCAATGCCGCGCAAGACGAAAGAACCACCGGCACCATCATTGCCGTCGAAGGCTATATGGACGTGATCGCGCTCTACCAGGCCGGCATCGAAAACGCCGTGGCACCGCTCGGCACCGCGCTCACCGAAAACCAGCTGGACCTGCTTTGGAAGATGACGCCGGAGCCGGTGCTGTGTTTCGACGGCGATGGCGCCGGCATCCGCGCGGCCAATCGCGCCGCCGATCTCGCGCTGCCCTTCATCAAGCCGGAGCGCACCGTGCGCTTCGCCCTGCTGCCCGATGGCAAGGACCCGGACGATCTCGTGCGCCATGAGGGCCGGGCGCCCTTCGACAAGGTGATGGCGAGTGCCCGCCCGCTGGCGGAGATGATCTGGAACCGCGAGGTGCAGGGCGCGAATTTCGAGACGCCGGAAAGCCGCGCGGCGCTGGAGGCGCGCCTGCGCCAGATCACGGCGGTCATTGCCGACGAGGACGTGCGCCGCCACTACCAGCAGGACATGCGCGACCGGCTGAACACCTTCTTCCGTCCCGTCCAGCGGCAGGGCGGCAACAATAGCGGCGGAAGCTTTTCCGGCAACCGGCAGCCGAGGGGTGGCGGAGGCCGGGGTGCTGCGCAGGGCAATGCGATGCCGTCAGGCATCTCCGACCGGCTTGCCCGTTCGGCGCTGGTGCGCGGTGCGCAGGAACTGCCGGCACTTCGCGAAAGCGTGCTGGCGCTCACGGTGGTCAATCATCCCGACCTTCTCTTCAGTCATTATGACGAGATCGCCATCATCGAATATGAGAACCGCGACCTGCAACGCCTCTGGTCGTCGCTGATCGGCATTGCCGGTGCCGTCGGTGCGCGGCTTGACCGCGCCCGGTTGATCGAGGAGCTGGAGGCCGCCGGTTTTGAAGCGCTGCTCAAGGGCCTCGAGCAACAGGTGCGCAACTCCCGCCTCTGGACGGCAACGGCCGAGGCCGCCTCCGAGGATGCGAACGAAGGCTACCAGCAGGCCCTCGCCCTGCACAAGCGCACCCGCGCCCTGCTCTGGCAGCGTCGTGAACTCGAACGCGACCTGGCGCTCGCGACGGAGGAGGGCGACGGCGAACGCGTGCCGCAAATCCTTCGCGCTCTGCAGGAAGTGCAGAACGAGACCGTCCGCCTGGAAAGCCAGGAAGCGATCATCGAGGGTTTTGGCGTCATGTCCGGCCGTGTGAAAGGCCCAGCTGCACGCTAGAGCAATTCCAGCAAAAGTGCGCAGCGGTTTTGCGTCCGGAATTGCGTGTAAACAAAGAGAGAGAGCATTTCCGCGATTCGGAGAAAAGCGGAAAGGCTCTAGCGCCGGCAATGCCTATCGGTTCGTTCAGGCAGGCTGTCGAGCCATGCGTTGCGGGCCAGCCGCCACCTTCATCCGTTGAAGACGATGGCCAGCTTATTGCCCGAGGGGTCGCGAACATAGGCGGAATACCAGTCCGGACCATAGTGCGGACGCGGGCCGGGTGGACCGTCGTCCGTGCCGCCATGGGCGAGTGCTGCGGCATGAAATGCATCGACAACGCTCTGCGCGGCCGCCGGGAAGCCGATCATCGTGCCGTTTCCGACGCTGGGGGCTGCGCCATCGAAGGGCGTGCAGAGCCACAGGGTGAAACCGTCCGGCCCACCGTTTTTGGAATAGCTGCGCCATCCGGGAAAATCGTCCCGCACGGCCCATCCGATCGTTGCGAGCACCGCATCGTAGAACGTCGCTGTCGCGGCGGCGTCCGAAGCGCCGAGTGTTGCATAGACATCCGTCATGCTTTTTCCTCCACGACTGCAACTTTATCTTGAATTTGGAACAAATAAAGAACATTGTGTTTGACGTTAAAAGTCGGGGGCAAGAGGTTGCCGATGTGGACGGGCTGGCAAGAATGGGGGAAAACGTGCTGACCATGACCCAGACCAGATCCTCCAGTTCCCTTGCCGCGCTTTTCGATGCGCCTGTTGCCACGCCGCTCGACGTGCTGAAGCGCGTCTATGGCTATGACGCCTTTCGCGGCAAGCAGCAGGCCGTGGTGGAGCATGTCGCCCAGGGCGGTGATGCCGTCGTGCTGTTCCCGACGGGCGCCGGCAAGTCGCTGTGTTTCCAGATCCCCGCGCTCTGCCGGCAGGGCGTCGGCATCGTTATCTCGCCGCTGATCGCGTTGATGCGCGACCAGGTGGAGGCGCTGAAGCAGCTCGGCGTGCGGGCGGCCGGGCTCAATTCGTCGCTGTCGCGCGAGGAGTTCTTTGCCGTTCGCGACGCGATGCGCGCCGGCGAACTCGACCTTCTCTATGTCACGCCGGAGCGAATCGTCACCGATGGTTTTGCCGAACTCGTCGCGGATGCCAAGATCGCGCTTTTCGCCATCGACGAGGCCCATTGCGTCTCGCAATGGGGGCATGATTTCCGGCCGGAATACCGGGCGCTCGGCATGCTCGGCGAGCGCTATCCCGGCGTGCCGCGCATCGCGCTGACGGCAACGGCCGATCCGCACACGCGCGACGATATCATCGAGCGTCTGGGGCTTGAGGACGCCGAGGTTTTTACGACGAGCTTCGACCGGCCGAACATTTCCTATGAGATCGCCGAGCGTGACCAGCCGCGCCAGCAACTCCTGCGTTTCCTGTCGAAGCACGAGGGCGAGAGCGGCATCGTCTATTGCCTGTCGCGCGCCAAGGTGGAGGACACGGCCGAATGGCTGAACACGCAATGGGTGCGTGCGCTGCCCTATCATGCGGGTTTCGACCGGGCGGTGCGTGATGCCAACCAGGATGCCTTCCTGAAAGAAGAGAACCTCTGCCTAGTGGCCACCGTCGCCTTCGGCATGGGTATCGACAAGCCGGATGTGCGCTATGTCGCCCATCTTGATTTGCCGGGTTCGGTGGAGGCCTATTACCAGGAGACGGGACGCGCCGGGCGTGACGGCCTGCCGTCGGAGGTCTGGATGGCCTATGGCATGGCCGATGTCGTGCAGCGGCGGCGGATGATCGACGAGGGCAATGCGGCCGAGGAGGTCAAGCGCATCGAGCGCGGCAAGCTGACGGCGCTGCTTGCCATCTGCGAGACGGCCGGCTGCCGCCGCAAGGCGATCCTGGCGCATTTCGGCGAGGCGCATGCCGGCGGATGCGGCAATTGCGACACCTGCCGCAACCCGGTCGAGACCTGGGACGGGACCGAGGCGGCGATCAAGGCGCTGGCCGCCGTCTATCGCACCGGCGAGCGGTTCGGCGCGGGCCATGTCATCGACGTGCTCATGGGCGTCGAGAACGAGAAGACGCAGCGTTTCGGCCATACGGAGATGCCCGTCTTCGGCGCCGGCAAGGACATCGCGCCGCGCATCTGGCAGTCGATCTTCCGGCAATTGCTGGCCATGGGCCTGATCAGCGTCGACCATTCGGCCTTCGGTGCGCTGAAGCTGGAGGAGGAGGCGCGTGCCGTCTTCCGCCATGAGCGGGAGGTTCTGTTCCGGAAGGACCGCCCGCAGACAGGACGCAAGGCGAAGGCCGGCAATTCGCCCGCCGCGCGCGAGCGCTCGAACCTGTCGGGTTCGGACCGCGAGCTGTTCGAATTGCTGCGCGCCGAGCGGCTCTCGATCGCCAAGGACCTCGACGTGCCGCCCTATGTGGTCTTCCCGGACACGACGCTCATTGCGCTTGCCAAGGAGCGCCCGAGCGACCTGGAGGAATTGCTCGACATTCCCGGCATCGGCGTGTCCAAGCGCGACCGGTTCGGCGAAGCCTTTCTCGCCGTCATCGAGGAGTTTGCCGGTT
Source organism: Shinella sp. 20P9.1.1 (assembly GCF_057798995.1). Taxonomy (NCBI): domain Bacteria; kingdom Pseudomonadati; phylum Pseudomonadota; class Alphaproteobacteria; order Hyphomicrobiales; family Rhizobiaceae; genus Shinella; species Shinella sp. 20P9.1.1. The sequence continues at coordinate 385,603 of NZ_JBYOLC010000004.1, forward strand.
AGCCGGATTTTTAGCGGGGAGGTGTCGGAACGTTATCGCCCTGTTCGTCCTTGAGTATGCGCACAGGAGGACGTTCCGATGAAAGTCACGCAGCATCTCTGGTTCGAGAAGGATATGGAAGCGGCGATCGGCTTCTATACGTCGCTCATTCCCGGCTCCTCGATCCATTGGATCTCCGGCCTGCCGGCCGAGACGCCGAGCGGCCCGCCGGGTAGTGTCAGGATCGCGAGCTTCACGCTGGGCGACCAGCGCTACATGGCCATCGAGGCCGGCCCGCTCGATCCGTTCAACCACAGTTTTTCCATCATGGTCGAATGCGAGACGCAGGGCGATCTCGATCGGCTCTGGGATGCGCTGAAGGAGGGCGGCTCCGTGGAGCAATGCGGCTGGCTGCGGGACCGCTGGGGCCTTTCCTGGCAGATCGCCCCGACGCGGCTCGGCGAATTGATGAGTGATCCCGATCAGGACAAGGTCAGGCGCGTCACCGAGGCGATGCTGAAGATGGTCAAGCTGGATATCGCGCCGTTGGAGGCCGCGGCGGCGGGATAACCGGTTACATCCTGACCGTCATGCCACCATCGACGACCAGCACATGGCCGTTGACGAAGGAGGCGGCGTCGCTGGCGAGGAACAGGGCCGCACCGGCGATTTCGTCGGGACGCGCCCAGCGCTGGACGGGAATGCGCTGACGCACGAAGGGCATGAGGTCGTCGTTGGCGGCCATCGCGGCATTGGTTTCCGTGGCGAACCAGCCGGGGGCGATGGCGTTGCTGGTAATGCCGTGCGGGGCATATTCGACGGCCATGCTGCGCATCAGGCCGGTGAGGCCGTGTTTGGCGGCCGGATAGACGCCGTCGTTCGGCATGGCGACATGGCCGCCGATCGAGGTGATGGTGATCAGCCGGCCGTGGCCGTTGCGCTTCATCAGGGCCGCGGCATCGCGCGACAGGCTGACGCCGGCGGAGAGATCGGTGCGGATCAGTTCGTCGATTGCCGCATCGTCCATGTCGGCGAGTGGCCGGCGGTCGCGCGCGCCGACATTGTTGACGAACACGTCGAGCCGGCCGTGATTGTCCTCGATTTCGGCAAGGGCCGCGCGCTGGGCGGCGCGGTCGGCGATGTCGAAGGCCGCAAACGAGGCGCTGCCGCCGGCCGCCGCGATCTTCGCCACGGCTTCCTCAAGCGTCGCGCGTGTGCGGCCCGTCACCACCACATGGGCGCCGGCCTCCGCCAAGCCCTTGGCGATCTCGAAGCCGAGACCGCGTCCGCCGCCGGTTACCAGCGCCACGCGGTCCCTCTGGGAAAACCTGTCGAGTATCGTCATCGCCTGCATCCTTTCGCGGGTGCCACCCGATAGCGGCGGGGCGCTCCTGTCAACCCTGCGCAAAAGAGGTTGCCAGAAAGTGCGGCTTTGCCGATCGACGGAACGGGGGTATGTCGGGGCCGAAAGGAATTATCCCATGGCCCAGAATATCTACGATCAGCCTGCCTTCTTCGAGGGCTACAGCAGTCTTCCGCGTTCGGTGCATGGCCTGGCCGGTGCTGCGGAGTGGGAATCGGTGCGTGCCCTGTTGCCGGATTTGAAAGGCAGGCGGGTGGTCGATCTCGGCTGCGGCTTCGGCTGGTTCGCACGCTATGCGGCGGGCGAGGGGGCCGAGAGCGTTCTGGCCCTCGACCTCTCGGAAAACATGATCGCGCGGGCGAAGGTTGAGACGCTGTCGCCGGCCGTGCGTTACGAGATTGCCGATCTCGATCATCTGGACCTGCCGCAGCGCAGTTTCGACTTCGCCTATTCCTCGCTCGCCTTTCACTACATCGCGGATTTCGACCGGCTCATTCGCACTATCCATGCCGCCCTCGTGCCGGGGGCGCCCTTCGTCTTCACCATCGAGCACCCGCTTTACATGGCGCCGTCGACGCCGGATTGGGCCGAGGTCGGCGGGCGCACGGTCTGGCCGGTGGACGGTTATCTGGTCGAGGGACCGCGCACGACGGACTGGCTCGCCAAGGGCGTCGTCAAGCACCATCGCACGCTCGGCACGACGCTGAATGCGCTGATCGCGGCCGGCTTTGTGATCCGCCATGTCGAGGAGTGGCGGCCGAGCGAAGCGCAGCTTGCCGCGCATCCGGAATGGCAGGTCGAGCTCAACCGGCCGATGTTCCTGCTGATCGCCTGCGAACGGACCTGAAAGTTTGGAAAGGCAGGCGGCAACCCTTTACGCCGGCTTTTGCTGCGCTAGAACTATCATCGTGGAGCCATTCGCCGGCATTACGATCTAAAAAGACAAGCCGGCGCAATCGGAAGGGGAGCCGAGCCCATGGACCGACCGAAACTGCCGCTTGATGGCGCGTGTCGCTGCGGGCGGGTGAAAATCCGCATCAGCGCGCCGCCGCTCATCACCATGGCCTGTCATTGCACCGGCTGCCAGCGCATGTCCGGCAGCGCCTATTCGCTGAGCGCGGCCATCCCGACGGAGGGTTTTGCCGTCGTCGAGGGCGAGCCGGTCGTTGCCGGGGCGAGCCGGGAAGCGGGGCATCATTTCTGCCCTGACTGCATGACCTGGATGTTCACCCGGCCGCAGGGCCTCGATTTCTTCGTCAATGTGCGGCCGACCATGCTGGAGGACACCGGCTGGTACAGTCCCTTCGTCGAGACCTATATGAGCGAGAAGCTCGCCTGGGCGGCCACGCCAGCCGAACACAGCTATGAGAAATTCCCCGCGATGGAGGATTTCGAGCCGCTGCTGTCCGCCTATGCCCAGCGTACGGCCTAAGCCTTTCGTTCCCTCCGGTATTTGCGAGTGCCCGCCATGACCTCCGCCTTCATCACCCATCTGCAATCCGAAATCGCCGGCCTGAAATCATCAGGCCTCTATAAATCGGAGCGCGTCATCACGTCCAAGCAGGCGGGTGAGATCGCCGTCGCATCGGGTGAGCGCGTGCTGAATTTCTGCGCCAACAACTATCTCGGCCTCGCCGACAATGCGGAACTGGCCGAGGCCGGCAAGGCGGCACTCGATCGCTACGGCTATGGCATGGCCTCGGTGCGCTTCATCTGCGGCACGCAGGAGGAGCACAAACAGCTCGAGGCACGCATCTCCTCGTTCCTCGGGCTGGAAGATACGATCCTCTATTCCTCCTGTTTCGATGCAAACGGCGGTCTCTTCGAGACGCTGCTGTCCGAGGAGGACGCCATCATCTCCGACGCGCTGAACCATGCCTCGATCATCGACGGCGTGCGCCTCTCCAAGGCGAAGCGCTTCCGCTATGCCAACAACGACATGGCGGCGCTGGAAGAGGAATTGAAGAAGGCTGAGGGCAGCCGCTTCAAGATGATCGCGACCGACGGTGTCTTCTCGATGGACGGCATCATCGCTAATCTCGGCGGCGTCTGCGACTTGGCTGAAAAATACGGCGCGATGGTCATGGTGGACGACAGCCATGCCGTCGGCTTCGTCGGCAAACATGGCCGCGGCTCGGCCGAACATTGCGGCGTCGAGGGCCGTGTCGATATCATCACCGGCACGCTCGGCAAGGCGCTCGGTGGCGCCTCGGGCGGTTATACGTCGGGCAAGCGCGAGGTGGTCGAATGGCTGCGCCAGCGCTCGCGGCCCTATCTGTTTTCGAACACGCTGGCCCCGGTCATCGCAGCCGCCTCGCTCAAGGTCTTCGATCTCATCGACAATGGCGATGCGCTGCGGCGGCGTCTCTATGCCAATGCCGATCTGTTCCGCAGCGAGATGACCAAGCTCGGCTTCACGCTGGCGGGAGAGGGGCATGCGATCATTCCCGTCATGCTCGGCGACGCAACGCTCGCGCAGGACATGGCAAGCCGCATGCTGGCAAAGGGCGTCTATGTCGTCGGCTTTTCTTTCCCCGTAGTGCCGCGCGGCCAGGCGCGCATCCGCACCCAGATGTCGGCGGCGCACAGCGAGGCGGATGTTCGCAAGGCTATACAGGTCTTTGCTGAAGTCGGACGTGAACTGGGCGTGATTGCCTGAGTCTTCTGAATCCCTTGCGGAGGTTTCGTCATGTCGAACATGATGCGCGCGCTGGTTAAAGCAAAACCCGAAGTCGGCCTGTGGATGGAGACTGTGCCGGTGCCGGAGGTCGGCCCGAACGACGTGCTGATCCGGGTGAAAAAGTCGGCGATCTGCGGCACGGATGTGCATATCTGGAACTGGGACCAATGGGCGCAGAAGACCATTCCGGTGCCGATGGTCGTTGGCCATGAATTCGTCGGCGAGATCGCCGAGGTCGGCTCGTCCGTCACCAAGTACAAGGTCGGCGAGCGCGTCTCGGGCGAGGGGCATATCGTCTGCGGCAAGTGCCGCAACTGCCGCGCCGGGCGCGGGCATCTCTGCCACTACACCAAGGGCGTCGGCGTCAACCGGCCGGGCTCCTTCGGCGAGTTCGTCTGCATCCCCGAATACAATGTCGTGCCGATCCCCGATGATGTGCCCGACGAGGTGGCGGCGATCTTCGATCCCTTCGGCAATGCCGTGCACACCGCGCTGTCCTTCGATCTCGTCGGCGAGGACGTGCTCGTCACCGGTGCGGGGCCGATCGGCATCATGGGGGCGATGGTCGCCAAGCGCTCCGGGGCGCGCAAGGTCGTCATCACCGATATCAATCCCGTCCGCCTCGATCTCGCGCGTAAGGTCGGCATCGATTATGTCGTCGATGCCTCCAGCCAGGACCTGAAGGACGTCATGAACGAGATCGGCATGACCGAGGGTTTTGATGTCGGCCTCGAAATGTCCGGTGCGCCGCCGGCCTTCCGCTCGATGATCGACACGATGAACAATGGCGGCAAGATCGCCATTCTCGGCATCGCGCCCGATGGTTTTGGTATCGACTGGAACAAGGTGATCTTCAAGATGCTGACGCTGAAGGGCATCTATGGCCGCGAGATGTTCGAGACCTGGTACAAGATGATCGCCTTCGTGCAGGGTGGGCTCGATCTGTCGCCGATCATCACCCATCGCATCAAGATCGACGACTTCCGGGACGGCTTCGAGGCGATGCGCTCGGGCAATTCCGGCAAGGTTGTGATGGACTGGCATTAAAGGAGGATTTGGTATGAAGTACGAAGGAAGCTGCCATTGCGGAAATATCGCCTTCGAGGTGGAGGGCGACTTCGACAGCGGGCTCGACTGCAACTGTTCCCTGTGCCGGCGGCGCGGCGGGCTGCTTGCCTTCGTGCCGGCGGAAAACCTGCGGCTGACGACGCCGAAGGAGAACGCCTCGACTTACACGTTCAATCGCCACGTCATCCAGCACCACTTCTGCGCCAAGTGCGGGATTGCGCCCTATGGCGAAGGGTCCGATCCCAAGGGGAACAGGATGGCGGCGGTCAATCTGCGCTGTATTCCGGCGATCGATCTTGAGACATTGACGATCAACAAGGTGGATGGGCGCTCGTTCTGAAAGGCCCGTTTAAACCTTGGCGTGCGAATCGGGGCGCGGACGGGTGTGCGGGGCGAGGCGCGGTTGGCTCTTGCCTTTTCGGGATTTACGCCTACATGAAGGCTCAATCTCCCGGATCCGTCGACTTTCATGTTCGCGAACCCGAATCGGAGCCTTTTACGGCTTTTTTACCGGAAAAGCTTGACGGAACCGAAAATTCTGGGAATCACCATTGTTGGCTGAGAAGGAATGGGTACGGCGGATCGGGAAGTCATGTCAATTGTGTCGCCTTGGCGACACGTCCACACGCCGGCGGGCCGGGCTGTGGTTAATCAGGATTTAATTGTCAATCCGTTAGGTCAGGAGCGCCGAGAGGCGATTGCGCAAGCCGAAGGGCGCTCGGCTGCGGAAACCCTGACCGCTTGAAAACTGGATGCTCAAGAAAGCGACGAAATAAATGGCGACAAAGGTCAAAGAGAACGAGGAAGTCGAAAACGAACGCGAAGGCGCATCCGACGGCCCTCTTCTCGATCTTTCCGATGATGCCGTCAAGAAGATGATCAAGGCCGCCAAGAAGCGCGGCTATGTGACCATGGACGAGCTGAATTCGGTTCTGCCGTCCGAGGAAGTGACCTCGGAGCAGATCGAGGACACGATGTCCATGCTCTCCGACATGGGCATCAATGTCATCGAGGACGAGGACGCCGAAGAGGCGGCTCCGGGCGAAGACGACGGCGGCGACGACGACAACGAGAGCGAAGGCGGCGAGCTCGCCCCTTCCAGCGGCACCGCCCTTGCGGCAGCCAAGAAGAAAGAGCCGACCGACCGCACGGACGATCCGGTGCGCATGTACCTGCGCGAGATGGGCTCCGTGGAGCTCCTGTCGCGCGAGGGCGAAATCGCCATCGCCAAGCGCATCGAAGCCGGCCGCGAGACGATGATCGCCGGCCTCTGTGAGAGCCCGCTGACGTTCCAGGCCATCATCATCTGGCGGGATGAACTCAACGAAGGCCAGACGCTGCTGCGCGAGATCATCGACCTCGAGACGACCTATTCCGGTCCCGAGGCGAAGGCTGCCCCGCAGTTCCAGAGCCCGGAAAAGATCGAGGCCGACCGCAAGGCGGCCGAAGAGAAGGAAAAGAACCGCCGGCCGCGCGCCGCCAACGACGACGACATCACCAATGTCGGCGGCGAAGGCCTGCCGCCGGAGGAAGAGGAAGAGGACGACGACGAGTCGAACCTTTCGCTCGCCGCCATGGAAGCGGAACTGCGTCCGCAGGTCATGGAAACGCTCGACACGATCGCCGAGACCTACAAGAAGCTGCGCAAGCTGCAGGACCAGCAGGTGGAAGCCCGCCTGCAGGCCACCGGCACGCTGTCTCCCGCCCAGGAGCGCCGCTACAAGGAGCTCAAGGACGAGCTGATCACGGCCGTCAAGTCGTTGTCGCTCAACCAGAACCGCGTCGACAGCCTTGTCGAGCAGCTCTATGACATCTCCAAGCGCCTGATGCAGAACGAAGGCCGTCTGCTGCGTCTCGCTGAAAGCTACGGCGTCAAGCGCGACTCGTTCCTTGAGCAGTATTCCGGCGCGGAACTCGATCCGAACTGGATGAAGTCCATCGCCAATCTGGCCGCCCGCGGCTGGAAGGAGTTCGCCAAGAGCGAAAACACGACGATCCGCGACATCCGCCAGGAGATCCAGAACCTCGCCACGGAAACCGGCATCTCGATCGCCGAGTTCCGCCGCATCGTTTCGATGGTGCAGAAGGGCGAGCGCGAAGCCCGCATCGCCAAGAAGGAGATGGTGGAAGCCAACCTTCGTCTCGTGATCTCGATTGCCAAGAAGTACACCAACCGTGGCCTTCAGTTCCTCGATCTCATCCAGGAAGGCAATATCGGCCTCATGAAGGCAGTCGACAAGTTCGAGTATCGCCGCGGCTACAAGTTCTCCACCTACGCGACGTGGTGGATCCGTCAGGCGATCACCCGCTCGATCGCCGACCAGGCGCGCACGATCCGCATTCCGGTGCACATGATCGAGACGATCAACAAGATCGTCCGCACGTCGCGCCAGATGCTGCACGAGATCGGCCGCGAGCCGACCCCGGAGGAACTGGCCGAAAAGCTCGCCATGCCGCTTGAAAAGGTCCGCAAGGTTCTGAAGATCGCCAAGGAGCCGATCTCGCTCGAAACGCCAGTGGGTGACGAAGAAGACAGCCACCTCGGCGACTTCATCGAGGACAAGAACGCGCTTCTGCCGATCGACGCCGCCATCCAGGCGAACCTGCGCGAGACGACGACCCGCGTGTTGGCGTCGCTGACGCCGCGCGAAGAGCGCGTCCTGCGCATGCGCTTCGGCATCGGCATGAACACCGACCACACGCTCGAAGAAGTCGGCCAGCAGTTCTCGGTGACCCGCGAACGTATCCGTCAGATCGAAGCGAAGGCGCTGCGAAAGCTGAAGCACCCGAGCCGCTCGCGCAAGCTGCGTTCGTTCCTCGACAGCTGAGGCGACGCAACAGACACGAAAAGCCCCGCGCTCCGAAAGGCCGCGGGGCTTTTTGCATTTCGGCCTGCCGTGTTGCCTCCCGGCGGCTGCCGTGCAAGGTTTGGGCCTGGATGCGAAAGGAGCGTGCTGTGCGGGATCGGGTCTGGCGTTTTCTCCTCTCCTTCTCCGCAACCGGCCTCGTGCTCGGCACGCTGTTCTTTGCGGCATCGCTGACGCCGAGCCTCCTGCCGCGCACCTACATCACCCAGGGCCTGCTCTCCGGTGTCGCCATGGCCTGCGGTTACGGTCTCGGCGTGCTGTTGTCGCTCTTGTGGTTCTGGCTGGAACTGCCGGAGCCGAAGGACCGGGTGCGGCTCGGGTTGAAGGCGGCGGCGGGCGGTATCTGCGGTGTCGTGGTGCTGGTCTTCCTGTGGCGCACGGCCGAATGGCAGAACTCCATCCGCACGCTGATGAAGCTGCCGCCGATCGAGACGGCGCATCCCTTCTATGTCGGCCTGATTGCCCTTGTCGTCTTTACGCTCTTCATCGGCCTTGGCCGTTTCTTTGCACTGCTGGTCAAACTCTTCGCCAGCACCTCGCGCCGGGCAGCGCCGCGCAGGCTCTCCTATGTCATCGGCACGGCACTCGCGGCGACGCTGTTCTGGACGCTGGCGGATGGCCTCTTGGTACGCTTCGTGCTGCACACAGCGGATTCTTCCTTCCGCCGGCTCGACCAGGTGATCGAGCCCGACACCGCCGAACCCACCGATCCCCTGAAATCCGGAAGCGCCGCCTCGCTGGTGCGCTGGGACGCGCTTGGCCGGATGGGGCGCTCCTATGTGGCCAGCGGACCGAGCGCCAAGGATATCGCCGATTTCACCGGCAAGCCGGCGATGGAGCCGCTGCGCGTCTATGCCGGCCTGAACGCCGGTGAGACGCCGGAGGAGCGGGCGAAGATCGCCTTGGACGAACTGATCCGCGTCGGTGGCTTCGAGCGCTCGACGCTCGTCGTCATCATGCCGACGGGGACCGGCTGGGTCGATCCTGAAGGTATCGACACGGTTGAGTATCTGCACCATGGCGATATCGCCAGCGTCGCCATCCAGTATTCCTATCTTGCCAGCTGGCTCTCGCTGCTCGCCGAGCCGGACTATGGCGCGGAGGCCGCGCGCGCGCTCTTTCACGCCGTCTACGGCCACTGGACGAGCCTGCCGAAGGAGAGCCGACCCAAACTTTATCTCTACGGCCTCAGCCTGGGTGCCTTGTCCTCGGAGCAATCGGCGGAATTGTTCGAGGTGATCGGTGACCCCTATCAGGGCGCGCTCTGGTCCGGCCCGCCATTCCCGAGCCGCATCTGGCGCAAGATGACGGCGGACCGCAATCCCGATACGCCGGCCTGGCTGCCGCGCTTCCGTGACGGTTCCTATGTGCGCTTCACCAGCCAGCGCAATGCGCTGCCGGAGGCGGGCGACCATTGGGGACCGATGCGCATCGTCTATCTGCAATATGCCAGCGATCCGATCGTGTTCTACGATCCCTACGCTTTCTACCGCCAGCCGGCCTGGATGGCTTCGCCGCGCGGGCCGGATGTCTCACCGGACTTCCAATGGTACCCGGTCGTCACCTTCCTGCAGCTGACGCTCGACCTTGCCATGGCGACGACCACGCCGATGGGACTGGGCCATGTCTATGCCGGCGAGCACTATGTCGAGCCGTGGATTGCCGTGACCGGTGTGACGGACTGGAGTGCTGCGGATATCGCGCGGCTGAAGGAGAAATTTCGCGCGGGACGGTGAAGCGCCCACAAACAAAAACGCCGGGGTAAAAACCCCGGCGTTCGCATTTCCAGATCGCAAAGGCCTTATTCGGCAGCGACGATCTTGCCGTCTTCCCACTTGAAGAGCGAGAAGCTCTGCGAGGTAAGGTCGCCGTTTTCGCCGTAGGTGAGCTTGCCGATGGCGGTTGCGATCGGTTCGCCCGACTTCAGCGCCGTCGTGACGGCGGCGGCGTCTTCGGCGCTGCCAGCCTTCTCGATGCCGGCCTTCAGAACTTCGACGGCGGCATAGGCGTTGAGCGTGAAGGCTTCCGGCGGGATGCCCTTTTCCTTCAGCACGGCGACGGCCGCCGAGGAATCCGGGTTCTTCAGCGCGTCCGACGCGTTGGTGAAGAGCGTGCCGGCAGCGGCTTCGTTGCCGATCGCCCAGTATTCGCTGTTCGACAGGCCTTCGCCGCCGATGATCGTGGCGTGGACGGAGAGATCCTTCAGCTGGCGGGCAAGCAGGCCGCCTTCCGGATGGTAGCCGCCGAAATAGATGACCTCAACGCCGTCGGCCTTGAGGCGGGTGAGCAGCGCGCTGAAATCCTTTTCTCCCGGCGTGACCGAATCGTAGAGCGCCTCAGTGATGCCGCCCTTGTTGATCGCGGCCTTGAAGGCGTCTGCCAGGCCCTTGCCGTAGGCGCCCTTGTCATGGACGATGGCGACCTTCTTGTCCTTCAGCTTTTCCAGAACATAGGCAGCGGCGACTTCGGCCTGCTGGTCGTCACGGCCGCAGGTGCGCAGAACGTTGGTGAGGCCGCGGGCGGTCAGGTCCGGGGCCGTCGCGGTCGGGGTGACCATCATGATGCCGTTTTCGGCCAGAACGTCGGAGGCCGGGATGGCGACGCCCGAGGTGACCGGACCGACGACGAAGCGGATGCCTTCGCCGACGATCTGGTTGGCGGCCGAAACGCCCTGCTTGGGTTCACCGGCATCGTCGGTCAGCTTCAGCACGAGCTGTTCGCCAAGGATGCCGCCGTTCTTGTTGATGTTTTCAACGGCTGCTTCCGCGCCGTTCTTGACCTGGTCGCCATAGGCGGCGACCGGGCCGGTCAGCGGGGCGATGAGGCCGATGACGATATCGGCATGCGCCAGCGGCGCAAAGGCGACGGATGCGGCAAGGGCGGCAGCGGCGAAAAGAGGCTTCTTCATGGGTCGTTCTCCTGAAGTTGAGGCCCTGGGAGGGCCCGGTCGCAAACCTTCCCGCGCCCGGATGACGTAAGCGCAAAATCCGGTGGGGAGGGGGCAAATCACGCTCCGGAACAATCGTTCGCGAAGGCCCGGCGTGTTGCAGATTGATTAGGCCGCGAGGGCAAAAAGCGCAACAAAATAATGCATTTGCATATTTGATGGGCGGATCACTTCGGTGAATGGAAGGCGATGAACCGCAGTTGAATCAAAACCAATCCTTAAGATTTACCAATTATAAATATCCGGAAATTTTCGAGGATTAGCGATGCGTTGCGTATTGATCGTCGTCCTCCTGCTGCTCGCTGGCTGTGCGTCGGTTCCACGACAGACGCAGAATGCCTGTGCCATCTTCGAGCAGCGCGACGGCTTTTTCGACAACTGGCGGCGAGCCGCCTACAGTGCCGAGCGCGAATATGGCGTGCCCGTCGCCGTGCTGATGGCGACGATCTACACCGAATCCGGTTTCCGCCATAATGCGCGCCCGCCGCGCACCAAGCTTCTTGGCTTCATTCCGTGGAAGCGCCAATCGACGGCGCTCGGCTTCTCGCAGGCGCTGGACGGCACCTGGGCGAGCTACAAACGCGTGACGGGCCGCTGGATGGCCAAGCGCACCGATTTCAAGGATGCGATCCGCTTCATCGCCTGGTACCACGCCGAGAGCAACCGCAAGAACGGCATCGCGCTCAACGATACCTACCGGCTTTACATCGCCTATTACCACGGTCACGGCGGCTATTCGCGCGGCAACTGGAGCGCCACGGCGAAGGCGGGTGCGAAGCGCGCCGCCAACATGGCCTCCAATTATTCGCGCCAGTTGCGGAATTGCGGCGCCTGGTAACCGGGCACAAAAAAGTGCACGCCCCTTGTCGGATCGGTGTGGTGCTCCACGTCCTCTGAAGGTCTTAAACCGAAGGAGGAGACGATCATGACCTATGTGGATGGATTTCTGCTCGCCGTACCGAAGGCCAATATCGAGGCCTACAAGGCGATGGCGCGCACCGCCGGCGCCGTCTGGAAGGAACACGGCGCGATCGACTATGTCGAATGCATGGGCGACGACGTGCCCTATGGCGAGCTTACCTCGTTTCCACGTGCCGTGCAGGCGAAGGATGAGGAGATCGTGATTTTCTCGTGGGTCACCTACGAATCCCGCGAAAAACGTGACGAAATCGTCGCCAAGGTGATGGCCGACGAGCGGCTGAAGGGCGATGCCTGGAAGGATGTCTTCGACGGCAAGCGCATGATCTATGGCGGCTTCCAGGCGATCGTCGAGTTGTGAGCCCGGCGCAGCTGGGCTATCACGGAGGACACCGGAAGAAAGGCCTTGCCATGCTCGATTTCTACTATGCCATCGTCGGCGATACGACGGATACGAATATGGGGCTCGCGCGCTTCATGGGCGTGATTCTGGCCTTCATCGTGGTCGTCGGTGGCCTGTTCTGGGCGATCGGCTGAGGCGCCGATGCCGCAGACGATCCTGACCCTTCCGACCCGCGGGCAGGGGCTCTACGAGTTCACCGGCGAGGCCGAAACGTTCGTGCGTGATGCTGGTCTGGAAACGGGCCTGCTCACCGTCTTCGTGCGCCACACCTCCTGCTCGCTGCTCATCCAGGAAAATGCCGACCCGGATGTGCGGCGCGATCTCGATCAGTTCTTCCGCCGCCTCGTGCCGCCTTCCGACGATCCGAGCATGCGCTGGATCGTGCACACGCTGGAAGGGCCGGATGACATGCCGGCCCATATCAAGGCGGCACTCACCCAGGTCTCCATCGGCATTCCCGTGATGGGCGGCCGGCTGGCGCTCGGCATCTGGCAGGGCCTTTATCTCTTCGAGCATCGCGACCGGCCGCATCGGCGCGAAATCCTCCTGCATCTGAGCCCTTGACGGAACCGATTTGCCCGATGAACCGTTGCTGCGGCGACCCAGGAAAAGGAGACATCCATGGCGAACACCGAAAGCATTACCCACGCCGTGATCGAAGCGCTGAACGCCCGTGATTTCGCAGCGCTTGCCGCCACGGTGAATGAAGATGTCGCGATTTCCGGTATCGGCGAGGGCAGCGACAATGGACGCGAAGCCCTGCGCGACCGGCTTGCCCGGCATTTCGCGGCCCATGACGAAACCTACCAGGATGCCCTGGTAATGAGCGACGCGCTCGGCAACACCGTCGCCATCCGGCTCACGGCGCGCGGCACCGCCGCCGGCGGAAGCTATTCCCGGGAAAAGATCCTGCTGCTTGAGTTGGAGGATGGCTCGATCACCCGCATCGCCTTCTTCACCGGTTCATGAAGTTGAACGCAGGCTGAACGGCCGCTTCGGCCTGCGTTCAGGCATGCGGCCCTAAGGTCTCCTCAATCGCCCGACGCAAGATGGTAGGGCAGAGCGAACAGGAGACCCTTGATGACCCATTTTCTGAAAAAGACCATGCTCGCCGCCCTTCTCGGCTTGGGTGCCCTGACCGCCGTGGCGCCTGTTGCGTCTGCAACCGACATCAACCTCTCGATCGAACAGGTCGGCTACCGAAACGGCTTCCTCGAAATTCAGGATTATGGCGGCGACAGCGATCGCTGGGACCGCCGGGGCGATCGCCGTGACCGGTGGGATCGTTGGGAGCGACGTGATCGCTGGGATCGCCGCGACGACCGCCGCCATGGTGGTGACTGGGGTCGCCGCGGCCGCTGCTCGCCGGACTTCGCCGTCGCCAAGGCGCGCGATCTCGGCCTGCGCCGTGCCCGCATCGCGGACGTGACGCCGCGCAAGGTCGTTGTCGAAGGTTTCCGCTACGGCGGCTATAGCCGCGTCGTTTTCGCAAACGACCGTCACTGCCCGGTTCTCTGGCGTTAAGGTGCGGGCCGGTTTTCCGGCCGCTGCCTGAACGAAAGCCGTTCGCCTTGTCACCCCCGGCCGGCGAACGGCCACCCTCTCGGCGCGAGCCGGGAGGGTTTTTGCGTTTTGGCGAGTGGGATGGATGCGCGGAAAGTGGATGCAGCACGATGAGACCTCCTGTCCTCGGAAGGGGGGATGGCAGGAGGGGAAAGGGGACGCTCCGCGGATCGGCATGCGTCAAACAAAAGGGGCCGGTTTCCCCGCCCCTTTCATGCATTCTTTCCTGCGCTGCTCACTTGCCCAGAGCGAAGGTCACGTTGACGACGACGGAGTAGCTGTTTTCACCGGTGGCGAGCGGAACGGCGCCGCCTTCGGCGGCATAGTCCTTGGCCATGGCGCGCATCATCGGCATGGGCTCGGCGCGGTAGCTCGTTTCCGAGATTTCCAGAACACGGCCAAGCCCGACGCCGGCGGCATCCGTCAGCTCCTTGGCCTTGGCCATGGCATTTTCGACGGCCTTCTTGCGCGCCGCGCTGACGGCCGTTTCCGGCTTGTCGTTGGTAAAGCGGATACCGCCGCCCTGGTTGGCGCCGAGCGTTACGGCCTTGTCCATGATCTCGCCGAGCTTGGAGAGATCGCGCACGCGCAGCGTCACCGTATTGGTGACCTGGAAGCCCGTCAGCACCGGCGGCGGGTTTTCGCCGTTCGAGCTCTGCGGATACTGGTACTGCGGGTTGATCATGAAGCCTGATGTCTGCAGGTCGCGCTCCGCGATACCGGCTTCCTTCAGTGCGGCGAGGATTTCCGCCATGGCCTTGTTGTTGGCGTCGAGCGCCTCGCGGGCGGTCTTGGCATCCTTGACGACGCCAAGGTCGATCAGCGCCATGTCGGGCGCGACTTCGGCCGAGCCTTCGCCGGTCACGACGATCGTCGCTTCGCGCGGCTTGGCACTATCTTCAGCCTTCGCGGCAAGCGGGAGAGCGGCGGCAAGAGCAAGCGAAAGTGCGACGAGGCCGGCGCCGGTGCGGCGGCCGAGGATTCCGTGGGCCATATTGGAATATCTCCTGATAGTTGTGTCCCTTGTCCCGTTCTTCTCTCGTCATTGTGTAGAGAATACGGCAGCGCTTGTGAGGAAGCCCGATTTCGTCTAGACGATTTTCCACCCGTCGGCCGCCATTGACCGACGGCCCCGGCAAATCGTCGGATCGGGCCTGTAGCTCAATGGTTAGAGCCGGCGGCTCATAACCGCTTGGTTGGGGGTTCGAGTCCCTCCGGGCCCACCATTCCCCATCATCCAACATAGTCCAGCTTGGATGATGGGATGCGAGATAATCGCGGTTTTTCAATGGGTTTCAGTGTTTCATTTGTCCGAAGAGGTTTGCCGGCGAGCGGTGACATCCGGCTAATTTGTTGGTAGCTTTGTTGGTGTTTATTCGCTGCTTGGGGCAAAATACCAACAATGCCTTTGACCGATGTCTTCTGCCGGAATGCGAAACCAGCCGAGAAACCCCAGAAAATCAGTGATGGGGGCGGTCTTTTCCTGCTTATCGAGCCGCGAGGAAGTAAGCTTTGGCGGCTCGCCTACCGCTTTCATGGGAAGCAGAAGACGCTTTCCCTCGGCATCTACCCAGCTGTTAGCCTGAGAGATGCGCGCGACCATCGCGACCGGGCCAAGGAGTTGCTGGCGCGCGGTATCGACCCCGGGGAGCACAAGAAGCAGGAAACGAGAAAGAAGCGGCTGGAAGCCGGCAATACGTTCGAAACCATCGCGCGGGAATGGTTCGACGCACAGAAGGCCGGGTGGACAGAAGGATACGCCGACCGGATTCTTCGCAGGCTCGAAGCCGATATCTTCAAGGTCATCGGCCGCAGGCCCATAAACGAAATCGAGCCACCGGAATTGTTGGACGCGATTCGCCAGATCGAAAAGCGCGGTGCCGTTGTTCTCGCACGGCGGCTCATGCAGGTCAGCGGGCAGGTCTTCCGATATGCAATCGCCAGCGGGCTCGCCACCCGTGATCCGTCTCAGGATATTCGCGGCGCATTGCGATCCGCAGGCCCGAAGAGGCACCGCACTGCGCTCAAAGAGGCAGATCTTCCCGAGTTCCTGTCGACGTTGGAAGCTTACCAAGGCGACCGCAAGACCATCCTCGCCCTCAAGCTCGTGCTGCATACCTTCCTGCGCACCTCTGAGGTGCGTTTTGGTTTGTGGTCGGAATTCGAAGCTCTTGGCGGCGACCGCGCGCTTTGGCGCATCCCGGCCGAGAGGATGAAGGCGCGCGCCGAGCACTTGGTCCCGATCACGCCGCAGGCCGAGCAGATACTGACCGAGCTAAAGCGGCTTTCAGGCGACAGCCCCTACATACTGCCGGCCAAGACGCTCAATGGTGTCATCTCCCAAAACACCCTGATCTACGCGATCTATAAGATGGGCTATCATTCGAAGGCGACGGTCCACGGCTTGCGCGGTACGGCGAGCACGATCTTGAACGAGCATGGGTTCAACCGCGACTGGATCGAACGTCAGCTGGCCCATGCCGAGCGTGATGGTGTGCGCGCTGCTTACAATTCGGCGGAATGGTTGCCTGATAGGCGGAAGATGCTGATCTGGTGGTCGAATTATTTGGATGGTGTTCAGCACCCTGCGGAATAAGCGCGCATTAGCTGCTGGTGCCGAGATTTCTTCATTATGAAGTCGGTGCCTATTCCTATCCTCATCAGGCAAACGGCGGTATCGAAAATAGCGCCGAACCAGCCTATCGTTCGGCCATCTACGGGCGAGCTGGGAGGGAATGGCTGAGTGGACGATTTGAATGATATCCTCGAATCTGA
Source organism: Shinella sp. 20P9.1.1 (assembly GCF_057798995.1). NCBI lineage: Bacteria > Pseudomonadati > Pseudomonadota > Alphaproteobacteria > Hyphomicrobiales > Rhizobiaceae > Shinella > Shinella sp. 20P9.1.1. The sequence goes on from NZ_JBYOLC010000004.1 coordinate 402,166, forward strand.
AGAGCTGAAAGCTGTTGTCGCTGGGATCGAAGCTCTACACAGGAAATATGCAGCGCAGCAGCAGTCCGTGAGCACGCTGAGTGTTCAGGCCCTTACATCTGGCCGCGAGTTCCGTGGCCGAGAAATATTGCAAGCGTTGGCTAGTGAGAATGCTGGGTATCCCGGCCAAAAGGAGGTACTCGCTGCTGGATTTTCTGGCTGGCTTTTGTTTCCAAATGACCCGGATGCGGCCGAGACTCTAATACGTTACGCCATGATGCTTCATCTTGATGAGGCAGAGGAGAGTGTTGGATATCCCCAGCAACCATGGTCATTACATCGCGATTTGGTCGCGAGATATATCTTCGTTGGAATACCATTCATTTCTGAAGTTCTCAGTAAGTTTAACGATTATAAAGCTTTCACTGAGTCCATGGGGCTGGATGTTCTCGATGAGGTCGTGCAGCGAGAGTCGAAGATCATTTATACCGTTGTCCGAGCGATTGCATATCTTCACCACGGCGCGGACTTGTACAAAGCTGACCATCTCGCCGCTACAAGCCAAGCCTAAATAGAGCGGTTTTAATCTTCCGAGAATTAGACGCAAGGCGTTCTAGCAATGGGGTCGCTCAGGAATCCCGCGATTACGTGGGACGTTCTCTTCTTCACCAGCGATGGAGTGGAGGGAAAAGCACATTGGCATTGCTGTACTCAGCTGACCGC
>NZ_JBYOLC010000005.1:0-402179 GCF_057798995.1 Shinella sp. 20P9.1.1
GACCACTAACGCAGGAGGCCTCTGCCAATAGGCTCCGAGAATTGCAGTCGCAAGTCCGACAACCACGAGAAGCAGTCCGAACCATAAGGGGGCATCGCTTGGAGGTATGCTCCAGCCTAGATAATTATGGGCAGCGGAGTAGATCAGCCATGGCACCAGACCGGACGCTGACGATGCCCCGAGGAGTGCAACTGCTCCACCCGCTTTACCGAGGCCCGTTCCAAAAATAATCCGGGCTAACTTGAGCAGGAAATCTTTGTCGATAGAGAATCGCATCATCGCCCCCGGGAGAACACACCGATCGTCTGCATCTTGCAGCCATGTTTGTCCAGCAAGCCATCCACCTGGAACACGCGTCGAGCGGGAGAACATACTCTGGCACGCTAATCATGGAGTTGAGTGTCAGCCATCTCAAACCAGATACGCAGCCTGAGGTTTCTCGGTGATCGATCTGATTGCCCCCGCAACCAATCGCATCACTGTGGGAAGGGACCGGTCTCGGGGAAGATCGGGATCTCCAGAAACCTTCGGCCTCACCACTTCGTCGGCGATTTCGGAATTCGGTCGGGCCACCTATGTCTATGACTGCCCCGATGGCATAGTATTTGTCGGAATGGCGTACCTAGTGTCGCGCACACGTTTTCCAACCATTCGATTCGTTCTCTTATTAGGGTCATTCAATGTAAAACCCAATGTCTTGCTACACCCTTTTGATTTCGAGATACCCCGGCCATAAGCCGGGGTATTTTTTTGCCTTTAACCAAAGATTTTCTCAAAGAGAGCACAATGGATCACAACCATAAGGGTTATATTCAATAAGAAAACACAGGGAAAACACTGAAAACAAAAAGAAAACCATATCTCATGCCCTTTGCGATCCGCCCAAAAAAACACCCTTTAATTGAATTCATGTATAGGCAGCAACAAAACCTAGTGCTACCATCGCGCGAATGATCAAGGGGACGGATCATGGGCGACAGGTACGGAAAGTCCAACAGAGACGAATGGAAAATCCAGGAAACGGCGTCAGGGTGGCTATGGTGGCTTCTGGATTCCGATGGAAACGTAATTGGCAGGTCGATCGACTTTTTTGCCACCCGGCAGTTATGTGTTGAAAATGCAAGGCGTCATCGGATGTCACGATATCCGGATCGGGATGAGAACCCGGACGCATTGGGAATGCCACCATTAGACGAGGAGGCACTACGGTCAGACATCAACTTGATCAAGTTTTCACGCGCCGGGAACGAACACGCTTTTTCCGCAGGGTTTCAAGAAGGCTACAATTCGGCTTATCGCCCGGAAATGGGAAACACTGATTCACACCGAAGAGGCTTCGTCTACATTGTCACATCAGCGCGCAACGGCATCCTGTTCGTCAAGGTAACAAGCGACCTTCCCCGGCGACTTTTCGAACACCGAATGACCCGAATGCCCGGCGTAACGGTCTATAAAGGGGTGGAAATACTCGTTTGGTATGAAGTGTACGAGCAATTGATCGAAGCTGTTGAACGGCACAAAGCCATTCAAAAAATGCCACGGCAAAAAAAGATCGATCTCGTGGAGGCGTTGAACCCCGGTTGGGACGATCTTTCACACCACCTCCTGTCTTCGTAGACCCACTCCAAAAGACAGGCCCGGAACATAACTTTTCTCAATTGCGGCGCGGCGGACCAGCACGTCATTGCAGCGCATGGATGCACAGGCTACATGCTAGCCTCCCGTTACGGGAATCGCGCTGAACCGAATTCCGTGATGCAGAGGGAACAGTCGATGCTGACAGCGCCGCGCCGGGGGCCGATTGCCATGGCTTACCGCGTCCTCGTCCTGCCTGGCGTCCTCGCCTATCTCTTCGCCGTCAGCATCGTCGTGCTTGCCGCCGATCGGTTCTGGCTGGTCGATCTGCTCACCTTCGCCTGGCCCTATGCGGTGGCATCTGGTGGGCTGCTGGTCGTTGCGGCGCTCGTCACGCGACGGGTGAAGGCGATCGTGATCGCGCTTGCCGGCCTTGCCGTCGCCCTCATTCCCGCCTTCGACGTGCCCACCGCCCGCCCCTCCGCGGCCGGCAACGGCTTGAAGGTGCTGACCGCCAATCTCTTCGTGCAGAACCCGGAAGATCCCGCCGTCTTCATCGATCTGTTGCGGCTGGAAAAGCCCGACATCGTCGTCCTGCAGGAAACCACGGGGCGCTGGGCGGCCGCCCTTTCCGCGGCCGGGCTCTTTCCCTACGAAAGCGGGGCGGAAGCCCTGGCGCGCGACAGTATCAAGGTTTACTCCACCCTGCCGATCCGCGCGGAAACCGAGCTGAAGCGCGCCTTCACCGAGCCAAAGGCCTACAAGCAGCCGTTGCGGCTCGAGCTCGACATGCGCGGCAAGCCGCTCTTCCTCTATGCCTTCCATCCCGAGACGCCGCGCCGGCTCTGGCAGTGGCGCGATCGCAACGCCTATCTTTCGGCGGCCGCCGATGCGGCGAAAGGCGATCTGCAACGCGCGCCCGTCATCGTTGCGGGTGATTGGCACACACCGACCTGGTCGCCCTTCTATCGCAGCTTCCTGCGCCAGGCCGGCCTCGCCTCCACCGAGGGCGGCTGGCTGCAGCCGGTGACGCGCTTCAGCCTGAAACTCGATTGGCTCGCCTATATCGGCGCCACAATCGACCATGTCGCCGTTTCGCCGGACATTTCCGTGCGTGGCCATCGCATCGGCCCGGCTTTCGGCTCGAACCACCTGCCCGTCATCGCCGAACTTGCCATGCCGGAGACCTGACCCCCTCGCCCTTCCAGAAAAACACCCTATCTTTCAAGTGAAGCAACGAGGGAGAAGACGATGCCCACGGAAAAAGACAGCCCGAAAGCCCCGCTCGAAAAGGAGCGCGCCCAGCAGCAGGACAAGGCCGCAAAGGCGGAACAGGACGATTATCTTGAAGAGGCGCTGGAAGAGACGTTTCCCGCAAGCGATCCGATCGCGCCCGGCGAGGTGAAGGACCATGCCAAGTGAAGCGATCGCCGGCCCGATGGATATGACGACGGAATGAACTCGCCTTTCCTGTTCGATGGCCCTGAGGATGCGCCCGTCACCCTGCTGCTCGCCCATGGTAGCGGCGCGCCGATGGATTCGGCGGCGATGAATGCCGCGGCCACCGCGCTCGCTGCCGAAGGCCTGCGGATCGCCCGCTTCGAGTTCTCCTATATGGCCGCACGCCGGATCGATGGCAGCCGCAAGCCACCGCCAAAGGCGGAGACGCTAAACCCGGAGTTCCATGCCGCCGTCGCAGCGCTCGGCGCCAGGGGACCGCTGGTGATCGGTGGCAAGTCGATGGGCGGGCGTGTCGCCAGCATGGTGGCGGATACGCTTCATGCCGACGGCAAGGTCGCCGGCCTCGTCTGCCTCGGCTATCCTTTCCACCCGCCGGAAAAGCCGGCGCAGCTGCGCACCGCGCATCTCATAGACCTGAAGACGCCAACGCTGATCTGCCAAGGCACACGCGATCCCTTCGGCACGAAAGATGAAGTGCCGGGTTACGGCCTGCCGGAGCGCATCCGCATCCTCTGGCTGGAAGACGGCGATCACGACCTGAAGCCGCGCAAAAGCCTTTCCGGATTCTCCGCCGCCGACCACCTCGCCACCATGGCAAGGACGGTGAAGGAGTGGGCGGAAACGCTACGCTAAAACCGCTGTTCCGTGCGGAACAGCACACGTCGCCCCTTCATGCGAAGGTCCGGTCACTGGATGCAACGAACCATCCGCAACCGAACCCTAGGGGAACAGATCATGCGCAACATCCTCCTCATCGCCGCCGTTGCCCTCGCATCGGTCTCTTCCTTCTCGTCTCCCTCGCAGGCCGGCTCCTACAGCTACGGCTACCGCCGCATTGCTTCGTCAAGAAGGTGAAGTCCTACGATTATTACGGCAACCTGATCATCAAACACGTCCGCGTCTGCCGCTGAGCGGAGCCCCTCGACAGGGGTTGTTCGACGCGCGGCTCCCGCCGGCACGACGGCCTCACGGACGGGCCGAAGCCCGGATGCGTTTCCCGCATCCGGGCTTCGGTGTTTTCAGTTGCCATCGACCTGGCCGGCCCAGCTCTGCGCGCCGATCTGGCCATCGAGGAACGGCAGGGCGGCGCTGACGAGCGCGGGGGCGGCGAAGGCTTCATAATGTGTCAGGCCGGGCAGGATGGCGAGGCGGTTCTTCGACATGTTTTCCCGCATCCAGCCGGCATCCCGCAAGCCGCCGCCGAGCTTCTGGTAGAACTCGACCATATGCTCGGGCCGGATCATATCGCTGTCGCCGTAGATCAGCATGACGGGCATGGAGAGCTTTGCGACGGCGTCGGATGCGTCATAGTCCTCCCGCATGGCGGCCCCCATAGCATCGAGCAGCTTGGGGAATTGCGAGACATCGGGCGCGACGGCCGCGTAGGATTTATACATCGGCGTCTCCTTCATCATGTCAGCCATGGCGCCGGACACGGACGCCTGCTGCGGCAGCATTTCCGGGAAGAAGCCGTTCCTGGCGAACGGTGCGGACGCGATGACGAGGCGGCGCACCTTGTCCGGTGCTTGCGCGGCCATCTGCAGCGCAACACCGCCGCCGAAGGAGTAACCGAGCACATCGACCTGATCATAGCCGAGCTGGCTGACGAGCTCGGCCATATCAGCGCCGATCGCGGGAATATCGATCGGCCGGTTGCCGAGCGGCGTGCGGCCATGGCCCTGGAGATCGACACCGATGACCTGGCGCTTTTCCTGCAAGGTCTTGAGGTTTTCGCCGTACATCTCGATCAGGCCGAGACCGCCATGCAGCAGGAGCAGCGGCTCGCCCTTGCCGCGGATTTCATAGTAATAGTCGATGCCGTTGACCGACAGGTGCCCGGCCTTGTCCGGTTTACCGACGATGCTCTGCAACGGATTTTCCTTGATCTCCTCAGCCTGCGCCGAAGCCGGTGCGAAGGCGGCGAGGGCTGCTGTCAAAAGGGTGATGACGGTCATTTTCGGCATGTCTGTCTCCTCGATTTTCACCGGCACCCGCCGGCTTCATGCACCAAGGACGCCCATGATTGCCGCAAGCCGACAGGGGGAGGAAATTTTTCGGGCGCGCACCTGGCAAACTGAATCAAGACGCTGCGGAATCGATTCCGATTTTCCATCTATACCTTTGAAATATAAGAGATACAGCTTTGGGAATCGGGAGATGGAGGGGAAGAAAACTTTAACGGATACGGATGCATATTAGCGCTACACCAGATGCATCCGGGTCGGCCATGACACACAGTTTCTCCTACACCCATTACGATCTCGACCTGCAACGCAGCGGGACCGTGGTCGAAATCACGCTGTCGGCCGTCGCCAATGTCCGCCTGATGAGCCATGCGAATTTCGACCTGTTCAAGAATGCGCGCCAGCACAAATTTCTCGGCGGTGTCGCCAAGCAGTCGCCGATCCGGCTGAAAATCCCGGAGAACGGTCACTGGCATGTGGTGGTCGATATGGAAGGGCATCCGGGCAAGGCGCAGTCGTCGATCAAGATCGTGCCGCTTGCCCCGCAAAAGTCGGCGCAGCGCTTCAGCGCCGCTTAATTCTCGCCGCGCTCCTTGCGCAGCTTCGCCCACCAGTCGAGCCGCTTGCGCAGTTCGCGCTCGAAGCCGCGCTCCGGTGGATCGTAGAAGGTCCGGCGCCCCATCTTTTCCGGGAAATAATCCTGGCCTGAAAAAGCGTCCGGCTGGTCGTGGTCGTAGCGATAGCCGTCGCCATAGCCCTCGCCCTTCATCAGCTTGGTGGGCGCGTTGAGAATGTGTTTCGGCGGCAGCAGTGAGCCGTTTTCCTTCGCCGCGCGCATGGCCGATTTGTAGGCGGTGTAGATGGCGTTCGATTTCGGCGCGGTGGCGAGATAGACGCAGGCCTGCGCCAAGGCCAGATCGCCCTCCGGCGAGCCGAGGAAATCATAGGCATCCTTCACAGCATTGCAGACGACGAGCGCCTGCGGATCGGCAAGGCCGATGTCCTCGACAGCCATGCGCACCATGCGGCGGCAGAGGAACAGCGGGTCCTCGCCGGCATCGAGCATGCGTGTGAGATAATAGAGCGAGGCATCGGGATCCGACCCGCGCACGGCCTTGTGCAGGGCGGAGATGAGATTGTAGTGGCCGTCCTGCGACTTGTCATAGACGGGCGCACGGCGCTGCACGATGCGGAAGAGATCGTCCTGCCCGAAGGTCTCGCCGGCCCGCGCAGCGCGCCACACTTCTTCCGCCAGCGTCAGCACGGCACGGCCGTCGCCATCGGCCATGCGCAGCAGCGAGGCGCGCGCCTCCTCATCGAGCGGCAGCGCTTTGTTCTCAACGGCCTCGGCGCGCTTCAAAAGCTCTTCCAGGCTCGTCTCGTCATGCGGTTTGAAGGTGAGCACGCGAGCGCGCGACAAAAGAGCGGCGTTGAGCTCGAAGGACGGATTTTCCGTCGTCGCGCCGACAAGCACGATCGTACCGTCTTCCATGACGGGCAGGAAGCTATCCTGCTGCGCGCGGTTGAAACGATGGATCTCATCGACGAAAAGCAGCGTCTGGCGACCACCCATTCGGCGCGCGCGGGCAGCCTCGAAAACCTTCTTGAGATCGGCGACGCCGGAGAAGATCGCCGAAATCTGCTCGAAGGCAAGGCCTGTTTCGCCTGAAAGCAGCCGCGCCACCGTCGTCTTGCCCGTGCCCGGCGGCCCCCAGAAGATCATAGACCCGAGCGATCCGGCCTCGATCATGCGCGAGAGCACACCATCCGGGCCGGTCAGGTGTTCCTGGCCGGAGACTTCGCCCAGCGTCCGGGGACGCAGGCGATCGGCCAGCGGCCGCTTCGCCTTCATGTCCTCCGGCTCATGCGGGGCGAAGAGATCGCTCATCGGAAGAACTGGCGGATGCGCTGGCCGTCGCGCTCGATCTCGACCCGCCAGATCGACGGGTCTTCGCCGGTGAGCTTGGCGAGCGTTTCGGTGGTCGTGACGGCGGTGCCGTTTAGCTCGATGATGATGTCGCGCGGCTGAAGGCCAATGCGAGCGGCCGGCGAGCCACGGTTGACCTCGGTGACGACGACGCCGTTCATCGTGCCCTGCCCGGCCGGCATGCGCAGTTCTTCGGAAACGCGCGGCGAGAGATTGGCAACGACCGCGCCGGAGAAGGGATTGCGGCCTTCGATCAGGCGTTCGTCGCGCGGCGTCGTTTCCGGCGCACGATCAAGCGAGAGCGTCAGATCCTGCGGCTTGCCATTGCTGACGACCGTGATGCGCGCCGTGCCGCCGATGCCGACGGTGGTGAGGCGATAGCCGAGCGCATCGGGATGTTCGACGGGAATGCCGTTGACCGCCGTCACGATCTGGCCCGGCTTCATGCCGGCCTTTTCCGCCGGGCTTTCAGGTTGAACCTTTGAAATCAGGGCACCACGGGCACGGTCGAGGCCGAGCGCTTCGGCGACTTCTGACGTCACCGCCTCGAAGGTGGCGCCGACGAAGGGACGATCGAAGCTGGCACTACCGTTTTCGGCGCTGGCGATGAAGGTCTTCACGAGGTTGGCCGGGATGGCGAAGCCGACGCCGTTCGATCCGCCGCCGCGCGAAAAGATCGCGGTGTTGATGCCGATCAGCTCGCCGTTCATGTTGATGAGCGCACCGCCGGAATTGCCGGGATTGATGGCGGCATCCGTCTGGATGAAGAAGCCGAAATCGCCTGAGCGGACCTGATTGCGGGCCAGCGCCGAAACGATGCCGCTCGTGACCGTCTGGCCGACACCGAACGGGTTGCCGATGGCGAGCACGAGATCGCCGACTTCGACCGCATCGCTGTCGCCGAGCGGCAGCGTGGTGAAATCCCCCTCCGTCTTGATCTTCAGCACGGCGAGATCGACGCGCTCGTCCTTCAGGACGACGGTGCTTTCATATTCGCGGCCATCCGCCAGCGCCACCTTGATGTCGCTTGCGCCCTCGATGACGTGGTTGTTCGTCACCACGATGCCCTTAGAGCCGACGATGACGCCCGAGCCGAGCGAGGATTGCTTCTGGCTGCGGTTCGGCATCTGCTGGCCGAAGAACTCCTCGAAGAAAGGATCGCCGTCGAAGAGCGAGCGGCGCTCGACGACGCGCTCGGCATAGACGTTGACGACGGCGTTCTCGACCTGCTTGACCAGCGGTGCGAAGGAGAGCTGCATCTCCGTGCGCGATTGCGGCACGGTGCGCTCCTCGGCCATGGCGGGCGTCATCAGCGCCAGTGCCACGGCAAGCGGCGCGGCAAGCAGAATGCGGATATGCGTCATCAAGTGAGTCTCCTTCGTTTCCGCCACACGATCAGATAGGATTTCGCAGGAAAAAAGGCAAACCGCGCGATCTTCACCGCTCGCGCGGCCTCACGCCGCACGCACGAAAAAGTGGTCGCAAGAAATCTTCACGGCCGTTGAAACAACATGCTCCGCCGTTACGTAGAAGCCAGGGAAACAACCAAACCAATCGAGCCCCGCCATGTCTCTCTACCGCCCCCCGCGCATCATCCCATCCGAAATCACCCCCGAGCGCTGGTTCTTCAACCGGCGCGGCTTTCTGGCGGCTGCCGCCGGCGGCGCGCTTGCCGCAGCAGGAACACCAGCCTTTGCAGAGGCCCTGAAGGCCTCCAAGAGCCAATACGCCGTCGATGAGAAGCTGACGCCCGAGAAGGACGTGACGGGCTACAACAATTTCTACGAATTCGGCCTCGGCAAGGAAGACCCGGCGGCGAACTCGGAAAAGTTCAAGCCGACGCCCTGGACCGTGAAGGTGGACGGGCTGGTCGGCAAACCCAGGGAATTCGGCCTCGAAGAGCTGCTGGCCATGCCGCTGGAGGACCGGGTTTATCGTATGCGCTGCGTCGAGGCGTGGTCGATGGTCATTCCTTGGGTGGGCTTTCCACTCTCAGCCCTGCTCGACAAGGTGGAGCCACTTGGGGATGCCAAATACGTCGCCTTCGAGACGGTGGTGCGGCCGGAGGAAATGCCGGGGCAATCGGGCTACTTCCAGTCCCTGCCCTGGCCCTATGTCGAAGGCCTGCGGCTCGACGAGGCCCGCCATCCGCTCGCCATCCTCGCCGTCGGCGTCTATGGCAGGACGCTGCCCAACCAAAATGGCGCGCCGATCCGCCTCGTCGTTCCCTGGAAATACGGTTTCAAGGGCATCAAGTCGATCGTCAAGATCACGCTGACCGACAAGCAGCCGCCCTCAACCTGGAACATCTCCGCGCCGAACGAATACGGCTTCTATGCCAACGTCAATCCGGAGGTGGATCACCCGCGCTGGAGTCAGGCCAGCGAGAACCGTATCGGCGAAGGCGGCTTCTTCGGTGCGAACCGCCGGCCGACCCTGCCGTTCAACGGCTATGCCGACGAGGTCGCCAGCCTCTATAGCGGCATGGATCTGAGGGCGAACTACTGATGCTGCCCGCCCTGCCCCGTAAATACCATGCCGCCTCGATCTGGCTGCTCTATGCCGCCGGCTTGGTACCCGCGGCCTATGGCTTCTGGCTCGGCGCAACGGGCCGCCTGCCCGGCAATCCGGTGAAGGAATTCGAACACCTGCTGGGGCTCTGGGCACTGCGCTTCCTTGTCGCGACGCTGGCAATCACGCCGCTGCGTGATCTCTTCGGCATCAACTGGATCCGCTATCGCCGCGCACTGGGGCTTCTCGCCTTCTGGTACGTGCTGATGCACTTCCTGACCTACATGGTGCTGGACCAGTACCTGAATTTTTCGGCAATCCTCGTCGATATCGCCAAAAGGCCTTTCATCACCATCGGCATGGCGGCCTTCGTGATGCTTATTCCGCTGGCGATGACCTCCAACAATTGGTCGATCCGCCGGCTCGGGCCGCGTTGGGTGAAACTGCACAAGCTGGTCTACATCATCGCCGCGGCCGGGGCGCTGCACTTCGCCATGTCGGTGAAGGTCGTCGGCCTGGAGCCGTGGACCTATATCGTGCTGGTGGCAGTCCTTCTCGCCTATAGGCCGATGCGGCCGATGCTGCGCGGAAAAAAGCGCGGACGGCCGGATTCGGCCTTTCGAGGCAGCGAGCGCTCAGCCTAACGTCGGTTCTGCACCTCTGCGTCGTCTTTGACGACGAAGAATTTCGGGGCGGATGCCGCAGAAGCATCCGCTGCATTGCTGACAACGCGGTTCCGGCCACTACTCTTGGCAAGATAGAGCAGGCGGTCGGCGCGGCTGATGGCGTCGTGGATCGTATGATCCCCCGCGGCCGTGACCGCGACACCGAAACTCGCCGTGATCGCGCGGTCGACACCGATGCTTTCGAGATTACGCTCGGATAGGGCGAGACGAACCGTGTTTGCCAGCGTATGCGCATCCTGCAGGCGGCAGTTCGGCAGGTAGGCGATGAATTCTTCCCCGCCGAAACGCGCGACCGCGACCTCGGGCCAGGATAGCGTGCGCAGCAGATTTGCTACTTCGCGAATAACGTCATCACCCGCGGCATGGCCATAGCGATCGTTTACCGATTTGAACCAGTCGATATCCGCAACGATGATCGCTGCCTCTTTCTTCGCGGCACGGCCATGTTCGCCGATGAACTGCTCGAAGCCACGACGGTTGAGCAGACCAGTTAATGGGTCCTCCTCCGCCGCCTTGCGGTGCCGCTCGACGATGCGCAGCGCGACGGAAGACAGCGCCGTCAGAGCCAGGACAAGCGCGCCGATGGTCGAGGTTACCTGCATGATATAGGCGTAGGTCGAGCCGATGAATTCGCCCATCGCCAGTGTGCCGGCCATGACGAAGAAGGCGATCGTCCTCAAGGTCGTCTCGAGCATCACAAAGATCACCGCACCCAACAGCGCGCGATCGACCCAGTTCTGCGGCCGGCGCCAGGAGGAGGCCATCGCAACCAGCATCAGCAGGCCGCATGCGATGTCGTTGATGAAGAGTTCATAGCGCAGGCTCCCGGCAATCAGAACCGCATACGCCGTGCCGGCATAGGCGACAGCGGCGATCGCCAGCCGCAGGCCAATAAGCCGCGGCGCCTCGAAATGCGTGACGAGCCCCTGGCTATAGAGCAGGAAGGCCGAGAGGAAAGCCGCATCCGCCACCATCGCGACGACGGGGACCGGTACGATAACCTCCAGAAGCGGCGCGAGAAAGCCGAGCGCCGCGCAGAGATAACCGGCGCCCCAGAAAAGAGCGGCGCGATTGCCGAAGCGGCCGACGACGAGAAACGCAACGCCGAACAGGGTGAGGACCACCGGCAGCAGGAATGCGAAGTTCTCGCTCATGACTCAGACTCGATTAAACGCCCGTGAATTTTAGGGGCAAGGCCTGAAAACTATGCCTAGGGACATGGTTTCCAAAGTCTTTCGCGCCCCCGGCTTACGCGCAAAGAAAAAGCCGGACGCTGAGAGCGTCCGGCTTCAAACCGTTCGGATCGAACGATCGTTCTTTATGCGGCTTCGGCAGCAGCTGCTTCAGCGGCGACGCGGACCTTGTCGGCTGCGCCCTTGGCGTCAACATCGCGTTCAACGAACTCGATGACGGCGAGCGGGGCGTTGTCGCCGTAGCGGTAGCCGGCCTTCATGATACGCAGGTAGCCACCGTTGCGGCTGGCGTAGCGGGTTGCGATCGCATCGAACAGCTTCGAAACGACGGCAACGTCGCGGATCTGCGAGATCGCCTGACGGCGAGCGTGCAGGTCGCCGCGCTTGCCGAGCGTGACGAGCTTTTCGACGATCGGGCGAATTTCCTTCGCCTTCGGCAGCGTCGTTACGATCTGCTCATGCAGGATGAGCGAGGCAGCCATGTTGGCGAACATCGCCTTGCGGTGGCTGGCAGTACGGTTGAGTTTGCGACCGGAATTCTGGTGGCGCATCTCGGGTCTCCTTCACATGCAGGCAGGTGGCCTGCCGTTTGATGGTTAGTATTGGTCTTCGTAGCGCTTGGCGAGATCTTCGATGTTCTCGGGCGGCCATGCCGGCACTTCCATGCCGAGGTGCAGGCCCATGGAAGCGAGAACTTCCTTGATTTCGTTGAGCGACTTGCGACCAAAATTCGGAGTGCGAAGCATTTCGGCTTCGGTCTTCTGAATGAGATCGCCGATGTAGACGATGTTGTCGTTCTTCAGGCAGTTCGCCGAACGCACGGAAAGTTCCAGTTCGTCGACCTTCTTGAGGAGCGCCGGGTTGAACGCCAGTTCGGTGACCGATTCTTCCTCGGCTTCCTTCTGCGGTTCGTCGAAGTTGACGAAGACCGAGAGCTGGTCCTGAAGAATGCGGGCTGCAAACGCGATCGCGTCTTCGCCGGTGACAGAGCCGTCAGTCTCGATGGACATGGTCAGCTTGTCATAGTCGAGAACCTGGCCTTCACGGGTGTTTTCCACCTTGTAGGACACTTTCTTGACCGGCGAGTAGAGGCTGTCGACCGGGATGAGGCCGATCGGAGCATCTTCGGAACGGTTACGATCGGCCGGGACGTAGCCCTTGCCGTTGTTGACCGTGAACTCCATGCGGATTTCCGCGCCTTCGTCGAGGGTGCAGATGACATGGTTCGGGTTCAGGATCTCGATGTCGCCGACCGTCTGGATGTCACCAGCCGTTACGACGCCCGGGCCCTGCTTGCGGACAACCATGCGCTTGGAATCGTCGCCATCCATCTTGATGGCGATTTCCTTGATGTTGAGCACGATATCGGTCACGTCTTCACGGACACCCGGGATCGACGAGAACTCGTGCAGGACGCCGTCGATCTGCACGGCGGTAACAGCCGCACCGCGCAACGACGACAGGAGAACGCGACGCAGCGCGTTGCCGAGCGTCAGGCCGAAGCCACGCTCCAGCGGCTCTGCAACAAGGCTTGCCTTGGTGCGGCCGGAGGAGGTGAATTCCACCTTGTTCGGCTTGATCAGTTCCTGCCAGTTTTTCTGGATCATATGTTTTGCCTTCCGTTCGCCGCCACCATCCAATCGTGGCGGCCGAGCCCTGAAGATCCAGGAAAGCCGACCGGCTTTCCTGGTTGATTGAATGCGATGATCAGACGCGGCGCTTCTTGCGCGGACGGCAACCGTTGTGCGGGATCGGGGTCACGTCGCGGATGGACGTGATCATGAAGCCGGCAGCCTGGAGGGCGCGCAGAGCCGATTCACGACCCGAACCCGGACCGCATACTTCGACTTCCAGCGACTTCATGCCGTGTTCCTGGGCCTTCTTGGCGCAGTCTTCAGCAGCGATCTGGGCAGCGAACGGGGTCGACTTGCGCGAACCCTTGAAGCCCTTTGCGCCGGCCGACGACCAGGCAATGGCGTTGCCCTGTGCGTCGGTGATGGTGATCATCGTGTTGTTGAACGAAGAATTGACGTGAGCAACACCCGAGGTGATGTTCTTGCGTTCGCGACGGCGGACGCGTGCGGCTTCCTTGGCCATGGATAGTCCTTTCGTTGATCTCTACACCGCCGTAATGCCAGCGGCTCCACCGGGCCGGGACGAAACCCCTGCCCTGAATAAAATTTGCACACGTCCCGAAGGGAGCGTCTGCGGCGATATCGTCACTGCCGTAATGCCAGCAGCTCCACCGACCGGGACCTCTTGATGAAAGCAAGGCCCCGCTCGAAACTCAAAAGAGGCCGGCGCGAAGCGCCAGCCTCCCATTCCCCGTTTCCGGGAAATTACTTCTTCTTGCCTGCGATGGCCTTCGCCGGGCCCTTGCGGGTACGGGCGTTGGTGTGCGTGCGCTGACCGCGGACCGGAAGGCCGCGACGGTGACGCAGGCCACGGTAGCAACCGAGGTCCATGAGACGCTTGATGTTCATCGAGGTCTCGCGACGCAGGTCGCCTTCGACCTGGTAGTCGCGGTCGATGGCTTCACGGATCTGCAGAACTTCTGCGTCCGTGAGCTGGTGCACGCGGCGATCAGCCGGGATACCGACCTTCTCGATGATTTCCTGTGCGAATTTCGGGCCGATCCCGTGAATATAGGTCAGCGCGATGACTACGCGCTTCGCGGTCGGGATGTTGACGCCAGCGATACGTGCCACGCCTGTTCTCCTTGCTTCCAGTTGCCATCCGGCAAGTGGTTTTCTTCATTCGATACGGCCACGAGAGACCGCTGCTCAATTGATGTTCGGGGCATGTCGAAAACGACCGAACCCGGACTTCGTTGTTGGAAATCCGCGCCGATCGCAATGGCATGTCGCGAGTTGGCGCTGTCTTAAGGGGGAATCGGCCAAAAAGTCAACTCCCCGGCCGGGCCTTTTTGCCCGATATCAGGCGTTCTCCAGGATTCCACCGATCTCGGCGGTCACCTTGTCGACATTGGCCATGCCATCGACCGTCTGAAGCTTGCCCGTCGACGCATAGTAGTTCGACAGCGGCGCGGTCTTCTCGCGGTATTCCGTGAGGCGACGCTTGAAGGCTTCCGGATTGTCGTCGGAGCGAACCGTACCGCCGGCGGCGATCGTTTCGGCAACGCGATTCTCCATGCGCTTGACCAGTGCATCCTCATCGACCTTCAGCTCGATGACGGCGTCGAGCGCGATGCCCTTGCCGGCGAGGATCTGGTCGAGGGCTTCCGCCTGCGGAACCGTGCGCGGATAGCCATCCAGGATGAAGCCCTTGGCACAGTCCGGCGAATCAACACGATCGGAAACGATTTCGTTGACGATCGCGTCGGAGACGAGCTGGCCGGCATCCATGACGGCCTTGGCGCGCTTGCCGACATCCGTGCCGGCGGCAACGGCCGCCCGCAGCATATCACCCGTGGAAAGCTGCGGAATACCGTACTTTTCCGTCAGGAGCTTGGCTTGGGTTCCCTTGCCGGCCCCCGGCGGTCCCAGAAAAATCAGTCTCATCGTCCCCTCTTTCCTCCACGCAGCTTCGACTTCTTGATCAGCCCCTCATACTGCTGAGCAATCAGGTGACCCTGTATCTGTGCTACAGTATCGAGGGTCACGCTGACAACAATCAAAAGCGACGTACCACCAAGGTAGAACGGCACCCCGGTCTGCGAGATCAGGATTTCGGGAAGAATGCAGACGAACATCAGGTAGGCGGCGCCGATGACCGTGATACGGGTCAGCACGTAGTCGATATATTCGGCGGTGCGCTCGCCCGGGCGGATGCCGGGGATGAAGCCGCCATGCTTCTTCAGGTTATCGGCCGTATCCTTCGGATTGAAGACGATGGCCGTGTAGAAGAAGGCGAAGAAGGCGATCATGGCGGCATAGAGCACCATGTAGAGCGGCTTGCCGTGGCCGAGCGACGCGATGACCGCGGTTGCCCAGGAGGGCAGCTCGGACGTGTTGGAGAAGCCCGCCAGCGTTGCCGGCAAGAGCAGCAGCGACGACGCGAAAATCGCCGGGATGACGCCCGAAGTGTTGAGCTTCAGCGGCAGGTGCGAGGTATCGCCCTGGAACATACGGTTGCCGACCTGGCGCTTCGGATACTGGATCAGAAGGCGGCGCTGGGCGCGCTCCACGAAGACGATGAGCGCGATGACGACGACGGCCATGAGGACGACGGCGAGAATCACGCCGAAGGACAGGGCGCCCGTGCGGCCGAGTTCCAGCGTGCCCGCCAGGGCGTGCGGCAGGGCAGCAACGATACCGGCGAAGATGATCAGCGAAATGCCGTTGCCGATGCCGCGCGAGGTGATCTGCTCACCGAGCCACATCAGGAACATCGTGCCGCCGAGCAGCGAAATGACGGTGGAGATACGGAAGAACCAGCCCGGATCGTTGACGAGCCCTGCCCCGCTCTCCAGACCGACGGAAATGCCATAGGCCTGCAGCGTGCCGAGCAGCACCGTGCCGTAGCGGGTGTACTGGTTGATGATCTTGCGGCCCTGTTCGCCTTCCTTCTTCAGCTGTTCCAGCGAAGGCACGACGGAGGTCATCAGCTGCACGATGATCGACGCGGAGATATACGGCATGATGCCGAGCGCGAAGATCGCCATGCGCTCGACGGCGCCGCCGGAGAACATGTTGAACAGGCCGAGAATGCCGCCCGACTGGCCGCGGAAGGCCTGGGCAAAGGCTTCGGGATTGAGGCCCGGCAACGGGATGTAGGTGCCGAGACGATAGACGAGCAGCGCGCCCAGCGTGAACCAGAGGCGCTTCTTCAGGTCTTCCGCCTTGGCGAAAGTCGAGAAGTTCAGATTAGAGGCAAGTTGTTCCGCTGCCGAAGCCATGCATTTCTCCGCGTAGCCGATCCGGCGGCGGTGAAGCCCGGCCAGGTCCGGAATGGCTGATCCGTTTGGCACCCGCGCCCTGCCCTTCCCGGGCCGGTCACGCCGATGCTGAAATTGGTCGTGCCCGCCTGCCGTTGCAGCAAATCGGGCGGATGGAGCCTAAACCGGTTGAAACGCGGATTGTCAAGCAATCCCGGCCTCACCCTGGTTTTAATTCCGGATAACGATGCGGATTTGAGAATCCATCTGTCGTCGTGAGGCTCACATATGGGAGCAAAATCGCCCGGTGTGAAGCACACCGGGCGATTAAATGTCGAATTATTCGGCGGCTTCTGCGACTGCCAGCAGCAGCTTGATCGTGCCGCCAGCCTTTTCGATCTTTTCGATCGCGGGCTTGGAGGCGCCGGCGACTTCGAAGGCAACCTTGGCCTTCAGTTCGCCGTCGGCCAGAACGCGTACGCCGTCCTTCTCGCGACGGATAACGCCGGCTGCCTTGAGAGCAGCGGCATCAACGGTCGCCTTGGCGTCGAGCTTGCCGGCGTCGATGGCCTGCTGAACGCGGCCGAGCGAGACGATGGCGAAGTCGGACGAGAAGATGTTGTTGAAGCCACGCTTCGGCAGACGACGGTAGATGGGCATCTGACCGCCTTCGAAGCCGTTGATCGCAACGCCCGAACGAGCCTTCTGACCCTTGACACCGCGACCACCGGTCTTGCCCGAGCCCGAACCGATACCGCGGCCGAGGCGCTTGCGGTTCTTCGAGGAGCCTTCGTTGTCCTTGATTTCATTCAGTTTCATAATCTATCCCCTCACTTCTCTTCGACGACGCGAACGAGGTGCTGGACGGCACGGATCATGCCGCGGACAGACGGGGTGTCTTCCAGCGTGCGAACCCGGTGCATCTTGTTGAGGCCCAGGCCGACGAGCGTTGCGCGCTGGATGGCCGGACGGCGGATGGGGCTGCCGATCTGCTCGACAGTCACCGTCTTCGAGGCGGTTTCTTTCTTAGCCATGATCAGTGCTCCTTATTCTTCGGCAGAGACGCCGGCAGACGTGCGGCGAGCCTGCAGCGTGGCGTACTTCATGCCGCGCTGAGCTGCGATGTCCTTCGGGTGCATCTGGCTCTTGAGGGCGTCGAACGTCGCACGGATCATGTTGTACGGGTTCGAGGAACCGGTCGACTTGGCGACGACGTCATGAACACCGAGCGTTTCGAAGACGGCGCGCATCGGGCCACCTGCGATGATACCGGTACCGGCCTTGGCCGAACGCAGCAGCACCTTGCCGGCGCCGTGACGGCCGTGCACATCGTGGTGCAGCGTGCGGCCGGAGCGCAGCGGTACGAAGATCAGGTCGCGCTTGGCGGCTTCGGTGGCCTTCCGGATAGCTTCCGGAACTTCACGAGCCTTGCCGTGGCCGAAGCCGACGCGGCCCTTCTGGTCGCCGACGACGACGAGAGCTGCAAAACCGAAACGACGGCCGCCCTTGACGACCTTCGCGACGCGGTTGATCGCGACGAGCTTGTCGACAAACTCGCTGTCGCGCTCTTCGCGGTTCTGGCGGTCGTCACGACCGCGCTTTTCCTGTGCCATTGTCCTTTTCCTTTTTCTTTTCCGGGTGCAATCGGCAGATTGTCGAAAGCCGCCCCCATTCAGGAAATGGAAGCGACCAGTACCCTACTGAGTGATCGGCGGGGCACCGAAGTGCCCGGCCGAGTGATCAGAAGTTCAGACCACCTTCACGGGCGGCTTCGGCGAGAGCCTTGACGCGACCGTGATAGAGGAAGGCGCCACGGTCGAAGACGACGTCCTTGACGCCGGCCTTGACTGCGCGCTCGGCAATGAGCTTGCCGACGGCAGCAGCAGCTGCCGTGTCAGCGCCCGTCTTCAAAGACGAGCGCAGATCGGTGTCGAGCGTGGAGGCAGCCGCAAGGGTCTTGCCGTCAACGTCGTCGATGACCTGTACGTAGATGTTCTTCGACGAGCGATGAACCGACAGGCGCGGACGGCCGTTGGCCACCGCCTTGAGAGTACGGCGCACGCGGTTGGCGCGGCGCACGAGAGCTTCTTTGGTGCTAGCCATTTCGCGTGATCCTTACTTCTTCTTGCCTTCCTTGCGGACGATGCGTTCTTCCGCGTACTTGACGCCCTTGCCCTTGTAGGGCTCGGGGCCACGGTACTCGCGGATTTCCGCAGCGACCTGGCCGACCTGCTGCTTGTTGATGCCGGAGATGATGATCTCAGTCGGCTTCGGAACAGCGATCGTGATGCCTTCCGGCGTCTGGTAGACGACGTCATGGCTGAAGCCGAGGGCCAGCTGCAGGTTCTTGCCCTGCAGCGACGCGCGGTAACCGACGCCGTTGATTTCGAGCTTGCGCTCGTAGCCGTCCTTAACACCCTTGAAGATGTTCTCGACCATCGTGCGGGACATGCCCCACTTGGAACGAGCGTCCTTCGACTGGCTGGTCGGCTGGACGACGACGGCGTTGTCTTCGAGCTTTACCGAAACTTCGTCGTTTGCGACGAAGAACAGTTCGCCCTTCGGGCCCTTCGCGGTGACCTTCTGACCATCAACGGTCGCGGTGACACCAGCGGGAACCTGAACGGGCTTCTTACCGATACGAGACATTGTTTTATCCTGTCTGTTCGTTATGGAGATCCATGCTCGATCTTAGAAGATCGAGCAAAGAACCTCGCCACCAACGTTCTGTTCGCGTGCCTGGTGATCGGCCATCACGCCCTTCGGGGTCGAAAGGATGGTGATGCCGAGGCCGTTCGCGACCTGCGGGATGGACTTGACCGAGACATAGACCCGGCGGCCCGGCTTGGAGACGCGGTCGATCTTGCGGATCACGGACGCGCCTTCGTAGTACTTGAGTTCGATGTTCAGCTCGGACTTGCCGTTGCCGAATTCGACTTCCGAATATCCGCGGATGTAGCCTTCAGCCTGAAGGACATCCAGAACGCGGGCACGCAGGTTGGAAGCCGGCGTGGAAACGCTCGACTTGCGGCGTGCGGCGCCGTTGCGGATACGGGTGAGCATATCGCCCAGGGGATCAGTCATTGCCATGTACCCGTCTCCTTACCAGCTCGACTTGACAATGCCCGGCACCTTGCCGGAATTGCCCAGTTCACGAAGCGCAATACGCGACATACCGAGTTTGCGGTAATAGGCGCGCGGACGGCCCGTTACCTGGCAACGGTTGCGGATGCGGGTCTTCGAACCATTGCGCGGCAGCTCAGCAAGCTTGAGGGTTGCCTTGAAGCGCTCTTCGATCGGAAGAGACTGGTTCTGGATGATCGCCTTGAGGGCTGCACGCTTTGCAGCCTGGCTGGCGACCAGTTTGCGACGGCGGTTATTCTTCTCGACTGCGCTGGTTTTAGCCATAACAGTAATCCTTCTTTACGCTTGTCGTTACGGTCAGGCGCGGAACGGGAAGCTGAACTCTTTCAGAAGAGCGCGTGCTTCGTCGTCCGTCGGTGCCGTCGTGCAAACGATGATGTCCATGCCCCACATCTGATCAACCTTGTCGTAGTTGATCTCAGGGAACACAATGTGCTCCTTGATACCCATGGCGAAGTTGCCACGGCCATCGAAGGACTTCGGGTTCAGACCACGGAAGTCGCGTACGCGGGGCAGCGCGATGTTCACGAGGCGATCCAGAAATTCATACATGCGGGCGCCGCGCAGGGTGACCTTTGCGCCGATCGGCATGCCTTCACGGACCTTGAAGCCCGCGATGGAGTTGCGAGCGCGCGTGATGACCGGCTTCTGGCCGGCGATCGCTGCGAGGTCGGCTGCCGCTACGGTGGGCTTCTTGGAGTCCGCCGTGGCTTCGCCCACGCCCATGTTGATCACGATCTTGTCGAGCTTCGGGATTTGCATCTCGTTGGCGTAGGAGAACTGCTCCCGCAGCGCCGCACGAATACGCTCGACATATTCCTTCTTGAGCCGGGGCTCATACTTGGTGTCAGCCATCGATCGACACTCCCGAACGCTTTGCTACACGAACCTTCTTGTCGCCTTCGACCTTGAAACCGACGCGGGTCGGCTTGCCGTCCTTGGGGTCGGCGATCGCGATGTTCGACAGGTGGATCGAAGCTTCCTTGGTGATGATGCCGGCTTCCTGGGTCTGGGTCTGGCGCTGGTGACGCTTCACCAGGTTGATACCCTTGACGACCGCACGGTCTTCCTTCGGCATTACCTGTACGACCTCACCGGTGCGGCCCTTGTCCTTGCCGGTGAGTACGACGACCTTGTCGCCTTTACGGATCTTCTGCATAGCCATCGCTCCTTAGAGTACTTCGGGAGCCAGCGAGATGATCTTCATGTGGTTCTTGGCGCGGAGTTCGCGCGGAACCGGTCCGAAGATACGGGTGCCGATGGGCTCTTTCTTGTTGTCGATCAGGACAGCGGCGTTGCTGTCAAAACGGATGACGCTGCCATCGGGACGACGGATGTCCTTGGCGGTGCGAACAACAACCGCCTTCATCACGTCACCCTTCTTAACGCGGCCGCGCGGAATAGCTTCCTTGATCGAGACGACGATAACGTCGCCGACCGAAGCGTATTTGCGCTTGGAGCCGCCCAGCACCTTGATGCACATGACACGACGTGCGCCGGAATTATCCGCCACGTCGAGGTTAGTCTGCATCTGAATCATGTCAGGTCGCCTTCTTGTTTCACCAGACCGGTTGGGCCAATCCCGATCAAGGAAAGGCCCCCTGTTCCAGCATATGGAAATTCATGTCTTCGCGCGGGAAGGTGTGTTGCCAGGGTGGTTTCCCTTCGGCGAACCGACGGACCTTCCGTGCGCTCAAAGCAAAAGAACGCTCGTGATTCCGAGCGTCCTTGCGCTGCTTCATACAGTGTTTCGCGCCAGACGCAAGGGCCGGACGCGAAAACTGCTGAATTTAAGCCTGGGCCGTCAGAACGGTCCAGCGCTTGTCCTTGGAAATCGGGGCGCATTCCTGAATGGAAACGACGTCGCCGACCTTGAACTGGTTGGTTTCGTCATGCGCCTTGTACTTCTTGGACCGGCGAACGGTCTTCTGAAGCAGGGGATGGGCAAAACGGCGTTCGACGCGCACGACGATGGTCTTGTCGTTCTTGTCGCTGACAACAGTGCCCTGCAGAATGCGTTTCGGCATATTTTTTGGTCCTTAGGCCTTGGCTTCTGCCGCCTTCTGGCGGGCAATGGTCTTGACGCGCGCGATGTCCTTGCGGACTTCGTTGATGCGCGAGGTCTTTTCGAGCTGGCCGGTCGCCTTCTGGAAGCGCAGGTTGAACTGCTCTTTCTTCAGCTTGGCCAGTTCGTCGTTCAGCTGGTCGGCGCTCAGCGCCTTGACGTCTGCGGCTTTCATGACGCTCGCTCCTTACTCTGCAATGCGCTGTACGAAGCGCGTCTTGACCGAGAGCTTGGCCGAGCCGAGACGAAGCGCCTCACGGGCGATCTCCTCGGAGACACCGTCGATCTCGAACATCATACGACCAGGCTTGACCTTGGCTGCCCAGTATTCGACCGAACCCTTACCCTTACCCATGCGGACTTCCGTGGGCTTCGCGGTGACCGGGACGTCGGGGAACACGCGGATCCACACACGGCCGGCACGCTTCATGTAACGGGTGATCGCGCGGCGGGCCGCTTCGATCTCGCGAGCGTTCACGCGATTCGGTTCCTGAGCCTTCAAGCCGAACTCGCCGAAAGCGAGGTCGGAGCCGCCCTTGGCGACACCCTTGATGCGGCCCTTGAACTGCTTGCGGTACTTGGTACGCTTTGGCTGCAACATTTTTTTACTTCTCCGATATTGGCTGCCAAACGCGACTGTTACGCGTTTTCACGACGACGGTCGCCGCGATCACCGCGTTCACGGCTTGCGGGACCCTGGCTGTCACTTTCGCTTGCGCGACGCTCAGAGGCCATCGGGTCATGCTCAAGGATTTCGCCCTTGAAGATCCAGACCTTGATGCCGCAGATGCCGAATGCGGTTTCGGCTTCAGCCGTACCGTAGTCGATGTCTGCACGCAGCGTGTGAAGCGGAACGCGACCTTCGCGGTACCATTCCGTACGCGCGATTTCCGCGCCGCCGAGACGGCCGGCGCAGGTGATCTTGATGCCTTCGGCGCCAAGACGCATGGCCGACTGAACAGCGCGCTTCATCGCACGGCGGAAAGCCACGCGGCGTTCGAGCTGCTGGGCGATCGACTGAGCGACGAGCGTCGCGTCGACTTCCGGCTTGCGCACTTCAACGATGTTGAGGTGCGTTTCGGAGTTCGTCATCTCGGCAAGCTTCTTGCGAAGCTTTTCGATGTCTGCACCCTTCTTGCCGATGATCAGACCCGGACGAGCCGAGTGGATCGTGACGCGGCACTTCTTGTGCGGACGCTCGATGACGACCTTGGCGATACCGGCCTGCTTCAGCTCTTCCATGACGAAAGCGCGGATCTTCAGGTCTTCGTGGAGCAGCTGGCCGTATTCGGCATTGTCGGCGAACCAACGGCTGTCCCAGGTACGGTTGATGCCGAGGCGGAAACCGATTGGATTAATCTTCTGACCCATTATGCGGCCTCCCCTTTGGCTTCGACTTCACGGACGACGATCGTGAGATGCGAGAAAGGCTTCTCGATCCGCGATGCGCGGCCGCGGCCACGAGCGTGGAAACGCTTCATGACGATCGACTTGCCGACATAGGCTTCGGCGACGATAAGGCTATCGACGTCGAGGTCGTGGTTGTTTTCCGCATTTGCAATCGCGGACTCGAGCGTCTTCTTGACGGTCTCGGCGCTACGCTTGCGCGAGAACTCGAGCTCGGCGAGAGCTTTGTCCACCTTCTTGCCGCGGATGAGCGCAGCAAGCAGGTTGAGCTTCTGGGGGCTGACGCGGATCGTGCGCGCGATGGCCTGCGCCTCGTTATCCTTCAGCCGACGTTCGGCTTTAGCCTTACCCATCGTTACTTCCTCTTCGCCTTCTTGTCCGCACCGTGACCGTAGTAGGTCCGGGTCGGAGCGAATTCACCAAACTTGTGGCCGACCATGTCTTCGTTGACAGCAACCGGGATGTGCTTGCTGCCATTGTAGACGCCGAAGGTCAGTCCAACGAACTGCGGCAGGATCGTGGAGCGACGGCTCCAGATCTTGATTACTTCGCTGCGACCGCCTTCACGAACCTTCTCAGCCTTCTTGAGAAGATAGCCGTCAACAAACGGGCCTTTCCATACTGAACGAGCCATTTCTGACTAACCTCTCTTACTTCTTCTTCAAGTGGCGCGAGCGCATGATGAACTTGTCGGTCGACTTGTTCGAGCGGGTACGCTTGCCCTTGGTGGGCTTGCCCCACGGGGATACCGGGTGACGACCACCGGAGGTGCGGCCTTCACCACCGCCGTGCGGGTGGTCGACCGGGTTCATGACAACACCGCGGTTATGCGGGGTCTTGCCGCGCCAACGCGTACGACCAGCCTTGCCGTCGTTGATGTTGCCGTGGTCCGGGTTGGAGACGGCGCCGACGGTTGCGAGGCAGGACGCATGAACCAGGCGCTGTTCGCCCGAGTTCAGGCGAAGGATCGCCATGCCCTGGTCGCGACCGACCAGCTGTACGAAGGTGCCGGCCGAACGAGCGATCTGACCGCCCTTGCCCGGCTTCATTTCGACGTTGTGAACGATCGAACCAACCGGGATGTACTGCAGCGGCATGGTGTTGCCGGGCTTGACGTCAACAGCCTTGGTGGAGGCGATGACCTTGTCGCCGGCCGTCAGGCGCTGCGGAGCCAGGATGTAGGCCTGCTCGCCGTCGGCATAGTTCACCAAAGCGATGAATGCCGTACGGTTCGGGTCGTATTCCAGACGCTCGACCGTGCCTTCGACGTCGAACTTGCGACGCTTGAAGTCGACGAGACGGTAGGTGCGCTTGTGACCGCCGCCGATGAAGCGGGCCGTGATGCGACCGAGGTTGTTACGACCACCGCTCTTGGAAAGACCTTCGGTCAGAGCCTTGACGGGCTTGCCCTTGTAAAGGCCGGACCGGTCGACGATGACCAGCTGGCGCTGGCTCGGAGTGGTCGGGTTGTAGCTTTTCAATGCCATTTTCTTGTTTCCTCTTTAGCCGACTGCTCGATTAGAGCCCGGTGGAGACGTCGATGGACTGACCGTCAGCAAGCGTGACGATAGCCTTCTTGACATCTCCCTGCCGGCCGGCGAAGCCGCGGAAACGCTTAACCTTGCCCTTGCGGACGAGCGTGTTCACAGCCGTGACCTTGACGCCGAAGAGAGCTTCCACGGCAGCCTTGATTTCAGGCTTGGAAGCGCGCTTGGCGACGTTGAAGACGATCTGGTTGTTTTCGGATACCAGCGTCGACTTTTCGGTGATCGAAGGAGATACGATCACATCGTAGTGGCGAAGATCCGTCATTTGAACCGCTCCTCGAGGGCTTCTACAGCAGCCTTGGAGAGCACGAGCTTGCCGCGGCGCAGGATGTCGTAAACATTGATGCCCTGGATCGGCAAAACATCCACGTTCGGGATGTTGCGTGCTGCGAGCTTGAAGTTGCCGTCAAGTTCAGCGCCGCCGATGAAGAGGGCATTGGTGAGGCCGAGCGAAGCGAACACGCCGGCCAGAGCCTTCGTCTTGGCTTCCGAGGCGACGAGGTCGTCGATGATGATGACGTCGTCGGACTTCAGCTTGGCCGAGAGGGCGTGACGCAGGCCGAGCGCGCGAACCTGCTTGGGCAGGTCGTGAGCATGGCTGCGGGAGACCGGGCCGTGAGCCTTGCCACCGCCGCGGAACTGCGGAGCGCGAGCCGAATGGTGACGAGCGCGGCCCGTACCCTTCTGCTTGAACATCTTGGCGCCGGTGCGGGAGACTTCAGCGCGCGTCAGCGACTGGTGCGTGCCCTGCTGCTTCTTGGCAAGCTGCCAACGGACGACGCGAGCGATGATGTCTTCGCGCGGCTCGAGGCCGAAGATCGCGTCGGAAACGGAAACCTTGCCGGCGTCCTTCCCTGCGAGGGTCGTGACTTTGAGATCCATGATCAGGCTCCCTTACTTAGCTGCGGCGCGCACGGCGGCCGGACGCGGAGCGTCGGACGGGGTGCCGGACTTGACGGCGTCGCGAACCACAATCCAGGCGCCCTTGGAGCCCGGGACTGCGCCCTTGACGAGAATGAGACCGCGCTCTTCGTCCGTGGAGACGACTTCGAGGTTCTGGGTGGTGACGCGCGTCTGGCCCATGTGACCAGCCATGCGCTTGCCCTTCCAGACCTTGCCCGGGTCCTGGTTGTTACCCGTCGAACCGTGCGAACGGTGCGAAACGGAAACGCCGTGCGTTGCACGAAGACCGCCGAAGTTGTGGCGCTTCATGGCACCGGCAAAACCCTTACCGATCGTGGTGCCGGTCACGTCGACCAGCTGGCCGGCGACGAAATGGCTGGCGGTCAGTTCCGCGCCGATTTCGATGAGGTTGTCTTCCGAAACGCGGAATTCAACGAGCTTGGCCTTGGGCTCGACGCTTGCGGCAGCAAACTGGCCGCGCAGAGCCTTTGCCGTGTTCTTCACCTTGGAAGAGCCGGCGCCGAGCTGAACAGCCGTGTAGCCGTTCTTGTCCTGCGTACGCTGAGCGACGACCTGGACGTTGTCCAGTCGCAGTACTGTTACAGGGATGTGCTCACCTGCGTCATTATAGACGCGAGTCATCCCTACTTTCTGTGCAATCACACCTGAACGCATGGTTCAATCCTCTTAGAAGTCCTGGCGAGATCGTGACGTCCCGTCATGCCTCTTGGTTTAAGGATTCCACTCGGGCTCTGAGCCGTCGGGTTTCCCGTTTTTAGAAGACGTCGGCTTTCGCCACGTACCTTCCTTGTTATTCGGCTTTACGCCGGACTTAGAGTTTGATCTCTACGTCTACACCGGCCGCAAGGTCGAGCTTCATAAGAGCATCGACCGTCTGCGGCGTCGGATCTACGATGTCGAGCAGGCGCTTGTGGGTGCGCATCTCGAACTGTTCACGGCTCTTCTTGTCCACGTGGGGCGAACGGTTGACAGTGAACTTTTCAATACGGGTCGGGAGAGGAACGGGACCGCGGACGCTAGCGCCGGTGCGCTTTGCCGTCGACACGATTTCACGCGTGGAGGCATCAAGGATCCGGTGGTCAAACGCCTTGAGGCGGATGCGGATGTTCTGGCCGTTCATACGACTTTTCCTTAGTTCGTTATTCGCGATTCGCTTGGGGAATACGCGTTTTTTTGATTCTGCGGTTCCCATAAAGGAACGCACACGAAAACACAATGCCGAAAGGCCAGTCCGCTAAATTATCAAAGACCGGAGGGGCAGGATGCGATCCTGCCCTTCCTATTTCAGCGGCCTAGGGCCTTAAGACTTACTCGACGATCGAGGCAACGATGCCGGCGCCGACGGTACGGCCGCCTTCGCGGATAGCGAAGCGCAGCTTTTCTTCCATCGCGATCGGAACGATCAGTTCGACGGCAACCGTGACGTTGTCGCCCGGCATGACCATTTCCGTGCCTTCCGGCAGCGAAACAATACCGGTAACGTCCGTCGTGCGGAAGTAGAACTGCGGACGGTAGTTCGTGAAGAACGGCGTATGACGGCCGCCTTCTTCCTTCGTCAGGATGTAGGCTTCAGCCATGAACTTCTTGTGCGGCTTGACCGAACCCGGCTTGCACAGGATCTGACCACGCTCGACGCCATCACGGTTCACACCGCGGACGAGTGCACCGATGTTGTCGCCGGCCTGGCCCTGGTCGAGCAGCTTGCGGAACATTTCAACGCCGGTAACCGTCGTCTTCGACGTCGGGCGGATGCCGACGATTTCGACTTCTTCACCAACCTTGACGATACCGCGCTCGACGCGGCCCGTCACAACCGTACCACGGCCCGAGATCGAGAACACGTCTTCGATCGGCATCAGGAACGGCTGGTCG
Source organism: Shinella sp. 20P9.1.1 (assembly GCF_057798995.1). Lineage (NCBI taxonomy): Bacteria > Pseudomonadati > Pseudomonadota > Alphaproteobacteria > Hyphomicrobiales > Rhizobiaceae > Shinella > Shinella sp. 20P9.1.1. Next base: position 27,114 of record NZ_JBYOLC010000005.1, read on the forward strand.
ATCGGACGCTCAGGCGTCGGGATGTAGGCGTCGACAGCGGCCATCAGCTCGCGGATCGCGTCTTCACCGATCTTCTTGTCGGAGTCTTCGAGAGCGGCCAGAGCCGAACCCTTGACGATCGGAATGTCGTCGCCCGGGAAGTCGTAGGACGACAGAAGTTCGCGAACTTCCAGTTCGACGAGCTCGAGAAGCTCGGCGTCGTCGACCTGGTCGACCTTGTTGAGGAACACGACGATCGCGGGAACGCCGACCTGGCGGGCGAGCAGGATGTGCTCGCGCGTCTGCGGCATCGGGCCGTCAGCAGCCGAGCAAACCAGGATCGCGCCGTCCATCTGGGCAGCACCGGTGATCATGTTCTTGACGTAGTCGGCGTGGCCGGGGCAGTCGACGTGCGCGTAGTGACGGTTCGGCGTCTCGTATTCGACGTGTGCCGTCGAGATGGTGATGCCGCGCGCCTTTTCTTCCGGAGCGGCGTCGATCTGGTCGTACGCCTTGAACTCGCCGAAGTACTTCGTGATCGCTGCCGTCAGCGACGTCTTGCCGTGGTCGACGTGGCCGATCGTGCCAATGTTTACGTGAGGCTTGTTGCGCTCAAACTTGCTCTTTGCCATTTCCGGCTCTCCATTCGTGATCCCGCGAGGGGAAATTCATACAAATTTTTAGGGGGTTACCCCGGTCACTTCTGACCGGAGTACTTTGCCTGGATTTCCTGCGCGACGTTCGACGGAACCGGCGCATAGTGGTCGAAGACCATCGAGTACTGGGCGCGACCCTGCGACATGGAGCGCAGGTTGTCCACGTACTTGAACATGTTGGCCAGCGGCACGTTGGCGGAGATCACGACGGCGACGCCGCGCGATTCCTGGCCCTGGATCTGGCCACGACGGGAGTTCAGGTCGCCGATAACGTCGCCGACATAGTCTTCCGGCGTTACGACTTCGACCTTCATCATCGGCTCGAGCAGCTGGGCGCCGGCTTCACGCGAAGCTTCACGGAAGCAGGCACGCGATGCGATTTCGAAGGCGAGAACCGAGGAGTCGACGTCGTGGAAGGCGCCGTCGATGAGCGTCGCCTTGACGCCGAGCATCGGGAAGCCTGCGAGCGGACCCGAGGACAGAACGCTTTCGATACCCTTCTGAACGCCCGGGATGTATTCCTTGGGAACAGCACCGCCGACGATCTTGGATTCGAAGAGGAAATCTTCGCCATCCGGGTTCGGTTCGAACACGAGCTTCACGCGGGCGAACTGGCCGGTACCACCGGTCTGCTTCTTGTGCGTGTAGTCCTTTTCGGTCTTACGCGTGATCGTCTCACGGTAAGCAACCTGCGGAGCGCCGACGTTGGCTTCGACCTTGAACTCGCGACGCATGCGGTCGACGATGATGTCGAGGTGAAGTTCGCCCATGCCTGCAATGATCGTCTGGCCGGACTCTTCGTCGGTCTTGACGCGGAAGGACGGATCTTCGGCGGCCAGGCGGTTGAGCGCGAGGCCCATCTTTTCCTGGTCGTTCTTCGTCTTCGGCTCGATCGCGATCTGGATAACCGGTTCCGGGAACTCCATGCGCTCGAGAACGACTGGCTTCAGGGGATCGCAGAGCGTGTCGCCCGTCGTCGTGTCCTTAAGGCCGGCGAGAGCAACGATGTCGCCTGCATAGGCTTCTTCGATGTCTTCACGCGAGTTGGAGTGCATCTGCAGCATGCGGCCGACGCGCTCGCGCTTTTCCTTGACCGTGTTCATGACCGACGTGCCCTTTTCGAGCTTGCCGGAATAGATACGGGCGAAGGTGAGCGAACCGACGAAGGGGTCGTTCATGATCTTGAACGCAAGCATGGAGAGCGGCTCAGCATCATCGGCGTGACGCTCGATTTCAGCTTCCGTCTTCACGTCGATACCCTTGATCGCCGGGATATCTGCCGGGGACGGCAGGTAATCGACGACGGCGTCGAGCAGCGGCTGAACGCCCTTGTTCTTGAACGCGGTACCGCAGAACATCGGGTGGAACTTCACGTCGATGGTGCCGCGGCGAACGAGTTCACGGATCTTGTCGTTGTCCGGGTAGTTACCTTCGAGATAGGCTTCCATCGCGGCTTCGTCGATTTCGACGACGGTCTCGATAAGCTTCTCGCGGTATTCTTCGGCCTGGGCCTTCATGTCTTCCGGGATTTCGACGACGTCCCACTGGGCGCCGAGCGATTCGTCGCGCCACACGAGAGCATTCATCTCGATCAGGTCGATGACGCCCTTGAAGTCGCTTTCAGCGCCGATCGGCAGCTGCATGACGACCGGGATCGCACCGAGACGCGACTTGATCATGGACACCGAGCGGTAGAAGTCCGCGCCGGTCTTGTCCATCTTGTTGCAGAAGATCATGCGCGGAACGTTGTACTTCTCAGCCTGGCGCCAGACGGTTTCCGTCTGCGGCTCAACACCGGCATTGGCGTCGAGAAGAGCGATGGCACCGTCGAGAACGCGCAGCGAGCGTTCGACTTCGATGGTGAAGTCGACGTGGCCGGGGGTGTCGATGATGTTGAAGCGGCGGGTCTTGCCGTCACGGCCCTTCCAGAAGGTCGTGGTGGCAGCCGACGTGATCGTGATGCCGCGTTCCTGCTCCTGCTCCATCCAGTCCATCGTGGCGGCGCCGTCATGGACTTCGCCGATCTTGTGGGACTTGCCGGTGTAGTAGAGGATACGTTCGGTCGTCGTCGTCTTGCCGGCGTCGATATGCGCCATGATACCGAAATTACGGTAGTCTTCGATTTTGTATTCGCGAGCCATTTCGGACTCCTTTCGAGACGTTAGTTTCGGTTACCAGCGGTAGTGCGAGAATGCACGGTTGGCGTCAGCCATCTTGTGCGTGTCTTCGCGCTTCTTCACTGCGCTGCCGCGATTGTTCGCTGCGTCCATGAGTTCGCCGGAAAGGCGCTCGACCATGGTCGTTTCGTTACGCTTGCGGGCAGCTGCGATCAGCCAACGGATTGCGAGAGCCTGACGGCGCTCCGGACGAACGTCGACCGGAACCTGGTAGGTCGCACCACCGACGCGACGCGAACGCACTTCGACGTGCGGCGCGACGTTGTCGAGAGCCGAATGGAAAACCGTCACCGGATCCTGCTTGGCCTTGCCCTGCACGACATCGAAGGCGCCGTAAACGATCGTTTCGGCGACGGACTTCTTGCCGTCCAGCATGATGGCGTTCATGAACTTGGTGACTACGAGATCGCCGAACTTCGGGTCCGGGTTGATCTCGCGCTTTTCTGCTCTATGGCGACGGGACATACTTTTTGTCTCTCAATCTTGAATGATCTGGCCAGCGAAATGGCGCTGGTTACTGTATTACTTCGGACGCTTCGCGCCGTACTTCGAACGACGCTGCTTGCGGTTCTTGACGCCCTGGGTGTCGAGAACGCCGCGGATGATGTGGTAACGAACGCCCGGCAAGTCCTTTACGCGACCGCCACGGATCATGACGACGGAGTGTTCCTGCAGGTTGTGACCTTCGCCCGGGATGTAACCGATGACTTCGAAGCCATTGGTCAGGCGGATCTTGGCAACCTTACGCAGAGCCGAGTTCGGCTTCTTCGGGGTCGTCGTGTAGACGCGGGTGCAAACGCCGCGCTTCTGGGGGTTTTCCTGCAGGGCAGGAACCTTGTTGCGCTTAACCGACGCCTGGCGCGGCTTGCGGATCAACTGGTTTACGGTAGGCATAGACCCATCCCTTATCGTGTCTCATTACCCTTGCGGGCGGATTTGGGGCGGCGGGCCGCCCCTGCATAGTCGGTTACGCATTTATGCGACGCCAAGCGTACCGCTTGCCTGCAAAATGCTCATGGCCACACGCGTGTTCATGCGCAATAAAAGGCCGATCCGCTTGAGCGGATGACCTTTGATAGGCAGAGGACGCGATATAACCGCGTCATGCGTGCAGCATTCATGTTCTCAACGTGCGTCGAGCCCTGTTTGAGGCGAACTTCAGAACGAGTCATTCCGAACCAGCCAGCCTCACATAGGCTCTGATGGCGTGCGGTCTACTGAGTTAAGGGCAAAAGGTCAAGGGGCGAGGCGAAAGAATCCGGCCCTGGAATGGCTGGCCTGCCTGAGAAGCAGGGCTTCCGGCGGCAGGCCCTGTCCTGCCGGCGGCACTTTCGGCGCCTCCAGCCGTCGCGGGAGACTATTAAGAAAGCCTGAAGATGGAATCAACCGGGGAGAGTCGCACGACGGCGAATGCATCCACCGATTCTCGCGCCATGAGTCGCCCGGGCGTGCATTTTGTCATTGGGTCTTGCCGCCCTACCCTTTATACAACCTGAAACATTGACCCGAAAGGAGCCCGCCATGGCGTCCAGCGCCGACAACGACAACAACACGCTCGGCGACGAGCCGATGGTCTTCATTATTATCGGAAAGGCCTATGAGCGCGAGGGCGACGAGGGCATCGACATCCACGTCATGCTGCGCGCTCCCGACGACGACAGCGCCGTGCGCGAAGCGTTGAACGCGCTTTCGGAAGAAGGTTTCCTGGAAGCCGACCTCGACCAGATCGGCACGCTGAACGGCCAGCCCGAAGACGAGCCGCACGCCTCGGCCTACAAGGGCGCGCTGGAAGGCGAAGTGGCGATCATCCGCTTCGCATAAGTGAAATGGCGCAGGCATTGAGAGAGCAATGCCTGCGCCGACGCATTGGTGAACGAAATACCGCCCAGCCGGATCAGCCCCGTGACCGGCCGCAAGGGCGGTTCGCTTCCCTTGCGCATTCTCATGCGACGAAATGCGTGACCATATCGACACTCAATGTCGGCATGTGGTCAGCAATACCGCAATCTCATCGAAGCACTCCCGGAATCGATTATCATCGCGGCGAGCGAGAATTGCCCCCCAATTGGGTGAGCATTCGTCAAAAAACGCCGGCCACACCCTTTGCGAGAATGAGTTCCGAACCGAAGTCACCCTAGGGACGGTTTTACAGCCGATATTCGTTTGTTTTTCCCGCAAATTGCCCCCACCATGTCGAACCGCGGATGGAGCCCCCACACCCGACGTCGGAATATTCATGGAAACGATCGAATCCGAACTCATCAGCAGAATCTACGAGGCGGCGGTTTTCAAGGAGCGGTGGCCGGACGTCGTTTCCAAGATCGCGCGGGACTGCGGATTCTGGGGCGGCGCCCTTACCTGGAAGGCAACTGACGAGCGCCGGTGGATCGGAACCGCCGGTTTCATGGAAACCATCGAGGAATTCGCGGCCGAGGGCTGGGCCACGAAGAACATCAGGCTTGAAAAGGCCAACCGGGAGGGGCAGTTTTCCTTCGTCCGCGATGCCGATCTCTTTACCGCCGAGGAGAGGCGCGAGCTGCCGATCTATCGCGATTTTCTGGTTCCGCGCGGCCTTGGATGCGCCACGGCGACGCTGATCAGCGGCCCTGAGGATATCGAGATCAGCGTGTGCTTCGAGCAGCACCTCACAAGCGGCCCGATCAGCGACGAGACGGTCCGCCTTCTGAACACGCTGCGGCCGCATATCGCGCGCAGCCTTCTGCTCGCCACCGAGCTGGATCAACAGAAGGCCGACCTTCTGGCGACCGGGCTGAATGCGATCGGCGCACCCGCAGCCATCGTGCAGGGCAATGGGCGTGTGCTGTCGACGAACCCATTGTTCATGGCCGCGCGCGGCCGCGTCTCCGTCCGCGCCCAGAACCGCATCCACCTCAGGGACGAAGGCGCCAATCGGCTGCTTTATCAAGCGCTCTCGGAGATCACGGGGCACGACCGGATCAAATCGGTTCCTCTGCCGGCGACGGAGGAAGAGCAGGCCTGCATCGTGCATGTCATTCCGCTTTGCGGACACGCACTCGATTTTTCACCGCAAGGCACCGCCATCGTTCTGATCGCCCAGCCCTCGGCATCCGCCGTGGACGATCTGCGCATTCTGAAGGGGCTCTACGACCTGACCCGCGGCGAAGCGCGCATCGCCATCGAAATCCAGAAGGGACTGCCCCTCCCCGAAATCGCCAAACGGCTGCAGATTTCCTACGAAACGGTGCGCAGCACCGCCAAGGTCGTTTATGCCAAAACCGGCAGCTCCGGGCAAAGCGACCTTGTCCGGCGCCTTTCGGTCGTCGATCGATACGCCCTGCCCCCTTCGGACTCTCCCCGGAACGGGTGAGCAAATCTGCCGATAGAGCACTCTTAACGGGAGGCTCCAAAACAAAACGCCGGACACAAGGCCCGGCGTTTTCATTTTCATAAGATCCAGCCTTATTCGGCTGCGGCACCCTCGCCGCCGGCGAGATCCGCCAGCATCGGGGTTGCAACGCTGGCGCCCGTCGACTTGCGGCGCTCGTCGAGGATCATCTCGTCGCGGGCCGTCGCGATGCGGCGGATCTGGGTCATCGTGCCACCGGTACCGGCCGGGATGAGGCGGCCGACGATGACGTTTTCCTTGAGGCCCTGCAGGCCGTCGGTCTTGCCGGCGATCGCAGCTTCCGTGAGAACCTTGGTGGTTTCCTGGAACGATGCGGCCGAGATGAACGACGGGGTCTGCAGCGAAGCCTTGGTGATGCCGAGGAGGACCGGATCGCCATATGCCGGCTTCTTGCCCTCTTCGATCAGCTGATCGTTGACGTCTTCCAGCTCGATACGGTCGATGTTGTCACCGACAATGTACGTCGAGTCACCGGCATCCGTGATCTCGACCTTCTGCAGCATCTGGCGAACGATCACCTCGATGTGCTTGTCGTTGATCACAACGCCCTGCAGACGGTAGACTTCCTGGATTTCGTTCACGAGGTAGGAAGCGAGTGCTTCCACGCCCTTGATCGCCAGGATGTCGTGCGGTGCCGGGTTACCGTCGAGGATGTAGTCACCCTTTTCGATATAGTCGCCGTCCTGAAGGTGGAAGGGCTTGCCCTTCGGGATCAGGTACTCGACCGGCTCAACACCGTCTTCCGACGGCTCGATCAGCACGCGACGCTTGTTCTTGTAGTCGCGGCCGAAGCGGACGGTACCATCGATCTCAGCGATGACGGCGTGGTCCTTCGGACGACGGGCTTCGAACAGTTCGGCAACGCGCGGCAGACCACCAGTGATGTCCTTGGTCTTGGCGCTTTCCAGCGGCGAGCGGGCAAGAACGTCACCCTGGGAGACCTTCTGACCCGGCTCGACCGACAGGATCGCATCGACCGAGAGCAGGAAGCGGGCTTCGCCACCGCGGGACAGCTTGGCGACAGCGCCGTTCTTGTCCTTGATGACGATGGCCGGCTTCAGGTCTGTACCGCGCGGCGTCGAGCGCCAGTCGATGACCGAACGCTTGGTGATGCCGGTGGACTCGTCGGTCATTTCCAGAACCGAGATGCCGTCGACGACGTCTTCGAAGTGAACGGTACCTTCCACTTCCGTCATCATCGGACGGGTGTAGGGGTCCCATTCGGCGAGACGCTGGCCGCGCTTCACCTTGTCACCGTCATCGACGAAGATCTTCGAGCCGTAGGCGACGCGCTGCGAGGACCGTTCCACGCCGCGCTCATCGAGGATCGTGACCGCCATGTTACGACCCATCGCGACGAGAACGCCTTCCGAGTTGCGCAGCATGTTGCGGTTCTTCATCTGCACCGTGCCTTCATACGATGCTTCCAGGAACGACTGGTCGACCACGGTCGCCGTGCCGCCAAGGTGGAAGGTACGCATGGTGAGCTGGGTGCCCGGTTCACCGATCGACTGTGCCGCGATGACGCCGACGGCTTCGCCCATGTTGACGGGCGTGCCGCGTGCAAGGTCGCGACCGTAGCAGACGCCGCAAACGCCGGTCTGGATTTCGCAAGTCAGCGCCGAGCGGATACGGATCGACTGGATACCAGCCTTTTCGATCGCCAGGACATCCGGCTCGAGGATCATCTTGCCGGCATCGACGATGCGCTCACCCGTGACCGGATGATCGATATCATCAAGTGCGGTACGGCCCAGAACGCGGGTGCCGATGGAGGCCACGACCTGGCCGGCATCGACGATCGCCGTCATGGTCAGGCCGCTTTCGGTGCCGCAATCGACATGCGTGACGATGCAATCCTGCGCGACGTCGACGAGACGGCGGGTCAGGTAACCGGAGTTCGCGGTCTTCAAGGCGGTGTCTGCCAGACCCTTACGGGCGCCGTGCGTCGAGTTGAAGTACTCGTTCACGGTCAGGCCTTCCTTGAAGTTCGAGATGATCGGCGTTTCGATGATCTCGCCCGACGGCTTTGCCATGAGGCCGCGCATGCCGCCCAGCTGACGCATCTGGTTCGGAGAACCGCGGGCGCCCGAGTGGGACATCATGTAGATGGCGTTCATCGGCTTCTGACGACCGGTTTCCGGGTCGAACTCGACGGCCTTAATGCGGGCCATCATGTCCTCGGCAACCTTTTCGGTCGCCTTGCCCCAGGCGTCGACGACCTTGTTGTACTTCTCGCCCTGGGTGATCAGGCCGTCGTTGTACTGCTGCTCGTATTCCTTGACCAGGCTTTCGGTATCGCCGACGATCTTCGCCTTGGTTTCCGGAATGATCATGTCGTCCTTGCCGAACGAAATGCCGGCGCGGCAGGCATGGGCAAAGCCGAGCTGCATGATGCGGTCGCAGAAGATGACCGTGTCTTTCTGACCGCAGTGACGGTAGACCGTGTCGATCATCTTGGAGATGTTCTTCTTGGTCATTTCCTGGTTGCAGGTCTCGAACGGCACGTTGACGTTCTTCGGCAGAAGTTCGCCGATGATCATGCGGCCAGGCGTCGTTTCATAGATCTTCGACACCAGATTGCCGTCGGCATCCATGGTCTTGAAGCGACCGCGGATCTTGGCGTGCAGGGTCACGACCTTGTTTTCGAGCGCATGGTGCAGTTCGCCCATATCGGAGAAGGCCATGCCTTCGCCCGGCTCGTTCTGGTTCATGATCGCCAGATAGTAGAGACCGAGAACCATGTCCTGCGACGGAACGATGATCGGCGCGCCGTTTGCCGGGTGCAGAATGTTGTTCGTCGACATCATGAGCACGCGCGCTTCCAGCTGGGCTTCCAGCGAGAGCGGAACGTGAACAGCCATCTGGTCACCGTCGAAGTCGGCGTTAAAGGCCGTGCAGACGAGCGGGTGCAGCTGGATGGCCTTACCTTCGACCAGAATCGGTTCGAAGGCCTGGATGCCCAGACGGTGCAGCGTCGGTGCGCGGTTCAGCAGAACCGGATGTTCGCGGATGACCTCGTCGAGGATATCCCAGACTTCAGGCTTCTCTTTTTCAACTAGCTTCTTGGCCTGCTTGACGGTCGAGGAGAAACCCTTGGCGTCGAGGCGGGCGTAGATGAACGGCTTGAACAGTTCGAGCGCCATCTTCTTCGGCAGGCCGCACTGGTGCAGCTTGAGTTCCGGACCGGTCACGATGACCGAACGGCCGGAATAGTCGACGCGCTTGCCGAGCAGGTTCTGGCGGAAGCGGCCCTGCTTGCCCTTGAGCATGTCGGACAGCGACTTCAGCGGACGCTTGTTGGCGCCGGTGATGACGCGACCGCGGCGGCCGTTGTCGAACAGGGCGTCAACCGATTCCTGAAGCATGCGCTTCTCGTTACGGATGATGATGCCCGGTGCGCGCAGCTCGATGAGGCGCTTCAGACGGTTGTTACGGTTGATGACGCGACGATAGAGGTCGTTCAGGTCCGACGTCGCGAAACGGCCGCCGTCCAGCGGAACGAGCGGACGCAGGTCCGGCGGGATCACCGGAACGACCTTCATGATCATCCATTCCGGACGGTTGCCGGATTCCATGAAGTTCTCGACGATCTTCAGGCGCTTCATCAGCTTCTTCTGCTTCAGATCCGACGTGGTGTCGGCCAGATCCTGACGCAGGTCGCCGGCGATGCGCTCGAGGTTCATCGAGGCGAGCATCTCGTAGATGGCTTCGGCGCCGATCATCGCCGTGAACTGGTCTTCACCATATTCATCGACGGCGATCATGTATTCTTCTTCGGAAAGAAGCTGGTTTTCCTTGAGCGCGGTCAGGCCCGGCTCGGTCACGATGTAGTTCTCGAAATAGAGAACGCGCTCGACATCCTTCAGCGTCATGTCGAGCAGCGTCGAGATGCGCGAGGGAAGCGACTTCAGGAACCAGATATGGGCAACGGGAGCAGCGAGCTCGATATGGCCCATGCGCTCACGGCGAACGCGCGACAGCGTGACTTCGACGCCGCACTTTTCGCAGATGATGCCCTTGTACTTCATACGCTTGTACTTGCCGCACAGGCACTCGTAGTCCTTGATCGGCCCGAAGATGCGCGCGCAGAAGAGACCGTCGCGTTCCGGCTTGAACGTACGGTAGTTGATGGTTTCCGGCTTCTTGATCTCGCCATACGACCAGGACAGGATCTTTTCCGGCGACGCGATCGAGATGCGGATGGAGTCGAACGTCTGCGCAGGCACCTGCGGGTTGAAAAGGTTCATGACCTCTTGGTTCATGCCTATCTCCTTCGTGGGCCAATGGCCCTCTGCTTAGCAACCAATTGCGGCGATACCCGGGTGCCGCAAGGCTGCTTGAAACGGATGAGCCGCCCCCTGCCGTACAGGCGGGAGGCGGAAACGGTGCGCGCCTCTGCGGCGCGCACCCGATCAGATCACTCTGCCGCGTCGGGAAGCTGGCCGGCTTCCGCGTTCGGATCGATCTTGGAGTTCTCGAGTTCGACCGACAGACCGAGCGAGCGCATTTCCTTGACAAGAACGTTGAAGCTCTCCGGAATGCCCGCTTCGAAAGTGTCGTCGCCACGAACGATCGCCTCGTACACCTTGGTGCGGCCCGCGACGTCGTCCGACTTCACGGTCAGCATTTCCTGCAGCGTGTAGGCGGCGCCGTAGGCTTCGAGCGCCCAGACCTCCATTTCCCCGAAGCGCTGGCCGCCGAACTGCGCCTTGCCGCCCAGCGGCTGCTGGGTAACGAGCGAGTAAGGACCAATCGAACGGGCGTGGATCTTGTCGTCCACGAGGTGGTTCAGCTTGATCATGTACATGTAGCCGACGGTGACCTTGCGGTCGAACGCTTCACCCGTACGGCCGTCGTAAAGAACCGACTGCCCGGAAGAGTTGAGGCCCGCACGCTCGAGCATGCTGGCAACGTCGGGTTCATGCGCACCGTCGAAGACCGGCGTTGCGATCGAAACACCCTTGCGGGACTGCTCGGCAAGCTTGACCAGGGCGTCGTCGTCGAAGTGGGCGACTTCGTCCTTGGCTTCACTCTCGTAGACTTCCGTCAGCTCGCGCTTCAGGTCGGTGATGTCCATGGTCTTGCGATACGCGTCGAGCAGGTCGCCGATCTTCTTGCCCATGCCGGCGCAAGCCCAGGCAAGGTGGGTTTCGAGGATCTGGCCGACGTTCATGCGCGAAGGCACGCCCAGCGGGTTCAAGCAGATGTCGACATGCGTGCCGTCTTCGAGGAACGGCATGTCCTCGATCGGCAGGATGCGCGAGACGACACCCTTGTTGCCGTGACGGCCCGCCATCTTGTCGCCCGGCTGGATCTTGCGCTTCACAGCGACGAAGACCTTGACCATCTTCATGACGCCCGGGGGCATTTCGTCGCCGCGCTGGACCTTTTCGACCTTGTCCATGAAGCGCTGTTCAAGGCGCGACTTGGATTCGTCGTACTGGCCGCGGAGCGCTTCGATTTCGCCCTGAACCTTCTCGTCCTCGACAGCGAACATCCACCACTGCGAGCGGGGATATTCGGAGATGACGGCGTTCGACAGCTCGGAGCCCTTCTTGAAAGCTTTCGGGCCGGCGACGGCGACGTGGCCGCGCAGCATGTCGATCAGACGGCCGTAAACGTTACGGTCGAGGATCGCCTGCTCGTCGTCACGGTCCTTTGCCAGACGCTCGATCTCTTCACGCTCGATCGCCATCGCACGTTCGTCCTTCTCCACGCCATGGCGGTTGAAGACGCGAACTTCGACGACGGTGCCGAAGGTGCCCGGAGGCATGCGCATGGAGGTGTCGCGAACGTCGGAGGCCTTTTCACCGAAGATGGCGCGCAGGAGCTTTTCTTCCGGCGTCATCGGGCTTTCGCCCTTCGGGGTGATCTTGCCGACCAGGATATCGCCCGGCTGAACCTCTGCACCGATGTAAACGATACCGGCTTCGTCGAGGTTCTTCAGCGCTTCTTCCGAAACGTTCGGAATATCGCGCGTGATTTCTTCCGGGCCGAGCTTGGTGTCGCGGGCCATGACTTCGAATTCTTCGATATGGATGGACGTGAACACGTCGTCGGAGACGATGCGTTCAGACATCAGGATCGAGTCTTCGTAGTTGTAGCCGTTCCACGGCATGAACGCGACGAGCGCGTTGCGGCCGAGTGCCAGGTCGCCGAGGTCGGTCGACGGACCGTCCGCGATGATGTCGCCCTTGTTCAGAACGTCGCCGACGGTGACCAGCGGGCGCTGGTTGACGCAGGTGTTCTGGTTGGAGCGCTGGAACTTCTGCAGGCGGTAGATATCGACGCCCGACTTCGACGGATCGAGGTCTTCGGTGGCGCGGATAACGATACGGGTCGCGTCGACCTGGTCGACGACGCCGCCGCGGCGAGCCGCGATGGCTGCACCCGAGTCACGCGCAACGACCGGTTCCATGCCGGTGCCGACGAACGGTGCTTCCGCACGCAGCAACGGCACAGCCTGACGCTGCATGTTCGAACCCATGAGCGCGCGGTTGGCGTCGTCGTTCTCGAGGAACGGGATGAGCGCCGCTGCGACCGAAACAAGCTGCTTCGGCGAAACGTCCATCAGGTTGATCTGGTCGCGGGGCGCGAGCATGACTTCGCCGGCGTGACGGCAGACGACGAACTCTTCAGCGAACGAGTTGTCGCTTTCGAGCACCGAGTTTGCCTGCGCCACGTGGTACTTGGCCTCTTCCATGGCGGAGAGGTAGACCACATCCGTCGTCACCTTGCCGTCGACGATCTTACGGTACGGGCTTTCGATGAAGCCGTACTTGTTGACGCGGGCAAAGGTTGCGAGCGAGTTGATCAGACCGATGTTCGGTCCCTCGGGCGTCTCGATCGGGCAGATACGGCCGTAGTGGGTCGGGTGAACGTCGCGCACTTCGAAGCCGGCGCGCTCGCGCGTCAGACCACCCGGGCCAAGAGCCGAAAGACGGCGCTTGTGGGTGATTTCCGACAGCGGGTTCACCTGGTCCATGAACTGCGACAGCTGCGAGGAACCGAAGAATTCACGAACCGCGGCGGCAGCCGGCTTCGCGTTGATCAGGTCCTGCGGCATGACCGTGTCGATCTCGATCGAGGACATGCGTTCCTTGATCGCGCGCTCCATGCGGAGCAGGCCGAGACGGTACTGGTTCTCCATCAGCTCGCCGACCGAACGAACACGGCGGTTGCCGAGGTTGTCGATGTCGTCGATCTCGCCCTTGCCGTCGCGCAGCTCGACCAGCATCTTCACGACGGCAAGGATATCGTCCTTGCGCAGCGTGCGGACCGTGTCGGCGACGTCGAGGTCGAGGCGCATGTTCATCTTCACGCGGCCGACGGCGGAGAGGTCGTAACGCTCCGCATCGAAGAACAGCGTGTTGAACATGGCTTCGGCCGAATCCATGGTCGGCGGTTCACCCGGACGCATGACGCGGTAGATGTCGAACAGAGCGTCCTGACGGTTCTCGTTCTTGTCTGCCGACAGCGTGTTGCGGATGTAGGCGCCGACATTGATATGGTCGATGTCGAGAACCGGGATTTCGTCGAAACCGGCCGACAGGATGACCGGAAGGGTCTTCTCGTCGATTTCGTCGCCGGCTTCCAGGTAGATTTCACCCGTCGTGTAGTTGACGACGTCTTCGGCGAGGTAATTGCCGTAGAGGTCCTCGTCGGTCGCCTTGAGAGCCTTGAGGCCCTTTTCGGAGAGCGAGCGCAGCAGGCGCGGGGTGAGCTTCTTGCCGATTTCGACAACAACTTCACCGCTGTCGGCGTCGATCATATCCGCGACGGCCTTCTGGCCCTTCAGCGCGTCGGGATTGAACGGAACGCGCCAGCCCTTGCCGTCACGCTGGTAGAGCGACTTCGTGTAGAAGGTCGACAGGATCTCTTCGCCGTCCATGCCCAGCGCCATGAGGAGCGAGGTGACGGGGATCTTGCGGCGGCGGTCGATACGCGCATGCACGATGTCCTTGGCGTCGAACTCGATGTCGAGCCAGGAACCGCGGTACGGGATGACGCGGGCAGCAAAAAGCAGCTTGCCGGAAGAGTGGCTCTTGCCCTTGTCGTGGTCGAAGAACACGCCCGGCGAACGGTGCATCTGGGAAACGATGACGCGCTCGGTGCCGTTGACGATGAACGTACCGTTGTCGGTCATGAGCGGCATATCGCCCATGTAAACGTTCTGTTCCTTGATGTCCTTGATCGACTTCGCGCCGGTATCCTCGTCGATATCGAACACGATGAGGCGCAGCGTCACCTTGAGGGGCGCCGCATAGGTCAGGTCGCGCTGACGGCATTCCTCAACGTCGAACTTCGGCTGTTCGAATTCGTAAGAAACGAATTCGAGCATGGAAGCGCCGGAGAAGTCCGTGATCGGGAAGACCGACTTGAAAACCGACTGAAGACCCTCATCCGGACGACCGCCGGCGGGCTCTTCAACCATCAGGAACTGGTCGTAGGATGCCTTCTGAACCTCGATGAGATTAGGCATTTCTGCGACTTCGGGAATTTTACCAAAAAACTTGCGTACGCGCCTACGACCGTTAAACGAAAGGGTCTGAGCCATCGTCGCTCCTTCAAAATTTGCATCCGGGCCTGCAACAGACGGGGTTCGCTGGCCAGTCGATCCCGTCGACCAATGGGTTCAATCAATCTCGTCTCGCTGTCAGGCCACGGGCCGGATTGCCCTGTCGCCTGGAGAAAGACCATCCTCTTGAAGAACCCATTACCCAAAAGCCGGTTTTCGCGGCTTTTGGGTAATCAGTTCGGAGGAATCATCAATGGGAGAGGGTCGAAACCCTCTCCCACCGCATTCCAGTATTACTTGACGTCGACCTTGGCGCCGGCTTCCTCAAGCTTCTTCTTGAGGTCGGCAGCTTCGCCCTTGGAGACGGCTTCCTTGACAGCCTTCGGAGCGCCTTCGACGAGGTCCTTGGCTTCCTTGAGGCCCAGGCCGGTGATGGCGCGGACTTCCTTGATGACGTTGATCTTGTTGGCGCCAGCGTCAACGAGGATAACGTCGAATTCGGTCTTTTCTTCTTCGACCGGACCAGCAGCAGCAGCGCCGCCAGCAGCAGCAACGGCTACGGGAGCAGCAGCCGAAACGCCCCACTTCTCTTCGAGAAGCTTCGAAAGCTCAGCGGCTTCGAGAACGGTGAGGGCGGACAGGTCTTCTACAATCTTTGCGAGATCAGCCATTTTCGTATTTCCTTTTGTTCGGTTCGAACTGGTAAGTTTGATTTACAGCGAAAAACCGCCTCAAGCGGCTTCGTCCTTCTTGGCATAGGCTGCGAACACGCGGGCAAGCTGGCTTGCCGGTGCTGCAACGACCGTGGCGACGCGCGTAGCCGGGGCTGCAAGCAGGCCCAGGAGCTTTGCACGAAGCTCGTCGAGCGAAGGCAGGGTCGCGAGCGACTTGACTGCTTCTGCGTCGAGTGTGGTCGCACCCATGGCGCCACCGAGAACAACGAGCTTGTCGTTGGTCTTGGCGAAATCCATGGCTACCTTGGGAGCAATCATCGGATCATTTGCGTAAGCAATGAGCGTCTGACCCTGGAAGAGATCCGTGATCCCTTCCGACTCCGTACCCTGAAGGGCAATTTTGGCCAGGCGGTTCTTCGCGACCTTGACGGTACCACCAGCTGCACGCATCTTCGTACGAAGATCGTTCATCTGTGCAACGGTGATGCCGGCGTAGCGGGCCACGACAACCGAACCGGAAGCCTTGAAGACTTCGTTCAGCTCCGTGACGAATTCGCGTTTTTCCGCTCTTTCCACTGTGCCTATCTCCAGTTGACAGGACCGTGACTTCTCACGGGACCTGCCGGGTTTACCTTTGCCGCCAGGGATCCGCTTTAAAAAGAGATCCCGAGCGACGCTCGAGGATCCTGTCCCCCCCGCGCTCGACCAGATGGCCGCGACACAAGGTAAGGTAGGTTCGAACCGAATTCCGCGTCATCCGACGCTGAAGAAATCCAGGTCTCACCCCGTCTCATGCAGGCTAAAGTGATTAAGGAATAACCACCTGCAATCTCGGACAGGAGTTCCGGGTTTGAGCCCGGAAATTCCCGGCCAGACAAGGCCGGGAATTCTGTTGCGGACCGGCCGAAGCCGAGCCGGAATTAGGAAACGGTCGCGGGGTCGATCTTGACGCCCGGGCCCATCGTCGACGAAATGGCAACGCGCTTGACGTAGTTGCCCTTTGCGCCCGTCGGCTTCGCCTTGACGACGGCGTCAGCGAAAGCCTTGATGTTTTCTTCCAGAGCCTTGGCGTCGAAGGAAGCCTTGCCGATGCCGGCGTGGATGATACCAGCCTTCTCGACGCGGAACTCGACAGCACCGCCCTTGGATGCCTTGACGGCGCCGGTGACGTCCATGGTCACGGTGCCGACCTTCGGGTTTGGCATCATGCCGCGCGGGCCGAGAACCTTGCCGAGACGGCCGACGAGCGGCATCATGTCCGGGGTCGCGATGCAGCGATCGAAGTCGATCTTGCCGCCCTGGACGATTTCGAGCAAGTCTTCCGCGCCGACGATGTCTGCGCCGGCAGCCTTGGCTTCGTCAGCCTTGGCGCCACGTGCGAAGACGGCAACGCGAACGTCACGGCCCGTGCCGTTCGGCAGGTTGACGACGCCGCGGACCATCTGGTCAGCGTGACGCGGGTCAACGCCGAGGTTCATCGCGATTTCGACGGTTTCGTCGAACTTGGCGACAGCGCGCTCCTTGACGAGAGCGATTGCGTCCGAAAGGGCGACCAGCTTGGTCGGGTCGATGCCTTCACGGATCTTCTGAATGCGCTTTGCGATCTTGGCCATGGAATTAACCTACCACTTCCAGGCCCATGGCGCGGGCGGAGCCCTCGACCATTGCCATTGCGCCTTCGATATCGGCGGCGTTGAGATCCTTCATCTTGGCTTCGGCGATCGACTTGATCTGAGCCTTGGTGAGCTTGCCGACCGTCGCGCCCTTACCCGGGGTCTTCGAGCCGGACGTGATCTTGGCTTCCTTCTTGAGGAAGTAGGTCACCGGCGGCTGCTTCATCACAAACGTGAAGGACTTGTCCTGGTAATAGGTGATGACGACCGGGATCGGCATACCCTTTTCCATTTCCTGCGTCGCTGCGTTGAACGACTTGCAGAATTCCATGATGTTAATACCACGCTGACCAAGCGCCGGGCCGATCGGCGGGGACGGGTTTGCCGATCCTGCCTTGACCTGAAGCTTGAGCTGGCCTGCAACTTTCTTAGCCATTTTCTCTGCCTTTCAGAATGCGACCGGTTTCCCGATCCATGATGCCGATCCAAAGACCGGCGGCTGCGGTTGCGTGGTGCGGTCTTTTGACGCCCGGCTTAGGCGCCCTTCCCTTCCACGCGATTGGCGGAAACTTCCGCCACCAACCCTCGGAGAGGATTGGATTTCAGATGAGCGAGACCCGAAGGTCGCCGCCAAAATCAGATTTTCTCGACCTGGGCGTATTCCAGCTCGACAGGGGTAGCGCGACCGAAGATCGACACTTCCACCTTGAGGCGCGAACGCTCCTCGTCGACGTCCTGAACCGTGCCGTTGAACGACGCGAACGGACCATCGGAAACACGAACCTGCTCGCCGATCTCGAAAGAGACCGAGGGCTTCGGACGATCGACACCGTCCTGAACCTGCGACAGGATGCGCTCGGCCTCACTGTCCGGGATCGGTACCGGCTTGTTGTCGGAACCGAGGAAGCCCGTGACCTTCGGCGTGTTCTTGATGAGGTGATACGCTTCGTCCGTCAGGTTCGCCCGCACCAGCACGTAGCCGGGGAAGAACTTGCGCTCGGAATCGACCTTGCGGCCACGACGCACCTCGACAACCTTTTCAGTCGGCACGAGGATCTTTTCGAACAGATGATCAAGACCCTTCTGACGAGCCTTGTTCTCGATGTCCTCGGCGACTTTCTTTTCGAAATTCGAATAGGCGTGGACGATGTACCAACGGGAAGCCATGTTCATCTCCAACCGATCAAGCGGCAGCGCCGAGGACGAGGCCAACCAGCCAGCCCATCAGCTGATCCGCAGCAAAGAAGAACACCGCAGCCAGGAAGACCATGACGAAGACCATGATCGTCGAGATCATCGTCTCGCGTCGCGAGGGCCAAGTCACTTTTGCCGTTTCGGAGCGTACCTGCTGCAGAAACGCAATCGGATTCGTTTTCGATGCCATTGAATGTCCACGCCATTACGGCGCGTAAAGCTGAACTATCAGCCCCACGCACCGCGTGTCTGTTTTGCCCTACATAAAGCCCGATTCCCTTTTTCACAAGGGGCAACCGAACTTTTAACGAATTATGACGGCCGATACCGTCACGCCATTCCAACCGTCGCTGCAAGTGGTCCGCGCTGTCCGGTGAAGAATGGCAGGGGCAGAGGGGCTCGAACCCCCGACCTGCGGTTTTGGAGACCGCCGCTCTACCAACTGAGCTATACCCCTACATGCCTGCCGCGCTCGAAGCGAACCGCCCGTCACCGGCAAGGCATGGCGTCTTTACGGCGCGGGGACGGACTTGGCAAGCCCGAAAAACGCATTTCTTAAAACAAATCAGTGCTTATTCCGATAGGTGCCCTGCCCGCTCGCAAAAGCGTTCGAAACGCAAAAGCCCCGCGGTTTCCCGCGGGGCTTTCTTCAGATCAAAGACCTGAAATTACTCGACGATCACCGATCGTTATTCAACGATCGAAGCGACGATGCCGGCGCCGACGGTACGGCCGCCTTCGCGGATCGCGAAGCGCAGCTTTTCTTCCATCGCGATCGGAACGATCAGCTCGACGGCAACCGTCACGTTGTCGCCCGGCATGACCATTTCCGTGCCTTCCGGAAGCGAAACGATACCCGTCACGTCCGTCGTGCGGAAGTAGAACTGCGGACGGTAGTTCGTGAAGAACGGCGTATGACGGCCGCCTTCTTCCTTCGTCAGGATGTAGGCTTCAGCCATGAACTTCTTGTGCGGCTTGACCGAACCCGGCTTGCACAGGATCTGACCACGCTCGACGCCGTCACGGTTCACACCGCGAACCAGTGCACCGATGTTGTCGCCGGCCTGGCCCTGGTCGAGCAGCTTGCGGAACATTTCAACGCCGGTAACCGTCGTCTTCGACGTCGGGCGGATGCCGACGATTTCGACTTCTTCACCAACCTTGACGATACCACGCTCGACGCGGCCCGTCACAACCGTACCACGGCCCGAGATCGAGAACACGTCTTCGATCGGCATCAGGAACGGCTGGTCGATCGGACGCTCAGGCGTCGGGATGTAGGCGTCGACAGCGGCCATCAGCTCGCGGATCGCGTCTTCACCGATCTTCTTGTCCGAATCTTCCAGAGCGGCCAGAGCCGAACCCTTGACGATCGGAATGTCGTCGCCCGGGAAGTCGTAGGACGACAGAAGTTCGCGCACTTCCAGCTCGACGAGCTCGAGAAGCTCGGCGTCGTCGACCTGGTCGACCTTGTTGAGGAACACGACGATCGCGGGAACGCCGACCTGGCGGGCGAGCAGGATGTGCTCGCGCGTCTGCGGCATCGGGCCGTCAGCAGCCGAGCAAACCAGGATCGCGCCGTCCATCTGGGCAGCACCGGTGATCATGTTCTTGACGTAGTCGGCGTGGCCGGGGCAGTCGACGTGCGCGTAGTGACGGTTCGGCGTCTCGTATTCGACGTGTGCCGTCGAGATGGTGATGCCGCGCGCCTTTTCTTCCGGAGCGGCGTCGATCTGGTCGTACGCCTTGAACTCGCCGAAGTACTTCGTGATCGCTGCCGTCAGCGACGTCTTGCCGTGGTCGACGTGGCCGATCGTGCCGATGTTTACGTGAGGCTTGTTGCGCTCAAACTTGCTCTTTGCCATCTCTTTATTTCCTACTGAACGAAAGTTGGGCTAACCGGCCCGTCCGGTTTGGCAGGCGTTTAAGGCTTTCGCAACGAATGCGCAAGCTTTAAATGCACGATGAAAACCGCCGGAAACGAGCTGAGGCAAGCCAGATAGACCATAGATCGGCATGCAGAATCGCTTTTTCAAGGCAAAGCCTTAGTGCCAAGCGCTGATTCTTTTTATGAAGAAATCGGATGGAGCGGGTAGCGGGAATCGAACCCGCGTATTCAGCTTGGAAGGCTGCTGCTCTACCATTGAGCTATACCCGCGGGGAGGTCTTGATCCGTGCAACAGAATGGTGGAGGGAGTTGGATTTGAACCAACGTAGGCTGAGCCAACGGATTTACAGTCCGTCCCCTTTAACCACTCGGGCATCCCTCCATTATTCTGTCGGGATCAAGCGACCAGTTCGACCTGCAGGCGGTGCCTTGTCGGCGGCGCCTTCGATCTGGCGGCGTATATGACGGGCACAATTCGTCCTGTCAACACGACGTCACGGAAAAAATTGAGAAAAATGTCGTCGCCGGCGCCCGCCTGTGGATGGCGTCCTTTGCGCGTCCCGCGCTCCGCTTGAATTTTTCGTATGGCGCCGATGCAAAACCGCTGCACACTTTTGCGCGACATGTTCTATAAGGCGCCATGAGCAAAGACGATACCGGCGGCAAGTCCGCAAAAGACACCCATTACGCAAAACTGCGCCGGGCGCATCGCGACCAGAAACGCGAACGCGGCGATATCCCGACACCACGGGACGACCGCCGCCGCAAGCCGGCCGAAGGCTGGAAAGCGCCCGCCCTTACGCCCGACCAGGTCTATCTCTATGGCCTGCATACGGTGCGCGCTGCCCTCGACAATCCCGAGCGCAAGATCATCAAGCTTTCGGTCAGCCTGAACGCCGCCCAGCGGCTGGAACTACCCGATCTTGCGACCCTGCCCTACCCGGTCGAAACCGTGCTGCCGTCGGACCTCGACAAGGTGCTCGGCCCGGAGGCGATCCACCAGGGCGTGATGCTGGAGACGCGGCCCCTGCCCGTCCGCCGGCTGGAGGCGCTGAAGGACAGCCCGCTGCTGCTCGTGCTCGACCAGGTGACGGATCCACACAATGTCGGCGCCATCATGCGCTCGGCCGTCGCCTTCAATGCCGGTGCCGTCATCACCACGCAGCGCCATTCGCCGACGGAATCGGGCGTGCTCGCCAAGACTGCTTCCGGGGCGCTGGAGCTGATCCCCTATATCCAGATCACCAATCTTTCGGATGCGCTGGAGGAGTTGCACAAGCTGGGCTTCCTGACCATCGGCCTCGATTCGGAAGGTCCCGCGCCGCTCGAAGGCACGCTATCGGGTCAGCGCATCGCGCTCGTTATGGGCTCCGAGGGCAAGGGCCTGCGCCAGAAGACGCGCGCCACCTGCAAGGCGCTCGCCCGTCTCGACATGCCCGGCGCCATCAAGTCGCTGAACGTATCGAACGCTGCGGCAATCGCGCTCTACGCCACGCAGCGTCATCTCCTCGGCTGAACAAGCTTCAAACGAAAACACGAAGGCCCGCCGGTGAATGCCGGCGGGCCTTCGTGTTTGAACAGTCTGATCCCGCTTAGGAGGCGAGCTTCAGAACATTACGATCGCCGATCGTGCGCTCGGCTTCGGAAATCGCCTGGACCTTCGAATCGGCCGAGAGATTGAGTCCTTCGGCGCGGACGATCTCGATATCGGTGACGCCGAGGAAGCCCAGCACGGCGCGCAGGTAGCTTTCCTGATGATCCATCACGGCTGCCGGGCCGGCGCTGTAGTGACCGCCGCGGGTGGAAACGATGATGATTTTCTTGCCCTTGGCGAGGCCCTCCGGGCCTTCGGCCGTGTAGCGGAACGTCTTGCCGGCGACGGCGACGCGATCGATCCAGGCCTTGAGTTGGCTCGGCAGCGAGAAATTGTACATGGGCACGCCGAGGATGATCGTATCGGCGGCGAGGAATTCTTCCAGCACGACCTTGCTTTCGGCAACCTCGGCGGCGATCTGCGTGTCGATCTGGTCCGGCGCGGCATTGGCGGCACTCAGATGCGCGCCGGAGAGATGCGGCAGCGGGTTGGAGACGAGGTCGCGATAGGTGACGGTCGCGCCGGATTGTTCGGCCTTGATCTGGGCGGCGACGGCAGCGGTCAGGCGACGGGATACGGAATGATCTCCGAGAATGCCGGAGTCGATGTGAAGAACGTTCATGGGTCAGCACCTCTGTTCGGTTTGGGTGCAAAACATATGATCTGAAAACAATCCCGCGATTAGACTGCAAAAATCCAATTGACTGTTTCATCAGGGAAACAATAATCCGGTCATGATCGGAGACATCGGATGCAGGACCTGAACGACCTCGCCCTCTATGCCGCTGTCGTGCGGCACAAAGGCTTTACTGCGGCAGCAAATGCGCTGTCGGTGCCCAAATCGAAGATCAGCAAGCGGGTCGCGGCCCTCGAGGAGCAGCTCGGCGTGCGCCTCATCGAGCGCTCCACCCGAAAACTCGCCATCACCGACATCGGCCAGTCCTTCTATGAGCGCTGTGAGGCGGTGCTGTCTGGCGTCGAGGCGGCGGAGGCGGTCGTCGCCGTCGCCAAGGCTGAGCCGGCGGGAACCGTGCGGCTCTCCATGCCGCCGGGTTTTGCCCCGATGATGGCCGATGTGCTGCCGGGTTTCCTGAAACGTTGTCCGCTGGTGCGCCTGTCAATCCTCACCACCGGGCGCCCCGTCGATCTCATCGAGGAGCGAATCGATGTCGCGCTGCGCGTGCGCGACAGCTACGACACGGACCAGTCGCTGATCGTGCGCCGTTTCGGCGCCACGCGCCGCTACCTCGCAGCAAGTCCGCGTTTTCTGGAGCGCTACGGCCCCGTCGATCTCGACACGATCGGCCGCATTCCCACGCTTTCCATGCAGGAAAACAATCCACGCGCCATCTGGACGCTGCTGCATTCAAGCGGCGAAATCCATGACGTCTCGCACTCACCGGTCCTTACCTGCTCGGATTTCAGCGTGCTGGAACGCGCGACGATCGAAGGCATCGGCCTCGGCCTGCTGCCCGACATCATCGTCGAGCGCGGCTTCCGCAACGGCGTGCTGACGCCGGTGCTGCCGGACTGGTCGTCGACAGAGGCAACGGTCCACGCCGTCTTCACCTCCCGTCACGGCATGCTGCCGGCGGTGCGCGCGCTGATCGACCACCTTGCCGAAAACCTGCCGCGCTCCATGCACCGCTGCCAGGAAATCGTGCCCAAACCGGCCGACGACAGCAACTGGTCGATCTGATCTGCCCTTTTCGCTTTACTCCGCCGGAAAATATGCTAACTCCCTCGCATTGCGTGCCCTTATAGCTCAGTTGGTAGAGCACCTGATTTGTAATCAGGGGGTCCCGGGTTCGAGTCCTGGTGGGGGCACCATCATTTCCGCTTCGCGACAGAATGGACGATCGGCCCGGCCGGTTTTAGCGCGGGCGTTTCCGGAGGATTTTACCGTGGCTGCAGAAAACGAACCGGTCTCCAAGGTCAAGATCGAGAAGCGCTCGGACGGGAAATTCTTCGTCGCCTTGACGTTTCGTGGCGTGACCAATCCTTTGATCGGACCGTTTCGCAGCCCCTTCGAGGCTGCGGCAGCGGGTGAAGCGGCCTTGAAAGCGCTCGAAGCGCGCGCCGGTGCGCGCAAGGCCTGATCGGCGCCGGCTGCATTCTCACAGCCGTAATCACACGTCATTGTCATATTTTTCAGATGCGCATGCCGTAAAGGCATGCGACAAAGACCGGCCCTGCGCACCGCGCGGGGTTTGGAGCTTTGCATTGAGGATGCGGATCGGCGGCATGGCGCGTGAGTTGAACACCCTTTCCTTCGTCGCCTCGCAGGCGCCCGAAGCGCAGGAAGCGCGCAACGAACTGATCGCCATTTACGGCAATGCCGATCCGGAACAGGCTGACGTGATCGTCGCGCTCGGCGGCGACGGTTTCATGTTGCAGACACTGCACACCACCATGAACACCGGCAAGCGGGTCTACGGCATGAACCGCGGCTCCATCGGCTTCCTGATGAACCGCTACGATTCGAGCAATCTGCTGGAGCGTATCGACGGCGCCGTCGAAAATGCCTTCCGCCCGCTGGAAATGGTGACGAGCGATGCGAGCGGCCAGGAACGCCGGGCGCTTGCCATCAACGAGGTCTATCTCTTCCGGCAGTCCTATCAGGCGGCGAAGCTGCGCGTCAGTGTCGATGGCCGTGTGCGGCTGGAAGAATTGATCTGCGACGGCC
This sequence comes from Shinella sp. 20P9.1.1, assembly GCF_057798995.1. Taxonomy (NCBI): domain Bacteria; kingdom Pseudomonadati; phylum Pseudomonadota; class Alphaproteobacteria; order Hyphomicrobiales; family Rhizobiaceae; genus Shinella; species Shinella sp. 20P9.1.1. The sequence goes on from NZ_JBYOLC010000005.1 coordinate 51,484, forward strand.
TGCTGCTGGCGACGCCTGCCGGCTCCACCGCCTACAATCTTTCCGCCCATGGCCCCATCCTGCCGCTGGAGGCACCACTGCTGGCCTTGACGCCGGTCAGCCCCTTCCGCCCCCGGCGCTGGCGCGGGGCATTGCTGCCGAACAAGGTGACCGTCAAGATCGACGTGCTGGAAGCGGAGAAGCGCCCGGTCAATGCGGTGGCCGACAATACCGAGGTCAAGTCGGTGACCTCGGTACAGATCGCCGAATCGGCGGGCGTGTCGGCGCATATTCTCTCGGATCCGGATCATTCCTGGTCCGACCGGATTCTTGCCGAACAGTTCGATTACTGACACCCTCTCCTTTTCAGGGACAGGAGCAAACCATGAAACGCGCCCTCACCGCCGCTCTCGCCATTCTCCTGCTTGCCGGCACACCGGCCTTCGCCGAGGGAGAATCGCCGCTCTCCGAAGCGATCACCTTCGTCGTGAGCACGGGATTCTGGGAAGAGCCTGCGGAGGGTGATGGCGATGCGGCTGCCGCGACGTCTGAAACTGCTGTCGCCGAAAAGCCTGCGCCTCGTCGCGGCTATTACAAGCTGATCGCCGTACGTCAGAAGGACGGCACGGCGCAGATCCATCTCCAGCAGATCGAGGCGACCGCCGACGGCCCCAAAATCGTGTCCTCGACGGTGCTGGAAGAGTTTTCGGCGCTAAAACCCTATGTCACGGATATCCGGCCGGAAAACTCATCCGGCGTCACCACCCAGCCCGGCCTTTTCGCCACGGTCCATCTGAAGACGGACCCGAAGGCGACCGAGCCGGAAAGCTGGACGGTGCTGATCGACGACATCGGCGAGATCAAGATCGAACGCGCGACGAATTAAGGTTCGCAGCAACGAAAACGGGCGCCGAAGCGCCCGTTCCCAAATGCGTTTTCGTCAACGTCAGTTGAGGTCGTCCACGACCGCATCCGCGCCGCCGTTCACACGGTGGGCAAGGGCTGCTTCCATGAACTCGTTGAGTTCGCCGTCGAGAACATCCGAGGGCGCCGTGCTTTCGACGCCGGTGCGCAGGTCCTTGACCAGCTGATAGGGCTGAAGGACGTAGGAGCGGATCTGGTGGCCCCAGCCGATATCGGACTTGGAGGCCGCTTCGGCATTGGCCGCTTCTTCGCGCTTCTTCAGCTCCGCTTCGTAGAGACGGGCACGCAGCATGTCCCACGCCTTGGCGCGGTTCTTGTGCTGCGAACGCTCCTGCTGGCAGGCAACGACGATGCCCGACGGCATGTGCGTGATGCGCACGGCCGAGTCGGTCGTGTTGACGTGCTGCCCGCCGGCGCCCGACGAACGGTAGGTGTCGATGCGGCAGTCGCTCTCGTTGATATCGATGGTGATCGAATCATCGATGACCGGATAGACCCAGATCGACGAGAACGAGGTGTGACGGCGCGCATTGCTGTCATAGGGCGAGATGCGCACGAGACGGTGCACGCCCGATTCGGTCTTCAGCCAGCCATAGGCATTGTGGCCCTTGACGAGCAGCGTCGCGGACTTGATGCCGGCTTCTTCGCCGTCATGGATTTCCAGGAGCTCCACCTTGTAGCCCGAGCGCTCCGCCCAACGGGTGTACATACGCAGAAGCATGTTCGCCCAGTCCTGGCTTTCCGTGCCGCCGGCGCCGGAATGCACTTCGAGATAGGTGTCGTTGGTATCCGCCTCGCCTGAAAGCATGGCCTCGACCTGCTTGCGCGACGCCTCGGTGCGAACCGCCTTCAGGGCGTCTTCGGCATCCTTGACGATGTCGGCATCGCCCTCTTCCTCACCGAGTTCGATGAGTTCGATATTGTCCTTGAGCTGCTGCTCGATGGCGCGCACGCCATGGATGCTCTCGTCCAGCTGCTGGCGCTCGCGCATCAGCTTCTGGGCTTCCTGGGCATCGTTCCAGAGGTTGGGGTCCTCTGCCTTGTTGTTCAACCAGTCCAGTCGTCTTACCGCCTGATCCCAGTCAAAGATGCCTCCTCAGCAGGCTTATGGCCTGCTTGATTTCGTCGACGACGTTCTCGATTTCCGCGCGCATATCCGTTTTCTTCGATGCTCTGTTTCGGTGGCCTCGAAATAGAGAGGGCCGGCGCGGATGTAAAGCCCCGCGCCCGCCCTCTTCTCCGAGATGATGATGGATCAGAACAGGCCGCCGCTGCCGCCCGTGACCGCCTGGTTGGCCTGCGGCGAGCTCTTCAGGATTTCCTCGGGGCTGGCATATTCCTCGCCGCCGATGACCGAGAAGACGTCGGCCGGGCCGGTGCCGGGCTTGAAGGCTTCCATGATCGTATCCGGATCGCCCTCGTTCGCCTGCATGCCGGTCTTGCGGTTGACGGGAATGAACTGCATGCCCTCGGGCACGATGAATTTCGTCGGCTTAGTGCCCTCGACAGCCGCCGTCATGAACTCGTTGAAAATCGGCGCCGACAGCGAACCGCCGGTCGCACCGCGGCCGAGCGGCGCCGGGTTGTCGAAACCGATATAGAGGCCGGCGACGAGATCGGGCGTATAGCCGACGAACCAGGCATCCTTTTCATCGTTGGTCGTTCCGGTCTTGCCCGCCGTCGGGCGGTCGAGCTTGATCTTGCCGGCCGCCGTGCCGCGCGTCACGACGCCTTCCATCATCGAGGTGATCTGGTAGGCGGTCATCGGGTCGAGGACCTGCTCGCGGTTGTCGGTGAGGACAGGCTCGTCCTGGTTTTCCCAATCGTTGGCGTTGCAGTTCTCGCAGGTGCGTTCTTCATGGCGGAAGATCGTCTTGCCGTAACGGTCCTGGATGCGGTCGATCAGCGACGGCTTGATCTGCTTGCCGCTATTCGCCAGCACCGCATAGGCCGAGACCATGCGCAGAACCGTGGTTTCGCCCGAGCCGAGCGACATGGCGAGAACCGGCAGCATCTTGTCATAGATGCCAAAACGTTCGGCATATTCGGCGACGAGGTTCATGCCCATGTCGTTGGCGAGGCGAACCGTCATGAGGTTACGCGATTTCTCGATACCGAGACGCAGCGTCGAGGGACCGGACGAGCCGCCGCCGTAGTTCTGCGGGCGCCAGACCTGGCCGCCGGCGACGATCTCGATCGGCGCATCCATGATGACAGAAGCGGGCGTATAACCGTTGTCGAGTGCCGCGGCGTAAACGAAGGGCTTGAAGGACGAGCCCGGCTGGCGCATCGCCTGCGTGGCACGGTTGAATTCCGACTGGCCATAGGAGAAGCCGCCGACCATGGCAAGCACGCGGCCGGTATGCGGATCCATGGCGACGAGGCCACCCTGCACCTTCGGCGGCTGGCGCAGGCGATAGACATTGCTGTCTTCCGTCGGCTCGACATAAACGACGTCGCCGACATTGAAGACGCCGGCCGGCGATTTCGCCGTGCTGCGGTCCCCCTTGGCCGAACGGTAGGCCCAGGTCATGGCTTTCGCTTCGATACGGCCCGTCACGCGTTGCGCAACGACCTTGCCGGAGGCTTCCTTGCTCGGCTGGAGGCCGATATCGGCACCACCGTCATCGACCGAAAGAACCACGGCGAGTTTCCATTCCGGCACGTCGGCGAGCGATTCGACCTTGGCAAGCTCCACGCCCCAGTCGCCGCCGATCTCGATCGTCTTGACGACGCCGTGGAAACCGCGGCGCTCATCATAGGTCAGGAGGCCGTGCTGAAGGGCCTTGCGCGCCGCGATCTGGATGCGCGGATCAAGCGAGGTGCGCACCGAAAGGCCGCCTTCATAAAGCGCGTTGTCGCCGTAGCGCTCGATGATCTGGCGGCGCACTTCCTCGGAGAAATAGTCCGAGGCGAAAAGATAGGTGCCGCGGTGGCGCGGCGTCACGCCGAGCGGCTGGGTCTTCGCCTCGTCGCCGTCGGCCTTGGTGACGTAGCCGTTCTCGACCATGCGGTCGATCACCCAGTTGCGGCGCTCGATCGCGGCTTCGGTGCGGCGGAAAGGATGGTAGTTCGACGGCCCCTTCGGCAGCGCGGCGAGGTAGGCCGTCTCGGCGACCGTCAGCTCGGTAACCGACTTGTCGAAATAGGTGAGTGCGGCGCCGGCAATGCCGTAGGAATTCAGACCGAAGAAAATCTCGTTCAAATAGAGTTCGAGAATACGGTCCTTGGAATAGGCCTGCTCGATGCGGAAGGAGAGGATCGCTTCCTTGACCTTGCGGTCGATGGTCTGGTCCGACGAGAGCAGGAAGTTCTTGGCGACCTGCTGCGTGATCGTCGATGCACCGACCGGACGGCGGCCCGAGCCGAAATTCTGCAGATTGACCACGATGGCGCGGAACAGGCCTGTCACATCGACGCCGGGATGCTGGTAGAAGTTCTTGTCTTCGGCGGAAAGGAAGGCGGCCTTCACGCGGTCCGGGATCGCCTGGATCGGCAGATAGAGGCGGCGTTCACGGGCATATTCGGCCATCAGCGCGCCGTCGCCGGCATGCACGCGCGTCGTTACCGGCGGCGCATAGCTGTTGAGGACTTCATAATCGGGAAGATCCTTGGTGACACTTCCGAGATAGAGCGCAACCGCTGCCGCCACGCCGAGGAACGCCACGGCGCCGATCCCGAAGAAATATCCAATCAGTCTGATCATGAGCCAGTTACCGATGCCTTATGTCTTTAATTTCATCGGGCAGACCTGCTGCCCGGACTTGCGCCGCAACAGCCCAATACAGCCATTGCACCACCCCTGCCGAAGACGAGTCGTCCCCACATTTCCCGCAACCGTCTAGCGATCGGAATGTGAGGAAAATAGGGCTTACAGCATGCATCCCGGCTTCACCACCGCACAATGGCAGCCGCTGTCACTTTTCCGGCACAGGCGGGATACTAGCATGGTCTGCCGGTGCCCGCCCGGCGAAATGCAGGAAAGGCTTAACCGCCGTTCGCGACGACCGTCGCGCGATACTCGCCGACCGCCTTCGCGACGAGGCCGGCGACCTTCTTCTGCCAGGCAGGATCGATCAAAAGCTGCTCGTCGTCCTTGTTCGACATGAAGCCGAGTTCGAGCAGGATCGACGGCACGTCCGGCGCCGTCAGCACGCGGAAGCCGGCATGGCGGTGCGGATTGTTGATCAGCAGCACCTCGTTCTTGAAGGTGCTGACAACGCTCTGCGCAAGATTGATCGAGAAGGCCTGCGTCTCGCGCCGTGTCAAATCTAGAAGGATGTCGGCGACCTCGGCCGGTTCGTCGACGAAGGCGATGCCGGCGATCTGGTCGGAGAGGTTTTCGCGCTCGGCAAGGCTAGCGGCGAGGCTGTCGGAGGCCTTGTCGGAGATCGTATAGACAGTCGCGCCGCGTGTATCCTTCTGCTTCAGCGTGTCGGCATGAATGGAGATGAGGAGGTTGGCGCCCTCGTTGCGGGCAAGCTGCACGCGCTGGGAAAGCGACAGAAACTCGTCCTTGTCGCGGGTGAGGATGGCCTTGGTATCGGGCAGCGTGTTGAGGGCATCGGCCAGCGCCTTGGCGAAAGCCAGCGTGACGTTTTTCTCCTCGGTCTGGGTGATGCCGCCGCGCGCACCGTTGTCGATGCCGCCGTGACCGGCGTCGACGGCGATGACGAAAGGCCCCCCGGCATTGCCGCCCGGCAGCATGACCGGCATCTGCTCCGTGGCGGGCGCGGTGGCCTCCTGCCAGCTCTGCTTTTCCATCTGCGCCTGGAACGCCTCCTTCGTGGCGATCGCAGCGTCGATGACGAGACGGTAGCTTGCAGCCCCCTGTTCTTCCTGCACCTCGGCAAGCGCCACGGTGATCGGCTTCTTCGCCGTCAGCACGATGCGCGAACGTCCCTCTGCCATGGTGCCGTAGCGGATCTCCGAAAAGATGCCACGCGCTTCGAGCTGTTCGGCCTTGATGCCGAAATCGGTCTCCGGCAGGTCGATCAGCACACGGTAGGGATTGGCGACGTAATGCACTTTAAAGTCGGGCTTGCGGTCGAAATCGATGATCAGTCGCGTGCGGGCGTCGTCACCGGCAATACGCGCGGAAAAGGCAAGCAGCGGCGCGGCCGTGGCTGAGGCGGCGAAGGCCGGCGCGGCAAGGCCCAGCAGAATAGCCAGCGCACCCGCCACGAAGCGGAGCGATTTTTCCGGGATAAGGCGTAGCATCACCACTGACAGTCCGTTCAAACGCGTGAAAACCGCGCGGTGCGGCTGAAGACAAGCCTCATTGATGCCCCTATAGGGTTAACCAAAGCTTGCCGAAGGGCCTGCGGCCGCAACGGCTGACACATCATCGCAAATCCATCAAGATTATGACGCTTTTGGCTTTTCCCTTGCCATTGTGACATATCCGCCATAAAAGCAAAATCAGGGAAAAAGACCAGACGGGATAGAATCGCCCTGGGCAGGCAGCCACTCCTTCGGGGCTTGGCGCCGAACAGGAGCCTCATCCGCCGTCACACACGCTTTTTCCCAGCCGAACAGATCGCGTAAACCGGCGGTGGCCGGAACAGACAAGGTGGGTTTCCACCAAACGCCCTTACCAAAGGGCAATTTCATCGGACCTTCAGGGTCTATGGCACGGGCATTCTCGTTGGACGTTGATGTTGACGCAGCGGACGCTTTCAGAGGGTAACAGGCACCGGGACGCTCGCGCTCCGGCCTTCCTCCGTCCGCTTACCCCTCACCGGGGCCTAACGGGAACTTACTTATCCGGCGCATCCCCCTCCTCCCCCGGCTCACCCTTTTCAGGGTACAGCTTGCCGCCAGGATTGCGGCTGCGCCGAGGAGTTCAATCTACATGGCAGAGAAAATGCTTATCGACGCGTCTCACTCCGAGGAGACGCGCGTCGTTGTCGTACGCGGAAACCGCATAGAAGAATTCGACTTCGAATCCGAACACAAGAAGCAGATCCGCGGCAATATCTACCTTGCCAAGGTCACACGCGTCGAACCGTCGCTCCAGGCGGCTTTCGTCGACTACGGCGGCAATCGCCACGGTTTCCTGGCGTTTGCCGAAATCCACCCCGATTATTACCAGATCCCGCTTGCAGACCGTCAGGCGCTCTTGAGGGCGGAAGCCGAAGAGCATCGCCGCGACGACGATATCGAGCATGTCGAAACCGCAAACGACCGTTCCGACAGCAGCGAATCATCTGCTGAAACGGACGTCGAAGCGGTTGTCGTCGCCGCCGTCGAGGAAGTAACGGTCGAAACCGCCGCCGAGCCGGAGGTCGTCGAGGCCTCGGCCGATCTTGCCGCGGAAGAAGTACCGGCTGAAAAGCCGAAGAAGCCGCGCCGCACGCGCAAGGCCAAGGCGAAGACCGAGGACGCCCCGGCCGCCGAGACCGAAGATGCAGCCGCCGCCTCTGAGAGCAACAACGACGAGACCCCCGGTGGTGCGATGGCGATGGCCGTCGACACCGACGAAATTTCCGAGCCCTCCGACCGCAAGCGCCGCCGTCGTCGCGATGACGACGACGATGACGACGATCATAACGGCGAAGAGAAGGAAGTCATCGAATCCGTCGGCGCCGAAGACGCGATGGAAGAGGTTCCGGATCGCGTGCAGCGCAAGCCGCGCAAGCAGTACCGCATCCAGGAAGTCATCAAGCGTCGCCAGATCCTGCTCGTGCAGGTCGCCAAGGAAGAGCGCGGCAACAAGGGTGCTGCTCTCACCACCTATCTGTCGCTGGCCGGCCGCTACTCCGTTCTGATGCCGAACACGGCGCGCGGCGGCGGCATTTCCCGCAAGATCACCAACCTGCAGGATCGCAAGCGCCTGAAGGAAATCGCCCGAGACCTCGAAGTGCCGCAGGGCATGGGCGTCATCCTGCGCACAGCCGGTGCCAACCGCACCCGCGTCGAGGTCAAGCGCGACTTCGAATACCTGATGCGCCTATGGGAAAACGTCCGCACGCTGACGCTGCAATCGACGGCGCCGACCCTCGTCTATGAGGAAGGATCGCTCATCAAGCGCTCGATCCGCGACCTCTACAACAAGGACATCAGCGAGATCGTCGTTGCCGGCGAGGAAGGCTACCGTGAAGCGAAAGCCTTCATGAAGATGCTGATGCCTAGCCATGCGAAGGTCGTCCAGCCCTATCGCGACGTGCATCCGATCTTCTCGCGCTCGGGCATCGAAGCCCAGCTCGACCGCATGCTGCAGCCGCAGGTGACGCTGAAGTCCGGCGGCTACATCATCATCAACCAGACCGAGGCGCTCGTCTCGATCGACGTCAATTCCGGCCGTTCGACGCGCGAGCATTCCATCGAGGATACCGCGCTCCAGACGAACCTGGAGGCTGCGGAAGAAGTGGCGCGCCAGCTTCGCCTGCGCGACCTTGCCGGACTCGTCGTCATCGACTTCATCGATATGGAGGAGAAGCGTAACAACCGCTCCGTCGAGAAGCGCCTGAAGGACCATCTTAAGAACGACCGCGCACGCATCCAGGTCGGCCGCATCTCGCATTTCGGCCTGCTCGAAATGTCGCGCCAGCGCATCCGTGCATCCGTTCTCGAATCGACCATGCAGGTTTGCCCGCACTGCAACGGTACGGGCCACATCCGCTCGCAGTCTTCGGTCGCACTGCACGTTCTGCGCGGCATCGAGGAATATCTCCTCAAGAACACCACGCACAATATCAGCGTCCGCACGACGCCTGACATCGCGCTCTACCTGCTCAACCATAAGCGCGGCACCATCATCGATTATGAAGGCCGCTTCGGCGTCCAGATCATCATCGAGGCCGATGCCCATGTCGGCGCGCAGCATTTTGCGATCGATCGCGGCGAAGCCGTCGAAAATCCGGTCAAGATCGAACAGATCCTGCATTTCGAGCCGGAACCGGAAGACGACGATGTCGTAATCGAGGACGAGATCGACGAAGAAGAGGAAGAAGCAGCAGCGGCACGTCCGGCCGCTGCCGCACCGGCTGCCCAGACCGCCGCCTCTTCGGATGAGAACGGTCGCAACAACAAGCGCAAGCGTCGCCGCCGCCGCCGTGGCCGTGGCCGCGATGGCGAGGGTGCAGACACCGCCTCCTTCGGCGGCGAACAGGCCGGCGACGAGGAAGAAATCGACGACGACGAGGCCGAGGGCGACGAGGCTTCGGAGGTCACGAAAGCCTCCGAGACCGCGGAAGAAGCCGATCAGCGCCGCAAGCGCCGTCGTCGCGGCAAGCGTGGTGGCCGCCGCAATCGTCCTGAAGACGGTGCAGTCGATGCCGCATCCGGTGAAGGCGACGAAGACGGCGACGAGGGCGAAACCGAAGAGGCCGCCACCATCGAGGTCGAGGCTGCCGAAGTTGCTGTCGTAACCGAGGAAGCGCCGGTCGAAGCCGTTGCCGAAGAGGCACCGGCCAAGCCGAAGCGTGCCCGCAAGAGCCGCGCCAAGGCCGCTGCCGAAGAGGTGACGACCGACGAAGCTGCCCGCGTGGAAATCGAAGCGCAGCCGGCTCCGGCCGTTGAAGAGGCTACTCCGGTGGAACCGGCAGTCGAGGAAGCCGCTGCCGATCTCGAAGATGCTGCCAAGCCCGTCCGTGGCAACCGCGACATCAACAAGATCGCGTCGGAACCGGTGGTGAAATCGTCCACGACGAAGGAAGCCGCTGCGGAAGAAGAGGCCGACAAGCCCAAGAAGGGCGGCTGGTGGCAGCGCCGCGGCTTCTTCTAAGCGACCGCCTATACTCCAGAATTCGAAAGGCCCGGTTTTCACCGGGCCTTTTTCGTTTGCGCGGGAATCGGGTGGTTGCCCGGTCGGCCTTCTGCGACATCGGCGGTCGTCAGAAACCAGCAAGGAGACACGCATGACCCGCCTCGATAACAAGGTCGCCATCATCACCGGCGCCAGCTCCGGCATCGGCCGCGCCGCCGCCCTGCTCTTTGCCCGCCAGGGTGCGAAGCTTGTCCTGTCCGCCCGCGGTCAAGAACGGCTTGACGACGTGGCAAATGAAATCTGTGCGGAAGGCGGTGCCGTGATCGCCCTGCCCGGCGATGTCGGCGAGGAGGCACATCACCAGGCATTGGTCGAAGCTGCGCAAGCGGAATTCGGCGGCGTCGATATCGCCTTCAACAATGCCGGCACGACCGGCCCGGTCGGCCCGCTGCCGGCGCTTTCCGGGCAAGAGTGGCAGGACGTGCTCACCGTCAATCTGACGAGCGGGTTCCTCGCCGCAAAGTACCAGCTGCCGGCGATGGAAGCGCGCGGCGGCGGCAGCCTCGTCTTCACCTCCACCTTCGTCGGCTATACCGCAGGCTTTCCGGGGCTTGCCGCCTATGCGGCCTCGAAATCGGGGCTCATCGGCCTCGTGCAGGTGCTTGCGTCGGAATACGGCCCGAAGGGCATTCGCGTGAATGCGCTGCTGCCGGGCGCGACGGACACGCCTATGGGTCGTGAGGTCGCCAACACGCCGGAAGCGCGGCAATTCGTGGCCGGGCTCAACGCCTTCAAGCGCATCGCAGCGCCCGAGGAAATCGCGCAAGCCGCGCTCTTCCTCTGCTCGGACGCATCGAGCTTCACCACCGGCACGGCCATGCTGGTCGATGGCGGCGTGTCGATCAACCGGGTCTGAGAAAGTGATTCAGCTGCCTGCCGGATCGATTCCGTTTCCCGGCGCAAGGCGCTGAAACGGAATCGCTTTCCGGATTCAGGCCAGCCATCGCGCGAGGCGGTCGACCGCCTCGTTCATCTCCGCGAAGGAGCCGGCATAGGAGAAGCGCATCGTGTGGTGGCCGTCCTTGGGATCGAAGTCGATCCCGGGTGTGGCCGCCACATCCGTCTCCGCCAGCATGCGGCGGGCGAAGGCCATGCTGTCATTGGTGAACCGGCTGACATCGACATAGGCGTAGAAGGCGCCATCCATCGGCGAGGCGATGGAGAAGCCGATTTCCGGCAGACGCTTCACCAGGACGTCGCGGTTCAGGCGGTAGGCGTCGCGATAGACGTTCAACTCCGCCTCGGCGCCGAGAGCCGCCTCTGCGGCGATCTGCGAGAGTTCCGGCGCGGAGATATAGAGGCTCTGGGCGATGCGCTCGACGGGACGCACCAGCTTTTCCGGCAGCACCATCCAGCCGATACGCCAGCCGGTCATGCAATAATATTTCGAGAACGAATTGATGATGACCGCCTCGTCGCCGAATTCCAGCGCCGTCGCCTCTTCGCCGACAAAGGTCAGGCCGTGGTAGATCTCGTCCGAGATAAATGCGATGCCATTGTCGCGGCAATAGGCCGAGAGGGCTGCAAGGTTCACGCGGCCGGTGACGGTCCCGGTCGGATTGGCGGGGCTGGCGAGCAGCACGCCATCGATCTTCCCGGCGGCCTCCAGCGCCTGCGGCGTCAGGGTAAAGCCGTTATCGGCATTCACCTCGATCTCCACCGTCTCGATGCCGAGCGCCGCGAGGATGTTGCGATAGGCGGGATAGCCGGGACGCGCGATGGCAACGCGGTCGCCGGCATCGAACAGCGCGAGGAAGGCCAGGTTGAAGCCCGCCGACGAGCCCGTGGTGATGGCGATGCGGCCGGGATTGACGTAAACGCCGTGATGGCCCTGGTAGAAATTCGAAATGGCTTGGCGGAGCGACAGCAGGCCGAGCGCATCCGTATAGCCGATGCGGCCGATCTCCAGCGCCTTGCGGGCGGCTTCTCGAGCGGCTTCGGGTGCGGGATGCACCGGCTGGCCGACGGCCATGGAAATCACCGGGCGGCCGGCGGCGCGCTGCTTGGTCGCCTCGGCGAGCACGTCCATGGCGTGAAAGGGTTCGACGGCGCCGCGGCGGGAGAGTTTCATGGGCTTGCCTTCCGGTTCATGGGTCGCCGTCTTCCTGCCGCAAGACACCCGCATTCACAATCCCGCGAGGGCCGAAAATCCGCCGCTTTTTCCCTATCGTTTGCGCGTTACCACTCATAAGGTCGTTGAAAGCGCCCCGCCCGCATTGACGGGGTGGCGCCGGCAATGGCACTTCTGCGGGCCGCATCACGACGAGGACCAGACTGACATGACATTCAAGACCAAGCTTGCGGCCACCGTGGCTCTTCTTTTTGCGGTCGCAGCGCCCCTTCCGGCCCTCGCCCTCGACGATGCGCAGAAGAAGGAGATCGGCGAGTTCATCAAGGAATACCTCGTCGAAAACCCGGAAGTCCTGCTCGACGTGCAGGAAGCCCTGCAAAAAAAGCAGGAAGCGCAGCAGCAGGCCAAGGCCAAGTCTGCGATCACCGATAATGAAAAGGCGATCTACAACTCGCCCTACGATATCGCGCTCGGCAATCCGAAGGGTGACGTCACCATCGTCGAGTTCTTCGATTATAACTGCGGCTACTGCAAGCGCGCCCTCTCCGACATGGACGACATCCTGAAGGAGGACAAGAACGTCCGCTTCGTCCTGAAGGAACTGCCAATCCTCGGCCCCGATTCGCTCGCCGCACACAAGGTGAGCGCCGCCTTCCGCGATCTCTCGCCGGAAAAATACGGCGAATTCCACCGTGCCCTGCTCGGCGGCGAAGGCCGTGCGACAGAAGAAAGCGCGATTGCGCTTGCGGCGGGCATGGGTATTTCCGAAGCCGATATCCGCAAGACCATGACCGAAAAGCCGCATGACGACGCCGTGCGCGAAGCCTATTCGCTGGCAAACGACCTCGGCATCACCGGCACCCCCTCCTACGTTCTCGGCAACGAGATGGTGTTCGGCGCCGTCGGCGCGGATGACCTTCGCGCGAAGATCGCCAATGTCCGCGCCTGCGGCAAGGCAAGCTGCTCGTAACCGCCATCTTCTTGCCATGCTGGCCTGTTCAGGCCTTGCTGCTTGTGGACACGTCCCCATGACCGGAAAACCCCAGTACCTTGGGGCTTTCCTCACGGAAACCACCGGTCTATAGGTAGTCCTTAATCCAGCATGCGGAATTGCGAATGGCTTTACCCCTTTTCGTGCTCAACGGCCCCAACCTGAACGCCCTCGGCAAGCGCGAGCCCGGTATCTATGGCGGTCAGACGCTCGCCGATATCGAAGTGCTGTGCAAGGCTGAAGGCGAGAAGCTGGGTTTTGCCGTCGATTTCCGTCAATCCAACCATGAAGGCGATCTAGTCGACTGGATCCACGAGGCCGGCGACGTCGCTGCCGGCATCGCCATCAACGCCGGTGCCTATACCCACACCTCGATCGCCCTGCATGACGCCATCCGCGCCATCAAAATCCCGGTGGTCGAACTGCACCTTTCCAACGTGCATGCCCGCGAGGAATTCCGCCACAAATCGATGATCGCGCCCGCCGTGAAGGGCGTCATCTGCGGTTTTGGCGCGCAGAGCTACGTCCTTGCGCTGCATGCGCTTTCATCCATCACGACATAAAAAGAACCAGAGGCTCAATCCCATGGCTGACAAGAAACACGGCATCGATCAGGTTCTGATCCGCGATCTCGCCAATATCCTCAACGAGACGGACCTGACCGAGATCGAAGTGGAACAGGACGACCTGCGCATCCGCGTCTCGCGCGCTGGCACCCCGCAATATGTCCAGGCCCCGATCGCTGCCCCGGCCTTCGCTGCACCGGCCGCTGTCGCCGCCACCGCTGCCGTCGCCGCAGCACCGGCCGACGCCCGCAACAACAAGAACGCCGTGACGGCGCCGATGGTGGGCACCGCCTATCTGTCGCCCGCTCCGGGTTCGCGCGCCTTCATCGAAGTCGGCGCGACCGTCAAGGAAGGCCAGACCATCCTCATCATCGAGGCCATGAAGACGATGAACCAGATCCCGGCGCCGCGCTCGGGCAAGGTCACCGAAATCCTCGTGCAGGACGCCAGCCCGGTCGAATACGGCGAACCGCTTGTCATCATCGAATAAGGCGGGTCCCATGATCTCCAAAGTCCTCATTGCCAACCGCGGCGAAATTGCCCTTCGCGTCCTTCGGGCGTGCAAGGAGCTCGGCATCGCCACGGTCGCCGTGCATTCGACGGCCGATGCCGACGCCATGCATGTGCGCCTTGCCGACGAGAGCGTCTGCATCGGCCCGCCGCCGTCGCGCGACAGCTACCTGAACATCCACCAGATCGTCGCCGCCTGTGAGATCACCGGCGCCGATGCCGTGCATCCGGGCTACGGCTTCCTGTCGGAGAATGCCAAGTTCGCGGAAATCCTCGACGCGCACGGCATCACCTTCATCGGCCCGACGGCGGAACATATCCGCATCATGGGCGACAAGATCACCGCCAAGAAGACGGCGCAGGAACTCGGCATCCCGGTCGTTCCGGGTTCGGACGGCGAAGTGAAGCCGGAGAACGCGCTCGAAATCGCCCGCCAGATCGGTTTCCCCGTGCTTATCAAGGCCACTGCCGGCGGCGGCGGCCGCGGCATGAAGGTCGCCAAGAGCGAGGATGATCTGGAAGAAGCCGTGTCCACGGCCCGTTCCGAGGCGCTTGCCGCCTTCGGCAACGACGCCGTCTATATGGAAAAATATCTCGGCAAGCCCCGCCACATCGAAATCCAGGTCGTCGGCGACGGCATGGGCAATGCAGTGCATCTGGGCGAACGCGACTGCTCGCTGCAGCGCCGCCACCAGAAGGTCTGGGAAGAAGCCAACTCGCCGGCGCTCAATGTCGACCAGCGCATGAAGATCGGCCAGATCTGCGCCGACGCCATGAAGAAGCTGAAATATCGCGGCGCCGGCACGGTCGAGTTCCTCTACGAGAACGGTGAGTTCTACTTCATCGAAATGAACACCCGCCTTCAGGTGGAGCACCCGATCACCGAAGCGATCACCGGCATCGATCTCGTACACGAGCAGATCCGCGTCGCCTCCGGTGCCGGTCTTTCGGTCGAGCAAGAAGACATCGTCTTCTCGGGACACGCCATCGAGTGCCGCATCAATGCCGAGGATCCGCGCACCTTCGTCCCCTCGCCGGGCACGATCACGCATTTCCACGCGCCGGGCGGTCTCGGCGTGCGCGTCGATTCTGGCGCCTATCAGGGCTACAAGATCCCGCCCTACTACGACAGCCTGATCGGCAAGCTCATCGTGCATGGCCGCACCCGCGTCGAGTGCATGATGCGCCTGCGCCGCGTGCTCGACGAGTTCGTCATCGACGGCATCAAGACGACGCTACCGCTGTTCCAGGACCTCATCGGCAACCAGGATATCGCCAACGGCGACTACGACATCCATTGGCTGGAGAATTATCTGGCCAATAAGACCGACGCCTGAGGCGGCGTCGGTCATGGCAGGGCGGCGCAGCGGGCACCCGGAGATCACACCGGAACTCTTGCTGCGCGCCTATTCCATCGGGCTCTTCCCGATGGCCGATTCGGCTGACGACCCGGAGCTCTTCTGGGTCGAGCCGGACATGCGGGGCGTTATTCCGCTCGACAAGTTCCACGTCTCGCGCAGCCTCGCCAAGACGATCCGTCAAAACCCCTTCGACATCCGTTTCGATACCGCCTTCGACGCGGTGCTGGCCGCCTGCGCGCAAACCGCACCCGACCGTCCCTCAACCTGGATCAACGCCAAGATCAAGTCGCTCTACGGCACGCTGCACCGCATGGGCCACGCCCATTCCGTCGAAGCCTGGGATGGCGAAACGCTCGTCGGCGGCCTCTACGGCGTCTCGCTGGGGGCCGCCTTCTTCGGCGAAAGCATGTTCTCGCGACGCACGGATGCATCGAAGATCTGCCTCGTGCATCTCGTAGAACGGCTGAAGGCGCACGGCTTCCGCCTGCTCGACACGCAGTTCACAACGGAGCACCTGAAGACCTTTGGCGCGATAGACGTGCCGAAGATCGAATACGAGGACATGCTGGCCAACGCGCTGGCCTCACCGCATCTGCCGTTCTGAGACGATGAGTTGTGCCGTGGGGCATGGATCCTCGGGTCAAGCCCGAGGATGACTGAAGAAGAGAAGCAGGACAAACATAGAAACGGTGCCGCATGCCGCACCGTTTGACGGAGGCCGGCAACACTCCCTCCCCTCCGTCATCCTCGGGCTTGACCAGAGGATCCACCGCCGCAAACGCAGCCTTTACTCAGATTTCGCTTCGGAATCTTCCGGCGGCGGTACGTCCGACTTCGCCTTGCACTCGACGAGCCACACGTCATAGACGGGGTGCTCGACGGCGTTGAGGCCGGGACTGTCGGCGAACATCCAGCCGGTGAAGATGCGGCGGATTTTGCGGTCGAGCGTGATTTCATCGACCTCGACGAAGGAGGTCACCTTCTGGGCCTCGGTATCGTCACGGCTGTAGCAGACCTTCGGCGTCACCTGCAGCGCACCGAACTGGACGGTCTCACCGATATAGACGTCGAAATTGGTGATGCGGCCGGTGATCTTGTCGATGCCGGAGAAGGCAGCGACCGGGTTTTCGATGCGGGCGGCTTCGGAGGCAACAGGCGCCATGGCGAGGCCGACAGCCGCAGCTGCAAGCGCACCCGTCAGGAACCGCCGTCCGGCGTTCACCTTTGAAAACCCTGATGTCATGAAGCCGTCTCCTGCGATCTCAACCGGCGTCGCCGATTGCTTGGAGCTACCGGCGAAATGTGGCCAAATCTGTATCAGTTGCCCGGCGTCCAGGCGTCATAGTCACCCGTCACGCGCGGACGCTCGCCGGCGACCGCGATAGAACCCGGCGGACGGTAGGCCTGCGCCGTGCCGGTGCCGTTCGGGCGGTGCGGCTTCTGCCACTCATGTGCCACATACTTCTCGTCGGCCGGGGAAACGTCGGTGCGGTGATGCATCCAGCCGTGCCAGCCGGGCGGGATGGCGGAGGCATCGGCATAGCCGTTGTAGATCACCCAGCGGCGCGTGCGGCCTTCGGAATCCTTGGCCCCGCCCTGATAATAGACATTGCCGAATTCGTCCTGGCCGACCTTGGTGCCGAAGCGCCAAGTATGAAAGCGGGTGCCGATCGTCTGACCGTTCCACCAGGTGAAAATCTGCTTGAGAAGGCTCATGGGCTGGCGTCCTTGGCAGGGCCACGCTTGGGGTGCGGCCCGAGACTGATATTTCTTCCGCTTATGGCGCGACAGCCCCCGAATGTCCAGCGATTCCCGCGCCTTCGCCCACGGCTTTTCGCCGCGGCTCAGCCGCCGAGCGGCTTCTCATAGACATCGAGCGGCACGCCGGAAACGTTGTCGGCCGTATGCCTGGCCTCGCCGACCTTGGCAAATCCGTGCGCATGGTAGAAGGCGACAGCGCCGTCATTGCGCGGATCGACCTCCAGAAGCATGGCGTTCGCATCGGGAAAGCAGGTTTCGAGCTCGGCAAACATGTCGCGGCCGATGCCCTGCCGCTGATGGCGCGGCAGCACATAGAGATTGTGCAGGAAGGCGGTCTTCGACCGGTCCTTCGCCATGGCGACATAGCCCATGCCGGCCAGTTCCCGCCCGTTGTCGGCCACGACGAATTCGCTGTCCTTGCGCTCCAGCTTGGCCTTCAGCGCCGGCACGGAATGCCAGCGCGCGGTGAGCTCGCTCACCTTGTCCACACCATAGAGCGTGTCGTAAGTGGCGTGCCACGTCTCGGAGAGCAGCGCGCTGACTTTCGCCAGATCGCGCTCGGAGGCCGTGCGAACGAAGAACACGGGATTATTCCTCGATGCCGAGCTTGGCCTTGACCAGCGCCTGAACGGCCTGCGGATTGGCCTTGCCGCCCGTCGCCTTCATGACCTGGCCGACGAACCAGCCGGCCAGCGTCGGCTTGGCGAGAACCTTGGCGACCTGATCGGGGTTGGCGGCGATGATCTCGTCGACGGCCTTCTCGATGGCGCCGGTATCCGTCACCTGCTTCATGCCGCGCGTCTCGACGATCTCGGCCGGGTTGCCGCCCTCGTTCCAGACGATTTCGAACAGATCCTTGGCGATCTTGCCGGAGATGGTGCCGTCCTTGATGAGATCGATGATGCCGCCGAGCTGGTCGGGCGAAACCGGAGTCTCTTCAATGGCTTTGCCGTCTTTGTTCAACGCGCCAAGCAAGTCGTTGATGACCCAGTTGGCGGCAATCTTGCCGTCGCGGCCGGCGGCCACGGCTTCGTAATAGTCGGCGATCGCCTTTTCCGATACGAGCACCGAGGCGTCATAGACCGACAGGCCGAGATCCCTAACGAAGCGGATCTTCTTATCATCAGGCAGTTCCGGCAGATCGGCGAGCAGCGATGCGACGAACGCGTTGTCGAATTCCAGCGGCAGCAGGTCCGGATCGGGGAAATAGCGATAGTCGTGTGCGTCTTCCTTGGAGCGCATAGAGCGCGTCTCGCCCTTGCCGGGATCGAAGAGACGGGTTTCCTGGTCGATGGACCCGCCATCCTCCAGAATGCCGATCTGGCGGCGGGCTTCGTATTCGATCGCCTGGCCGATGAAGCGGATGGAATTGACGTTCTTGATCTCGCAGCGCGTGCCGAAGCCTTCGCCCGGACGGCGCACGGAGACGTTGACGTCGGCGCGCATGGAGCCCTCGTCCATGTTGCCGTCGCAGGTACCGAGATAGCGCACGATGGAGCGCAGCTTCGTCATATAGGCCTTGGCCTCGTCCGACGAGCGCATGTCCGGCTTGGAGACGATCTCCATAAGCGCGACGCCCGAACGGTTGAGATCGACATAGGACATGATCGGATGCTGGTCGTGCATCGACTTGCCGGCGTCCTGCTCGAGATGCAGGCGCTCGATGCCAATCTCGATATCCTCGAAATTGCCCTGGCGGTCCGGACCGAGCGAGATGACGATCTGCCCCTCGCCGACGATCGGGTCCTTGAACTGCGAGATCTGATAGCCCTGCGGCAGGTCCGGATAGAAGTAGTTCTTGCGGTCGAAGATCGAGCGATGGTTGATCTGCGCCTTCAGGCCGAGGCCGGTGCGCACGGCCTGCTTGACGCATTCCTCGTTGATGACGGGCAGCATGCCCGGCATGGCGGCATCGACGAGCGAGACGTTGGCATTCGGCGCCTTGCCGAATTCCGTCGAGGCGCCGGAGAACAGCTTCGAATTCGAAAGGACCTGCGCGTGCACCTCCATGCCGATGATGACTTCCCAGTCGCCGGTGGCGCCGGGGATGAAGCGTTTCGGATCGGGGGTACGGACGTCGACGAGGGTCATTTTCGGCTCTTGCTGTGGTGTCTTCGGTGCTGTCTCGGTAGAACATATGGGCAGGCGGCGCAAGGTTTTCAGCGGTGCGTCGCGCCGTCGTTAGCCAAGTCGCAAGGATGGCCGACTAAAACCGTGCCATGGACACGGCGACAAAGCTTCTGATCATTTTCCTTCTCGTCAACGTCGTGACGTTCTGCCTCTTCTGGTGGGACAAGGAAGCGGCGCGGGATGGCACTTGGCGGGTTTCCGAAGCGCGCCTGCTGCAATTCGCCTTCCTCGGCGGCAGTCTCGGCGCCTTTGCCGCGCAACGCCTGCTGCGGCACAAGACGCGCAAGGAGCCGTTTCGCACGCAGCTGATGGTGATCCTGATTCTGCATGCGGTTCTGGCCCCTGCGGCGTTGATCTTCGGCCCGACGCTCTACCGTATGCTGCAAGCCGGCTGATACCACTATAGCCGCCCGGTCGCGCATGTTGCACCGACCTTCTTCCAAATAGGGCCGGGTTGCGACACGTCGCCCTGAGTCCGGCCTTGCGCATTGACCTCTGCGGGTACCCCGATTATTTCGGGACATCCGCAAATGGAGTTTTGATGTCCAACTCGTCTGAGACCTGCTGAGGGCCCTGCCCGCATCACGCTTGCGCGCAGGGTCGAAAAAACGCTGAGCCCTGCCACCCCTTGGGTGGCGGAACGTTTTTTCGCGTTCATTCGAACGCCCGACGGACACTCAAGACAATGGACATTTCGCGCGCCGAACAGCGCATTCTTCATCTGCTCGCCCAGGGCGGCAGGATCGACATCGAAAAAGACGACAACCGCAAGATCATCACCGTCGCCTGCATCACGCGGGACGGCTGGCGGGCCGGCGGCCTCGACCTCGACCTCTTTCGCAAGCTGAAACGCCGGCGCTGCATCGCCTCCTCCGGCGGCAGGCCCTACCGCATCACGCAGCGCGGTCTGGTTCTGGTGCGGTCGCAGCTCGACAATCAGTGAAAACGGGCAATGAAAGACGGGAGGCGTAGCGAAAGCCGCGCCTCCTCTAAAACCCGCCCGGCCCGTAGCCGATCGGCTCGTCGGCAACGAGCTGCCGGCGCAGGCCGACCGATTCCACGTCGCGGTCGAGGCGTTCTGAATAATCGACCGAAAGCCAGTTCACCGAATAGCCGTGCTTCTGGAAGAAGCCGACGGCGGCCGTGTTGCGCGCATGGGTCTGGAGCCGCGCCGCCTCGAAACCGGCGGCCAGGATTTCCGCTTCCATGGCGGCAAGGAGAGCGGCGCCAAGGCCCTTCTTCTGCTGGGGCGGATCGACCCAGAGATCGCTGATCTCGTCGTCCAATGCCTCGCGCGAGGCCCAGCCGGCCAGCACGCCCTCACTCTCGACGATGCTGACGCGCAGCCATTTTTCGGCAAGGAACTGCTGGAAGGCATTGCGGGCGTGCTCGCTGCGGACCTGGAGATCGACGACGCCGACGACGGCCTGAGCCCAGGCTCTCACGCCGATTTCAACGAGCTCCGGAACGTCGTCCCCACGGGCATTGCGAACGGTGATCATGCATCGGCCCCTTTCGACACCATGAAAGCACTGCACACACGGCTTGGCGAGGGAGACGAAAGGCTATCCACGGAGATGATGAGGCGGAAAACGAAACCGCCCGGCACATGGCCGGGCGGTCCCTTACTTGTCGCGCAGCTGCACGAGGTCGTTCATCAGACCTGCCGTCCCGTTGTGGATGGTCAGGCGCTCGACCTTGCCGGCAATGGCTTCCAGAGCTTCCAGCTCCTTCAGCCGCAGCATGACCGGGTTTTCAGCCATCACCTTGGCCGTGTTGAGGAGCGAACGGGTGGCGTTCGTTTCCTCGCGGCGGCGGATGACATTGGCCTCGGCCTGCTTTTCGGCGGCAACCACCTGGTTCAGGATATCGCGCATCTCGCCCGGCAGGATCACGTCCTTGAGCTCGATAGCCGACACCTCGACCCCGATGGCAGCCATGTCGGCCCGCACCTTCTCGGCAGCTTCCGCATTGACCGTCACCTTGCGCTCAAGGATCTGGTCGAGCGTCAGCGTGCCGAGCGTCTGGCGGAAGGCGAACTGCAATGCCCGGTACAGGGCATCGGCAAAGTCCTTGACCTCCGACACCGCCTTGAGCGGATCGACGACGCGGTATTCGGCGGAAATGTTCACCCGGATCGTGACCTTGTCACGGGTGAGCAGTTCCTGACCGGTCACGTCGAGCGACTGGCGCTTCAGGTCCACGACACGCACCTGGACCGTCTTGCCGACATTCCAGAAGGCATGAAGGCCCGGCTCCAGCATGCGCTGGTGCGTGCCGTCGACGAAGAGCAGACCGACCTGACCGTCATTGACGAGGAAGGCGGTGGTCAGCTCCGTGCGGCGGGCGCGCGTCAGCCGGCGCATCAGCTCCGGTTCGATGTCGAGCCGTTCCGTCAGGTCGACACGCGTCTCGGTCCACGGACCGGCGGCGTTCCAGACCACGAGCTTCTGGTTCGGCGCCAGCACGGTGTAGAGCTCGCCGTCGCGCTCGACGACCGAGATTTCCCGGGCGCTGGTGCGGATGACCGTCAGTTCACGCTTTGCGACCTCCGGCAGACCATCGAACAACGGCTTCTCGTAGGCCGACGCGAAAACCGGCCGGTTCATGTCGTGACGCTCAAGCTCGAGCAGCCCGCGGCGATTCGGCAGGCTGTGCTCACCCGCGCCGAAAATGCCGAGAACCGCGCCCTTGTAGAGGGCGAGCACCCGCTCGTTGGCCTTCACGAGGACGCGCTTGCGCCCAAAAATCAAATCGAGAAACATCGTCATTGGTCTTGCTCCTTCGGTCATACGCTACGTCATGAACCGATTGTCCTTTCGTTTACGGTTTCGTTGCATCAGCAGAGCACTTGCCTGCCGGTTTCCTTGGAACCCTCGATCGCCCGGGAAACCTGCGGGCGGGGTATGCGAATGCAATGATCCGGAGACCGGTTGACGGCCATCGGCAGCGGGTTTCCGGGAGCGGACCGTGCAGCCTTGCGGCGGGCTCAAGAGCGTTGCTCCGTCGCTGGCCATAAGGCGGCTTGATCGTCACCGGCAACCGGACCGCAAATGTCCGGCGTCGGGCTTTCCGAAGAGCGACCTTGCGGCCCCACCCCGGTCTGCCGTCCGCAATCCGGTCCCCGGACCGGATATGAGACAGCTTGGAAGGCTGTTGGAGAAGGATTTGAACCTTCGACTTCAGAACCAAAATCTGATGCTCTACCACTGAGCTATCCAATGGAGCAGACAACGGGAATCGAACCCGCGACCTCCGGACGTCTCGTCCGGCGCTCTACCACTGAGCTAGGTCCGCAAACGGTCTTTCTGGTGCGGGCATCCGTACACGACGACGGCAGGGCCGCCTTGCGCGGGAGGAGCGGAAAACTCCATCCGTTGACATCCGCACCGGCTGAACGACCGGGAGGGCGCGTTTATTCGCGTCGTGGAGAAGGTTCAAGCCGAAAACGGCGCGCATACGTTTCCGTAACGGCATGTGTTGCCGTTACGACACAATTTTGCGGTTAGGTGGTTTATGGGGCGAAGACGCCCCTTACCACCACTTGGCCGGCGTGAAACGACCGGCGGCCTGCTCGATGACATGGGCCGTCTTGAAGAGGCTTTCCTCGTCGAAGGGCTTGCCAATGAGCTGGAGGCTGAGCGGCAGGCCCTTGTGGTCGAGACCCGCTGGAACGGACAGGCCCGGCAGGCCGGCCATGTTCACGGTGACCGTGAAGATGTCCTGCAGGTACATCTTGACCGGGTCCGACGCCAGATCCTCGTCGGCGATGCCGAAGGCCGAGGACGGGGTGGCCGGGGTCAGGATGGCATCGACGCCGGCATTGAAGGCGAGTTCGAAGTCGCGCTTGATCAGCGTGCGGACCTTCTGGGCCTGCAGGTAATAGGCGTCGTAGTAGCCGGCCGACAGCACATAGGTGCCGATCATGATACGGCGCTTGACCTCGGTGCCGAAACCGGCGGCACGGGTCTTTTCGTACATGTCGACGATGTCCTTGCCGTCGACGCGCAGGCCGTAGCGCACGCCGTCGTAACGGGCGAGGTTCGACGATGCCTCAGCCGGGGCCACGATGTAGTAGGCCGGCAAGGCGTATTTCGTGTGCGGCAGCGAGATATCGACGATCTCGGCACCGGCGTCCTTCAGCCAGGCGATGCCCTGCTGCCAGAGCGCTTCAATCTCTTCCGGCATGCCATCGACGCGGTATTCGCGCGGAATGCCGATGCGCATGCCCTTCAGCGACTGGCCAAGGGAGGCTTCGTAATCCGGAACGGCCAAATCGACGGAGGTCGTGTCCTTGGCGTCGACGCTCGCCATCGACTTCAAGAGGATCGCGGCATCGCGCACATCGCGGGCGATCGGGCCGGCCTGGTCGAGCGAGGAGGCGAAGGCGACGATGCCCCAGCGCGAGCAGCGGCCATAGGTCGGCTTGATGCCGACGGTGCCGGTGAAGGCGGCGGGCTGACGGATCGAGCCGCCGGTATCGGTTGCGGTCGCACCCGCGCAGAGGAAGGCGGCGACGGCTGCGGCCGAACCACCCGAGGAGCCGCCGGGCACGAGATCGGCGTTGGAACCCTGCGCGCGCCACGGGTTCTTGACGGCGCCGTAATAGGAACTCTCGTTGGAGGAGCCCATGGCGAATTCGTCCATGTTCAGCTTGCCGAGCATGACCGCGCCGTCGTTCCAGAGGTTCTGGGTGACGGTCGATTCGTATTTCGGCTTGAAGCCGTCGAGGATGTGGCTGCAAGCCTGCGTGTGCACGCCTTCGGTGGCAAACAGGTCCTTGATGCCGAGCGGGATGCCCTCCAGCGCGCCGGCCTTGCCATCGGCGATGCGGGCGTCGGAGGCCTTGGCCATCTCGCGCGCCTTTTCCGGCGTCACGGTAACATAGGCATTGATTGCCGGATTGGCCGCTTCGATCGCAGAAAGATACGCGTCCGTCAGTTCGACGGCTTTGATCTCCTTGGCGGAGAGCTTTTCGCGGGCTTCGGCAATGGTGAGGCGAGTAAGGTCGGTCATGGAACTACTTTCGGAAGCGGACGGCGCGGGCGGCAAAGGCGGAGTTATTCGACGACCTTCGGCACCTGGAAGAAGTTGCGATCGGTGGCCGGCGCATTGGCGACGATGGCGTCGGCCTTGTTGCCGTCGTTGACGACGTCTTCGCGCTTGCGCATCGCCATGGGCGTGACCGAGGTCATCGGCTCGACGCCCTCGACGTTCACTTCGGAAAGCTGCTCGACGAAGCCGAGGATACCGTTCAGTTCGCCGGTCATGCGGTTTGCCTCTTCCTCGCTGACAGCGATGCGGGCAAGGCGCGCGACGCGCTTCACGGTGGCAAGATCTACGGACATGGATGGTCTCCGATAGGAAATTTCTTACCCGCTATACTGACCAAGCCAAAAGGGCGCAACGGGGGAATGGCCCGTTCCACGCCCCCTCGCCCGTTTTCCTGCCGCTTAACGCGTCACGAGATCGCCGACCTTCGGCACCTCGATCCTGGCTGCGGCACCCTCCATGGCCTGCACGAAGAGGTCAGCCGTCTGGTCGATAATGCCGAAGGAGCCGTAGTGGCAGGGAATGACCGTGTCGAACTTGAAGAAGCGCTGGCAAGCGAGCGCCGCGACGGCACCGCCCATGGTGAAACGGTCGCCGATCGGCACGAGGCCGATTTCCGGCTGGTGCAGTTCTTGGATCAGCGCCATGTCGGAGAAGATATCGGTGTCGCCCATATGGTAGAGCGCCGGTTCGTCCTCGAAATGCAGCACGAGGCCGTTGGCACTGCCGAGCGAATGGGAGGTGCCGTCCTCGGTGATCTGCGCGGAGGAATGCAGCGCATTGACGAAGGTCGTCGAAAAACCATCGAAATGCACGGTGCCGCCGGTATTGCCCATATCGACCTTCTCGACGCCCTTGGCGCCAAGCCAGGCAGCGAGGTCGGCATTGGCCAGCACCGTCGCGCCGGTCTCTTTCGCGATCTGGATCGTATCGCCGACATGGTCGCCATGGCCGTGGGTCAGCAGGATATGGGTGAGGCCGGCGACGGCGTCCTTGCGGGTCGCATCGTCAAAGGCCGGATTGCCGGTGAAGAACGGGTCGATGAGGATCTTCGCCTTCGCCGTTTCGATGCGGAAGGCGGAATGGCCGAGCCAGGTGATTTTCATGCTTGTTCTCCATTTGGGATTCGCCAGGCAATATAGTCCCGGTGAAGGCCGTTTCCATCCGTCGCGGGATCGTTATAAGCGTGGGCTTACGAAACTGAGGGGATTCCGCCATGAGCGACGACGACTATATCTATGACGAAGCGACAGGCGAGTGGCGCCCTGCCTCCGAGATCGCAGCGGAAAAGGCAGCGAAGGCCGTGGTGCTCGATGCCGGCGGCAATGTGCTCGTCGATGGCGATTCGGTCGTGCTCATCAAGGACCTGAAGGTGAAGGGTGCCGGACAGACTCTGAAGCAGGGCACGGTCATCAAGACGATCCGCCTCACCGACAATCCGGAAGAAATCGACTGCCGGCACGAGACGATCCGCGGGCTGGTCCTGCGCACCGAGTTCGTCCGCAAGCGCTGAGAGAGGTTCGCCATGGCGACGCTGACACTGGAAGACCTGGCGCAAAGCCTCCTGCCCGGACAGCCGATCGCCGGCCTCGACTTGGGCACCAAGACGATCGGCCTTTCGGTCTCCGATCTCGGCCGGCGGCTGGCAACGCCTAGGCCGGTGCTAAAGCGGGTAAAATTCACGCAGGATGCGGATTTGCTGCTGGCCTTCGCCGCAAAGGAGAAGGTCGTCGCCTTCGTCATCGGCTTGCCCGTCAACATGGATGGCAGTGCCGGCCCGCGCGTTCAGGCGACGCGCGCCTTCGTGCGCTCCATGGCGGATAAAACCGACATCCCCTTCGTCTTCTGGGACGAAAGGCTGTCGACGGTCGCGGCGGAGCGCACGCTGATCGAGATGGATGTATCGCGTAAGAAGCGCGCCGAGCGCATCGACTCGGCCGCCGCCTCGTTCATTCTTCAGGGCGCGCTGGACAGGCTTTCGTCTCTTGCAAGAGCCGCCGGCGCCGACTGATGGCGGGCCTGCCACCAGGCAGAGATTTGCTTGCGGCGGCGGAAGGCAAGGATGGCGAAGACAACAAGGCTATCGACAATAATGGCGCGCAGCACTAGGAGCGGCAGGTCTTCCGGCGGAATGCCGAGGATTTGGCCGTAGATCTGGAACACCAGATCATGCGTCTGGCGCGTCAGCATGAAGAAGCCGAAATTCATGTCGTAGTAGGAAAGCCCGTACCAGCTTCCCAGAAGCGCGATGGGGCCGGCCCACAGGATCAGGAACCACTTCATGCCGCCCTCCTCTTTTCTGCGAAGAGATCGGCGACGGCGAAGAGGACTTCACTCGCCGCGACACCCGCGACAAACACGAGCAGCGGGACGACGATATCCACCGTCACAAAGGAAAACAGGGTCGTCATGACCGAAATCCGGGCCGTACTGGCCATGGCTTGTACTCACTCGCATGGTTAACACCAGGTAAACGGCACCTTCGCCCGTTAACCCTGCTTTCGCAACGTAAACCATTCGGTAAGGTTAATTTCCACATGGGTGCCTTTCGGGGCGCCCGGCGGCCGGCCTCTTGCCACGGCGCACGGGGCATGGAATGAGCAGATATCTCCCCTCGCCCGATCCGGTTCCATGCTCCCTATCTTCGAAAGCATTCTGCCCGTCTTCCTGCTCGTCGTGTTGGGAGCCTTTCTCAAGCGCTGGCGGCTGATCGACCGGGACATGTGGAACGGGCTCGAACAGCTCGGCTTCTTCGTGCTGTTCCCCTCGCTGCTTTTCACCACGCTTGCCAATGCAGAATTTTCCGGCATGGCAGCCGGCAGGATAGCCGTCGGCTCCATCGGTTCAGTGACTTTGATCGCAGCGGTGCTCGCGCTGTGCTGGCCGCTCTTCCGCACCGCCGGCGTGTCGGCACCCACCTTCACCTCGGTCTTCCAGACCTCCACGCGCTGGAACGCCTTCATCGCCCTCGCCATCGCGGAAAAGCTTTACGGCGCGCAGAGCCTCACCCTCGTCGCGCTGGTGGCGACGCTGATCATCATCCCGATCAATCTCTACAATATCGGCATGCTCGTCTGGTTCGGCGGCGGAACGCGCAGTCTGAAAACCTTCGCGCAGAAGATCGTGACCAACCCGATGATTATCGGCTCGGTATTCGGCGTCGCCGTCAACCTGCTCGGCATCGAGATCTACAAGCCGTTGATGCAGACCGCCGAGCTGGTGGCGGATACCTCGCTCAGCCTCGGCCTCATCATGGTGGGCGCCGGGCTGAGGCTTGCCGATGCGCTGAAACCGCGCCCACTGGCGCTTCTGCCGGTCGTGCTGAAACTCGTCTTCATGCCGCTGGTCATGACGGGCGCCGCCTATGCGCTCGGCATGCGCGGCGAGCCGCTTTTGACGATCGCGATGGGCGCGAGCGTGCCGACAGCGATGAATGGTTATGTGCTGGCCAAGCAGATGGGCGGCGATGCCCCCTTCTACGCCGCCGTCGCGACGCTGCAGACCATCGCCTCGTTCTTCACCATTCCGATGGTGCTGGCGACGACGGCCTATCTGGCCGGCGGGTAGAGCAGATCGACGATATAGGCAGAGTCGAAACGCGAATCGAGCATGCCATAGGTCGAGCGCCAGCCGGAGGCGAGACGTGTTTCCAGGAAGGCATCGGCAACGCGGCCGGCACCGGCGCGGTAGAGCTCGGCGGCGGCAGCGGCGAGCGCCAGCTGCTCGACCAGCATGCGGGCAGCGCCCTCGTCACGCTCGCAGAGCGACAGGCAGGCGCGCAGCACATCCACCGTCTTCTTGCCGGCAGCGCCGAGATCGCGCGCAAGCCCGGCGAACAGCATTTCGAACAGGTCCCTGCCGCGGCCGATGACGCGCATCAGGTCGAGCGCCATGACATTGCCGGAACCCTCCCAGATCGCATTGACCGGCGCCTCGCGGTAATGCCGGGCGATCGGCCGCTCCTCGACATAGCCGCTGCCGCCGATGCACTCCATCGCTTCATAGATGAGTGCCGGCGCGATCTTGCAGCACCAGTATTTCACGACCGGCGTCATGATGCGGGCATAGGCGGCATCCTCCGCGCTGTCGCGCGCCTTGTCGAAGGCTTCGGCCAGCCGCAGCGAAAGCGCCGTGGCACCGGCGACGTCGAGCGCCATGTCGGCGAGCACGCGCGTCATGATCGGCTGGGCGACCAGCGGTTTGCCGAAGACATTGCGGCCCCGTGTGTGATGCACGGCTTCCGCAAGCGAGGCGCGCATGATGCCAGAGGAGGCGAGCGCGCAGTCGAGCCGCGTCAGCGTCACCATGTCGAGGATCGTGCGGATTCCGGCATCGGGGCTCCCCAGCAGGAAGCCGAACGTCTCGGAGAATTCCACCTCGGACGAGGCATTGGAGCGGTTGCCGATCTTGTCCTTGAGACGCTGGAAGCGCAGGCCGTTGCTGGCGCCGTCCTCCAGAAGACGCGGCACGAGGAAGCAGCCGGTGCCCTCGCGAGTCTGCGCCAGCATGACGAAACCATCGCTCATCGGCGCCGACAGGAACCATTTGTGGCCCGTCAGCCGGTAGATGCCCTCGCCGACGCGCTCGGCCTTGGACGTGTTGGCGCGCACATCCGTGCCGCCCTGCTTTTCCGTCATGCCCATGCCGATGGTGATGGCGCTCTTCTGCATGGCGGGCTTGTTGGCGCTGTCATATTTGCGCGACAGGATTTTCCGGCCCCATTCGCGCTGGACCTGCGGCGAAGCGGAGAGCGCGGCGACCGAAGCGCTGGTCATCGTCAGCGGGCAGAGATGGCCGCATTCGAGCTGCGCCGTCAGATAAAACCGGACGGCGCGCGCCTTGTGCGCCCGGCCCTGCTCGTCGGCGACGTTTTCCCAGAGCGAGGAATGCAGGCCGCTCGCCATGGAGCGGCGCATCAGCGCATGCCAGGCCGGGTGATAGTCCACGATGTCGAGGCGCTCGCCGCGCGGGCCGTGGGTGCGCAGCTGCGGCACGCCCACATTGGCCATGCGCGCCAGTTCCTGCGCTTCCGGCGAGGTCACGTAGCGGCCGATCGCATCGAACTCGTCGCGCAGGCCCTTCGGCATCGCATCGGTGGCATCCACCAGGAGCGGATCGGAGCGATAGGCATTGATGCCCGACCAGAGCGGCGGCTGGTTGAGATCGGCGAGTTTCTGTTCGGTGTCACGAGTCATGAGCGGGTTCTAGCCCAAGTCGCGGGCGGGCGAAACGGGGCGTTCGACCCCGTGACACTGTTGCGAACACAAAAGCGTGGGAATGCGCTCATGTCCGGTGTCTTCGCCTTGCCGCGGCCGAATCGACGCTCTATAGACCCCGCGTATCCAACGACAGTTGAGGCGGAGTTTCATGGACTTCTTTCCGCATCGCCACCTTCTCGGCATCAAGGGTTTGACCGAGCAGGAAATCACCCATCTGCTCGACCGCGCCGACGAGGCGGTGAAAATCTCCCGGCAGCGGGAGAAAAAGACGTCGACGCTGCGCGGCCTGACGCAGATCAATCTCTTCTTCGAAGCCTCTACCCGCACGCAGTCCTCCTTCGAGCTCGCCGGCAAACGCCTCGGCGCCGATGTGATGAACATGTCGGTCGGCAATTCCTCGGTGAAGAAGGGCGAAACGCTGATCGACACGGCGATGACGCTGAACGCCATGCATCCGGACGTACTGGTGGTGCGCCACTCTTCCGCCGGCGCGGCCGCGCTTCTGGCGCAGAAGGTCTCCTGCTCGGTGGTGAACGCAGGTGACGGCCAGCACGAGCATCCGACCCAGGCCCTGCTAGACGCGCTGACCATCCGCCGCGCCAAGGGCAAGCTCTCGCGCATCATCGTCGCCATCTGCGGCGACGTGCTGCATTCGCGCGTCGCCCGCTCGAACATCCTGCTGCTCAACGCCATGGGCGCCCGCGTGCGCGTCGTCGCTCCTGCGACGCTGTTGCCATCGGGCATCGCCGAGATGGGCGCCGAGGTCTATCACTCCATGGAGGAAGGCCTGAAGGACGCCGACGTCGTGATGATGCTGCGCCTCCAGCGCGAGCGCATGTCCGGCGCCTTCGTGCCTTCGGTGCGCGAATACTTCCACTATTACGGCCTCGACGCGGAAAAGCTGAAGGCGGCGAAGGAGGATGCGCTCGTCATGCATCCCGGCCCGATGAACCGCGGCGTGGAAATCGCCTCCGAGATCGCTGACGGCCCGCAGAGCGTCATCGAGCAGCAGGTCGAGATGGGCGTCGCCGTCCGCATGGCCGTGATGGAAACGCTTCTTGTTTCGCAGAACCAGGGTGTTCGCGCATGACCCGCACCACTATCCTGAAAAACCTCCGCATCCTCGACCCCTCGCGCAACCTCGATGAGAAGGGTTCCATCGTCATCGAGAACGGCAGGATCGCCGCCATCGGCGCCGGCGCGCAGAACCAGGGCGCGCCCGAGGGCGCGGAGGTCGTCGACGGTCGCGGCATGATCGCCACTCCCGGCCTCGTCGATGCCCGCGTCTTCGTCGGCGAGCCCGGCGCGGAACATCGCGAGACCATCGAATCCGCCTCGCGCGCGGCGGCGGCCGGCGGCGTCACCACCTTCATCATGATGCCGGATACCGATCCCGTCATCGACGATATCGCGCTGGTCGAGTTCGTGCTGAAGACGGCGCGCGACAAGGCCGTCGTCAACATCCACCCCGCCGCGGCGCTGACCAAGCACCTTGCCGGCGAGGAGATGACCGAGTTCGGCCTGCTCAAGGCCGCCGGCGCCGTCGCCTTCACCAACGGCCGCAACCCGATGCACAATGCGCAGGTCCTGCGCCGTGCCATGACCTACGCCCGCGAATTCGGCAGCGTCATCGCGCTGGAAACCCGCGACAAGCATCTTGGCGCAGGCGGCGTGATGAACGAGGGGCTGCTGGCAAGCTGGCTCGGCCTTTCGGGCAGCCCGCGCGAAGCCGAACTGATCCCGCTCGAACGGGACCTGCGCATCGCCGGCCTGACGCGCGGCAAATATCACGCCGCACAGATCTCGGTACCGGAATCGGCGGAAGCGGTGAAGATCGCCCGTGAGCGCGGTGCGAACGTAACCTGCGGCGCGTCGATCAACCATCTGACGCTGAACGAAAACGACATCGGCGAATACCGCACCTTCTTCAAGCTCTCTCCTCCGCTGCGCGGCGAGGACGACCGCAAGGCCATGGTCGATGCGCTGGCCCGCGGCGAGATCGACATCATCGTCTCCTCGCATGACCCGCAGGACGTCGACACCAAGCGCCTACCCTTCGCCGATGCCGCCGATGGTGCCATCGGCCTGGAGACCATGCTGGCGGCGGCGCTGCGGCTCTACCATAGCGGAGAAGTTCCGCTGATGCGGCTCATCGATGCGCTCTCCACGCGGCCCGCAAAAATCTTCGGCCTCGATGCAGGCACGCTGGCGCCGGGTGTGAAGGCCGATATCGTGCTGATCGATCCCGACGAGCCGTGGCTTGCCACGAAGGATACCTTCGTCTCGCGCTCGAAGAACACGCCGTTCGAAGATGCCCGCTTTACGGGACGCGCGGTTAGCACCTATGTTGCCGGCGAACGGGTGCATTCGCTGGGCTGATGCATCTGGGGCGGAAGGGACGCCGCCCCGCAGCGGCCTTGCCGGCATTCGCCGCAATGAAATCTCGGGGGAGAACCACGTGTCCGACATTTTCACCTGGCAGCTCGGCACGCTGCCGACACTCGCCGCCCTCGCCTTCGGCTATCTTCTCGGGTCCATTCCCTTCGGCCTGATCCTCACCCGCATGGCCGGGCTCGGCGACGTGCGTCAGATCGGCTCGGGCAATATCGGCGCGACGAACGTGCTGCGCACCGGCAACAAGAAGCTCGCCGCCGCAACGCTTCTCCTCGATGCCCTCAAGGGCACCGCCGCGGCTGCCATCGCCTTGCGCTGGGGGCTCGACGCGGGCATTGCCGCGGGCTTTGCAGCCTTCCTCGGCCATCTCTTTCCCGTCTGGCTCGGCTTCAAGGGCGGCAAGGGCGTTGCGACCTATGTCGGCCTGCTGCTGGGCCTCGTGCCCGTCATGCTCGCGGTCTTCGCGGCCATCTGGATCGGCCTGGCGTATCTGACGCGTTACTCTTCTCTTTCAGCGCTAGTTGCAACGGCCGCATCTCCGGTTGTATTGTGGTTTCTCGGTCACGAGAAGGTGGCACTGCTCTTTCTCGTGCTCACCGTCATCACCTGGTGGAAACACAGCGCCAATATCGGCCGCCTCCTGAGCGGAACGGAAAGCAAGATCGGCAGCAAGGGGTAGCCATGGACGACCGCAGCGCAAGGACAAGGGGAATTGCGCTGACGGAAAAACAGAGGATCGCCTGGCTGCGGCTCATCCGCAGCGATAATGTCGGTCCGGTCACCTTTCGAGAGTTGATCAACCATTTCGGCAGCGCCGAGACTGCACTTGAGATGCTGCCGGAACTATCCCGCCGCGGTGGCGCGTCCCGCAGCATCCGCGTCGCCTCCAGGGCGGAGGCGGAACGCGAACTGGAGATTGCCGAACGGCACGGCGCCACCCTCATCGGCATCGGCGAGCCCGACTATCCGCCGCTGCTGCGCCAGATCGACGGCGCCCCGCCCCTTCTTGCCGCCAAGGGCAACCGCAGGGTGACGTCGGCACCGGCCGTCGGCATCGTCGGCGCACGCAATGCCTCGATCTCGGGTATGAAATTCGCGGGGCTTTTGGCACGGGACATCGGTCGCGCGGGTTATTCCATCGTTTCGGGCCTGGCACGCGGCATCGATACCGCCGCCCATCGTGCCAGCCTCGAGACCGGCACGATCGCCGCCATGGCCGGCGGTCTCGACAAGCCCTACCCACCGGAAAACATCGGCCTGCTGAATGAACTCACCGACGGCGAAGGCCTCGCCGTCAGCGAAATGCCCTTCGGCTGGGAACCGCGCGCCCGCGATTTTCCCCGCCGCAACCGATTGATCGCCGGCATGGCGCTCGGCCTCGTCGTGGTGGAGGCGGCCGTGCGCTCCGGCTCGCTGATCACGGCGCGGAATGCCGCGGATTTCGGCCGGCTGGTCTTTGCCGTGCCCGGCTCGCCGCTCGACCAGCGTTGCGAAGGCACCAATGGCCTGCTGAAGGACGGTGCGACGATCACCACGACACCGGAGGATGTGCTGGAGGGGCTGCGGCCGCTTGCCGAACCCGACCTCTTCTCCCCCCGCCCCGATGCGCGGGAACCGGGAGAGGATACGCCGCCCGCCCTGCGGCTGCCGCCGAGCGACGGCGACCGGGAGAGGATCGCCGAGGCGATGAGCCAAGTGCCGGCCGAGATCGACGAGATCATTCGCTATACCGGCATCGATGCGGGAAACGTCTATCTCGTCCTGCTAGAACTTGACCTTGCCGGCCGCCTTCAGCGGCATGCCGGCGGCGGCGTCTCGATCATGCCGGATTGAGAACGGGCGCAGGCCGGACTGGATGTCGCCGGCCTCGACATAGGCCATCTCGATCAGATAGCGCAGCATATCGGCCCCCTCGTTGGCGGCGACGGTACGCAGCTCGCCGAGCATCTGCCTGATATAGGCGACGTTCTCTTCAGCGGTATGCGGCGGGAGCATGGGCTTGGCTGGTTTCGAATTCATGACTTATCCGTTGTGCCAGTAATCTGGAATCACTGATAGGTTGTAATTCCTACACCTAGGAAACGATACAACGATTATTTATAATTGCAACCACGGATTAAGCTCGTTTTGGTTGCATGGCGTTGTATCTCACTAAATTCACCC
Source organism: Shinella sp. 20P9.1.1 (assembly GCF_057798995.1). Classification (NCBI taxonomy): domain Bacteria; kingdom Pseudomonadati; phylum Pseudomonadota; class Alphaproteobacteria; order Hyphomicrobiales; family Rhizobiaceae; genus Shinella; species Shinella sp. 20P9.1.1. The sequence goes on from NZ_JBYOLC010000005.1 coordinate 85,375, forward strand.
CTACCTCTTGACCCGAACGCTTTCCCTGTTCATGTCGAAACACGACTTTCCGGCGCGAGATGCGCCCTTCACCGCGTGAGATAAGCCGCGGCGCGTGGTATCAGAGAAAATGACGATGAATGTTGTAGTTGTGGAATCGCCCGCCAAGGCCAAGACGATCAACAAATATCTTGGCCCGGGCTACAAGGTGCTTGCCTCCTTCGGCCACGTGCGCGATCTGCCGGCCAAGGACGGTTCGGTGCTTCCGGACGAAGACTTCGAAATGCTGTGGGAAGTCGATAGCGCATCGGCCAAGCGCATGAAGGACATCGCCGATGCGGTGAAGGATTCCGACGGCCTCATTCTCGCGACCGACCCGGATCGCGAGGGTGAAGCGATCTCCTGGCACGTGCTCGACGTGCTGAAGAAAAAGCGGGTTCTGGGTGACAAGCCCGTCCAGCGCGTCGTCTTCAACGCCATCACCAAGGCGGCCGTACTGGAGGCGATGAAAAACCCGCGCGATATCGATACGCCGCTGGTCGATGCCTATCTCGCCCGCCGCGCGCTCGATTATCTCGTCGGCTTCAACCTGTCGCCGGTCCTATGGCGCAAGCTGCCGGGCGCCCGCTCGGCCGGCCGCGTGCAGTCGGTGGCGCTGCGCCTCGTCTGCGACCGCGAATCCGAGATCGAGCGTTTCGTCTCGGAAGAGTACTGGAACATTTCCGCCCTTCTGAAGACGCCGCGCGGCGACGAGTTCGAGGCCCGCCTCGTTTCGGCCGAGGGCAAACGCCTCGCACCTCGCGCCGTCGGAAATGGCGAAGAAGCAAACAATCTGCGCACGCTGCTCGACGGCGCGTCTTATCGCGTCGAGAGCGTCGAAGCCAAGCCTACCAAGCGCAACCCGTCACCGCCCTTCACCACCTCCACGCTGCAGCAGGCCGCATCGTCCAAACTCGGCTTCTCAGCCTCGCGCACCATGCAGGTCGCGCAGAGGCTCTATGAAGGCATCGATATCGGCGGCGAGACGGTCGGTCTCATCACCTATATGCGTACCGATGGCGTGCAGATGGCACCCGAGGCGATCGATGCCGCCCGCAAGGCCGTCGGCGAGCAGTTCGGTGCACGCTATGTGCCGGAGAAGGCCCGGATCTACTCCACCAAGGCCAAGAACGCCCAGGAAGCCCACGAGGCGATCCGCCCGACCTCCTTCGACCGCACACCCGACCAGGTGAAACGTTACCTCGATGCGGACCAGCTCAAGCTCTACGACCTCGTCTGGAAGCGCGGCATCGCGAGCCAGATGGCATCGGCCGAAATCGAGCGCACGACTGTCGAGATCGAGGCGAACAATGGCGGCCGCAAAGCCGGCTTGCGCGCCACCGGTTCCGTTATCCGCTTCGACGGCTTCATTGCCGCCTATACCGACCAGAAGGAAGACGGCGAACAGTCCGACGATGGTGACGACGACGGCCGCCTGCCCGAAATCAACGCCCAGGAAAAGCTCGCCAAGCAGAAGGTGAATGCGACCCAGCACTTCACAGAGCCGCCGCCGCGCTATTCCGAAGCCTCGCTCATCAAGAAGATGGAAGAACTCGGCATCGGCCGCCCGTCGACCTATGCCGCGACGCTCGCCACGCTGCGCGACCGCGAATATATCGTCATCGACAAGCGCAAGCTGATCCCGGAAGCCAAGGGCCGTCTAGTGACGGCCTTCCTCGAAAGCTTCTTCACGCGCTATGTCGAATACGACTTCACGGCGGACCTTGAAGAGAAGCTCGACAAGATTTCCGCCGGCGAGCTCGACTGGAAGCAGGTTCTCCGCGACTTCTGGAAGGATTTCTTCGCGCAGATCGAGGACACCAAAGAACTGCGCGTCACCAACGTGCTCGATGCGCTGAACGAAGAACTGGCGCCGCTCGTCTTCCCGAAGCGCGACGACGGCAGCGATCCGCGCATCTGCCAGGTGTGTGGTACCGGCAAACTGTCGCTGAAGCTGGGAAAATTCGGCGCCTTCGTCGGCTGCTCGAACTATCCGGAATGCAATTTCACCCGCCAGCTCTCTGCCGATAACGGCTCGGATGCGGAGGCTGCGGCCTCCAACGAGCCGCAGAACCTCGGCAAGGATCCGCATACCGGTGAAGAGATCACGCTGCGCTCGGGCCGTTTCGGACCTTATGTCCAGCGTGGAGACGGCAAGGAGGCGAAGCGCTCGAGCCTGCCGAAGAGCTGGACGCCGGCCAGTATCGACCATGAGAAGGCGCTCGCACTGCTCTCGCTGCCGCGCGATATCGGCCAGCATCCGGAATCCGGCAAGATGATCTCGGCGGGCCTCGGCCGCTATGGACCGTTCCTCCTGCACGACGGCGGCTATGCCAATCTTGAAACCGTCGAGGACGTGTTCTCCATCGGCCTCAACCGCGCCGTGACCGTGATTGCCGACAAGGCGTCGAAGGGTCCGGGCGGCCGTTCGCGCGGTACGCCGGCGGCGCTGAAGACGCTGGGCGACCATCCCGACGGTGGCCCGATCACCGTGCGCGACGGCAAGTACGGCCTCTATGTCAACTGGGGCAAGGTCAACGCCACCCTGCCGAAGGGCAAGGCCGCCGACAGCGTGACGATGGAAGAAGCACTCGTGCTCATCGCCGAAAAGGCCGGCAAGATGCCTGCCAAGGGCGGCAAGGCCAAGGCCCCCGCCAAGGCGAAGACCACGAAGGCGGCCAAGTCCAGCGAGACCAAGTCCGACGAGACGAAGGCCGCAAAGCCCAAGGCAAAGGCTGCGGCCAAGCCCAAGGCTGCAGCAAAGGCAAAGAAGGCCTAAGGACATGACGAAAGCACCACGCAGCCGGGCAGGACAAACGAAACGGCCCGGCCGCGCGGGCCGTGACGTAGCACCCGCGGACGAAACGCCGATCATCCACGGCGCCATCCCGCCGCGCGACGTGCTGTTGCGCTTCATCGCGGATCACCCGGAACAGGCGTCCAAGCGCGAGATATCCAAGGCTTTCGGCCTGAAGGGCGAGACACGCGTGGAGCTGAAGGCGCTGCTCAAATCCTTCGAGGAGGACGGCCTTCTCGAAAAGCGCCGCAAGTCGCTGGTGCGTCCCGGCGCCCTTCCCCCCGTCACCGTTCTCGACATCACCACTCGCGATGTCGACGGCGAGCTGATCGGCCGTCCGGCGGAATGGCTCGACGATGCCGGTGTGGCGCCGGCCGTGCTCATCCGCCAGTCGGGCGGTGCACACAAGGACAAGGCGCCCGTCGCCGGCCTCGGCGACCGGGTGCTCGCCAAGATCTTCCCGGCCAAGGAGCGAGGTGGCCCGGCCTATACGGCGCGGATCATCAAGGTTCTCGATAAGAAGAAGAACTCCGGCATGGGCGTGTTCCGCACCATGGCGGGCGGCGGCGGGCGCATCATGCCGATCGACCGCCGTGGCGACGAGATGGACGTCGATGCCGAATTCACGGCGGGCGCCAAGGACGGCGACCTTGTAGAGATCGATGTCGTGCGCATGGGCCGCTACGGCCTGCCGCGCGCGCAGGTCAAGAGCGTGGTCGGTTCCGTCGCGTCGGAAAAGGCGATCTCGATGATCGCCATCTACGCCCACGGCATTCCCCATATCTTCCCCGATGCGGTCATCCGCGAGGCGGAGGCCGCGGGTGCGGCCACCATGGCGCATCGCGAGGACTGGCGCAGCCTCCCCCTCATCACCATCGACCCGGCCGACGCCAAGGACCATGACGACGCCGTTTATGCCGAGCCGGACATGTCGCCGGACAATCCGGGCGGCGTGATCGTCACCGTCGCGATCGCCGATGTCAGCTACTATGTCCGCCCCAAGTCGGCGCTCGACCGCGAGGCGCAGAAGCGCGGCAACTCGGTCTATTTCCCCGACCGCGTCGTGCCCATGCTGCCGGAGCGCATTTCCAACGACCTCTGCTCACTGAAGGAAGGCGTCGACCGGCCGGCGCTCGCCGTGCGCATGGTCTTTTCGCATGAGGGCCGCAAGGCCAGCCACACCTTCCACCGCATCATGATGAAGAGTGCGGCCAAGCTCTCCTACCAGCAGGCGCAGGCGGCCATCGACGGCGCGCCCGACGACAAGACCGGCCCGATCCTCGAAACGATCCTGAAGCCGCTCTGGCAGGCTTACAAGATCATGACGGTCGGCCGTAACCGTCGCCAGCCGCTCGAACTCGATATGCCCGAGCGCAAGATCTTGCTGAAGCCCGATGGCACCGTCGACCGGGTCTTCGTGCCGCCGCGGCTCGATGCGCACAAGCTCATCGAGGAGATGATGATCCAGGCCAACGTCTCGGCCGCCGAGACGCTGGAGAAGAAGAAGCAGGCCCTGATCTACCGCGTGCACGACGCCCCCTCGCTTGCCAAGCAGGAGGTGCTGCGCGAATTCCTGCAGACGCTCGACATCTCCCTCGTCAAGGGCGGCAACATGCGATCGAACCATTTCAACGGCATTCTCGCCAAGGTGGTGGATCAGCCGTTCCAGGAGATGGTCAACCAGATGGTGCTGCGCTCGCAGAGCCAGGCGATCTACAGCCCTGAAAATATCGGCCATTTCGGCCTGAACCTCATGAAATACGCCCACTTCACCTCGCCGATCCGCCGCTATGCGGACCTGATCGTGCATCGGGCGCTGGTGGGTTCGCTCGGGCTTGGCGAAGGCGGCATCACGCCGGACGAGGAAGCCGCGCTCGACGATATCGCGGCCGAAATCTCGACCTTCGAGCGCCGCGCCATGGCGGCCGAGCGCGATACGGTCGATCGGCTGATCGCCCATCATCTCGCCGAGCGTGTCGGCGAGGAATTCGACGGGCGCGTCTCGGGTGTCACCAAGGCGGGACTTTTTGTCACTCTGCCCGAATATGGTGCCGACGGGTTCGTGCCTATATCTATGCTCGGACGCGACTATTATATCTACGACGAGGCGCATCAGGCTCTATCCGGTGAAAAGACCGGGCTCGGCTACCGCCTTGGCGATACGGTGCGCGTCAAACTCGCGGAAGCGGTGCCGCTTGCCGGTTCGCTCCGGTTCGACATGTTGAGCGAAGGACGCAAGATGCCGACGGCGGTGCGCTCCTTCCACAAGTCGGGCCGGCGCAAGGGCGGCGAGACACGCCGTCAGCCGGGCACGCGCCCGCCGCGCGGAAGACGCTGAACAGTTCCGGCAGGGAAGGACAAGACATGCAGGCGAACGAGACCGACGGCGGAACGTTGCATTTCGGCGATACCGCAAGCAACGGTACGACGGAGCGGCCGGTGGCCCGCGCCATCAAGCGCGGCATGCTGAACCGCTGCCCGGCCTGCGGCACCGGCCGTCTGTTCAAGTCCTTCCTCAAGCCGGTCGAAAACTGCGCGGCCTGCGGCGAAGACTATACGCATCAGCGTGCCGACGACCTGCCGCCCTATCTCGTCATCACCATCGTCGGCCATATCGTTCTCGGCGGCTACATGGCGACGGATCTCGTCTGGCCGCTCACCACCTGGCAGCATCTTGCCATCTGGGCGCCGATCACCATCATCCTTTCCCTCATCATGCTTCAGCCCGTAAAGGGCGGGACGATCGGCCTGCAATGGGCTGTGAGGATGCATGGCTTCGGCGAAAAGCCAGATGCCGACGAGGATGCAGCCGCCGCTTACCAAGACAAAACAGCATGACACCTGTCCGTCCCGTCGATGCAGCCTCCATTCTGCTTCTCGACCGGTCGGGCGGGACGATACGGGTGCTGGTCGGCAAGCGCAGTAGCAGGCATGTCTTCATGCCCGATGTCTATGTCTTTCCCGGCGGCCGGCGCGATGCGGGCGATCGTCTCGTTTCCATTGCAGGCCCCCTCAACCCCTTGGCGCTGGAGCGTATGGCCGTGCGCGTGCCGCGATGTTCCGGCTCGCGGCTGCGCGCCCTTGCCGTCGCAGCGCTGCGGGAGCTTTACGAGGAAGCGGGGCTGAGCGTCGGCGTGCCCTATGCCGAGGCGCAAGAAGGCGAACTGCCGTTCCGCCCCGACCTCTCGCATCTGCGCTTCCTGGCCCGCGCCATCACGCCCACGGGCATGGTGCGGCGGTTCGATACACGCTTCTTCACGCTCTTTGCCGACGAGGCCGGCATTGACCCCTCGGGTGCCTCGGCCAGCCATGAGCTCGAGGATGTGCGTTGGGTGGATATTTTTGACCACAAGGGCATCGAGATGCCCGACATAACCGTCTTGATCCTTGAAGAGCTTCAAAAAAGCATTCAGGAAGACAAATCTCTCCCCTTCGGAAGGCCGGCACCACTCTATCGCAACAAGGGTGGGCACTTCCTCCGGGATCTGCTTTAGGGGTCGACCGCATATGACGCAGCCGCAATCCGGCACCTCCGGCCCGCTGGAGCATATCCACTGGCGATCGCTCATCGCAGCCGTTGCCGCCATTTCCGCTGTCGGCATCGCCATCGGCCTCGGCCTGCCGTTGCTCTCCATCATCATGGAAAAGCGCGGGATTTCTCCCACGATGATCGGCATCAACTCGGCCATGGCTGGTGTTGCCGCCATGGCCGCGGCCCCCTTCACCACCCGTATGGCGCATGCCTGGGGCACGTCGACCACGATGCTTTTCGCAATCCTGCTCTCGGCGATCAGCGGGCTCGGCTTCTACTATATCGAGAATTTCTGGCTGTGGTTTCCCCTGCGCCTCGTCTTCCACGGCGCGATCACCACACTGTTCATCCTGTCCGAATTCTGGATCAATGCGGCAGCCCCACCGCGGCGCCGCGGCCTGGTGCTCGGCATCTATGCGACGGTGCTGTCGCTGGGTTTCGCCACCGGGCCCCTGCTCTTCTCCATCCTCGGCAGTGACGGCGTGCGGCCGTTCGCGGTCGGCGCCCTGATCATTCTCGTCGCCGCCATTCCGATCTTCATCGCCCGCAGCGAAAGCCCCGTCATCGACGAGAAGCCGGAGCTGCATTTCATGCGCTACATCCTTCTCGTGCCGACGGCGACGGCAGCCGTGTTCATCTTCGGCGCGGTGGAGGTGGGTGGTCTGTCGCTCTTTCCGATTTATGCCACGCGGGCAGGCTTCAGCGAGCCGCAGGCGGCGCTCTTGCTCACCGTCATGGGCATCGGCAACATGGCCTTCCAGATCCCGCTGGGCATGATTTCCGACCGCATGAAGGACCGCAGGCGCCTTCTCACCATCATGGCCGTGATCGGCCTCGTGGGTGCGCTGTCGCTGCCCTGGGTGTCGCAGAACTGGCTTCTGATGGCGGTCGTGCTGCTGCTCTGGGGCGGCTGCGTGGCGGGCCTCTACACGGTCGGCCTCAGCCATCTCGGCTCGCGACTCGTCGGTGCGGACCTTGCAGCGGCCAATGCGGCCTTCATCTTCTGTTATGCCGTCGGCACGGTTGTCGGTCCCCAGGCGATCGGTGCGGCGATAGATGTCTCCGGCAATGACGGTTTTGCCTGGGCAATTGCGGCCTTCTTCGGCTTTTACCTTATACTTTCTCTGGGCCGGATGGTTTTCCGGCCGAAACGGGGTTGACTTTTCGGGCGCGATTTGTAGTTTCCGCCCAGATTTAAGCCGTAGAGCAGACTGGCTGTCCGCGGCTTCGTTTTTGATAAAGGCAGGACGACCATGGCCAAGGCTACCACCATCAAGATCAAGCTGCTGTCGACGGCCGACACCGGTTTCTTCTACGTAACGACGAAGAACAGCCGCACGATGACCGACAAGATGACCAAGACCAAGTATGATCCGGTCGCGAAGAAGCACGTCGAATTCAAGGAAACCAAGATCAAGTAATCTTGGGAGCCTTTTCAGGTTCGCAAAGGCGCTGGACGGAAACGTCCGGCGCCTTTGCTTTTTTAGACTTGCGAAATGCAACCTGACCGAGGTCATGGAATCAAAAACGCCGCTCCCTTGACGGGAGCGGCGTTGAATGGGGGTCGGTCAGTACGACGACGGCACGAGGATTCCGTATTTGTCGTAACCGACCGACCGACCCCACGACCCAGGAGATGCGGCGGACCTAGCATCATGGGGTAACCGGTTGTGCGGGCTTGTTTGCCGCCCATGAGTTGAGCATCGCGCCAAAACGAAAATAAATCAACGAATTCTTAACGTTTCCGCCAAGACTCCTTGTCTCATAGTTAACCGCCGAGCGCCTGATTGTCTCAGCAAGCGGCATTTACGTTATAGAAGACAACAGTAAGCCACCCCCTGTAAAGCAACCGCTGGATGTGGAACGCACAACCCTGACAAATGGGCGCAACTTCGCACGGCATGATTGCATCCGATACAACGCGTTGAAATCTATCATCAAAAATGAATGGTACGATTTATAGCCAAATTTCGCTACGCAGGCCGCGAAACGTGACCTCGAACAGGGACTGCACGGGAAAAACCTTCCGTAGGGGCAAGTGCCCTAAAAATCAGGCACTTGCTCAAAAAGCGGTGAAGCCTGTGGAAAAAGCGTAGGCAGGGGACCGATTCGACGCGACTCAGGCGGCAGCGGCCACGACACGGTTGCGGCCCGAGCGTTTGGCTTCGTAAAGCGCGGTATCGGCGCGTTTCAGCAAGCCATCCGGGCTGTCGCCGGCAAGCAAGACGGAAGCGGTGCCCATCGAGGCGGTGATCGGCAGCAGGACATCGGTGCCCGGAATGCGGAACGGCTCCCGCTCGACGATCGTCCGCAGGCGCTCCGCAACGCCAGCCGCCATTTCCGGCGTCGTATCGGGCATGACGAGCACGAACTCCTCCCCGCCATAACGGCAGGCGAGATCGGCGCCGCGCACGGCAGACCGCACACGGTTGGCGAATTCGCGCAGCACCGCGTCGCCGGCATCGTGGCCATAGGTATCGTTGACCAGCTTGAAACGGTCGATGTCCGTGATGCAGACCGAGAGCGGCCGGCCACGCGCCGTCGCACGGTCGATCAGCAGCTTCATGTGGTTGTCGAGATAGCGGCGGTTGTGCAGCCCCGTCAGACCATCCGTCACGGCAAGCTCGATCGTCTGGCGCACGCTGGCGCGCAGGCGGTCGTTGCAGCGCTTGCGGCGAATCTGGGTAAGGCTGCGGGCGATCAGTTCGTTCGGATCGATCGGCCGGATCAGGTAGTCCGTCACACCGAGTTCGAGCGCGCGCACCACCATGTCGTCGTCACCCTGCTCGGTGATCAGCAGGATCGGCAGGAAACGCGTCCGTTCCAGCGAGCGCAGCTGCGAGCACAGGCGCAGCGGATCGTAATCCGTGAAATTGGCATTGACGATGACAAGCTCGTAATTGCTCTCCGCGGCCTGGAACAGCGCCGCCTGCGGATCGGACATGCAGGTGACTTCGGCAATCGGCTTGAGGGCGCGTGCAACACGCTCCTGCGAGCTCGCACGACCGTCAACCAGCAGAATTTCGCCCGGCTCGTCGCCGAGATTGCTGTCGAGCCCGTCTTCCATCGAGATGGCGCGAGCGGTCGCCGCGCGCATGCGCAACTCGTCCGTCAGCGTCTTCAGGCGCACGAGGCTTTTCACCCGCGACATCAGCTGCAGGTCGTTGACCGGCTTGGTGAGAAAATCGTCGGCGCCCGCCTTCAGGCCGCGCACGCGGTCGGACGGCTGGTCGAGTGCGGTGACCATGACGACGGGGATATGGGCGGTGCGCGGATTGGCCTTCAGCCGCTCGCAGACTTCGAACCCGTCAATGCCGGGCATCATGATGTCGAGCAGGATGAGATCGACCTGGGTGCGTTCGCAGATCGACAGCGCCTCATAGCCATTATCGGCCGTCAGGACGTCGAAATATTCCGCCAAAAGCCGCGCTTCGAGCAGCTTCACATTGGCGGGGATATCATCGACGACGAGGATGCGTGCTGTCATGATCGCGCCCCAGCCTCACGCGTCGCCGAGATAGGTTTTGATCGTTTCGATGAATTTCGGCACGGAAATCGGCTTGGAGACATAGGCCTCGCAACCGCCCTGCCGGATACGCTCTTCGTCGCCCTTCATCGCAAAGGCCGTGACCGCAATGACCGGGATGACGTGAAGCTCATCATCCTCTTTCAGCCACTTGGTGACTTCAAGGCCCGAAACTTCCGGAAGCTGGATATCCATCAGGATCAGATCGGGGCGATATTTGCGCGCGAGATCAAGGGCTTCCATACCGTTCCGGGTCTGGATGGTCGTGTAGCCGGATGCCTCGATAAGGTCCCGGAAGAGCTTCATGTTGAGCTCGTTGTCCTCGACAATCATGACCTGCTTGGGCATCGTAAGTCCCTGTTCCTCTGACCGGCCTTGCAACCCACCGGGAGATGGATAAGTTGCGGCAAAGCCGAAATCACCCAGCCTGACCGCAGCCACGTTAGCGTCACTTGGTTGATTAAAAGGTAAATTTCCCGAGGGAAAAGAATGAAAAGCCAAAAAGATACACCTGCGGCCGAAACCGCGGAGGCAACCGCCGTCGCCATCCTCGGCTGGCTTGCCGGCGAGCCGGAATTGCTGTCGCGTTTCCTCGCGCTGACGGGCGTTGCGCCCTCCGAAGTCCGCAACGCCGTCAACGATCCCGGTTTTCTTGCCGGCATCGTCGATTTCCTCATGAGCCACGAGCCGGACCTGCTGGCCTTCTGCGAAGCGACCGACACCAAGCCGGAAGCGGTCGTGCATGCCCATGCCGTGCTCTCAGGCCCGTCTGATTGGTAAGGCGGCAGCCTCGAAAGGCCGTCCTGCGCGCGCCTGTGTACGGTCATGCATTCGGCCCTGACGGCTATTGAGACTTGTATATGTAGGTACTAATGTCGCGATGTTCAATATTTGTTCTTGATGATGAGCACCGCCGCCATACGCTTTCCGGGCTTCTGTCGCGACTGCCTCACCGGGCAGCCTGCGAACCTGCGCCGCTGCCGGGCCTGCGGCAGCCCGCGCCTGCTCTATCATGACGAACTCTACGACCTGACGCTGGCGCATATCGATTGCGATGCCTTCTATGCCGCCGTGGAAAAGCGCGACAATCCCGAGCTTGCCGACAAGCCCGTCATCATCGGCGGCGGAAAACGCGGCGTCGTCTCCACCGCCTGCTATGTCGCGCGCATCCACGGCGTGCGCTCGGCCATGCCGATGTTCAAGGCGCTGGAGGCCTGCCCCAACGCCATCGTCATTCCGCCGGACATGGAAAAATACGTCAAGGTCGGCCGGGAGGTGCGCACCATGATGCAGGAGCTGACGCCACTGGTGCAGCCGCTTTCCATCGACGAGGCCTTCCTGGAGCTGAAAGGCACGGAGCGCCTGCACCACGATCCCCCTGCCCGCGTGCTCGCCCGATTCGTCCAGCGCGTGGAGAAGGAGATCGGCATCACCATCTCCGTCGGCCTCTCCTACTGCAAATTCCTCGCCAAGGTCGCCTCCGATCTCAACAAGCCGCGCGGCTTTTCCGTCATCGGCGAGAAGGAAGCGCTGGATTTCCTGAGGGATAAGCCGGTGCGCCTCATCTGGGGCGTCGGAAAGGCCTTTGCGGAGACGCTCGAGCGCGACGGCATCCGCAGCGTCGGCCAGCTCCAGACCATGGAGGAGACCGATCTGATGCGCCGCTACGGCATAATGGGCAAGCGGCTCTTTCATCTTTCGCGCGGCCAGGACGACCGCGAGGTCCATTTGAACGATGCGGCAAAGAGCGTGTCGTCCGAAACCACGTTCTTCGATGATCTCTCCAGCTACGACGAACTCGTAGCGCATCTGCGCCGCCTCAGCGAGAAGGTTGCCGCGCGTCTGCGCAAATCCGGCATAGCCGGCCATACCGTCGTGCTTAAGCTGAAGACCGCCGACTTCAAGAGCCGCACGCGCAACCGCAAGCTCGAAGACCCGACCATGCTCGCCGACCGCATCTTCCGCACCGGCATCGAACTGCTGCGCAAGGAGACGGATGGCACGAAATACCGCCTGATCGGCATCGGTGTCAGCGACCTCACCGATCCCGGCCGCGCCGACCCGCCCGATCTCGTCGATCCGGCCGCCACCCGCCGCGCCGCCGCCGAAGCCGCGATGAACACGCTGCGCGACAAATTCGGCAAGGCCAGCGTCGAGACCGGCTATACGTTCGGCAAATCCGGCCCCGACCGCTTTCACGGAAAGTTGACTTTCAAGACGGCCGGAAAAATCGACGACCCCACCGAATAAATCCCGGCAAACCGGCGTTCTTCCCTGCATCGGGTTGGCACAGATCGGGGGATCGGCCGGGTGCATCAAGCCTTCCTTAAATCGGATGCACTACGCTTGCCGTCGGTTTGTATTGCGTACGGATGGGTAACATGAAGTTTCGCCTGGCGACTGGCATGAGCATACTTGGCCTGCTGTTGAGCTGCGGTACCGCGCTTGCGGGCACGCTCGAGGGGCCGTTGCAGATCATCGTGTCGAAGGATCTGCAGGAGCTGAAGATCTACGATGGCGGCGTGGTCGTCGCCACCTCGCATGTCTCCACCGGCAAGGCCGGCCACTCGACGCCGACAGGCATCTTCTCGATCCTGGAGAAGAAGCGCACGCATTTCTCCAACATCTATGACAGCGCGCCGATGCCCTTCATGCAGCGGCTCACCTGGTCGGGTATCGCGCTGCACGCCTCCAACAGCGTGCCGTCCTATCCCGCCTCGCACGGCTGCGTGCGCCTGCCGAACGCCTTTGCCAAGACGCTGTTCAGTGTGACGCGGCGCGGCGGCCATGTGCTGATCACCGACCGCGAGATCGTGCCGCAGGAGGTCGTTCATGCGGCGCTGTTCAAGCCCGTCGTCGTGATTCCGGATACGCCGCTTCTCTCCCAGGCGGGCCTGCGGCCCGGCTTGATGGAGGCCGGCGACAAGGCCGTCGAGGTCGCGATGACCGATCCCAAACCGGAAATCCTCACGCCCGCCGTGCAGAAGACCGAGCAGGACCCGATCCGCATCCTCGTCACCCGCCGCGGCGACCGCGAGATGATGATCGATTTGCAGACGCTGCTGACCTCGCTCGGCTATGACGCCGGGATACCGGACGGCCTGCATGGCAAGCAGACCGTCGTCGCCATCCGCGCCTTCCAGCTTGCCGAAGGCTTGAAGGAAGACGGAATGGTGACGCCCGAACTCGTCGCCGCCGTCTATGCCAAAGCCGGCAAGGGCGCGCCGCCGAACGGCCAGATCCTCGTGCGCCAGAAATTCAGGCCGCTGGTCGAGGCCGCCATCACCATCCGCAACCCGGAAATCGCGCTCGGCACCCATTTCCTGCTCGCCCGCGACGTCGATAGCGACAAGGGCAAGGCGGACTGGTTCGGCGTCAGCGTCGACAACCAGCTCTCGCCCGCCACGCTGAAGCGTCTCGGCATCACCACGGAGGCCGATGCCACGCAGCCGGACGCGCTGACGAAGACGCTCGACCGGCTGGACATCCCCGCCGACACGCGCCTGCGCATCTCCGAACTGATGGGCGAAGGCGCCTCGCTGTCGATCTCCGACACCGGCCTTGGCCCGGAAACCGGCGACGGCACGGACTTCATCACCGTGACGCGCAAGGTGCAGCAGAAGGCGGATGCCTCGGCGGTTCAGGGCGTGAAGAAGAAAAAGAAGAAGGCGTCGTCGATCACGGTCGTCAATTGACGGGGCAGGCTGTCGCCTGTTTCCAGGTCGAGGAGATCTTCACCGAACAGGATAATCTTCTCGTGCTCTCGCTCGGCTTCGTCTCTCCGGATGATCCGCTCGACACGATCCACTTTGCCTGCGGCCGCCGGCGGAGCGGCGCAAACCCACCTTCCATCGAGGACCTGCTCTATGTGGAGCGCACAGATCAGAGCCTTGCCTGCGATGGCAGCGAGGTCGTGAGCCTTGCCTCTTATCGGGATCGTCTGGAACTCATCCTGACCGAGAGCGGCGCAGATGCGCTTGGTCTTCCCACGCACACCCTGTTTCGCTTTGACGAGCATACAGACTTGCTGGCCGACGCAACCACCATTTTGCTCGCCATGCGACAGGCCGGACAGGAGCAAATACTCATCGACGAAACGCTCCGATAGCGCCTCGCCCAATCTATGGCGCTACACCAGTTCCACATCCAGCACGCCCGGTGCCGAGCGTAGGGCGGCGGCGATTTCGGGGGAGATGCGGAAGCGTTCGTTCAGCTCCACCTCGATCTCGCGCTGGCCATTGTCCTTGATGACGATGAAGGAGACGAGGCCGTCGCCCTTCGTGTTGAGATGGGCGGCAATGGACCGCAGCGGGCCGGAATCGCGGACATAGACGCGCAGCGCCTTCTGGGTCTGGAGCGATTCTTCCTCCAGCGAGCGCAGCGTCTGGATGCGCAGGCCGATGCCCTCCAGGCGCTCTTCCGCCTGCACGGTCAGGACCAGCGATTTTCCGGGCTCCAGCAGATCGCGGTACTGGTTGAGCATTTCGGAAAACAGCACGGCCTCGAACTGGCCGGACGAGTCCGAGAAGGCGACGATGCCCATCTTGTTGCCGGTGCGGGTCTTGCGCTCCTGCTTGGAGGTGACCGTGCCGGCAAGGCGGCCGGCCGTCGCACCGCGCTTCACGGCAGCGGAAAAATCGCCAAAGGTCTGCACGCGCATCTTCGCGAGAAGCGGTGCGTAGGTATCGAGCGGATGGGCGGAGAGGAAGAAGCCGAGCACCTGGAATTCGCGGTGAAGCTTTTCCGACGCCAGCCAGGGCGTGTAGGAGGGCAGCGTGATGACCTCCGGCCCCGTCGCCGCCCCCATGCCGAAAATATCGCCCTGCCCGCTCGTCTTGTTCTCCTGCGCGCGCTGGGCCGCGCCCAGCAGGCGGTCGAGGCCGGCGATCATGGCGGCGCGATCATGGCCGAAGCAATCGAAGGCGCCGGCGACGATCAGGCTTTCGAAGACGCGGCGGTTGACGAATTTCGGATCGATGCGCGTGCAGAAGTCCTCGAGGTTCTTGAACGGCGTCGTGCCGCGCACCTCGACGATATGCTGGACCGCCGCCTCGCCCACGCCCTTGATGGCGGCGAGCGCGTAATAGATGCGGTTCTCACCCGTCTCGAAATGCGCGAAGGACGTCTGCACCGATGGCGGGATGACGGCGATGCCAAGACGGCCGGCATCCTGCCGAAAATCGTTCAGCTTGTCCGTGTTGGACATATCGTAAGTCATCGACGCGGCCAGGAACTCGACCGGATAATGCGCCTTCAGATAGGCAGTCTGGTAGGAGACGATGGCGTAAGCGGCGGCGTGCGACTTGTTGAAGCCGTAGTTGGCGAATTTGGCGAGCAGGTCGAAGATCAGGTCGGACTGCGGCTTGGAAACGCCGTTCTTGACCGCGCCGTCGACGAAACGGGCGCGCTGCTTGTCCATCTCCTCCTTGATCTTCTTGCCCATGGCGCGGCGCAAGAGATCGGCCTCGCCGAGCGAATAACCCGAGAGAACCTGGGCGATCTGCATCACCTGTTCCTGGTAAACGATAACGCCCTGCGTTTCCTTGAGCAGATGGTCGATCGTCGGATGGATCGATTCGATCTCCTCCTCGCCGTGCTTGCGGGCGTTATAGACCGGGATGTTCTCCATCGGGCCGGGGCGGTAGAGCGCCACGAGCGCGATGATATCCTCGATGCAGTCCGGCCGCATGCCGATCAGTGCCTTGCGCATGCCGGCACTTTCCACCTGGAACACGCCGACCGTCTCGCCGCGCGACAGCATCTCGTAGGTCAACTGATCATCCAGCGGCAGGCTTTCGAGCTTGACCTCGATATCGCGCTTGCGAATGAAATCGACGGCGGTCTTCAGGACAGTCAGCGTCTTCAGGCCGAGAAAGTCGAATTTCACGAGGCCGGCCTGTTCCACCCACTTCATGTTGAACTGGGTGACGGGCATGTCGGAGCGCGGATCGCGGTACATCGGCACAAGCTGCGACAGCGGCCGATCGCCGATCACGATGCCGGCGGCATGCGTGGAGGCGTGACGGTAGAGACCTTCGATCTTCTGGGCGATATCGAGCAGACGGGCGACGACCGGCTCCTTCTCCGCCTCTTCCTGCAGCTTCGGCTCCTCTTCGATCGCCTTGTAGAGCGGCGTCGGATTGGCCGGATTGTTCGGCACGAGCTTGCAGATCTTGTCGACCTGGCCATAGGGCATTTCGAGCACGCGGCCGACGTCACGCAGGGCCGCGCGCGCCTGCAGCGAACCGAAGGTGATGATCTGTGCCACCTGCTCGCGACCGTATTTCTGCTGCACGTAGCGGATCACCTCTTCGCGGCGGTCCTGGCAGAAGTCGATATCGAAGTCGGGCATCGAAACGCGTTCCGGATTGAGGAAGCGTTCGAAAAGCAACGAGAAGCGCAACGGATCGACGTCGGTAATGGTGAGTGCATAGGCGACGAGCGAACCCGCGCCCGAACCGCGGCCCGGCCCGACGGGAATATTATGCTGCTTGGCCCACTTGATGAAGTCGGCAACGATGAGGAAGTAGCCGGGAAACTTCATGCGCTCGATGACGCTGAGCTCGAAATCCAGCCGCTCGCGGTAATCCTGTTCCGTATAGCCCGGCGACAGGCCGAGCAGCGCCATGCGGCTTTCCAGCCCCTCCACCGACTGGCGGCGCAGCTCTGCCGATTCCGCCCGCTCCGCCTCTTCCGGATCATCCGTCGCCCCCGTGAAGCGCGGCAGGATAGGCGCGCGCGTCTTCAGCACGAAGGAGCAGCGCTTTGCGATCTCGACCGTGTTCTCCAGCGCCTCCGGAAGGTCGGCAAAGAGCTTTGCCATGTCCTTGCGGCTCTTGAGATAGTGATCCGGCGACAGGCGGAACCGGTTGTCATCCGACACCATGGCATTGTGCGCCACCGCCATCAGCGCATCGTGGGCATCGTAGTCGTCCGGTGACGGGAAGAACGGCTCGTTGGTGGCGACCAGCGGCACATCCTCCGCATAGGCAAGCTCCACCATGCGCCGCTCATGCGACTTGTCGTAACGACCGTGGCGCTGCAACTCGATATAGAGCCGATCGCCAAACACAGCCTTCAGCGCATCGAGCCGCGCTTTTGCTACGGCCGGCTGTCCGGCAAGATAGGCCATGTCGACGGGACCGCCGCGCGCACCCGTCAAGGCGATCAGCCCGTCCGTGCCCGCTTCCAGCCAGCTATAGGCAATGCGAACCGCCTGCCCGCTTTCACCGCCGAGATAGGCGCGGCTGACGAGCTCGACGAGACGCGCATAGCCGGCATCGCTCGCGGCAAGGACAACGATCGACGGCAGCTTCTGAAGCTGCGCCTGCCCCCCGCGCCTTTCGCCCTCGCCCTCGTCTTCCATATCGATCGACAGCTGGCAGCCGATCAAGGGCTGAATGCCGTCGCCGACGGCCTTCTGCGAGAATTCGAGCGCCGCGAACAGATTGTTCGTGTCGGTGATGGCGATTGCCGGCTGCTGGTCGGACGTTGCCTTGCCGATGATCTTCTTGATCGGCAGAGCGCCTTCGAGCAGCGAGAAAGCCGAATGCACGCGCAGATGCACGAATTCGGGCGTCTCGGCGATCTTCTCGCCAACCGTCACTGGAGCCGCTTCCGCCATGTCAAACTTCCTTCCGATCAGAAGAAAGAGCTTAAACGGATTCGGACCCGTCTCGTCCAGACGGTTCTTGGCTTTGCACCCGCTTTCCACGCGCCAAGGACGCGCGGCAGGCAGGAATGATCAGTGGAGAGATCTGAACCGTCAGATTCCGAAGAGGAGGACGGAGAAGCTGGCGACGAACAGGGCGATGGAGGTGAATGCTGCAAAGTCACGAAGAAAATCGGTCATTATGGCTCCCTTTCCTTTTATGTTTTCACTTTGTTCTATTCTTGTTCTCATGTCAACAGCTTTCCACATCCCCTCTGGACCGACGCGTTCACGCGCAATAAGGTCGGCCCAACCCCATGGAGGAAATGAAATGAAGTCGCTTGCCGCTGCCCTCGTGTTTTCGATTGTTCTGCCTGCCGCAACGATGGCCGCCGACTTTCCGGCAGACCGCATCGTCGCCATGGCGAGCGGCGACTGGAACAAGGACGGCACGGCGGATCTGGCCGTGATCGCCACACCGGGCGACGACAGCGGCGACGACAACGGCCTCTATGTCTATCTTGCCAAGCCCGAAGAGAACCGCCTGACGCTTGCTTTGCCGCTGCCGAACAGCATCTGGGGCAACCTCACCATGTACGGCCAGGAGCCGGAACTTGCGGCGCTCGCCAATGGCTCCTTCACCATCACGACCAAGAACGATTCGGTCGGGCGCGACCGCTGGCGTCAGTCGCTCACCATCGCCTATCGAAATTTCGATTTCATCGTCGCCGGCTACACCTACTCGGCCTATGATACGCTCGACCCCAATGCCAGCACGGAATGCGACCTCAACGTGCTGACCGGAAAGGGCAAGACCAGCGGCGGCGCGGTTTCCGGGCAGGCGCAGTTCGCCTTGCTCAAGGACTGGAAGGACGAGACCGCCCGCTCCATCTGCGGGCTGGACAACTGATCGCAGGCACCGCCCGCAGGGCGGCGATACGGAAGGACAATCGCGATGACCGACGAGATCAGCATCGAAATTTCCCTCTTCGTCGAGCACGGGCGCGAACAGGAGGCGGCGGACTTCTACGTCGTCGCCTTTGGCGCCGTAGTGGTCGAACCCTATCATATCGAAGGCGTACTAGCGGGCTTTGCCATGCGCTTCGGAACGATGCCTGTGGCCGTCGCGGGATCAAACCCGCGACGCGAGGAAAACCCGTCCTATGGCGGGCCGTTCTTCCCCAAGGCGGCCGGGTCCGTCAGCGCGATTTTCACACTGACGGTCGGCGACATCGAGCGCACGATGCAACGGACGATCGAAGCCGGTGCCGTGACGCGAGATGTAGTGCAGGTGGATATGTTGGGCCGCCGCGTGGCGTCGATCTTCGACCCGTTCGGACACATCTGGGCGCTTGTCGAACGAAAGGCCGGAACCGCTAAGCTCGCGGCGTGATATCGAACGACGGGCCTTTCAGGCCAGTTCCTTGACGAGCCCGTCCTCGATCGTCACGCGGCGATCCATCAGGCTGGCAAGCTCATGGTTGTGCGTGGCGATCATCGCGGCAAGGCCGGACTGGCGGGCGAGCGCTTCCAGCGCCTCGAAAACGTAGCCGGCGGTTTCCGGGTCGAGATTGCCGGTCGGTTCGTCGGCCAGAAGCAGGAGCGGCGCATTGGCAACCGCGCGTGCGATGGCGACGCGCTGCTGCTCACCGCCGGAGAGTTCGGACGGGCGATGGTCGGCGCGGTGGCCGATGCGCATATAATCGAGCAGCTGCGCGGCGCGTTCGCGTGCCTCGGCCTTGGAGAGACCGCCGATCAGCTGCGGCATCATGATGTTTTCGAGCGCGGTGAATTCCGGCAGCAGATGGTGGAACTGATAAACGAAGCCGATCTCGCCGCGGCGGATCGCCGTGCGCTGGTCGTCTGGCAGGCCAGCGCAGGAATGGCCGTTGACGAACACATCGCCGGCATCGGGTTTTTCGAGCAGCCCCGCGACATGCAGCAGCGTCGATTTGCCGGTGCCAGAGGGCGCGACGAGCGCCACCGTCTCGCCGCTTCTGAGCGTGAAATCGGCCCCCTTGAGGATCGACAGCACCGTCTCGCCCTGGCCGTAGTGCCGTTCGATGCCTTTGAGTTCCAAAGCGACGCGCGCTGCCATGCTGAATTCCTATTCGTACCTGAGGGCCTGAACCGGATCGAGCTTGGAGGCACGCCAGGCGGGGAAGATCGTCGCGAGGAAGGAGAGCGCCAGCGCCATGACGATGACGGTGACCGTCTCGCCGGCATTCATGTCGGCCGGAAGCTGGCTGAGGAAATAGAGTTCCGGATTGAACAGTGTCGTGCCCGAGATCCAGGAGAAGAACTGGCGGATCGACTCGACGTTGAGGCAGACGATGACGCCGAGCAGCACGCCGGCGAAGGTGCCGACCGTGCCGATGGCCGCCCCCGTCATGAAGAAGATGCGCATGATGGAGCCCGATGTGGCGCCCATGGTGCGCAGGATCGCGATGTCGCTGCCCTTGTCCTTCACCAGCATGATCAGGCCGGAAATGATGTTGAGTGCGGCGACGAGCACGATCAGCGTCAGGATCATGAACATGACATTGCGCTCGACCTGCAGGGCCGAGAAGAAGGTCTGGTTGCGCTGGCGCCAGTCGGTGATGAAGATTTGCCGCTCCGCCGCCGCCTCGATGGGCTGGCGCAGGCTGTCGATCTGATCCGGGTTGGAAACGAAAAGCTCGATCGACTGCACGACGCCTTCGGAGTTGAAGTAGAGTTGTGCCTCGTCCAGCGGCATGTAGATGATCGAGGCGTCATATTCCGACATGCCGATCTCGAAGATCGCCGAGACCGTATAGGTCTTCACGCGCGGATTAACGCCCAGCGGCGTGACGTCCCCTTCCGGTGCCACGAGCGTGATTTGGCCGCCGGCGCTGAGTCCGAGTTGCTCGGCCATACGCGCGCCGATGGCAACACCGCCGCCGGAGGCAAAACCGACAAGGTCGCCTTCCTTGATATGGTCGGAGACGGATTTCATTTTGGCGAGGTCATCCGCACGGATGCCGCGCACCAGAGCGCCCGTGCCGCCGCCGGCCGTGCCCTGCGCCAGCGTCTGGCCTTCCACGAGTGGGATAGCCATGGTGACGCCGGGAACGGCAGCGAGGCGCTCGGCGAGCTTGGCATAATCGTTCAGCGGGCTGTCGATCGGCTGGATGATCATATGCCCGTTGATGCCGAGGATGCGCGAGATCAGCTCGGTGCGGAACCCGTTCATCACCGCCATGACGATGATGAGCGTCGCCACGCCGAGCATGATGCCAATGAAGGAGAAGCCGGCAATAACGGAGATGAAGGCTTCCTTGCGCCGGGAGCGCAGGTAGCGCCAGGCGACCATCCGCTCGAAAGCGGAGAACGGGCGGCTCTTCTTGAAGGCCTGGGCCTCTATCGCCCCGCTCGCTGCGTCAGCCATGCTGTCTCCCTGTTTTCCCGGCTCAAACCGACATCAATTGCCGGATGTCAGGCGGTTGATCGCCGCCTCGATAGTAAGCGTCTCGCGTTCGCCGGTCTTGCGATCCTTGATCTCGACTTCGCCATTGGCGACGCCGCGCGGACCCGCGATGACCTGCACCGGCGCACCGATGAGGTCGGCGGTCGCGAATTTCGCACCCGCGCGCTCGTCCTTGTCGTCATAGAGCACGTCGATGCCGGCATTCAGGAGCGCGCCATAGATCGTTTCGCAGGCTGCGTCGCAGGCGGCATCGCCCGACTTCATGTTGATGACGATGGCTTCGAAAGGTGCCACGGCCTTCGGCCAGATGATGCCGTTCTCGTCATGCGAGGCTTCGATGATCGCCGGCACGAGGCGCGTCGGGCCGATACCGTAGGAGCCCATATGCACGGTGTGCTCCTTGCCGTCAGGGCCCTGGACTTTGGCGCCCATGGCTTCGGAATATTTCGTGCCGAAATAGAAGATGTGGCCGACCTCGATGCCGCGCGCCGACAGGCGTTCGCCTTCCGGGATCGCTTCGAAGGCCGGGGCGTCGTGCATTTCGGAGGTGGCCGCATAACGCGAGGTCCACTTGTCGAAGATGGCCTTGAGGCCCGCCACGTCCTCGAAGTCGGTGTCGAGGCCGGGAATGTCGAAGTTCAAAAAGTCCTTGTGGCAGAAGACTTCCGATTCACCGGTATCGGCCAGGATGATGAATTCGTGGCTGAGATCGCCGCCGATCGGGCCGGTATCGGCACGCATCGGAATGGCGCGCAGGCCCATGCGCGAGAAGGTGCGCAGGTAAGCCGCGAACATGCGGTTATAGGCATGCACGGCGCCTTCGCGGTTCAAGTCGAAGGAATAGGCGTCCTTCATCAGGAACTCGCGCGAGCGCATGGTGCCGAAGCGCGGACGGATCTCGTCGCGGAACTTCAGCTGGATGTGATAGAGATTGAGCGGCAGATCCTTGTAGGACTTCACGAACGAGCGGAAGACGTCCGTGATCATTTCCTCGTTGGTCGGGCCGTAGAGCATCGGCCGCTCCTGGCGGTCCTTGATGCGCAGCATTTCCTTGCCATAGGCGTCATAGCGGCCGCTTTCCTGCCAGAGCTCCGCGGATTGCAGCGTCGGCATCAAGAGCTCGACGGCGCCGGAGCGGTTCTGCTCCTCGCGGATAATGGCATTCACCTTGTCCAGAACGCGCTTGCCGAGCGGCAGCCAGGTATAGATGCCCTGGGACTGCTGCTTGACCATGCCCGCACGCAGCATGAGGCGGTGCGAGACGATCTCGGCTTCCTTGGGGTTTTCCTTGAGGATGGGCAGGAAGAAGCGGGAAAGGCGCATATCGGTTTCCGGTGTGACTGATCCGCCCTATTCCGGGAATCGGGCAAAACGACGTTGATTTTCACGCGTTCATAAACGCTTCGCCGGCGGAAAGAAACCCGGCAGGCCACACGGCCGCGCAGCGCGAAGCACTGTCCACCGCTCTTGGCGGACCTGGCGAATGTGGCAGAAAAATGAGGGCGCCAATAACAGAAATTGCGCTTATGTTGTCAATCGAAAAATTTTATTCCAGTGTAGCAAAAATGCAAAAAAAGCGGATGACAACGCCTAACGTTTGGGCTAGTTTCAGGCCACAAAACAGGCAGGAAGTGCAAATTCCAGCCATTTTCGCGGTCAAGTCTTGGGAGGATCAGATCTTAGGCGCGCGTAGACGCTGCCACCGCACAACGGATAAAGATCACGCGATACCTGCAAAACAAGGCTTTCAGCCTTGTTTTTTTTTGCCTTTTGCCGAGCTCCCCTGCTCCGCGCCGCGCTTGCCGATGAATTCCGATCGACGGAAATCCGTGCGCAAGCCCCCTGCGACACTGCGCCTCACGTTAGGCAAGCCTCACTCAGCGAAAACATGCCGATTTAAGGTTGCCGGACAGGCCTGAGTGGATTGTTGAACAAGCTTTTTGATGAAGCGCAAACGGAAGACTTTTCCGTAAAAAGCCGGAAGGGCGAAATCCCTTACCTAAGTGCCGTTCGAGGTCGTTAACCTTTGCGGCGGCGGCTATTCGTAGTTGGGGTAGAACTGCGGTAACGAATCCAGCCCGTAGCCAAGGCGCACGGACAGCACATACCAGGCGCCGTAGATCACCGCGGAGACGAGCGTGGTGATCAGCACGATACGGCCGCCGCGGAACCGGGCGGGTGCGCTTTCCACCGAACCGGGCACCACATCATTCGCCTCGGCCTGTGTCTTCAAGCCGAACGGCAGGACAGCGAAAAGCGTCAGCCACCAGACGATGAAGTAGACGGCGAAGATGGAAAACAGCTGCATGGATGGGCCCTCGTGCGACAGCGGCTCTTTTACGCCGCTTGGTCGCGAAGTTCAAACGGCCAGATGGCGGCGTGCTGTCACACCTCTTCATCTTCGTCGCGTGTGGGAGATGAAGGAAGGGTGCCGGCTTGCGCTGCGCGCCGGCACGAAAATTGCCGTCATCACGTCCGCGCGCCCCGCTTTTTACCAGCCGGGCGCGCGAGGCGAGGATCAGACCTTCGTCAAGAACACCGTGACGACAGGCTTCTTGCCCCAGATCTCGTTGGCCGTGGAGCGCACGGCGCGACGCACGGCCTCGCGCACCATTTCGAGATCCTTGCGGCGGGCACGCGGGATGCTTTCGACCGCACCAAGCACGGCGTCGTAAAGCGTGTCGCCCATGTCCTCGCCCTCGTCGTCGAATTGCGGCAGACCGAAAGGTTCCACTTCAGGGTCACCCTGAAAGTCGAAGCGGCTGTCGAGCAGGATGCTGACGGCGACATGGCCGACGAAGGCGAGCTTGCGGCGGTCGCCGATGCCCATTTCCTCGTAGTCGCCGATAAGATTGCCATCCTTGAAGATGCGGCCGAAGGGCGCGTGATCGACGACCTCGGGCTCACCCGGGGCGAGCTTCAGCACATCGCCGTTGCGCACGCGCGGCACTTCGGCAACGCCGGACTGTTCGGCAAGCTCGGCATGGGCCACCAGATGGACGGCTTCGCCATGAACCGGCACGACCATCTTCGGGCGCGTCCAGGCGTACATCTGCTGCAGTTCATTGCGGCGCGGATGGCCCGAGACATGCACCAGCGCTTCCGCGTCGGTGACGACATTGATGCCCTGCTCGACCAGGCCATTCTTGATATCGTTGATCGCCTTCTCGTTGCCGGGAATGGCGCGGGAGGAGAAGATGATCGTGTCGCCATCCGTGAAGGCGACGTTGCGCATTTCGTCACGGGCGATCTTGGCAAGGGCGGCACGCGGCTCGCCCTGGCTGCCCGTCAGGATGACGACGACCTTGTCGCGCGGGATGTAGCCGAATTCGTCTTCCTCGATGAACGGCTTCAGGCCTTCCATCAGGCCGATGTCGCGCGCGACATTCGTCACGCGCTTCATGGAACTGCCGAGCAGCAGCACCTCGCGCCCGGCCGCTTCGGCGGCCTGCGCGATGGAGCGGATCCGGCCGACATTCGAGGAGAAAGTGGTGATGCCCACCCGGCCCTCGGCGGCCTCGATGATCTTCGTCAGGCTTTCCGAAACCTCGTGCTCGGAGGGCGAAACGCCGTCGCGCACCGCGTTCGTGCTGTCGCAGATCAGCGCCAGCACGCCCTCGTCGCCGAGCTTGCGGAAGCGGGCTTCGTCGGTCAGCGGGCCGAGCGAGGGATCGAGGTCGATCTTCCAGTCGCCGGTATGGATGACCGTGCCGAGCGGCGTCTTGATCGCCAGCGACATCGGTTCGGGGATGGAGTGGTTGACGCCGATCGCCTCGATCTCGAAGGGACCGACATTGATGCGGTCGCCCTGCTTGAAAATCGTCACCGGGATTTCGACGCGGCTGCGCTCGTAATCGCGCTTGGCTTCCAGCATGCCGGCGGTGAAGGGCGAGGCATAGACCGGCACGTTGAGGCCCGGCCAGAGATCGTTCAGCGCACCGTAATGGTCTTCGTGCGCATGGGTGATGATGATGCCCTTCAGCTTCTCGCGCTCCTTGGCGAGGAAACGGATATCGGGCAGAACGAGGTCGACGCCCGGCAGGTCCGGTCCCGGGAAGGTAACGCCGCAATCGACCATGATCCACTGACGGTTGGTCTTCGGGCCGTAGCCGTAAAGCGCCAGGTTCATGCCGATTTCGCCGACGCCGCCAAGCGGCAGGAACACCAGTTCGTCTTCTTTTGCCATCGGTTTCAAAAATTCCTATCCAAAAAACACATCGCCGGCCGCGATCAACCGCGTGCCGCCATCATCCGTCTCCAACTTGAGGAGACCTGTATCATCAATTCCGGAAAAGCGCCCGGAAATAGAACGGTCGGGAAGGTTGACCGTTATGTTTTCCCCGACGCCGCCCGCCACCTGTTTCCAGCGTTCCATGATGGCGGCAATGCCGCGCCCGCGGTTCCACAAGGACAGCGTCGCGGCCATCGACTGGAAGAGATAGGCGAAGAGTTCTTCAGGGGAAGAGGATGCGCCGAAATCGCGCAGCGTCGCCACGGGATAGAGGCCGGCATCCGGCGCCACGGCAACATTGATGCCGATGCCGATGACGAGGCCGTGCCGGCCATCCGGTAGTGTCTCGCCCTCGATCAGGATGCCGCAGATCTTGCGGCGCTCCACGAGGATATCGTTCGGCCACTTGATCAGCACCTCAGGCGCGTTGAGCGGCATGACCCGGCTGACGGCATCCTGCACGGCGACCGCCACCGCGAGCGGCAGGGAACCGAGCCGTTCCATCGGCGCGGCATCGATCAGCAGCAGCGAGGCATAGAGATTGCCGGGTTCGGAGAACCACGCGCGCCCGCGCCGGCCGCGCCCACCCGTCTGGCGATCGGCGGTGATCCAAAGACCGGAAAGCGCGCCCTTTCGGGCGCGCTCCAGGCATTCCGTATTGGTCGAGCCGACCTCGGCCAGCGCCTCATGCCGGAAGTCGTCGAGCGACATCAGGCCGGCACTATCGGACCTGCTCAAAAGAAGGTCCGCGCCGCAGCTTCGGCCGCATTGCCGATCGGGCCGCCGATCAGCACGTAACCGAGAACGAACAGGCCGGAGAGGCCGAAGACCAGCTTCAGCTCACCTGCCGTGCGGGCGAATTCGCCGGCCGCCTCATCGAACCACATCACCTTGATGACACGCAGGTAGTAGTAGGCGCCAACGACCGAGGAGAGCACACCGATGATGGCGAGTGCATAAAGCTGCGCCTCGATGGCCGCCATGAAGACGAAGTACTTGGCGAAGAAGCCTGCCATCGGCGGGATGCCGGCGAGCGAGAACATCAGGATCGTCAGGACGGTCGCCATGAAGGGGTTGGTCGAGGAGAGACCGGCGAGATCGCTGATCTCCTCGACATTCTCCCCGTCCTTGCGGCGCATCGCGAGGATGATCGCGAAGGTGCCGAGCGTCATGACCATGTAGATGAGCATGTAGAGCGCCACGCCGCGCACGCCGGCCATGGAGCCGGAGGCGAGGCCGACAAGCGCATAGCCCATATGACCGATCGACGAATATGCCATCAGGCGCTTGATGTTCTTCTGGCCGATGGCCGCGAAGGAACCGAGCAGCATGGAGGCAATCGAGATGAAGACGATGACCTGCTGCCAGTCGGCGACGACCGGCTGGAAGGCCTCGATGACGATACGCACCAGCATGGCCATGGCGGCGACCTTCGGCGCCGCGGCGAAGAACGCCGTGACCGGGGTCGGCGCGCCTTCATAGACGTCCGGCGTCCACATGTGGAACGGCACGGCCGAGATCTTGAAGGCGAGGCCGGCAAGGATGAACACCAGGCCGAAGACGAGGCCGAGCGAACGGCCCTCGGCGGTTAGTGCGGCCGCGATGTCCTGGAAGCCGATATGGCCGGTGAAGCCATAGACCAGCGACATGCCGTAGAGCAGCATGCCCGAGGAAAGCGCACCGAGCACGAAGTACTTCAGGCCGGCTTCCGTCGAACGCAGGCTGTCGCGGTTGATCGCGGCGACCACGTAGAGGGCGAGCGACTGGAGTTCCAGCGCGAGGTAGAGCGACAGCAGGCTGTTGGCCGAGATCATCAGCAGCATGCCGAGCGTCGAGAGCACGATCAGCACCGGGAACTCGAAGCGGTCGAGCTGCTGCGAGCGGGCGTGGCCGACGGTCATCACCATGGCGGTAATGGAGCCGATGAGCGCCAGCACCTTCATGAACTTGGCGAAGGCATCCGACACGAAGGCGCCGCCATAGGCCTGGCCTTCGCCGGTCGCAAGCACCAGCCAGAGGCCGGCGATGATGAGGACGGCGACGGCAAGGCCGATCACGGTGGTGCCCGAGCGCTCGCCCGAGAACACACCGATCATCAGCAGGACCAGGGCGCCGACGGCGAGAATGATCTCGGGCGTCGAGAGCTGAAGGCTGGCAAGGAGAGTATCAGCGGTCATGTCTTGGTCCCGTCCTCAGTTCGCCGTGAGCGCAACGGATTGCGCCGCTTGCAGAGCCGCGGAGTATTGATTGAGAAGCGCGTCGACCGAGGCCGCCGTCACATCGAAGACCGGTGCCGGATAGACACCGAAGAAGATCGTCAGGATCACCAGCGGATAGAGCAGCGCCTTTTCACGGCCCGACAGGTCGAGCAGCGACTTCAGGCTTTCCTTCTCCAGCGCACCGAAGATCACGCGGCGGTAAAGCCACAGCGCATAGGAGGCCGAGAGGATGACGCCCGTCGTGGCGAAGAAGGCGACCCAGGTGTTGGCGCGGAAGGCGCCGACCAGCGTCATGATTTCGCCGACGAAGCCGGAGGTGCCGGGAAGACCGACATTCGCCATGGTGAAGATCATGAAGGCGACGGCGTATTTCGGCATATTGTTGACGAGACCGCCATAAGCCGCGATTTC
Organism: Shinella sp. 20P9.1.1; assembly: GCF_057798995.1. Taxonomy (NCBI): domain Bacteria; kingdom Pseudomonadati; phylum Pseudomonadota; class Alphaproteobacteria; order Hyphomicrobiales; family Rhizobiaceae; genus Shinella; species Shinella sp. 20P9.1.1. The sequence goes on from NZ_JBYOLC010000005.1 coordinate 113,208, forward strand.
GCGGGTGTGCAGACGGTCATAGACCACGCCCACGCAGAGGAAGAGCGCGCCGGAGACGATGCCGTGCGACAGCATCTGGAAGATGGCGCCCTGCAGGCCCTGCATGTTCGCCGCGAAGATGCCCATGGTGACGTAGCCCATATGGGCAACCGACGAATAGGCGATCAGCTTCTTGATGTCGTCCTGCATCAGCGCCACCAGCGAGGTGTAGATGATGGCGATGACCGACAGCGTGAAGACGAAGGGCGCGAAATAGTCGGATGCCAGCGGGAACATGGCGAGCGAGAAACGGATGAAACCGTAGCCGCCAAGCTTCAGCAGCACGCCGGCCAGGATGACCGAGCCGGCCGTCGGCGCCTGGACGTGCGCGTCGGGAAGCCAGGTGTGGACCGGCCACATCGGCATCTTCACCGCGAAGGACGCGAAGAAGGCGAGCCACAGCCAGGTCTGCATATGGGCCGGGAAGTTGTAAGCGAGCAGTTCCGTGATGTCGGTCGTGCCGGCCTGCCAGTACATCGCCATGATGGCGAGCAGCATCAGAACCGAACCGAGCAGCGTGTAGAGGAAGAATTTATAGGACGCGTAGACGCGATCCTTGCCGCCCCATACGCCGATGATGATGAACATCGGAATGAGGCCCGCTTCGAAGAAGACGTAGAAGAGAACGATATCGAGCGACACGAAGACGCCAACCATGAACACTTCCAGAAGCAGGAAGGCGATCATGTATTCCTTCAGGCGCTTCTCGACCGAATGCCAGCTTGCGAGCACGCAGAACGGCATCAGGAAGGTCGAGAGGATGACGAACAGCATGGAGATGCCGTCGACGCCGAGATGGTAGGCGATGCCGGTGCCGAGCCATTCATGCTTCTCGGTCATCTGGAAGCCCGGGTTCGAATAATCGAAGCCGATCCAGATGAAGAGGGAGAGCAGGAAGGTCACGATCGTCGTCAGCATCGCGACATTCAGGATGTTGCGGCGGCCGTACGGACTGTCCTCACGGGTCAGCAGCAGAAGCGCCACGCCGACGAGCGGGAGAAAGGTGACCGCTGAAAGAATGGGCCAATCGGTCATCAGAGGGAGCTCCCGAGCATCATCCAGGTAACGAGTGCTGCAATACCCAGCAGCATCGCGAATGCGTAGTGATAGAGGTAACCGGTCTGCAGGCGCACGACGCGGTCGGTGACGTCGACGACGCGGGCGGCGATGCCGTTCGGGCCGAGACCGTCGATGACGGCGCCGTCACCCTTCTTCCACAGCGTCTTGCCGAGCCACATGGCGGGACGGACGAAGAGGAAATCGTAGAGTTCGTCGAAGTACCACTTGTTGAGCAGGAACTGGTAGAGGCCGCGGTGCTGCTCGGCGAGGTACTTCGGCGTTTCCGGCGAACGGATGTACATGTACCAGGCGGTGACGAAGCCGATGGCCATGGCTGCAAACGGGCTCCACTTCACCCAGAGCGGGACGTGGTGATACTCGTTGACCAGCTCGTTTTCCGGCAGCGTGAACAGCGCACCCTGCCAGAATTCGGCATAGTGGTGACCGTAGAAATACTCCACGAAGAAGTAACCGGCCAGAACGGCGCCCGCACCGAGAAGGTAGAGCGGGACGAGCATGACGGCGGGCGATTCATGCACGTGGTGCATGACGTCGGCCGAAGCGCGCGGCTTGCCGAAGAAGGTCATGAAGGCCAGGCGCCACGAGTAGAAGCTCGTGAACAGCGCGGCGATGACCAGCAGCGTGAAGGCGAAGCCGGCAAGCGGGCTGTGCGACGCGAAGGTCGATTCGATGATTGCATCCTTCGAGAAGAAGCCGGCAAAGCCGATGACGGTGCCCGGAATGCCGACGCCGGTGAGCGCCAGCGTGCCGATCGTCATCATCCAGAAGGTCACGGGGATGTGCTTGCGCAGGCCACCCATGTAACGCATGTCCTGCTCGCCATCGACGGCGTGGATGACGGAACCGGCACCCAGGAACAGCAGCGCCTTGAAGAAGGCGTGCGTGAAGAGGTGGAAGATCGCCGCGCCATAGGCACCGATGCCGAGCGCCACGAACATGTAGCCGAGCTGCGAGCAGGTCGAATAGGCGATGACGCGCTTGATGTCGTTCTGCACGAGGCCGACCGTCGCCGCGAAGAAGGCGGTGATGGCGCCGACCAGCGTCACGACCATCAGAGCGGTGTGCGACAGTTCGAACAGCGGCGACATGCGAGCGACGAGGAAGACGCCGGCGGTGACCATGGTTGCGGCATGGATGAGCGCCGAAACTGGGGTCGGGCCTTCCATGGCGTCCGGCAGCCAGGTGTGCAGCAGGAACTGCGCCGACTTGCCCATCGCGCCCATGAAGAGCAGCAGGCAGGTGGCGGTGAGCGCCTGCGACTTGTCGAGCGTCATGCCGAAGAGGTTGATGACGGGTGCGGTCGCATCCGCAGCGCCTTCAGCCGGCAGGTAGGTCGCGGCGGTCGCGAAGATCGTTTCGAAATTGATCGAGCCGAACAGCACGAAAACCGAGAAGATGCCGAGCGCGAAGCCGAAGTCGCCGACGCGGTTGACGATGAAGGCCTTCATGGCGGCAGCGCAGGCCGACGGCTTCTTGTACCAGAAGCCGATCAGCAGATAGGATGCGAGACCCACGCCTTCCCAGCCGAAGAACATCTGAAGCAGATTGTCCGACGTCACCAGCATCAGCATGGCGAAGGTGAAGAGCGACAGGTACGCGAAGAAGCGCGGCCGATGCGGGTCGTGGTGCATGTAGCCGATCGAATAGACATGCACGAGCGTCGAGACCGAATTGACGACGACGAGCATGACGGCCGTCAGCGTATCAACGCGGAAGGCCCATTCGACGTCGAAGCCGCCGGACTGGATCCAGCGCAGCACGCTGACCTTGAGCATCTCCGTTTCGCCCATGGCCACGTCGAAGAAGACGATCCAGGACAGAACGGCCGCGATGATCATGAAGCCGGACGTGATATATTCCGACGCCTTGGCGCCGATCGTGTTGCCGCCGATGCCGGCGATCAGGAAGCCGGTGAGCGGGAGGAAGACGATTGCCTTTATGATGGTATCCATGACCCGATCAGCCCTTCATCATATTGACGTCTTCGACGGCGATCGAACCGCGGTTGCGGTAGAAGACGACGAGAATTGCAAGACCGATGGCCGCTTCCGCAGCCGCGACGGTCAGAATGAACAGCGCGAAAACCTGGCCGACGATGTCGTTCAGGAAGTGCGAGAACGCCACCATGTTGATGTTGACCGACAGCAGGATCAGTTCGATCGACATCAGGATGACGATGACATTCTTCCGGTTCAGGAAGATGCCGAAAATGCCAAGCGTGAAGAGGATGGCGCTGACGGTGAGATAGTGGGAAATACCGATTTCCATTTTTCTTTATCCTTGGTCCCGCGCTGCCTCAGATGCCCTGACCGGGCTTCACCTTGACCACCTCGACGGCGGTTTCCGGCGTGCGGGCAACCTGCTGCGAGATGTTCTGGCGCTTGATATTCGGCTTGTGGCGCAGCGTCAGCACGATCGCGCCGATCATGGCGACGAGCAGCACGAGGCCGGCAATCTGGAAGAAGTAGACGTAGTTCGTATAGAGCACGTCGCCGAGGGCGGCGGTGTTCTGGCGTTCCGCGATCGGCGGGATCGGCATCGAGGCATTGGCGGCTATCTCAGGCGAGAGCGTCGAGCCGCCAACGACGACGACCAGTTCGATCGCCAGGATAATACCGATCAGCGCGCCGACCGGCGCATATTCAAGGGCGCCAGCCCTCAATTCGGCAAAATCGATGTCGAGCATCATGACGACGAAGAGGAAGAGAACCGCGACGGCGCCGACATAGACGACCAGCAGGATCATCGCCAGGAACTCGGCGCCCGTCAGAAGGAACAGGCCCGCCGAATTGAAGAAGGTGAGGATCAGGAACAGCACGGAATAGACCGGGTTCCTGGACGCGATCACCATGAAGGCGGACGCCACCGCCACGAAGGCGAAGATATAGAAGAATAGAGCCTGCAGACCCATTTTGGTGCCTTTTCGTCTTCCCCGGAGAAGGTCCCCCTCCCCCGTCGAAGCCTGACGAACGCACTCGTCAGGCACTTGAAGTTCAGTATGCCCTCCGCCGATCAGCGGTAAGGCGAATCCATAGCGATGTTGCGGGCGATTTCCCGCTCCCAGCGATCGCCGTTCTCGAGGAGCTTCTGCTTGTCGTAGTAGAGCTCTTCGCGCGTCTCAGTCGAGAACTCGAAGTTCGGACCTTCGACGATGGCGTCGACCGGGCAGGCTTCCTGGCAGAAGCCGCAATAGATGCATTTCACCATGTCGATGTCGTAACGCACCGTGCGGCGCGTACCGTCGTTGCGGCGGGGACCCGCCTCGATGGTGATGGCCTGGGCAGGACAGATCGCCTCGCACAACTTGCAGGCGATGCAGCGCTCTTCACCGTTGGGGTAACGGCGCAGCGCATGCTCGCCGCGGAAGCGCGGAGAGACCGGGCCCTTTTCGAAGGGATAGTTCACCGTTGCCTTCGGGCGGAAGAAGTAGCGCATCGACAGGAAGAACGCGCCGACGAATTCCTTGAGGAACAGCGAGTTTACGGCTTGCGAGAGACTAGCCATTTCAAGCTCCAATGCTGCTGAGGCGGGGCGCGATCGTCATGCAGTCCCCATGAGCTTCAGCACGAATGCGGTAATGACGACCATGGCGAGCGAGATCGGAAGGAAAACCTTCCAGCCGAGACGCATGAGCTGGTCGTAGCGGTAGCGCGGCACGAAGGCCTTCACCATCGCGAACATGAAGAAGACGAAGAGGCCCTTGATGACGAACCACACGATGCCCGGAACCCAGTTGAGGAACCAGACGTCGACCGGAGGCAGCCAGCCGCCGAGGAAGAGGATCGTGGTCAGCGCGCACATCAGGCAGATGGCGGCATATTCGCCGAGCATGAACATCATGTACGGGGTCGAGCCGTATTCGACCATGAAGCCGGCGACGAGTTCGGATTCGGCTTCCGGAAGATCGAAGGGCGGGCGGTTCGTTTCGGCAAGCGCCGAAATGAAGAACACGATGAACATCGGGAACAGCGACAGCCAGTGCCAGTCGAGGAAGGAGGCCGGCAGACCGAGGCGCGTGCCGAGGCCGTCATGCTGCGCATAGACGATGTCGGAGAGGTTCAGCGAACCGACGCAGAGCAGGACGGTGACGATGACGAAACCGATCGACACTTCGTAGGAGACCATCTGTGCCGCGGAGCGCAGCGCGCCGAGGAACGGGTATTTCGAGTTCGAAGCCCAGCCGCCCATGATGATGCCGTACACTTCAAGCGAGGAGATCGCGAAGATGTAGAGGATGCCGACATTGATATTGGCGATCATCCAGCCGTCGTTGACCGGCACGACCGCCCATGTGGCGAGCGCCAGCGTCACCGAGACGAGCGGTGCGAGCAGGAAGATCACCTTGTTGGCCGTCGCCGGGATGACCGGCTCCTTGAAGACGAACTTCAAGAGGTCGGCGAAGGACTGGAAGAGACCCCAGGGACCGACGACGTTCGGGCCGCGGCGCAGCTGCACGGCCGCCCAGATCTTGCGGTCGGCCAGAAGAATGAAGGCGATGGACACCAGGAGCAGAACCAGCAGCAGAAGCGACTGGCCGATCATGATGGCCGCAGGCCAAACGTAGGTCGAAATGAAAGCGTCCATACCGTCTTATTCCTTCGCGCTCATTCCGCCGCGGCTTTGAAATTGTTGCGGGCAAGCGCCGAGCACTCGGCCATGACCGCGGAGGCGCGCGCTATCGGGTTCGTCAAATAGAAGTCTTTGATCGGAGACGCAAACCCGGAATTCGCCATCGTCCCGCCTTTTTTCGCAAGCGCGGAGAGATCGGCGATTTCGCCGGCTGCGATCTCGTCGATCGCGGCGAAATGCGGGTGTGCGGCATAGAGTTTCGCGCGCAGCTGGAGGAGCGAATCAAACGGCAGCTTCTTGCCGAGCACGTCGGACAGCGCGCGCAGGATCGCCCAGTCCTCGCGGGCATCGCCCGGTGCGAAGCCGGCGCGGTTGCCCATCTGGACGCGGCCTTCGGTGTTGACCCAGGTGCCAGACTTCTCGGTATAGGTCGCGCCGGGCAGGATGACGTCGGCGACATGCGCCGCGTTGTCGCCATGCGAGCCGATATAGACCGTGAAGGCAGATTTCTTGGCGAAGTCCATTTCGTCGGCGCCGAGCAGGAACAGCACGTCGGTGCCCGAAAGCATGTCGGCCGCCGTCTTGCCGACCTCGCCCGGCACGAAGCCGAGGTCGAGACCGCCGACGCGCGAGGCTGCCGTGTGCAGAACAGCAAGACCGTTCCAGTCCACCTTGACCGCACCGACCTTCTCCGCCAGCGCGGAAACGGCCGAGAGAACGGCGAGGCCGTCGGCGCGCGACAGCGCGCCCTGGCCGACGATGATCATCGGACGCTCGGCCTTCTTCAGCTTGTCGATGAAGGACAGCGAACCATCGGCGAGAGCGGCAAGCGTGTCCGTGCCCGCGCCGAGATACTCGTAACCGTAGCGCAGCTCCGCCTGTTCGCCGATCACGCCGATCGGGAAGTTGTCCATGCGCCAGCGCTTGCGGATGCGGGCGTTGAGCACGGCGGCCTCGAGGCGCGGATTGGCGCCGACGATAAGCAGGGCGTCGGCCTGCTCGATGCCTTCGATGGTCGGGTTGAACAGGTAGCTGGCGCGACCGAGTGACGGATCGAGCTGCGAGCCGTCCTGACGGCAGTCGATGTTCTTGGAGCCGAGCGAGGCCATCAGTTCGCGCAGCGCGAACATTTCCTCGACGGAGGCGAGATCACCGGCAATCGCGCCGATGCGATCGCCCGAGGTGCCAGCAACGGCGGCCTTGATGGCGCCGAAGGCATCGGCCCACGAGGCCGGCTGCAGGCGGCCGTCCTTGCGGACATACGGACGGTCGAGACGCTGGGTCTTCAGGCCGTCCCAGATGAAGCGGGTCTTGTCGGAGATCCACTCTTCGTTGATCTCTTCGTTGATGCGCGGCAGGATGCGCATGACTTCGCGGCCGCGCGTATCGACGCGGATGGCCGAGCCGACGGCATCCATGACGTCTATCGATTCGGTCTTGTTCAATTCCCACGGACGGGCTGTGAAGGCGAAGGGCTTGGAGGTGAGCGCGCCGACCGGGCAGAGGTCGACCACATTGCCCTGCAGCTCCGAGGTCATCGCCTGTTCGAGATAGGTGGTGATCTCGGCGTCTTCACCGCGGCCGATCAGGCCAAGCTCGGTAATGCCGGCGACTTCCGTCGTGAAGCGAACGCAACGCGTGCAGTGAATGCAGCGGTTCATGATCGTCTTGACGAGCGGGCCGATATATTTGTCCTCGACCGCGCGCTTGTTTTCCGAATAACGCGACGAGTCGATGCCGAAGGCCATCGCCTGGTCCTGCAGGTCGCATTCGCCGCCCTGGTCGCAGATCGGGCAATCCAAGGGGTGGTTGATGAGCAGGAACTCCATCACGCCTTCGCGCGCCTTCTTGACCATCGGCGTGGTCGTGAAGACCTCAGGCGCTTCGCCGTTCGGGCCGGGACGCAGGTCGCGCACGCCCATGGCGCAGGAGGCCGCCGGCTTCGGCGGGCCGCCCTTCACCTCGACGAGGCACATGCGGCAGTTGCCGGCAACCGACAGCCGCTCGTGGAAACAGAAGCGCGGAACCTCGGCGCCCGCCTCCTCACACGCCTGAAGCAGCGTGAAGTGATCCGGGACTTCGATTTCTTTTCCGTCGACTTTCAGCTTTGCCATATCTCAATTCCCGCTTTGACACGAAGCCCGTGTCTCGCCAGCGCCTTTTCTCCGGCATCCGCTCCGGGCTGTCGCCCTTCCCGTTCGCCTTTGTTCCGTCTGCCGGGTCCGGTTGGGCTCAGCCCCTGCCCTTCGCCAGCGTCTTTGCCTGCTCTACCCAGCCGTCGCGGGCGATGCGCCCGCTGAACCCGAGTTCGGCTTCGATCCTTGCCACATCATCGGCCGTGAGGGCCGCGATGTCGGCGTAACGCTTGAAGCCCATGCCGTTCAGCACCTGCTCCAGCTTCGGCCCGATGCCCGAAATCACCTTCAGGTCATCGGCCTTTGCGGCCTTCGCTGCCGGCGTCTTGCGCACCGGCTTGGCTTCAACCGCCTTCGGCGTCGCGTTCTTCTCCCGCGCCACCTTCACCTTCGGCTCGACAACCGGCGTTTCCACCCTTGCTACCGGCTCCTTCGGAACCACCCGCAACTCCGGCTTCGCCTTGATCGGCGCTGCCTTTGTCTCTTCGGCTTCAGCCTTCGCAGCCCGTTCGGCCACTTCGTCCATCGCCGCCTTCGCCTGCTCCGCCGCCGTCTGCATCACGCCCAGCATCATGCCGGCCATCTGGCCTGCGATGCTGAAACCGAGCGCGGTGGTCGCCGCAATCGCCATCACCGGATTTGCCATCAGCGGATGCTGCGACACATCTGGCATTTGCTTCAGCCATGGCGAAAACCCGAAGATATCGGCGCCGGAGGCTTCAGCCGGCGGGACGTTGGTCGCATTCGCATCCTGTCCTACCGGCTTCGTCATCGTCTTACTCCGCTGCTTCCAGCACCGCGCCATGATCCATGGCATTGGCGGTGTACTGGTCGATACGCGCCTCGATTTCGGGGCGGAAGTTGCGGATGAGGCCCTGGATCGGCCAGGCTGCGGCGTCGCCAAGCGCGCAGATCGTGTGTCCCTCGATCTGCTTGGTGACATCGAACAGCATGTCGATTTCGCGCTTCTGGGCGTTGCCGGTGACCATGCGCTGCATGACGCGCATCATCCAGCCGGTGCCTTCGCGGCACGGCGTGCACTGGCCGCAGCTCTCATGCTTGAAGAAGGCCGAGATGCGCCAGATCGCCTTGATGATGTCGGTGGAGCGATCCATGATGATCATGCCGCCGGTGCCGAACGACGACTTCACGTCGCGCAGGCCATCGAAGTCGAGCGTGACGTTCATCATGTCCTCGGCCTTGACGACCGGGCAGGATGCGCCGCCGGGAATGACGGCGAGCAGGTTGTCCCAGCCGCCGCGGATGCCGCCGCCGTGCTTTTCGACCATCTCCTTGAAGGAGATGCCCATGCTCTCTTCGACCGTGCAGGGCGTGTTGACGTGGCCCGACATCATGAACAGCTTGGTGCCGACATTGTTCGGACGGCCGAACGAGGAGAACCAGCCGGCGCCGCGACGCAGGATCGTCGGGGTGACGGCGATCGACTCGACGTTGTTGACGGTCGTCGGGCAGCCGTAGAGGCCCATATTGGCCGGGAACGGCGGCTTCAGGCGCGGCTGGCCCTTCTTGCCCTCGAGGCTTTCGAGCAGCGCGGTTTCTTCGCCGCAGATGTAAGCGCCGGCGCCGTGGTGGACATAGATGTCGATGTCGTAGCCAAGCTTGTTGTTCTTGCCGAGAAGACCGGCGTCATAGCACTCGTCGATCGCCGCCTGCAGCGCCTCGCGCTCGCGGATGAACTCGCCGCGCACGTAGATATAGGCCGCATTGGCGCCCATGGCGAAGGAGGCGATCACGCAGCCTTCGATCAGCGTGTGCGGATCGTGGCGCAGGATATCGCGGTCCTTGCAGGTGCCAGGTTCGGATTCGTCTGCATTGACGACGAGGTAATGCGGACGGCCGTCCGATTCCTTCGGCATGAAGGACCACTTCAGGCCGGTCGGGAAGCCCGCGCCGCCGCGGCCGCGCAGGCCGGAAGCCTTGACCTCGTTGATGATCCAGTCGCGGCCCTTTTCGAGCAGCTGCTTGGTGCCGTCCCAATGGCCGCGGGCCATGGCGCCCTTCAGCGACTTGTCCTTGGTGCCGTAGATATTGGTGAAGATGCGATCCTGGTCTTTAAGCATGGTTCACCTCTTTACCGCGGCTTCTTGCCGAAAACGCGGATGTATTCCGCTTCACCGCCCTTGGCGAGCGCCTCGGCCTGCCTGACCCAGTCGTCGCGCTCGATGCGGCCCTTGAAATTCAGATAGCCGTCAGCCCATTCGCGCTGTTCCGGCGTCCACGATGCGACCTGCGCGAAGGTGAAGATGCCGAGTTCGTGCAGAATGCCCTCGATCTTCTGGCCGACGCCGGAGATGAGCTTGAGGTCGTCGGGCGTTGCCGGGCGTTCAATGCCGGCCGGCCGGTTCTTGTCGTCCAGCGACGGCTTGCCGACGGTGGCGGCGACCGGCTGCTTGGCGGCGGCATCGCCACCTTCCGCGCGCGTGTCGCCCTTCGCCTTGGTGTTGGCGGCAGCTTCAGCCTTGGCGTTTGCCGGGGTCTTCAGCTTGGGATCGGTTTCGACGGCGTCCGTCTTCGGCTTGGCGGCATTCGACGGGGGAAAGCTGACGCTATCCTCATCGGCCTTCTTGGCGCGGGCAGACGGCTTCTTGGCAGCGGTTTCCGGCTCGTTGAGGCTGGTGAGACCGCCGGCCGGCGCGGAGAAGACGCGATCGACCTGCGGGCCGGTCTCGACGGTCGCGCCCTTGCCGGCGTCGAAGCGGTCGATGATGTGCTCGAGCTGCGTCGGCGTCAGGTCTTCAAAACTGTCCTTGAAGATCATGACCATAGGCGCGTTGACGCAGGCGCCCTGACACTCGACCTCTTCCCAGGAGAGCGTGCCGCTCTCGTTGCGGTGGAAGGGCTCGGGATGGATGCGCTTCTTGCAGACGTTGATCAGGTCTTCCGAGCCGCGCAGCATGCAGGGCGTGGTGCCGCAGACCTGGATATGGGCGCGCGTGCCGATCGGCAGAAGCTGGAACTGGGTGTAGAAAGTCGCGACTTCGAGCACGCGGATATAGGCCATATCCAGCATGTCGGCGACGGATTCGATGGCCGCCTTGGTGACCCAGCCGTCCTGCTCCTGCGCCCGCATGAGAAGCGGGATCACGGCCGACTGCTGACGACCCTTCGGATACTTGTTGATGGTTGCCTCTGCCCAGGCTGCATTCTCCTTGGTGAAGGCGAAGCTGGCGGGCTGGACATTGTCATCGGCTAGTCGACGAACGGACATTCTGTAACGCCTTGTCTCAGTTGATCGGCCTGCACTGCGTATTCGCCGTATTGACGAATTCGCAGGCATAGGCCGACTGGTCATTCTGCATGAAGATGACGTAGCGGCTGCCATTCGGCGCCGCCGCCTTGATTTCGTAGCCTTCGCTCACCAGCTGGCCCATCGTCTTGGAAGCGCTGCCCGTATCCGCGTCCTGCGCATGGGCAGCGGTGGCAGCGAGAAGAGCAATGGCGGCGAAGACGACTTTCGGCATCAGCGGTCAACCTCGCCGAACACGATGTCGAGGGAGCCCAGGATCGCCGAGACGTCGGCGAGCTGGTGGCCGCGACAGATGAAATCCATGGCCTGCAGGTGGGCATAACCCGGCGCGCGGATCTTGCAGCGGTAGGGCTTGTTGGTGCCGTCGGCGACGACATAGACGCCGAACTCGCCCTTCGGCGCTTCCACGGCGGCATACACTTCGCCGGCCGGCACGTGGTAGCCTTCCGTATAGAGCTTGAAGTGGTGGATGAGCGCTTCCATCGAACGCTTCATTTGGCCACGCTTCGGCGGAACCATCTTGCCGTCGATCGAGGAGACCGGGCCGACCTTGGCGTCGCCGAGCAGGCGGTTGACGCACTGGCGCATGATCTTGGCCGCTTCGCGCATCTCGATCATGCGGATGACGTAACGGTCGTAGCAGTCGCCGTTCTTGCCGATCGGGATGTCGAAGTCGAGGTCGGAATAGCACTCATAGGGCTGCGAACGGCGCAGGTCCCAGGCAGCGCCCGAGCCGCGCACCATCACGCCGGAAAAACCCCAGGCCCAGCAATCTTCCAGCTTCACAACGCCGATATCGACGTTGCGCTGCTTGAAGATGCGGTTGCCGGTCAGGAGCTCGTCGATATCGTCAACGGTCTTCAGGAACGGATCGATCCACTTGCCGATATCTTCCACCAGTTCATGCGGCAGGTCCTGGTGGACACCGCCCGGACGGATATAGGCCGAGTGCATGCGCGCGCCGCAGGCGCGCTCATAAAACACCATCAGCTTTTCACGTTCTTCGAAGCCCCAGAGCGGCGGCGTCAGCGCGCCGACGTCCATGGCCTGGGTCGTGACGTTGAGAAGGTGCGAAAGGATACGGCCGATTTCCGAATAGAGCACGCGGATCAGCTGCCCGCGGATCGGCACTTCCGTGCCGGTCAGCTTCTCGACGGCGAGCGCGAAGGCATGCTCCTGGTTCATCGGCGCCACGTAGTCGAGGCGGTCGAAATAGGGCACGGCCTGAAGATAGGTCTTCGTCTCGATCAGCTTCTCGGTGCCGCGATGCAGCAGGCCGATATGCGGATCGACGCGCTCGACGATTTCGCCGTCCAGCTCCAGAACCAGGCGGAGAACCCCGTGCGCCGCAGGGTGCTGCGGGCCGAAGTTGATATTGAAATTGCGAACGTTGTGCTCGTTCATGCCGCTTGCTCCAGAGGCCGGCGCCCTAGCGGGTCGCCCGGCCCAAAATCAGTTCGTCTTCGCCTTCTCGTCGCCCGGCAGCACGTAATCCGTGCCTTCCCAGGGAGAGAGGAAGTCGAAGTTGCGGAATTCCTGCTTCAGTTCGACGGGCTCATACACGACGCGCTTGACCTCGTCGTCGTAACGCACTTCCACGAAGCCGGTCGTCGGAAAATCCTTGCGCAGCGGATGCCCCTCGAAACCGTAGTCGGTGAGGATGCGGCGCAGGTCCGGATGGCCGGTGAAGAGAATGCCGTACATGTCGTAGGCTTCGCGCTCGAACCAGTCGGCACCCGGATAGACCGAGAAAGCCGAGGGAACGGGAACGTCCTCGCCGGTCGCGACCTTGACGCGGATGCGCTGGTTCTGGCGCGGCGACAGCAGGTGATAGACCACGTCGAAACGCTCGGCGCGCGCCGGCCAGTCCACACCGCAGACATCGATGAGATTGACGAAGCCGCACTGCACGTCGTCGCGCAGGAACGTCAGAAGATCGAGGATGCGCGCAGCGTCCGTCTTCAGGGTAAGTTCGCCATAGGCGATGTCGGAAGCGGTGACGAGACCGCCGGCCGCTTCGCCGATATAGGAGGAGAGCTCCTGGAGGGCTTCGCTCATGTCTAAAGTCCCCTGCCCTTAACGCTCGATCGTACCGGTCCGGCGGATCTTCTTCTGCAGCAGGAGCACACCGTAAAGGAGCGCTTCCGCCGTGGGAGGACAGCCTGGCACGTAGATGTCGACCGGCACCACGCGGTCACAGCCGCGCACCACCGAATAGGAATAGTGATAGTAGCCGCCGCCATTGGCGCAGGAGCCCATCGAGATGACGTAGCGCGGTTCCGGCATCTGGTCATAGACCTTGCGGAGCGCGGGCGCCATCTTGTTGGTCAGCGTGCCGGCGACGATCATGACGTCGGACTGGCGCGGGCTGGCGCGCGGCGCAAAGCCGAAACGCTCGACGTCGTAACGCGGCATCGACAGCTGCATCATTTCCACGGCGCAGCAGGCGAGACCGAAGGTCATCCACATAAGCGAGCCGGTACGGGCCCAGGTGATGAGCTCGTCCGTCGACGTGACCAGAAAACCCTTGTCGGCGAGTTCGTTGTTGATCTCGCCGAAATAAGCATCGTTGCTGCCGATGGGCTTGCCGGTCGAGGGATCGATGATCCCCTTGGGCTGCTGGGCAACAAGCGTGTTGCTCGTATGAGCTACTCCCATTCGAGTGCTCCCTTCTTCCATTCGTAGATAAAGCCGATGGTCAGGACACCGAGGAAGACCATCATGGACCAGAAGCCGAACCAGCCGAGTTCACCAAAGGACACGGCCCACGGGAACAGGAAGGCGACTTCCAGGTCGAAGATGATGAAGAGGATCGACACCAGATAGAAGCGGATGTCGAATTTCATGCGCGCATCGTCGAATGCGTTGAAGCCGCACTCGTAAGCGGAAAGCTTTTCCGAATCGGGGGCTTTGTGCGCGACGGCAAACGGCGCGACCAGCAAGGCAATGCCGATCACAAGTGCGATACCGATGAAGATGGCGATCGGGATATAGGAACCGAGAAGTTCAGTCATTGGCGTCCATCCTGCCTGCTGTCGGCGCCAGAGAGACGCCTGTTGGTCCAAGACCTGCAAGCCGATAAAGTATGTTGCAACGCCATGTCGTTAGCGCAGCGAGCGTGTCTGCGCAAGGCTTTGTCCGGCTTTCGCCGCAATCATTACATTCTTTTCCCGGCTGCCTGGAAAGGCCGGCGGCGAGGCCATTTAAATCGTTACGATTTCATGACCGTCAGGGCACGGGACGTTTCGCCGCAGGTGCGAAGAAAAAGTGCCGCCCACGCCGCCTCCCCGGCTAGTTCGCATTCAGATTGAGCATCGGGACGGAGCCGCCCGGCAGCATGGTGCGCGGAAGCTGCCCGTCCCATTTCTCCGCCTGCGTCAGCGAGACGAGACCGGGATTGTCCTTCAGCGCATCGCCGCGCGCCTTGATCGCTTCGGCTTCCGCCTCGCCCCGAAGCTTGATCGCCTCCGACTCGGCCTGTGCGGCCAGACGCACCGCATCGGCCTGCGCCTGCGCCTCCGCGCGGCGGGCATCGGCCTGGGCGCGCGCCTGCGTCACCGTGATTTCCGCCTGCACCTTTTCGCGTTCGGCATTCTGGCGCAGCCGCTGCACCTCCACCTCGGCCAGCATACGCTGCTCGATGCTCGCCTCATAGGCTTCCGAAAAATCGATATTCTCGATCTGCACGCTTTCGATCAGCACCGGCCCGGCAATTCCCTCCTGGATCGCCGCCGCAACTTCGGAATTCAGCCGCCCGCGCTCCTGAATGGCCGTCACCGCATTGAATCGGCCGAAAACCGTCTTCGTCTCCTCGAAGACCTTGCGCTCGATCAGGCGGGAAAGCAGCCCGTCCTCGCCGCCGTAATTGGCATAGACGGTCTCGACTCGATCGGCGGGAATTCGATAGTTGACGGAAAGGCGGATATCGGCCGGCTGCTGGTCGCGGCTATAGGCCTCCATCTTCTCATAGACGATGGCCTTGGATTGCACCGAAATCCGCACGACCGAATCAATCAGCGGCAACTTGAAGCCGAGACCGGGATCCGCCGTACCGGCAACGGCGCCATAGCGCAGAATCACGCCGCGCTCGCCTTGGTCGATGGTGAACCACGAGCCAAAGAGAATGCTGAGCGCAACAAGTGCGGCAAAACCGGACAGAGCCATGGTGACGTAACGCATGCGAATCCCCCTCTTCGATCGGGCAAGCTATACGAAGACGGAGGAAGGGCGGCAAACATTCACCGCGAAAGACGAAAATCCGCGCTCAAGGCGTTACGTGAGGAAAAACCGGCAACTGCTTGGAGGAGAAGAAAGAATGGCGCGAGTGACGGGGCTCGAACCCGCGACCTCCGGCGTGACAGGCCGGCACTCTAACCGACTGAGCTACACCCGCGCATCTTATGGACCCTGAGGTCCCGACTGTTTCATCGGCCTTTCGAGTGGCGCGAGTGACGGGGCTCGAACCCGCGACCTCCGGCGTGACAGGCCGGCACTCTAACCGACTGAGCTACACCCGCATCCTCGAAAGCGTCCGGGTGAAACACCCGTCCCGAGCGGCCTGCGCCGTTCGATGAGCGGCTAACTACGGGGTTCGTGTTTGGGTGTCAAGCAGGTTTCAAGACAAAAGAATGACGCGGTGCGAAATGTTTCCACACCCTTTCGCATCTTCGCGGGCCGTTCAAAAAATGTAGAATAATTTGACATTTCCCTCTTGCGGTTCGATCCGGTTCCGCATAGATCACAGCCACCAACGCGGCGGGCGATTAGCTCAGTTGGTAGAGCGCCTCGTTTACACCGAGGATGTCGGCGGTTCGAGTCCGTCATCGCCCACCATTTTTCCCCGCTTTTTCTACCCGATATTGGAAACGACCGGTCCGCTCAGGCTGCGACAGGGTTAGCCTATAGCATTTCATGCCGGGCGGCGTGGGCCGAAATTGATCCTGACGACATTGCAGAATTCCGGCTGCGACTTCACATTTTTCGTTGCCGGACCGGTAACGGCGTCCTGGTTTTGGCCCGCCTCTTCCCTCATTTCCTGGAGTTTCCGGTACAGGTGCACCACGACCTTTTTATAAAAGGACACGACTTCGCGGTGCTCATCGCGCGGAATGTAGAGTTCGTCGAACCGCTTGGTCATCGTCTTCACCTCCTGCTGAAGCAACAAATTCCCCGCGAATGCCGATGTTCCGGCCTGCCGAGCCTCATGGTTAACAGCGAGTAACAACCACGCATGACGAGCTTCACGGAACCTTCGCCACCCCGCGACATTCCCCTATCGAGCGCGGACCGTGTCAACCGTACGCGACGGGGATGGCGAACATGGTGGTTTTTCCGGTTTCTCATCACGGGCAACGAAACGGCAGTCGAGCGCCCCACCTGTCCGGCTCGTCTCACCCTGCAACCCTTTGAAGAGGTCACGCCCCATGTCTTCGATGATGCTTCCCGAAATCGCTCGAAAGCTGGGAAAAATTGACTTTTGCATGATGTCGACGCATGGCGGATCGGCCGCCATCACCAACCGGCCGATGAGCAACAATGGCGACGTCGATTATGATGGCGACTCGTGGTTCTTCTCCTTTGAAGACACCAACAAGGTCGCAGAAATCCGCCGCGATCCGCAGGTCTCGCTGGCTTTCACAGAGCCCCCTAGCCTGCTCGGCAAACCCGGTATCTTCATTTCCATCGAGGGCGAGGCGCGCATCAGCAAAGACAAAGCCGAGTTCGCGGACCATTGGGTTCCCGACCTGGAGCGCTGGTTCACGCAGGGCGTGGACACGCCTGGCCTCGTGCTCATCCAGGTGCGCGGCAAGCGCGTGCAGTACTGGGATGGCGAAGAAAACGGCACTATCCCGCTTTGATCACCGGGTCGCCAGCAGCGCCACATAGGCCAGCACCGTCAGCAGCAGGCCGCGGAACGCGAAGCCGACGAAGCGGTATTTGTCCCGGGCGATAGAGGCCATGGCGTCGGCGTTCTGCATATATTGTTCGAAGAGGTAGTCGATGTCGCGAGCGACTGCCGCCTTGCGAAAATCCTCGCGATGGTGCGGCCAGGCGCCCCAGAACAGCGAAGTGGAATTGTCGACGCGGCGCGGCAGGACGACGAGAATCGCTGATACGATGGAAAAGACGAGAGCCAGAGCGAGCAGGCCGGAGAAGATGTCCGAGGTCCAGTCGCCCTCGGCATAGCGCGACCATGTGAAGACCGCACGGCTTTCCGTTGACGTCACCAGCAGCGCCAGCATGAAGGTGAAGATATAGGCGGCCTTCTGGTCGGACAGCTTCACCTGGTCGTAGAAGACGTCGTTGACGCGGCGGATATGATCGAAATGTTCGAGCGCGATACCCTCGGTGCCGTCGAGCACCGGTTTAAGGATAGCCGCGCGTTCATCGTGTTTTACCATGTCTTGGTCCTTCGCCGTGTTCCAACGTGATAGCGAAGCGCCCCCGGAATGCAACGCCGGCCATGCCGGCCGGCTTGACTTTTTCAGGGGGATGACGAGTGCTGGCGGCCATGCACAATCGCCTGTTTCACTCCAGCTCATACTCCACCGCCCTCCTGCGCTGCCCGGCCGGGGGCGCCGGATGAGCATCCCCTTCCGTCATCCCGGCCTCTGGTCGCGGCGCTCGAAGCGGTTGGCGCTGCTCACCTTTGCGGTCGTGGCCCTTGTTTCCGCGCTGGCGCAGCTGCCCGGCTGGTCGCTCGCCGATCTGCGTGCTTTCGACTATCTCTCGACGATCGACACGCCGAGCCCGCCCAAGGACAGCCCGATCATCGTTGCGATCGACGAACCGTCGCTGGCCGAGATCAATGCGCAGTGGCCCTGGCCGCGCGAGCTGCATGCGCGCCTCATCGAAAGCCTGCGCAAGGCAGGCGCAACTGCCATCGGACTCGACATCATCTTCGCCGAGCCCTCCAACCCGGCCTCCGACGCAGCGCTGGCCGGGGCCATCGGCCCGGATGTCGTTCTGGCGGGGGATGAGAGCACGATCGTCACGCCGCAGGCCGACCAGCTTCTGCGCACCACGCCGCTACCAGCCTTCACCGAAGCGGGGGCCGTGACCGGCATCGCATCCATCGCGCTCGGCGGCGACGGGGTTTTCCGTGACCTGCCGCGCTATGAAGACGGATTTGCCATGTCGCTTGCCCGCGTCGCCGGCCGCAAGAGCGTGTCGCCAGAGGGCCGGCTGCTGCAATCCTTCGGCCCGTCGCGCAGCTATCCGACCGTCTCATATTACCAGGCGCTCGATCCGGAGAGCATGCTGCCGAAGGATACGTTCAAGGGCCGGGTGGTGATCGTCGGGCTCAGCCTGCAGAATGCGCCAGTCATCAATTCGGGCGGTGCGGACGCCTTCGCCACCTCCTATACCGTACATACCGGCCGGCTCGTGCCGGGCGCGGAAATCCAGGCGACGATCTTCGACAACCTGACGGCAGGCGCGGCCATCCGGCAGGCCGGCACACCTTTCGCAATCGCGGCAATCACCCTTGCCGCTTTGCTGTCGGCGCTCTTCGTGCGCCGCGCGACGCGCTGGGAAACGGCGGCGCTCAGCCTCTTTGCCACGCTGCTCATTGGCTTTCTGAGCTTTGCGCTCATCCGCGAGGCGAACCTCTTCATTTCGCCCGTCGGCCCCACGCTTGCGCTGCTTTTTGTCGCCATCGGCCAGACGGCCTTCGACTATGCGGAGGAACGCCGGCAGCGTCGCGAGATCGTGCGCGCCTTCTCGCAATATCTGTCCCCTGCCCTGGTCGAGCGGCTGGCGCGCGATCCCTCCCAGCTGAAACTCGGCGGCGAGCGGCGCACGCTGTCGATCCTGTTTTGCGACGTGCGCGGTTTCACCACCATCGCGGAAGCGCTGAAGGACGATCCGGAGCAGCTGACGACGCTGATCAACCGGCTGCTCACCCCCCTTTCCGATATCGTGCTGAAACATGGCGGCACGATCGACAAATATATCGGCGATTGCCTGATGGCCTTCTGGAACGCGCCGCTCGACGATGGCGAACATGCCCGCCATGCGGTTGCGGCGGCGCTCGACATGCTGGAGGCCATGACAGCGCTCAATGCCGAGCTGCGCGCGGAAGCGACCGCCACCGGAATGCCCTATCACATGCTGCGCATCGGCATCGGCATAAATACGGGCGACTGCGTGGTCGGCAATATGGGTTCCTCGCAGCGCTTCGATTATTCCGTGCTCGGTGACGCGGTCAACCTCGCCTCCCGTCTTGAGGGCGCTTCGAAAACCTATGGCGTGCCGCTGCTCATCGGCGAACGCACGGCTGAGCTCGTCGATGAGCACTTTGCCGTGCTCGAACTCGACCGCATCACGGTGAAAGGCCGGACCGCCGCCGCGCCCGTTTTCACCGCCGTGCGCAACCTGCCGGAGGCGGCGAAGGCCACACATGTGCGCTTCATCGCGGATAAATATGCCGGCCGCCTGACGGCCGACGACACGGCCTTCGACGCCCTTGCGGAGGCAAGCCCGGTGCTGGCGCCCTATTACGAGACGATTCGCGCCGCGCAATTTGCCGGCGGCGCGTGAGGTTCAGACGGTCTGCTTGGGATGGCTCGGGGCGAATTCGGCGACGAGTTCGTGTTTCTCGCCGGGATAGGTCAGCCGCACATGCGTGATGTAGACGCCACCGCTCCAGGTGCGGCGCTCGACGACGAGGCAGGGCGTGCCGGGCGCGATTGCCAGAAGCTCGGCGGTGCGGACATCGGCGCCGACCGCGCGGATACGGTGTTCGGCGGCGCTCCACGGCACCTGGCTGATCAGCCAGGCCCCCGGCGCCGTGCCCTCGAAGCTCTCGTTTGCGGCATCCGGCACCGCGGCGAGGTTGATGAGGCGCTCCTCCAGGCAGAAGGGCTGGGCGCCGGCATAGTGCAGGGCGGAAATCTCGACGAGGCGGGCCTGTTCGGCGAGCTCCATCAGACGGCGGTCGGCCGCCTTGGCGGCACGGCTTAGCCGCGCGCGCCGCTCGTAACGATAGGGCAAGCCAAGCGATTCGACCTCGAGGCGGATGTCGTGGATTTCCAGCACGGCGGACTGGGCGTGCGGGTGCGTGACATAGCTGCCGGATTTGCGGCGTCGCTCGATGAGACCGCGCTTGACGAGTTCGGTGATCGCCTTGTTCACCGTCATGCGCGAGCACTGGTATTGCTCAGTCAGCTCGTGCTCGAAGGGAATGCGGTGGCCCGGCGGCCACTCGCCCGACAGGATCTTGCCCTCCACATCCTCCAGGATGCGGCGGTGCAGAGAGGGCTCCTTGGCCTCGACCCCGTTTTTGTCCTCGTCGGTGGAAATGGTCGCCTCCGGCTTGCCGGGCGCGGAATCGCCCGGTGGCAAAGTCATAACGCCTTTCAAGACAGGCTCAAGCCTCGGCCAGCGCCCGCATGGTCGCGGTGAAGCGCCGGCCGATTGCCTCGCGCGCCACGTGGCGCCCGCCTTCGACCTGCTTGCGGCCATGGACCCAGACGCAATCGACCTCGGCGCCATTGGCGAATATCCAGCCGTCGAGCAGCGCGTCGCCATCGAGATCGATGCCGTGACGGGTCTTCACGCTGACGAAATCGGCGGCCTTGCCTGCTGCGATGCCCGACTCGGCGCCGAGGGCGGCGGCACCGCCGACAAGCGCGCCATCAAAGAGCGCGCGGCCCGTCGAGCCGCCCGGTGCGGCCAGCACGTTGCGGGCGCGGTGGAAGAGGCGCTGCGAATATTCGAGTTGGCGCAACTCATCCGGCAGGCCGATCAGCACATTCGAATCCGAGCCGACACCATAGCGGCCACCGGCGGCGAAGAAGTCCGGCGCCGGGAAGGTGCCGTCGCCAAGATTGGCCTCGGTGATCGGGCAAAGGCCGGCAATGGCGCCGGCTTGCGCCATGCCGCGCGTCTCGGCTTCCGTCATATGCGTGGCGTGGATGAAGCACCAGCGGCCGTCGACCGCCTGGTTGTCCAGCAGCCATTCGACCGGGCGACGGCCGGACCAGGCGATGCTGTCCTCCACTTCCTTCACCTGTTCGGAAATGTGGATATGAACAGGCGTGTCGCCGGCCATGGCGACGACGTCGGTCAGTTCATCCGGCGTGACGGCGCGCAGGCTGTGTGGCGCGACGCCCGTGATGCCGTCGGGCAGCGCATTCGTCAGGGACCGGCAACGCTCCAGCAGGCGGCCGTAGGATTGGCGGTCGTTGATGAAGCGGCGCTGCCCCTCGCCCGGCGCCGTGCCGCCGAAGCCGGCATGGGCGTAGAACACCGGCAGCAGCGTCAGCGCGATACCCGTCTCCGACGCGGCCGATGCGATGCGCGCGGCCATCTCGGCGATATCGCCATAGCGCCCGCCATCCTTGTCATGATGCAGATAGTGGAACTCGCCGACGCGGGTGAAACCGGCTTCGAGCATTTCCACATAGAGCTGGCCGGCGACGGCCTCGACATCGTCGGGCGTCATGGACAGCGCGAAACGGTACATGACATTGCGCCAGCTCCAGAACGAATCGCTGCCGGGGCCGCGCATTTCCGCAAGGCCCGCCATGCCGCGCTGGAAGGCGTGGCTGTGCAGGTTCGGCATGCCCGCGACGATCGTATCGTGGCGCTCGTCGCCAGCTGCTGCGGCCTTGCCCGTTTCCAATGCCGCGATGCGGCCGCCGTCGAGGCTGATCCGCACGTCCTTCGCCCAGCCGCCCGTGAGCAGCGCCTGTTTCGCGTGAATAACGGCCATGGCCCGTCTCCCTCTCCCGATTGCATACAGTCGACGCCGCCGTTCAAAAATGGCTCTTGCGTCCCTTTCGATTATGTATATACATTATCTCCATCACAGGGAAGAGGCAATCACCATGACGGCAACGGAAAAGGACACGGCCCGCGTCTGGCGCAATGCACGGCTCGCGACGCTCAAGGAAAGCCTGCCGGGTCTTGGTATTGTCGAAAACGGCGCCATTGCTGTGGTGGATGGCCGCATCGCGTATGCAGGCCCGGAAGCCGACCTTCCCGCCGAATTTTCGGCTGCCGAAAGTGTCGATTGCGAAGGCCGCTGGATCACCCCCGGTCTCGTCGATTGCCACACCCACCTCGTCCATGCCGGCGACCGTGCCCATGAATTCGAGCTTCGCCTTGCCGGTGCCTCCTATGAGGAGATCGCGCGGGCCGGCGGCGGCATCGTTTCCTCCGTCAAGGCCCTGCGGGAAGCGAGCCAAGAGGACCTGGTGCGCCAGACGCTGCCGCGCCTCGACGCGCTGATCGCTGAAGGCGTGACGACGGTCGAGCTGAAATCCGGCTACGGCCTCGACACGGAAAACGAAGTGAAGTCGCTGCGCGCCGCCCGTCGCGTGGCCGACGAGCGCGACATCACCGTGCGCACCACCTTCCTCGGGGCGCATGCGCTGCCGCCCGAAATGAAGGGCGACAAGACAGCCTATATCGACAAGGTCGTGAACGAGATGCTGCCGGCCGTCGCCGCCGAGGGCCTTGCCGACGCCGTCGACGGCTTCTGCGAGGGCATCGCCTTCTCGACCGACGAGATGAAGCGAGTTTTCGATGCCGCCAAGGCGCATGGCCTGCCGGTGAAACTGCATGCCGACCAGCTTTCCAACCTGCATGGTGCAGCCCTCGCGGCCGACTATGGCGCGCTTTCGGCCGATCACCTCGAATATACCGACGACGCGGGTGCGGCCGCCATGGCGAAAGCCGGCACCGTCGCCGTCATCCTGCCCGGCGCCTTCTACTTCATCCGCGAAACCAAGAAGCCGCCGATCGATCTTTTCCGCAAGCACGGCGTGAAAATGGCCGTCGCCACCGACAGCAATCCCGGCACCTCGCCGCTGACCTCCCTCCTCCTCACCATGAACATGGCCGCAACCCTCTTCGGCATGACCGTCGAGGAATGCATCGCCGGCACGACGCGCGAAGCCGCGCGCGCGCTCGGCCTGGTCGATGAGGTGGGGACGCTGGAGGCTGGAAAGTGGGCCGATTTCGTCCTCTGGGACATCGGCCGGCCGGCGGAACTGGTCTATCGCATGGGCTTCAACCCCATGTTTGCCCGGATCCGCAGCGGACATTGATCACATCGATACGCAGCCGCGCGCTGCATGGGGAATGAACCATGACCATCACGCTTCATCCGGGCTCCGTGCCCCTGAAAACCCTTGAAATCATCTACTGGACCGGCGAGGCCACCAGGCTCGACGCGTCCTTCGATGCCGGCATCGAGAAGGCCGCCGCCCGCATCGCGGAAATCGCCGCCGGCGACGCGCCGGTCTACGGCATCAACACCGGCTTCGGCAAACTCGCCTCCATCAAGATCGCGCCGGCCGATGTCGCCACGCTCCAGCGCAACCTGATCCTGTCGCATTGCTGCGGCGTTGGCAAACCGCTGTCGGAAAACATCGTGCGCCTCATCATGGCGCTGAAGCTGATCTCGCTCGGCCGCGGCGCTTCCGGCGTGCGCATCGAGATCGTGCGCCTTATCGAGGCCATGCAGGCCAAGGGCGTCATTCCCGTCATTCCCGAGCAGGGCTCCGTCGGCGCTTCCGGTGACCTCGCACCGCTCGCCCATATGGCCGCGGCAATGCTCGGCGAAGGTGAAGCTTTCTATGCCGGCGAACGCCTGCGCGGCGGCGATGCCCTTGCCAAGGCCGGCCTGAAGCCCGTCGTTCTCGCCGCCAAGGAAGGCCTTGCCCTTATCAACGGTACGCAGGTTTCCACCGCGCTGGCGCTTGCCGGTCTGTTCCGTGCGCACCGCGCCGCCCAGGCCGCCCTCGTCACCGGCGCCCTCTCCACCGACGCCGCGATGGGCTCCTCCGCACCGTTCCATCCCGATATCCACACGCTGCGCGGCCATCAGGGCCAGATCGACGCCGCCGCCGCGCTGCGCGCGCTGCTTTCCGGCTCCGTCATCCGCGATAGCCACATCACCGGCGACGAGCGCGTGCAGGATCCCTATTGCATCCGCTGCCAGCCGCAGGTCGACGGCGCCTGCCTCGATCTCCTGCGCTCGGCTGCCCGCACGCTCGAAATCGAAGCCAATGCCGTCACCGACAATCCGCTGGTCCTCTCAGACAACAGCGTCGTCTCGGGCGGCAATTTCCACGCCGAACCCGTCGCCTTCGCCGCCGACCAGATCGCCATCGCGGTGTGCGAAGTCGGTGCGATCTCGCAGCGCCGCATCGCGCTGCTCGTCGATCCGGCGCTGTCCTTCGGCCTGCCGGCCTTCCTCGCCAAGAAGCCGGGCCTCAATTCCGGCCTGATGATCGCGGAAGTCACCTCGGCCGCGCTGATGAGCGAAAACAAGCAGATGGCGCATCCGGCCTCGGTCGACTCGACGCCGACCTCCGCCAACCAGGAAGACCACGTCTCGATGGCCTGCCACGGCGCGCGCCGCCTGCTGCGCATGACGGAAAATCTCTCCGCCATCGTCGGCATCGAGGCGCTGGCCGCCGCCCAGGGCATCGAGTTCCGCGCGCCGCTCGTCACCAGCCCGGAACTGCAGAAGGTCATCGCGGCGCTGCGCACCGTCGTCGCCACGCTGGAAGAAGACCGTTACATGGCGCCGGATCTCGCGAGCGCCGGCACGTTCGTCACCTCGGGTGCGCTGGCCGCCTCCGTCTCCAAGGGCATCCTGCCGGTGCTGGGGGCATAAGGTGGCGGTCTTCGAAACCCATCAGGGCACCTCGCCCGTCATTCTCGCCTTCCCGCATACCGGCACGGATGTCCCGGCCGATATCTGGGCGCGCCTGAACGACAATGGCCGCGTCCTTGCCGATACGGACTGGCATATCGAGCGCCTGTACGACGGCCTGCTTCCCAACGCGACGACCGTGCGCGCCACGTTCCACCGCTATGTCATCGACGCCAACCGGGATCCCGAAGGCGTCAGCCTCTATCCCGGCCAGAACACGACGGGCCTCGTTCCGGAAACGGATTTCGACGGCACGCCGATCTGGAAAGATGGCGAGGCACCGACCGAAGCCGATATCGCCTATCGGCTCGCCAATTTCCACGCGCCCTACCACGCGGCCCTCGCCGCCGAAATCGAGCGCGTCAAGGCGATCCACGGCGTGGCGATCCTCTACGATTGCCACTCTATCCGCTCGCTGATCCCCTTCCTGTTCGAAGGCCGGCTGCCGGATTTCAACGTCGGCACCGGCATGGGCCGCACCTGCGACAAGGCAATCGAAACGGCGACCTATGAGGTCTGCGCTTCGGCCGAAGGTTACATCAGCATCCTCAACGGCCGCTTCAAGGGCGGCTGGACGACACGCCACTACGGCAAGCCGGAAACCGGCGTGCACGCCATCCAGATGGAACTGGCGCAAGTCAGCCATCTTGCCACGGAGGTTCCGCCCTTCGCCCTCGACGAGGCGAAGGCCGCAAAGCTCCGCGTTCCTCTCAAAGACATCCTGCAACGCATCGAGGCGCTTGCCTCCACCCTGACACGCTGAACCGGGAGAACAGCCAATGACCGCCAATCCTCGCCACAACATCCGCGACGTGCGCGCCGCCACCGGCACCGAACTGACCGCCAAGAGCTGGATGACCGAAGCGCCGCTGCGCATGCTGATGAACAACCTCGACCCAGACGTCGCGGAAAACCCGCATGAGCTGGTCGTCTATGGCGGCATCGGCCGCGCCGCCCGCACCTGGGCGGATTTCGACAAGATCGTCGCGTCGCTGCGCGATCTCGAAGAGAACGAGACGCTGATCGTGCAGTCCGGCAAGCCGGTCGGCATCTTCCGCACGCACAAGGACGCCCCGCGCGTCCTGATCGCCAACTCCAACCTCGTGCCGCACTGGGCGACCTGGGATCATTTCAACGAGCTGGATAAGAAGGGTCTTGCCATGTACGGCCAGATGACGGCCGGCTCGTGGATCTATATCGGCAGCCAAGGCATCGTTCAGGGCACATACGAGACCTTCGTGGAGGCCGGCCGCCAGCACTATAACGGCGACCTCAAGGGCAAGTGGGTGCTGACCGGCGGCCTCGGCGGCATGGGCGGCGCCCAGCCGCTCGCCGCCGTCATGGCCGGCGCGTCCTGCCTTGCCGTCGAATGCAACCCGGACTCGATCGATTTCCGCCTGCGCACCCGCTACATCGACGAAAAGGCCGAAACGCTCGACGAGGCGCTGGCAATGATCGACCGCTGGACGAAGGCCGGTGAGGCCAAGTCCGTCGGCCTGCTCGGCAACGCCGCCGAAATCTTGCCGGAAATGGTCCGTCGCGGCATCCGCCCCGACATGGTGACCGACCAGACCTCCGCCCACGACCCGATCAACGGCTACCTGCCGAAGGGCTGGACGATGGCCGAGTGGAAGGCAAAGCGCGAAAGCGACCCGAAGGCCGTCGAAAAGGCCGCCCGCGCCTCCATGCGCGAGCATGTCGAGGCGATGATCGCCTTCCAGGACATGGGCATCCCGACCTTCGACTACGGCAACAACATCCGCCAGGTCGCCAAGGAAGAAGGCCTGGAAAACGCCTTCGCCTTCCCCGGCTTCGTGCCGGCCTACATCCGTCCGCTGTTCTGCCGCGGCATCGGTCCGTTCCGCTGGGCTGCGCTTTCGGGCGATCCGGAAGATATCCGCAAGACCGACGCCAAGGTCAAGGAACTGCTGCCCGACAACAAGCACCTGCACAACTGGCTCGACATGGCCGCCGAACGCATCGCCTTCCAGGGCCTGCCGGCGCGCATCTGCTGGGTCGGCCTGGGTGATCGTCATCGCCTCGGCCTCGCCTTCAACGAGATGGTCAGGAACGGCGAACTCAAGGCGCCGATCGTGATCGGCCGCGACCACCTTGATTCGGGCTCCGTCGCCTCGCCGAACCGCGAGACGGAATCGATGAAGGACGGTTCGGACGCCGTGTCGGACTGGCCGCTGCTCAACGCGCTGCTCAACACCGCCTCGGGCGCGACCTGGGTGTCACTCCACCACGGCGGCGGCGTCGGCATGGGCTTCTCGCAGCATTCGGGCGTCGTCATCTGCGCCGACGGCACGGATGCGGCCGCCGAGCGCCTCAGCCGCGTGCTGTGGAACGACCCCGCAACAGGCGTCATGCGCCACGCCGATGCGGGCTATGACATCGCGCTCGATTGCGCGAAGGAAAAGGGCCTGCGCCTGCCGGGTATCCTGGGCAACTGATGGCGAAGCTCCTTCGCAACGCCGACCATCGCCGCATGCCGTGGAAGAACGGCGGCGGCGAGACGGTCGAAGTGATCGTCCATCCGGAAGGCGCAAGCCTTTCGGATTTCGGCTGGCGCGTCAGCATGGCGACGGTGGCGAGCGACGGGCCGTTCTCGGTCTTTCCCAGCATCGACCGCACGCTGGCGGTGCTTTCCGGCGAGGGCATGGATCTCTCCATCAAGGGTCTGGGCGACCGGCTGATGACGCCGGCCTCCGCCCCACTGCCCTTCCCGGCCGACGCACCCACCACGGCGCGCCTGATTGGTGGCCCGATCACCGATCTCAACGTGATGACGCGGCGTGGCGTCTTCGGCCACACGCTCACGCATCATGTCGTCACGGGCTCAACGGCGCTTCCGGCATCGTCAGGCGAACGCCTGCTGCTGGCGCTGGAACCGCTCGGCGTATCCACCACGGAAGGCCTCATCGGCCTCCGGCCGCTCGATGCCTTGGTGCTCGGCGGCTCGGAGAAAGCCGACGTGCTGGCCGCAGGAGAACGCAGCGCCTTCTATCTGGTAGAAATCACTCCCGCCTGAGCGATCGGCGCAAGCGATTTCCTTGTCCGCCCCCATGCGGAGTGCTACCTCCCGGCACATCAATTTTTGCCGGGAGATATTTTCATGAGACATCGCAAATTCGGCCGCACGGGTTTTACCACCACGGATATCGGTTTCGGCGCCTGGCAGATCGGCGGCGCCTGGGGTGACGTCAGCGAGGCGGACGGCCGCGCTGCCCTCAATGCCGCGCTGGATGCCGGCATGAGCTTCATCGACACCGCCGACGTCTATGGTGACGGCCGCTCGGAAAAGATCATCGCGGACGTGCTGAAGGATCGCGGCGGCCAGCGCCCGATGGTCGCCACCAAGGCCGGCCGCCGGCTCTCGCCGCATGTCGCCGATGGCTACACCAAGGCCAATCTCGAAGGCTTCATCGACCGCAGCCTGAAAAACCTCGGCGTCGAGCGCCTCGACCTCGTGCAGCTGCATTGCCCGCCGACCGACGTCTATTACCGCCCGGAGGTTTTCCACGCGCTGGACGAGATCAAGGCCGCCGGCAAGATCGCCAATTACGGCGTCAGCGTCGAGAAGGTCGAGGAAGCGCTGAAGGCGATCGAATATCCCGGCGTGGTCAGCGTGCAGATCATCTACAACATCTTCCGCCAGCGCCCGGCGGCACTGTTCTTCAAGGAAGCCGCCCGCCGCCAGGTCGCCGTCATCGCCCGCGTGCCGCTGGCCAGCGGCCTGCTCTCCGGCAAGATCACCCGCGAAACGGCCTTTGCCGCCGATGACCACCGCAACTTCAACCGCAACGGCGATGCCTTCGATGTCGGCGAGACCTTTGCCGGCGTGCCCTTCGAGACCGGCTTGCAGGCTGTCGAGGAAATCCGCGCGCTGGTGCCGGCGAGCCAGACCATGGCGGCCTTCGCGCTGCGCTGGATCCTGATGGCGGATGCCGTCAGCGTCGTCATTCCCGGTGCCCGCAATGCCGAGCAGGCCGAGGCCAATGCCAAGGCCGCCGGCCTGCCCGCGATCCCGGAAGACGTCATGGAAGCGACGCGCGAGATCTACTACCGGCTCGTCGCGCCGCACGTCCAGCATCGCTGGTAAAGTCAAGCAAGCGCATAAACGGAAATGATAGCCAACATCAGGTCTATCTATTTCGTTTATGCGCAGGCTCGCGCTACCGTTCCCCATCGGTCACGACAACAACAGGGGAACGACCATGAAAAAAATGCTGCTCGCACTGGCGCTGGCAGGCTCCACCCTCCTTTCCGCAGCCGCTTCCGCCGAGACGCTGAAGATCGGCACGGAGGGCGCCTACCCGCCCTTCAACTTCCAGAATTCCAACGGCAAGCTCGGTGGCTTCGACGTGGAGATCGGTCTCGCACTCTGCGAGAAGATGAAGGTGGAATGCGAGGTCGTCGGCCAGGATTGGGACGGCATCATTCCGGGCCTTCTCGCCAAGAAATACGACATGATCATCGCCTCGATGTTCATCACCGAAGAGCGCAAGAAGCAGGTCAACTTCACCGACCCCTACTATCTCGCTGCCATGACCCATGCCGCGCCGAAGAATTCCGGCATCACGGATTTCACCAATGAGGGCATGAAGGGCAAGACGATCGGCGCCCAGGGCGGCACGACGCAGGCTGACTACGCCGCCGCCGTTTATCCCGATGCCGATCTCAAGCTCTATCCGACGCAGGACGAAGTGAACCTCGACATGGCGAACGGCCGCCTAGACGTGCAGGTCGGCGACATGATCCCGCTGCTCGACTGGGTCACCAAGAACGATGACGGCAAGGCCTGCTGCGAGCTGATCGGCGAGCCGATCACCGACAAGAAGTTCGTCGGCGAAGGTGTGGGCATCGCGGTCCGCCAGGAAGACAACGACCTGCGCGAAAAGCTGAACGCCGCCCTGAAGGAAATCCGTGAGGACGGCACCTACAAGAAGATCAACGATAAATACTTCTCCATCGATATCTACACGATGAAATAAGAATTTTGGGGCGGCTTCGGCCGCCCCTTTTCGTTTCCGGCATCACGAACCGGGCTGGGCGTTCCCGACACTCTTCGTCATGCGGTAGGCGGTCGAGATAAATGGCTCGGCCTCCTCATCCTCAATCGGACTGACGAGAAAGGGAAACGGGTCGAGTGCCCGTCGCGGCCGAAAATCCATGCGCGCTTCTACGCCCGACGCCAGCAAGTCATCCACATAGGACCCCGCGAGCCCGCTGGTGCTAAACCGTTCCCACATATGGCATTTCCCCTTCTTTCAGCGTGCCCAATGCGCCGGAAACGGAATTGGTTCCGGGAAAAAACACGGCCGGCGATCACATTCTTGACCGCGGGAAGCAGGCTTCGCTTGCCTCTCCTTGCGCTGTCATCCTAACTACACGCATGCCGATAAATCGCCTCGAACGCTTTGCCCACAACCTCGACTGGAACCTGCTGCGCACCTTCGTCGTCGTGGTGGAGGAAGGCTCGATCACCCGTGCGGCAAACCGCCTGCTTCTTCAGCAGCCCGCCGTCAGCATGGCGCTGAAGCGGCTCGAGCAATCCGTCGGCCATCGATTGATCGATCGCAGCCCCGGCCGCTTCGAACTCACCGAGGCCGGCGAGCGGCTGCATGCGCTCTGCCACGATATCTTTTCCGCCATCGTGCGCTTGCCGGAGGCCATGGAACCTTCCGGCGAGGACATTTCCGGCCATATCACCATCCACGCCGTCAGCCACGCCATGAACCCGGCCTGGGACCGGGCGATCGCCGATTTCTTCCGGCTGCATCCGCGCGTCACCGTGGGCGTGACCGTCGAGACGACGACGGACGTCATCCGCTCGGTGGAGCGCGGCGTCGCGACACTCGGCCTCTCCGACGGGATCATCCCGGAGGGTTTGGAGAAAGCGCCCTTCTGTTACGAACGCTATGCGCTCTATTGCGGCCGCGCACACCGTCTGTTCGGTACGCGCGACGCCCGACCGGAGGATCTGCGCGGCGAACCCTATGTCAGTTTCCTCGCCGATGTGCTGGGCGGGCCGCATATGGGGCCGGTGACGGCCGTGCGGGCCGTCGGCTCATTCGGCCAGCAGGTCCGTGCACTGGCCTTCAACGTGGAGGAGGTGCTACGGCTCGTCGTCGCCAATGCCGGCATCGGCATGCTGCCGGCGCATCTTACGGGTGCAGCGCTGGCCGCCGGCGAACTCTGGCAATTGCCGCCCTATGACGACCTGCCGGTGGCGGAGACCTTTCGCATCACCAATCCCGGCTCCGCGCTCAACCCGGCCGAACGCGCCTTTCTGAACCATGTCGCCGATGTGCCACCGTGGCGCTGGGGCGAGCCGCATCAATCGAACTGATATCGGTCGTCATTGCTATAAATTTGAAAAATGCCACCGGCTTGCTTAGGCCTATTTCCTCAGCACACCGGAGGGGACCATGCAGACTTTCGACATCGCGATCATCGGCGGCGGCATTGCCGGCATCTCGCTTGCCTATTTCCTGAGCCCCCACCGCTCCGTCGTCGTGCTGGAGCGAGAAGACGCGCTCGGCTATCACAGCACCGGCCGTTCGGCGGCGGAATTCACGTTGCGGGACAATGCACCGCTGGTGAATGCGCTCGCCCGCGCCAGCCATGCTTTCCTGATGGAACCGCCCGCCGGTTTTGCCGATGTGCCGCTGCTCATCGAGCGCGGCAGCATCATCCTCGGCACCGAGGACAAGGCGACGCTGGTGCGCGAGCGCTTCGAGCAGGCAAAGGCGCTGGGCATCGCCGTCGAATGGCTGGACGAAGCCGCGATGCTTTCCCGCGCGCCCATGCTGAAGCCCTCCTATGCCGCAGCCGCCTATTTCGACCCGGACTATTGGGACATCGAGGTGGACGCCCTGCTGCAAGCCTATGCCCGCTACGCCCGCCGCCACGGGGCGCAGATCCTTGAAAAGCGCCAGCTGACCGGCGCCCGCCGGGTCGGCAATCAATGGCTTATTGAAACGAACGAAGAAACGATCGCAGCCGGAACGGTGGTGAATGCGGCCGGCGGCTGGGCGGATACGGTCGCGTCGCTCTGCGGTGTCACCCCCATGGGCATCGTGCCGCATCGCCGCACCGCGATCACGGTCGACCTGCCCGAGGGCATCGACGCCAGTCGCCTGCCCGAGATCAACGAGGTGGAGGAAATCTTCTACTTCAAGCCGGAAGGCGGCCGCCTGCTCGCCTCGCCTGCCGATGCCACGCCCTGCGAAGCGGCCGACGTGCAACCGGAGGAGCTCGACGTGGCGTATGCCGCCCATTATGTCGAGGAGGCGACGACGCTCAATGTGCGCCGCATCTTCAAGAGCTGGGCCGGCCTGCGCAGCTTTTCCGCAGACCGCCTGCCCGTCATCGGCTTGGCCAGGGATGCCGAGAACTTCTTCTGGCTCGCCGGCCAGGGCGGCTACGGCATCCTCACCTCGCCCGCCCTCGGCAGTCTCGCCGCCGCCCTTCTGACGGAAAGCCCGGTGCCGGAGCCGCTGGCCCGCGAGAGCATCGGGGCCGAGACCTTCAGCCCCGCACGCTTCCCCTGAAACGAAACGGGCGCCTCAAGGGCGCCCGTTCTGGTTTCAAGCTTCCGCTGCCGGCGTGCCGGCCGTGCGCGTTGCGCTGCGATCCTTCCAGTACCGGTTGAG
This sequence comes from Shinella sp. 20P9.1.1, assembly GCF_057798995.1. NCBI lineage: Bacteria > Pseudomonadati > Pseudomonadota > Alphaproteobacteria > Hyphomicrobiales > Rhizobiaceae > Shinella > Shinella sp. 20P9.1.1. The sequence continues at coordinate 145,632 of NZ_JBYOLC010000005.1, forward strand.
GAAGAGCAGGATCGGGCCGCCGATATAGATCGACGACGTCGTCGCGACGATGACGCCGAACAGCATCGGCCAGGCGAACGGCTTGACCGTATCGCCGCCCCAGATAGCCATCGGCAAAAGCGAGACCGCAACGGCGAGCGAGGTGAAGATGCATCGCATGACCACCTGGTTGATCGACAGGTCGATGAGATCGGAGAATGGCATCGACTTGTACTTGCGCATGTTCTCTCGCATGCGGTCGTACACCACCACCTTGTCGTTGACCGAGTAACCGATCAGCGTCAGCACTGCGGCGATGGCCGTCAGGTTGAAGTCGATCTGCATCAGCGAGAAGAAGCCGATCATCTTGGTGATGTCCAGGATCAGCGTCGCGATGGCGCCGACGGCGAAGTGCCATTCGAAGCGCCACCAGATGTAGATCAGGATCGCCAGCATGCCGAGGCCGACAGCGAGGAAGCCGGAACGGGCAAGCTCGGTGGAAACCGTCGGGCCGACCACTTCCGTGCGCTCGAAGCTCGCATCCGGGATCACTTCGGCAACGCCGTCGCGAATCTTCTGGAGGGCCGCTGTCTGCACTTCTTCACCGCCCGGCTGACGCTGGACGCGGACGAGCACCGACGTGCCCTGGCCGAATTCCTGCAGCGCCACTTCGCCGAGGTTGAGGCCTTCCATCTTCTCGCGCAGCGGCGCGAGGTTGATCGGCGTCTTGGAGGTCGCCTCTACCTGGATGCCGCCGACGAAGTCGATGCCGTAATTGAGGCCCGGCGTGAAGAACAGGATGATCGAGCTCGTCGAGATGAACGCCGACATGGCAATCGCGATATAGCGGCCGCGCATGAAGGAGAAGGTCGGGATTTCCCAGACCTGGCCGAAGAGCGAGTGGATTTCGATCTTCTTCATCTTCCGCACGATGACGGCTTCGCGCATCAGGAAACGCACGAAGGTGATGGAGGTGAACATCGAGATCGCAAGGCCGATGATCATGGTGATCGCGAAGCCGCGCACCGGACCCGAGCCGAACATGAAGAGCAGGATCATGCCGACCATGGTCGTCATGTTGCCGTCGACGATGGTCGCATAGGCCTTGTTGAAGCCGACATCGAGCGCCTTCATGGCCCCTGCTCCGCCCGCCGTTTCTTCACGGATACGGGCGTTGATGAGGATGTTGGCGTCCACGGCCATGCCGATACCGAGGATGATACCGGCAATACCCGGCAGCGTCAGCGTGGAACCCAGAATGCCGAGCAGGCCGATCGTCAGGATCGTGTGCAGCACGAGGCCGAGATTGGCGATAAGGCCCCAGGAGCCGTAGAGCACCTGCATCATCACCACGACGGCCGCAAGGCCGGCGAGACCCGTATAAAGGCCCATGCGGATCGAGTCCGACCCGAGGTTCGGGCCGACCGTGCGCTCTTCGATGATGGTGAGCGGTGCCGGAAGGGCACCGGAGCGCAGGAGCGCCGAAAGGACGGTCGCTTCCTGCGGGTTGAAATTGCCGGAGATCTGGCCCTGGCCGCCGATGATCGGCTCGCGGATAACGGGTGCGGTCAGCACCTTGCCGTCGAGGACGATGGCGAAAGGCTTGCCGACATTGGCCTGCGTGATCTCTGCGAACTGGCGTGCGCCGGTCGAATCGAAGCTGAACGAGACGATCGGTTCGCTCGTGCGCTGGTCGAAGCCGGCCTTGGCGTCGGCCAGGCGGTCGCCCGAGATCGCGACGCGCTCTTCCACGGCATATTTGTTGTTGTCGTTGGCGCCGGGCAGGATGAGCACGCCGCGCGGGGCGACGCCGTTCGGATCCACAGTCTGGTCGACCATGTGGAAGCTCATCTGCGCGGTCGAGCCGAGCAGCTGGCGCAGGCGCGTCGGATCCTGGAGACCCGGCAGCTGCACGAGAATGCGGTCGCCGCCGACGCGCTGGATGAGCGGTTCGGCAACGCCGACCTGGTCGACGCGGCGGCGGATGATCTCAAGGCTCTGCTCGACGGCGGCCGACATGCGCTCGTTGACGCCGGCTTCCGTCAGCGTGACGTTGATCACGAGGCCGGTATTGGCGACATCGATATCCGACGAACCGCCGCCGAAACCGAGCGTCGAGGTCGGTGCGGCGAGCTTGCGCACTTCCGGCAGGACCTTGTCGAGGGCGGCCTGGTCGGGCAGCGTGATCGTCAGGGTCGTGCCGTTGAGACGGGCGGCCGAGGCGCGCTCGCCGGCGGTGCGCAGGATGGCGCGCGTGTCGTTCAGCAGCGAATCCATGCGCGCCTTGCGCAGGGCCGCCGAATCCACTTCGAGCACGAGATGCGAGCCGCCCTTCAGGTCGAGGCCGAGGGTGACCGGGTTGGCGGGCAGATAGCGCCCGTATTTCGCCTGCTGCTCAGGCGTCAGCACGTTCGGCACGGCCGCGAGCATCCCGAACAGGATGATGGCGGCGGAGACAAACAATGCCCATTTGGAGGTTTTCATGGGGTTGTTCCATTTCAACTGCGGGAAAGGCGCGACAAAAGCCGGCGCCCTCCATGGGATCGGAATTTCAAGCAAATGGCGCGGCGCATCGGCGCCACAAGGCCTCAGGCAGCGAAAGCCGGGGGCGCGCGGCTGCGGAAGGACGCAGGATGATCCGTTGCGGGCGCGCTGTCATCGACAATGACGGCGGCGGCAATCGACACGACTTCGAACGGGTAGAGAAGAAGGCCGGCACCGGGAACGATCGCCTTGCCGGCACCGTCGCCCTCGGGAAGACCGGTTTTCGCCTTGGCGATCCGCCGTTCGGCATGACCGTTGGCCGGGAACCACAGTTCATCACCCGCCGCAGACAGCGGCGATGGCGCGACACCACCTTCGGCGGCCGTGCGCTGGGGGTGGCGCGGGGCATCTCCCGGCAGCGAGAACTGCGAGAGGAACACGGTGAAGAGCAGCACGAGGAAGCTGACGGGTGCAAAACCCCGCTCCCACATCCTTGCCTCTTTGCCGGTTCTACCAGTCATTCCCGTCCGTTTCTTCGAAGGCGGAGCACCGCGCGAAGCAGGGCTCGCAGCAATGCCGATGGTGCGCCAAGAACCATTTACGCCCTGTCAAGTCAAGTTCAGGGGTTAATGGTTCCTTGCCGTGTTTAACGTTTCAGCCCTCAGAGATGATGGATCGTCACGTCGGGGCAGGCCTCGCGGGCGAGATCGCAGAGATGCTGGTGGTGCGTGAGATAGATCACCTGCCCGCCCGTCGCCATGTCACCCATCACCCGCAACGCATTGAGGGCGCGGCCGTCGTCGAAGGTCTCCATGATATCATCGGCGATGAAGGGCACGATCTCGCGGCTGGCGGCGATCTCGTGATAGCCGGCGACGCGCAGGGCGAGATAAAGTTGGAAGCGCGTGCCCTTGGAGAGGTCCTTCGCCAGTTTCGAGGCGCCGGAGGCCGCATTGGCGACAAGGAATTCGCCCTCCTTCTCCAGCATCGTCGAGAGACCGGCATATTCGCCGCCGGTGATATCGCGAAAGGTTTTCGACGCGCGCTCCATCATCGCGCTGCGATGGCGCTCGCGATAGAGCCGCAGCGCCTGCTCGGCCGCGAGAATGCCGGCGCGTGTCGCCATGTAGCGCCGCGATTTCTCCGCCAGATCCACCAGGGCGGTGCGCCGCCGCTCCTCCAGCACCGCCGCCGCATCGCTGCCGGCGACCTTTGCCAGCGCCTCCTCGGCCCGTGCCCGCGCAACGTGCTGCTCTTCAACCTCCTTGTCGAGACCATCGAGTCGCGCGGCGAGATCGACCTTTTCCGCCACCAGCTGAGCCTCGTCGACAACAGCCAACAGCGCTTCCGCTTCGTCTGCAGTGCCGGTGCGCATCTGCTGAACGAGATCACGCCCGATTTCCGAGATGCGGCTTCGAAGATCGTCGCGCTGCCGGTGTGCTTCGAGCAGGACTTCGGCTTCGGCGAGGCTGTCGCAGCCGAGAAAGGCGAAGATTTCACCAAGCCGCGCGGTCAACACGGCGCGACGCTCGTCGAGTGCCCTCTCCTCCTCATCCAGCCTGACGATCGCGTCGTCGAGGGCCTTCGCCCTATCACGCACCGTCTTCGCTTCGGCGAGCCGACGACCGATGGTAGCGACGGTCGCGAGCGGGTCGTCCGCATTGAAAGGTTGCGAAAGCGCGTCAGCAAGCCGGCGTGCGTGATTGCCGTAATCCTGCTGATCCCGTTGCATGGCCGCGATGCGGTGATCGAATTCGGCGCGACGCTCGACATTCTGCGCCAGAGCCTGCAAGCCGGGCAGCAGAGCGCCGATGCGCTCCGGCTCCTTGGGAGCGGCGCGCGTCGCGAGCCACGTGCCGGCGATCGTCTGATGCCAGGCCTCCAGCCAGGCGGCATCGGCGGCGTCCGTTTCCGCAGCCGCCCTGCTTCGCACCGCCACGTCCTCCGTCGCGCGGGCAAGCCGCTCGATCGCCGCCAGCCGCTGCGCCTGCGCCGCCTTCAGGGCGTCCTGCCTGTCTTCGGCGCGGAACAGCACTTCCTCGAAGGTCGCGCCCTCCGCCAGGACATCCACCAGGAAGTGCGCGAGCCTGGCCGCGACATCGCGCGCCTCGGTCTCGACAAGCCCGGCTTCGACCATCAGACGGTCCAGCGCGGCGGCCTTCTCAAGTGCGAGAGCACGCCGCTCCAGCCAATCGGAAAGGTCCTGAAGCGTGAAGCCAGCCGGAAGACCTGCGCTTGTAACGCGCGCGTCAACCTCCGCCTCGGTATCCGCCACGGCCTGCTCCAGCCGCGCCGTTTCGCGGGTCAAGATATCGAGCCGCGCGGCTCCTTCGGCAACGGAGCGCTCCAAGAGGCGGATTTCGGACAGGCGGTCGGCATTGCGCAGCCGTGCCTCTCGAGCGCGGTCATCATCATGCATGCGCGCCTCGAAGGCGGCCGCCGTCTCGCGGTCGAGACGGGCGAGATGGGCCTGCCAAGCCGCATCGCGCAGGCCGCGGAGCTGCCCGGCATGCTCTTCGCCTGCCGCACCCGTCGCCGTTACCAGCGCGGCCAGCATGGCCTTGGCGGACGCGGCGTCGCGTTCGCCTGTCGCAACCTGTTCTTTATGGCGGCGAAGCGTCTCCGCCGCAGCCTCCTGCCGCCGGTGCAGGTCCTCCAATACCGATGCGATCGGCGCGGCCATGCCTTCCAGTGCGCCCTCTGTGCCCGACCACGGCGCGAGACGTGTCCTCGCTGCATCTGCCTCCTGCCGTGCGAGGGCAACAAGGCGGCGGCTTTCACGCAGGCGTGGCGGAAGGTCGCCCGCACGGGCAGCACGCAAGGCGGCGGAGAGTGCGGATTGCGTTTCGTCGTCGCTCTCCGCCTTGGCAAAGGCTTCCGCCTTTTCGCGCGCAGCCTCCCGCGCCTCCTGCGCGTCCTTCAACTCGCGCCGGGCAATCTCGCGACGCTCGGCAAGTGCTGCACGGCGGGAAAGCAGGCCGGTCAGCCGCTCGGCAAGACCAGCGGGCAGCAGAATATCGGCGGGATCCGTCTGCACCGGAAGATCCAGCGCACGGATGTTGGCCTCGATCGTCATGGCGAGCCTGTCGCGGTCGGCGATGCGAGAGACGAGGTCCAGCGTGGCGGTGCGGAAGCGCGCCTCCAGCGCGGAACCGGAGAGTGCCGCAAGGTCCGCCTCCACGGTGAAAACCGCGTCGTCTTCCGCAAGCCCGGCCCGTTCCGCCATGCAGCGCTCGCGCTCGCCAAACACCCGTGCCGCACGGGCCGCGATTTCCGCTTCCTCGCGGGCGAGTTCACCGGTCAATCCGCGCCAGGTTGCGGGCGGCGTTTCGCCGAGATCGAAAACGCCGAGCTCCATGCGTAGCGCCCGAAGACGGGCAAGCGTAGGCAGCGCGGTCAGGCAGCGTTCGGCTTGCTGAAGGGCGGCGCGCGCGGCGAGACGTGCCGCAGTCACCGTCTCGTGGCGTTCGGCGGCGGCTTCGCGTTCACGCACCAGAATGCCGTAGTCGCGCGCCGCGATATCCAGCGACTTGCGCTCGGCGGCGAGCGCCTCGATTTCGGCTTTCAATGTGGAGAGCCCATGCCGCCGGCCGGCGGGGCGGTAGAATTCGTCGGCCTGGGCTTTCAGGGCGGTAAGACTGGACGCCATGTCGGAGAGGCCGGAGCTGGCAGAGAAGAGCATGGCGCCGAGTTCGCCCTCGCTCTTCAGGATATCCTCGCCGCCCTTTTCGATGCTTTCGTCATCGAGCGAGAACATCGTGCGGTAGGCATTGCGGTCCATGCCGCCGAGCACGGAGGCAAAGAGCGTATCCGGCAAGGGCCGGTCGTCGGCGGTGACGAGCGAGCCCTGGTTGCGCTTCACGCGATACGCCTCGTGATGCTCCGTGCCGACAGAGAAGCGGCCGCCGACACGCATCAATGGATAAGGGTGCAGGAAGCCGTAAGCGCTGGTGCGCTCGATACCGAAGAGCACGTCGAGATAGGCGGAAAACAGCGTCGATTTGCCGGCCTCGTTGGGACCATAGACGAGGTGCAAATCCGGCTTGCCGGGTTGTTTCGCGCCAAAATCGAGGCTGCGCTCGGTGAACTTGCCGTAGCGGATGAGATCGAGACGGTCGAGACGCATCAGGCCCTCTCGCCTTCGCCGCCGAGGCGCGCCAAAACAGCATCCGATCCCTCGAGCGCGAGATCGGAAAGCAGGGCCTCTTCCGCCGCCTCGTCGCCCGCCAGCAGGCTGCGCGCCTCCTTGGGCAATTGACGCAGCACATCCGCCAGCGCCTCGCGCAGTTCCGCGCGATAGGCATGGGTCGTCACGACATCCTCACGCATCAGCCGGGCGAGTTCGTTGACCGGCCCCGCATCGGCACCCGCGTCGGCGAGCGGCGCGGACACGACGAGTTCCACGGCCTCGATCCAGCATTCGCCGAGCGAGGCGGCGAGGTTCTGTACCTCGCCAAGCAGCAGGTCCTCATCGCGGCGCAAACGCCAGGCGAGCGGGGTGGCACCCGTCATGGCGAGGCGCGCGACGAGATGGGCGCCGTTTGCTGCCTCATGGGCTTTGGAAAGCACGGCTTCCGTGCGATCGAGCATACCGTGCCAGTCGTCTATGCCGGAGAGATCGACGGAAAGACGCTCGAAGACCGCGACGGCGACGGGACGCTCCTCGCAGGTGATCACGCCATCCTCGCCGACTGTGGCGAGCGTGACGCCCTTGGCGCCGCCTTCATTGATGTCGCGGCCCTGCGGATTGCCGGGCATGACGATCCACGGCCGCTCCTGATGCACACGCCGCTGGTGGATATGGCCGAGCGCCCAATAGTCGAAGCCGTGGGAGACGAGGTCCGGAACGCTTGTCGGCGCGTAGGGATCGTGCCGGCTGCCGCCGGCAAGGCTCGTATGCAGCATGCCGATATTGACGGCATCGGCCACCGGCGCGCGGAACGTCGGCAGCAGCGAGGCCGGTGCGTGCGGCTGGGCGAAGCTGACGCCGTGCACATGGATATCCCGGCCGTTTTCCAGCGCACCGGCTTTGACGGGTTTGCCGCGCCCGTCGAAGAGATGCACGTTAGGCGGAAAGGTCAGTTCGCGGGTGATTTGCGATTGGGCATCGTGATTGCCGCGGATGATGAAGACGCGGATGCCGGCCGCGTCCAGCCGCCGCATTTCGCCCATCAGGAAGAGCGCGGTGGCCATCGAGGTCTGTGCGCCGTCATAGAGATCGCCGGCGATCAGCACCGCATCCACCGCCTCGCCGATGGCGAGATCAACGATGCGCGAGAGGGCCTTGCGTGTCGCGCCGCGTACGAGATCGCCGAGCTCGGCATTGCGCAGCGCCAGCGACGAAAGCGGCGAATCGAGATGCAGGTCTGCGGTGTGGATGAAGCGGAAAGGCATGGCCGGACAATCGCCTCCCCCCTCCTCCGGGTCAATGCTTGCGGGCCAAAGGGGGCCGTTATGCAGGGAAAATCGCCCCACCCCGAAAAGGGCAGCGAAAAGCCGAGAATAATGCCGGGAGCATGACCGTTCGCATTTACAGTGATCGTTCAATATATATGATCAAATTATCCGAAAAACTTCGTGATCATTTGACATGGTACCTCATAATACCTATATTCCACCTCATGAGTAGCACGATAGAAATCTCCCAAGGCATGTTCAAACTCTACCATCAGGTGAGCCGCCTGGTGAATGAGTGCATGATGGACGAAGGTGTGTCGCTCGCCCGCAGCAAGTTCCTGCTTCTTCTCGAATGCCAGGGCCCTCAGCGGTCGACGGATATTGCCTGCGCCCTCGGTTTCGCACCCCGTACGGTTACGGAAGCGATCGATGGTCTTGAGCGCGACAAGCTGGTCAAGCGCGATCCCGATCCGAAGGACCGCCGTGCCAAGATCGTCTCGATTACGGATATGGGCCGGACCGTCATTTCGGCCGCCCAGCAGCCGCAACACAAGACGATCGAGGCGATATTCGCCGTTCTGACCGAAGATCAGAAGCAGCACATGAAGGAAATCATCCGCTGTCTCAGCGAGAAGACCGACGAGCTGCAACGGGAACGCGACAAGAGCGCGGACGATGCCGGCGTGGCACCTGCCCGTCCCCTGCAGGCCGTCAGCTAGTTTGAACAGTACGACAATCGAAAAGGCCGGGATCGCAATATCCCGGCCTTTTCATTTGCGCGTCTTTCAATACGCCGCCCGGCGCCTCCCCTCAAGGAAAGGCACCGGATCGCGGATCCTTACATCGCGTTGATCGGACCGATGCCGAAGAACAGCGTTTCGCCGGAGGAATCGTCCACGCCGTCATTGTCGGTGATAACGAACCCGTTGCCGGCGGCGTCGATGGCAAAACCCTCGACCTTGTCGACGACATAACCGTTGGTGGCCTTGAGGTCGGGAATGAGATCACGGACCTCTTCCTTCTTGACGACCGGCAGCGCGCCGCCGAGCTTGGCCGGCTTCAGATCGGCAAGGGCCACGCGGTAAAGCTTCTTCAGCTTGGCCGCCTGGCCAATCAGGTTGTCACGCTCGATGATATAGGCGTAGTCACCGTTCGCGGTGATTTCCGACAGACCGACCCAGCCGCTTTCCGTCTTTTCGAGCGGGTAGCGCACGGCGCCCCATTCCTTGGACGTCGGCTTGTAGGAAACGAGCTTTACAAAGCCCTTCTCGTCGTCAGCCCATTCGCGCTGCACGGCCATCCAGAGCGTCAGGTCGTCGCCTTCACCGACGCTGGTGATGCCTTCGAAGCCGAAGCGTTTTTCGTGGGCACGCAGTTCTGCGGGAATGGCGATTTCCTTGTCGATCTCACCCTTCTCGGTCACGTGGATGATGGCATGGCTGACGAGCTTGTCGGCATCGCCTTCATTGGCAAGCCAGTAGCCGCCTTCGCCATCCGGCGTCAGGCCTTCGCTGTCGAGCTTCTGGGCGGCAGCACCGTTGCGGGTGATGCGCAGCGCATCGACGATCTTCGCCGGCTTGGCGGTGGCGTCGATCGTGAAGATCGTCGGCTGCGAGGCGTAGAAGCTGTCGTTGACAGCGACGAGCATGCCCGGCTTGTCCTTGATCGGAGCGAGGCCCGACAGGGCGCCGAAGCCGATCAGCTCGCCGTCCTTCTCGGCGGAGACGATCTGCGGATAGGTCGCCTCGCCTTCGGCACGCTCGTAGAGCATGACATGCGAACGCGCACCGCCGTCCTCGACGAGATCGGCCTCGTTGGCGGTCACGAAAAGGTTGCGGCCCGGAATGGCGACGGCGCCTTCCGGCGCGATGCCCGACGGCAGGAGCTGGAGAAGCTGCGGCTCTGCACCCGTGTCCTTGTAGACGCCGACGATCGACGCGCGCTCGGCGAGCACGAAAAATAGATTGTCGTCGCCGAACTTGGCGGCCTCAAGGCCTTCCGGCTCGACGCCCTTCTTGTTGCGCTTGTCCGGATAGTGGCCGATTTTGGCGATCTCGCGCTCGAAGGCAGTGCCGTTCTCATAGAGGACCTTGCCGTCCTTGCCGAAGATGGTGAAGCCGCGCGCGCCGCCCTTCCAGTCGCCTTCATTGGCAACGACGAGACGGTCATCGTCCAGCCACTTCACGGCGTCGGGTTCGCGGGCAACGTCCTTCACGTCACCGGTGAATTTCAGCGCGCCGTCCTTCTTGGTATCGACGCCTTCCAAGCTGACAGCGCCGGCCGAGAAATGGGTCTTCACGGTGCCGGTCTTGCCGTCGATGATGACGATATGGTTGTTTTCCTGCAGCGTCAGCGCGATTTCATCGAGGCTGTTGAAGGAAACGAATTCAGGCTCCGGGTCTTCACCGGCAACATCGGCAAGGCCGGTCAGCGTAACATGCTTGATCGAGCCGCAATCGACGACACCATCCTTCAGCGACAGGAGGACGAGGTCGCCGGCCAGCATTTGCGGGATGTCGCCGTCATTGACCTCTTCGTCGCGCTCGTTCTCGATGGCGATGGCGGCGAGCGTCTTGTCCTTGTTCAGCGCAATCGAGTCCGGCTGACCACCAAGGTCGCAGGTCGCGTCGATCTTTTTCGAGACGAGATCGACCTGAGCCAGCACGCCCGACGGCTTGACGAAGCTTTCACGCGTGTTGACGGCAACCAGCGCCTTGCCAGCGGCAACGGCAACGGATGTCGGCTCGCCTTCGAACGTGACGGAACCGCCGGCCTTCGGGGCCTTGGCGTCGGTGATGTCGATGATGCCGATCGCCTTGTTCGGGCTGTCGGAATAGACGAGCGTGTTGCCGTCTTCGGAGGCGGCGATGATTTCCGCCGACGTCGGCGTCGCCTTGTCCTTGCCCTCGGGCAGGTTATCGGCAACGGCGAAGGACGCAATGCGATTGAATACGGGCTCGGCGCTGGCGGCAGAGGCTACCGATGCGGCGAGAACCGCGGCCAGTGCCGCGGTGAGAGAACGGGTTTTCATGAAATCCTCCGGAATCCGGTTTCTTGGAACCGGGCGGTTCTGAGGCTTTCTTGTTACAGGCGCATGACACTTGGGCGACGGTTCCACACGCACAGCCGCCAAACAAAAGGGGGCCCGGATGAACCGGACCCCGAGCCTGAAATTCAGGATTTGCGGCGGAGTGGATGACCGCTCTGCCCTGCAGCGCCACGCGTCGCGAGAACGCGTCCGGGACGCTGCGGAACTTCAGATCTGCGACACAATGCAAACCCCGGGCTTAAAAGCCTGGGGTGCACGCATTGGCTTGGGATCAGCCGTTGACGGCGTCCTTGAGGCCCTTGCCGGCCGAGAACTTCGGCACGTTGCGAGCCGGGATCTCGATCTCGGCACCGGTCGAAAGGTTGCGGCCCTTCGAAGCTTCACGACGCGACACGGAGAAATTGCCGAAACCGACGAGACGAACGTCGCCACCGTTCTTGAGTTCGCCCTGGATCGTTTCGAAAACGGCGTCGACAGCAGATGCTGCGTCCGTCTTGGAGAGGCCAGACTTCTCGGCGACCGCGGATACGAGTTCATTCTTGTTCATGTTTCCACCCCTTTCATACGGTTTGAAACGACTCATACAAGTCGGGGGCAGAATACGCATCGCCCCTCGCCTCGCAAGAATATTTCGTCGCAATCCCCTGAGAATCCGGGGTTTACACACGTTTTTCAACGAAAAAGACCGGCCGCAAGGCCGGTCTTTTCCTGTTTTGCCCCAAAATGCCGGGCGTTTCACCCGGCATTAAGGCTCAATGCGCGATTGCGCCGGTGCCGTCTTCGGTCGATTCGACCGCCGGAACACGGGCAGCTTCTGCCGCAGCACTGTCCCATTCGATCGGCTCGGGCTTGCGCAGCAGGGCGTGCTGGATGACCTCGCCCATGCGCGAGACCGGGACGATCTCCATGTTGTTCTTCACGTTGTCCGGAATGTCGGCCAGGTCCTTGGCGTTCTCTTCCGGGATCAGCACCTTCTTGATGCCGCCGCGAAGGGCTGCGAGCAGCTTTTCCTTCAGGCCGCCGATCGGCAGGACCCGGCCGCGCAGCGTCACTTCGCCCGTCATCGCGATATCCTTCGAGACCGGGATACCGGTCATGATGGAAACGATGGCAGTCGCCATGGCGATACCGGCCGACGGGCCGTCCTTCGGCGTCGCACCTTCCGGCACGTGCACGTGGATATCCGTCTTGTCGAAGCGCGGCGGCTCGATGCCGAAATCGACGGCGCGCGAGCGGACATAGGACGCTGCTGCCGAAATCGATTCCTTCATCACGTCCTTCAGGTTGCCCGTGACCGTCATGCGGCCCTTGCCACCCGGCAGGCTGACGCCTTCGATGGTGAGCAGCTCGCCGCCGACTTCCGTCCAGGCAAGTCCCGTGACCACACCGACCTGATCCTCGCGCTCGGCTTCGCCGTGGCGGAAGCGCGGGACGCCGAGGAAGTCATGGATGTTGTCAGCCGTGACCTCGACCTTCTTCGCCTTGCCCTTGATGATCTCGGTGACAGCCTTGCGGCCGAGCTTCATCAGTTCACGCTCGAAGTTACGCACGCCCGCTTCGCGGGTGTACTGCTGGATGACCGCCATCAGCGCGCCGTCGGTGACCGAAAACTCCTTCGGCTGCAGCGCGTGGTCGCGGATCGCCTTGGGCAGCAGGTGCCGCTTGGCGATTTCCAGCTTTTCCTCTTCGGTGTAGCCTGCGATGCGGATGACTTCCATGCGGTCCATAAGCGGAGCCGGAATGTTCAGAGTATTCGCCGTCGTCACGAACATGACGTTGGACAGGTCGTATTCGACTTCCAGGTAGTGATCCATGAAGGTCGAGTTCTGTTCCGGATCCAGCACCTCGAGCAGGGCCGAAGACGGGTCGCCGCGGAAATCCATGCCCATCTTGTCGATCTCGTCGAGCAGGAAGAGCGGGTTGGATTTCTTGGCCTTCTTCATCGACTGGATGACCTTGCCGGGCATCGAGCCGATATAGGTGCGGCGGTGACCGCGGATTTCGGCTTCGTCGCGAACGCCGCCGAGCGCCATGCGGATATATTCGCGGCCGGTCGCCTTGGCGATCGACTTGGCGAGCGAGGTCTTGCCGACGCCCGGAGGGCCGACGAGGCACAGGATCGGGCCCTTGATCTTGGTCGAGCGGGCCTGCACGGCGAGATATTCGACGATACGCTCCTTGACCTTGTCGAGGCCGAAGTGATCCTCGTCGAGGACCTTTTCCGCAGCGTTGAGGTCGGTCTTGATCTTCGACTTCTTGCCCCACGGAATACCCGTCAGCCAGTCGAGATAGTTGCGCACGACGGTGGCTTCCGCCGACATCGGGCTCATCTGGCGCAGCTTCTTCAGTTCCGCGTCGGCCTTTTCACGGGCTTCCTTGGAAAGCTTGACCTTGGAGATCTTGCCTTCCAGTTCGGCCATCTCGTCGCGGCCGTCCTCGCCGTCGCCGAGCTCCTTCTGGATCGCCTTCATCTGTTCGTTGAGATAGTATTCGCGCTGGGTCTTCTCCATCTGGCGTTTGACACGCGAGCGGATGCGCTTTTCGACCTGCAGAACCGAAATCTCGCCTTCCATGAAGCCGAGCGCCTTCTCCAGGCGCAGCTTGACGCTCGTCGTCTCAAGCATTTCCTGCTTCTCGACGATCTTGATGGAGAGGTGCGAGGCGACCGTGTCGGCGAGCTTCGAATAATCCTCGATCTGGCTCGCGGCACCGACGACTTCGGGCGAAATCTTCTTGTTGAGCTTTACGTAGTTTTCGAACTCGGAGACGACCGAGCGCGACAGCGCTTCGATCTCGACCGGGTCTTCGTCCGGCTCGGCCAGGACATGGGCCATCGCCTCGTAGAATTCTTCACGGTCCGTATAGCCGTCGATTTCGGCGCGGGCGCGGCCTTCGACCAGAACCTTGACGGTGCCGTCGGGCAGCTTCAGGAGCTGGAGAACGTTGGCGACGGTGCCGATGCGGTAGATGGCGTCGGTCTCCGGATCGTCGTCGGAAGCGTTGATCTGGGTGGCAAGCATGATCTGCTTGTCGGTGCCCATCACCTCTTCCAGCGCGCGGATCGACTTTTCGCGACCGACGAACAGCGGCACGATCATGTGCGGGAACACCACGATGTCGCGCAGGGGCAGGACCGGGAAGGCCGTGGAATCGTGCGGCGCAGACGTCTTCTTCGTCATGTCATTTCCTTTCAAACGTCCCGTTTCCGGGAACCGGTCCTGTCGGTCTCTGGGGACACCGGGCCGGCGATCTTTTCCATCCACAAGTGGCGTGCGGTTGACGTATTTTCAAGCCCGGTTGCGGAGTGCCCCACTCCACTGCGGACAAGACGAACCAACGACAGGAAGTCTAGTCTTCCGCGCTGTCGCGGAACTTGCGGCCTTCCTCCGGCAAAGCTGCCGGAGCCTACGCGAGACACAGAATCGAAGTCTTCCATCTTCGCTCGACTGATAACGTTTCGCAACGCCTTGTCGAAGCAGCGGAAGGTTCATCATCATGACCTTTTAAGGCCAAGGCGACCAGTCACGAAATGTCGCTAGACGTCCCCGAAACGAAAAGACCCGCCGGCGGCGGGTCTTTCCTGAACGGTTTGGCATCGATCAGGCCGATACGTTGGCCTTCTCCTCGGAGCGCTCCGAGTAGATGTAGAGCGGGCGGGCCGAACCGCGGACGACCTCGTCGGAGATGACGACCTCGCGAACGCCTTCCAGCGTCGGCAGTTCGAACATCGTATCGAGCAGGATCTTTTCCATGATCGAGCGCAGGCCGCGGGCGCCGGTCTTGCGGATGATCGCACGCTTGGCGATTTCGCGCAGAGCATCCTCGTGGAAGGTCAGTTCGACGTCTTCCATCTCGAACAGGCGCTGATACTGCTTGATCAGCGCGTTCTTCGGCTCGGACAGGATCTGGATCAGCGCGTCCTCGTCGAGGTCTTCCAGCGTCGCCAGAACCGGCAGACGGCCGATGAATTCCGGGATGAGGCCGAACTTGACCAGGTCTTCCGGCTCCAGTTCGCGCAGGACTTCGCCGACGCGGCGATCTTCCGGCGAACGAACCTGCGCGCCGAAACCGATCGAGGTCTTTTCGCCGCGCGCCGAAATGATCTTGTCGAGACCGGCAAAGGCGCCGCCGCAGATGAACAGGATGTTCGTCGTGTCGACCTGCAGGAATTCCTGCTGCGGATGCTTGCGGCCGCCCTGCGGGGGAACCGAGGCAACCGTGCCTTCCATGATCTTCAGAAGCGCCTGCTGCACACCTTCACCCGAGACGTCACGGGTGATGGACGGGTTGTCGGACTTGCGCGAGATCTTGTCGACTTCGTCGATATAGACGATGCCGCGCTGCGCACGTTCGACATTGTAGTCGGCCGCCTGGAGAAGCTTCAGGATGATGTTTTCGACGTCCTCGCCGACATAACCGGCTTCGGTGAGCGTCGTGGCATCCGCCATGGTGAAGGGCACGTCGATGATGCGGGCGAGCGTCTGGGCGAGATAGGTCTTGCCGCAGCCCGTCGGGCCGACCAGCATGATGTTCGACTTCGCCAGTTCCACGTCCGAGCCCTTGGCGGCATGCGCCAGGCGCTTGTAGTGGTTGTGCACCGCGACCGACAGGATGCGCTTGGCCTGCTGCTGGCCGATGACATATTCGTCGAGGACCTTGATGATATCCTGCGGCGTCGGAACGCCGTCACGGGATTTCACCATGGAGGTCTTGTTCTCCTCGCGGATGATGTCCATGCACAATTCGACGCATTCATCGCAGATGAACACGGTCGGTCCGGCAATCAGCTTGCGGACCTCGTGCTGGCTCTTGCCGCAGAAGGAGCAGTAAAGGGTATTCTTGGAGTCGCCGCCGTTGCTGCCGCTGACCTTGCTCATATCACTTTCCTTCCAGCACGCCGTTCATCTCTCGGAGAAGATGGCCGGACCACTCAAACCGCCCTTTCGGAAGCGTAGCATCCTTCAAAGGCTTCCAGGGGTACTGACCGGCCCGGGCCACGCCCTTGAACCGGTTGCAACGCATTCCCCGTTAAACACCGAATGCTAAGCCGTCACAAATCAACATAGCATTAACGGCCAATATTACCGGCTTTATGGCGAGGATAAAGCCCCGCGATCATTACAAATCGCGCGATTGCCTTCATTCGCACCTTAAGCCAAGATCGGCACGGGCCTTGCGCGTCAACTTCGCCGCCACCAGACCGTGGCTTTCCCTTAGATAGTCACACAGGGCCGCATCATCAACTGATTCGCCCGTCTGCCGCTGAATCCACTTCATTCCGCGCGAGGCGAGATAGGGTGCCGGGCGGCATCCGGGCTGCTCACGCAGAATGTCGTAGGCGAGCTCCGTCACCTTGAACGTCACCCCGAGCCCAACCCCCTCGCTCCAGCCGGCGATGGCGAAAACCTTGTCGCCGACCTTCCAGACATGCGCCCCGCCCCATTGCACGACATGCGTCGTGGCGGGGAGCGAAGCGCAGAAGGCGTTGTAGTCGTCGAGCGTCATCCGGCCTCGCAGCCCCGAACGCGGATTACGCCGCGTCCGGTCCTTCGAGCGCCTCGCGGCTGGTGATGACGCGGTCGATCAAACCCCAGTCCTTCGCCTCGTCGGCATTCATGAAATGGTCGCGGTCGAGCGTCTGTTCGACTTCCTCATAGGTGCGGCCGCAATGCTTGACATAGACCTCGTTCAGCTTGCGCTTCATCTTGATAATGTCCTTGGCATGGCGCTCGATATCAGACGCCTGGCCCTGGAAACCGCCCGAGGGCTGATGAACCATGATGCGAGCGTTCGGCGTGGCGAAGCGCATGTCCTTGTGGCCGGCCGCCAGCAGCAGCGAACCCATCGAAGCGGCCTGACCGATGCAGAGCGTCGATACGGCAGGCTTGATGAACTGCATCGTGTCATAGATCGCCATGCCGGAGGTGACGACGCCACCTGGCGAATTGATGTAGAGCGCGATTTCCTTCTTCGGGTTTTCGGCCTCGAGGAAGAGAAGCTGCGCGCAGACGAGCGTTGCGATGTGATCTTCCACCGGACCGGTGAGGAAGATGATGCGCTCCTTGAGGAGACGCGAATAGATGTCGTAGGAACGCTCGCCGCGGTTGGTCTGCTCGACGACCATCGGCACCAGAGCCATGGCGGTATCTACGGGATTTCTCATATCGATCCTTCATCTCAAGTGCCCTGAAACCCTCGCCAAGCGTTGGGAATCAGCAAGTTTCGTCTCCCCTACATAGAGTGTCAGGGTATCGGACTTCAAGACGGCGCCATGTTTTGCGGCGCTCAATGCGAGAATGCGGTTAACTCACGCAACGTCGGGCGATGATTTCCACAAGGCAAGCGCTGTCAGCGTGAAGAAAGCGTGAATTCCGTACGCCATCTTGCCTCCCCTTTGCGATTGCCCGCACTATATCCCTCCCAGCGGAGGCAATCACCATGAAACGATCCCTCGTCGCCCTCGGGCTTCTCTTTCTGACATCGACGGCGGCGCCGGCCCAGCAGGCCTCCGACACCGTGTCACCGGAACGCGCGACCGGCCTTGCGGCGGCGAAGATCACGACCGCCAAGGCGCATATGGTCGCCGCCGCTCACCCGCTGGCGGCCGAGGCCGGCGAAAAGGTCCTGGCGGACGGCGGCAGCGCCATCGATGCGATGATAACGGTGCAGACCGTGCTCGGCCTCGTCGAGCCGCAATCCTCCGGCCTCGGCGGCGGCGCCTTCCTCGTCTATTACGACGCCGAGGCGAAGCGCCTCTTCACGCTCGACGGCCGCGAGACGGCGCCTGCCGACGCGACGCCGAAACTCTTCCTCGACGACAAGGGCGAACCGATGCAGTTCTTCGACGCCGTCGTCGGGGGCCGTTCGGTCGGCACGCCCGGCACCGTCATGCTGCTGCAGGAGGCGCACAAGCGCTGGGGCCGCAAGGACTGGAAAGAGCTCTTCTCACCGGCTGAAAAACTGGCACGGGACGGGTTCGCCGTTTCCCCGCGGCTTGCCAAGCTGATTGCGACGGAGGGCGACAAGCTCAAGACCTTCGAGGCGACGGCATCCTATTTCTTCGGCGCCGACGGCGCACCGCTAACCGTCGGCACGATCCTGAAGAACCCAGCCTATGCTGAAACGCTCTCCGCCATAGCCAGGGACGGTGCCTCCGCCTTCTATAGCGGCCCCATCGCCGAAGCGATTGTCGATACCGTGCGCATGTCCGGGAAAAATTCCGGCGTCCTGTCCCTTGCCGACCTTGCGAACTACCACGTGAAGGAGCGGCGGCCGGTCTGCGTCAGCTACCGCGCGCTCGATATCTGCGGCATGGGACCGCCCTCCTCCGGTGCCGTCGCTATCGGCCAGATGCTCGGCCTCTTGGAAAACTTCGACCTGAAAGCCCTCGGCAAGAACAACCCCGAAAGCTGGCGACTGATCGGCGACGCCCAGCGTCTCGCCTTCGCCGACCGCGAACGCTACCTCGCCGACACGGACTTCGTGCCCTCCCCGATCAAGGGCCTCATCGACAAGGCCTATCTCGGCGAACGCGCAAAACTGCTCGACGGCGACAAGGCGCTGGGCAAAGACGCCGTCGGCGCGGGCAAGCCGGAATGGGACCACGCCTTCAACTTCGGCCGCGACGCGGCCATCGAACTTCCCTCGACCAGCCATTTCGTCATCGTCGACAAGGACGGCAACGTCGTCTCGATGACGACGACCATCGAGAACGGCTTCGGCTCGCGGCTGATGACCAACGGCTTCCTGCTCAACAACGAGCTGACCGACTTCTCCTTCAAGACGCACGACGAGGGCATGCCCGTCGCCAATCGCGTCGAGCCCGGCAAACGCCCCCGCTCCTCCATGTCGCCGACCATCGTGATGAAGGACGGCAAGCCGCTTCTCGCCATCGGCTCGCCCGGTGGCAGCCAGATCATCGGCTATGTCGCGCAGGCCCTCATCGCCTATATCGACTGGGGCATGGATGTCGGCGGCATCGTTGCCATGCCGCACCTCATCAACCGCTTCGGCCCCTACGATCTCGAAGCCGGCACCGATGCGGAAAAGTTTTCAGAACCGCTGAAGGCGCTCGGCTATGAGGTCAAGGCAAGCGACATGAACTCCGGCCTGCACGCCATCGAACTCATCGCCGATGGCCTCAAGGGCGCGGCCGATCCGCGACGGGAGGGTGTTGCGCTCGGGCAATGACACGGCTGTTGACCACGGGATCGTCGCGCTTTCACGGCGCGGCGAAATCCGCTAGGTCTTGGATATCATGACGACGACACATCTCCCCTTCCTCTCCATCGATCCCGCCAGCCGCCGCGTCTCGCTCGACGGCCGCAACCCCGATTTCTACCGCGATCCGAACCCGGTTTACGCGGCGCTGCATGCGCACTGTCCCACCTTCTGGTGGGAAGAGCAGAAGATGTGGTATTTCACCGGTTACGACCATGTGAACGGCCTCCTGCGTGACCGTCGCTTCGGCCGGCAGATCCTGCATGTGGCGACGCGCGAGGAGCTCGGCATGCCCGAGCCGCAGGCGCATCTCAAGCATTTCGACGCCGCCGAGGCTTGGTCTCTGCTCGAGCTGGAGCCGCCGGAGCACACGCGCCTGCGCACCCTCGTCAACCGCGCCTTCGTCTCGCGCATGATCGAGAAGCTGACGCCTGAGATCGCTGCCCTCTGCCATGAGGCGATCGATCGTTTCGAGAAGGACGGTAAGGTCGAACTTCTCGCCGCCTTTGCCGACATCCTGCCGGTGACGATGATCGCCCGCATGATCGGCATTCCCGACGAGATGGGGCCGCAGCTGCTGAAATGGTCGCACTCCTATGTGCGCATGTACATGTTCGGTCGCACCGAGCAGGACGAACTGAACGCCGACAAGGCAGCACAGGAATTTTCCGATTACGTGCGCAGCGTGATTGCCGAGCGCCGTGCTGAGCCGCGTGACGACCTGCTCTCGCACATGGTGCACACGGAACATCGCGGCCAGCTCCTGACCGAGGACGAGCTGATCTCCACGACCATCGTACTGCTCAATGCCGGTCACGAGGCGACGGTGCACCAGATCGGCAATGCCGTGCGCACCATCCTGGAAAACGACGCCGACCCGGCCGTGCTCTTCGCCGACGACAAGGCGACGGAGCGCACGGTGGAGGAATGCCTGCGCATCTCCGCCCCCGTCCACATCTTCGACCGCTTCGCGCTTGAAGATGTCGAACTCGACGGCATCCAGTTCCGCCGCGGCGACAAGGTCGCGATGATTCTGGCCGCCGCCAATCTCGACCCGAAGAAATTCTCCGATCCGCTGATCTTCAAGCCCGACCGCAACGAAGGCGCCAACCTCTCCTTCGGCGCCGGCATCCATTTCTGCATCGGTGCGCCGCTCGCAAGGCTGGAGCTCAATATCGCGCTGCCGATCCTCTTCCAGCGCCTGCCGGGCCTGAAGATCGCGAAACAGCCCGTGGTGAAGGATGTCTATCACTTCCACGGGCTGGAGGCGCTGGAGCTGGAATGGTGAGACGCTGAGTGGCACACGGCGACAACATTGTTATCATCGGTGCGGTCTTCGGCGCGGTCTATCTGTTCGTTCCCATCGCCATGCTCGCCTCCGGCTTTCTGCGGGCGCACGGTGATGAATGGACGTTCCCGGCACTCGTAGCCGCCAATGTCGCGCTGTGGGTCCTATTCACGACGTCCACAAGTGAAGGCAGTTTGGCTTGGGGTCTTTCTTTTCCACACCTCTGCCTCGTTGTCCTGACGTCGGCCATCGGGGGCGTGGCACGCTTCTTTCGCTCTTCGTCCTGTACGGAGACATCAGGAATCGGCAGCTTGCTTCTGGGCTTTGCCATCGGCGTTCCGGTGCCCCTCACCCTGCTCGGTCTCGTGGGTCTCTTCGACCATCAGCCACATATCGGCGTGACTGTCGCCCTCGTCTTTATAACCGGTTTCCTGCTCCATCAGGCCAGTTCAGGCCGCAGCAAATTGCGGATGAAGCGGCCTTGCGACACCTACGGCTTCATATGCTTCTCGCTCGCCGGGACGCTGGGCATCGCAACGTTCTTGGCCAATTTTTTCCCGCTACAGGCAGCATCCTAGCCCCTGAGCAGAACCGGAGCCATACACGCTGCTCGATCTGGCAAAAGCCTTGTTGGCGAAACCCTAGACGCGGATGACGTAGTCCTTGCGAGTCGTTTCAACGACTTCCCAGGTTCCCTTGAAGCCGGGTCTGAGGATCAGGCGGTCGCCGGCTTTCAGATGGGTGGTCTCGCCGTTTTCCGAGACGACGATCGAGTGCCCCTCGAGGATGTGGAAATATTCCCACTCGTCGTACTGGATGCGCCACTTACCCGGCGTCGACTGCCAGATGCCGGCATAAATGCCGCCATCGGCTTCCTCGATGTTCCAGGTGGTGAAGACCGGATCGCCCGCGATCAGCCGGTCTTCGGCCGGGCGGCCCTCTTCCGGCGTGACGGCGGAAATGTCGAAGGGTTGGACCTTGCTCATGTGTCTATCCACTTGCTGACATGAAACGGGCGGCCCGAGGGCCGCCCGTATGGGATTCTGGGGATCAGGCCTTGGCCAGCGCCTGCTCGATATCCGCGATGATATCGGCGGCATCCTCGATGCCGATCGACAGGCGCACGACGTCGGGGCCGGCGCCGGCGGCGACCTGCTGCTCTTCGGAGAGCTGGCGGTGCGTGGTGGAGGCCGGGTGGATGACCAGCGAGCGCGTGTCGCCGATATTGGCGAGGTGCGAGAGCATTTCCAGCCCTTCGACGAAGCGCTTGCCCGACTCGTAGCCGCCCTTCAGACCGAAGGTGAAGACGGCGCCGGCGCCCTTCGGCGAATAACGCTGCTGCAAGGCGTGGTTGGCATGGTCGTCAAGGCCGGAATAGTTGACCCAGGCGATCTTGTCGTGGGACTTCAGCCACTTGGCGACGGCGAGTGCGTTGTCGGAATGGCGCTGCATCCTGAGCGGCAGCGTCTCGATGCCGGTAAGGATTTGGAAGGCGTTGAACGGCGAGATGGCCGGGCCGAAGTCGCGCAGGCCGAGCACGCGGCAGGCGATCGCGAAGGCGAAATTGCCGAAGGTCGCGTGCAATACCATGCCGGCATATTCCGGCCGCGGCTCGGAAAGCATCGGGTACTTGCCCGACGCCGTCCAGTCGAAGGTGCCGCCGTCGACGATGACGCCGCCCATGGAATTGCCGTGGCCGCCCATGAACTTGGTCAGCGAATGCACGACGATGTCGGCGCCATGCTCCAGCGGACGCACGAGGTAGGGCGTGGCCATCGTGTTATCGACGATCAGCGGCAGGCCGTGGCGGTGTGCCACGTCGGCAATGGCGGCGATATCGACGAAAGTGCCGCCGGGATTGGCCAGGCTCTCGATGAAGATCGCCTTGGTCTTGTCGTCGATCTGGCTTTCGAAGCTTGCGAGATCGGCGGTATCGGCCCAGCGCACGTGCCAGTCGAAGCTCTTGAAGGCATTGCCGAACTGGTTGACCGAACCGCCGTAAAGCTGCCGCGCCGCAATGAAATTATCGCCCGGACGCATGATCGTGTGGAAAACCAGGAGCTGTGCGGCGTGGCCCGAGGCGACGGCGAGTGCGGCCGTACCGCCTTCAAGGGCTGCGACGCGCTCTTCGAGCACGGCCTGGGTCGGGTTCATGATGCGGGTGTAGATATTGCCGAAGGCCTGCAAGCCGAAGAGCGAGGCGGCGTGATCGGTGTCGTTGAAGACGAAGCTGGTCGTCTGGTAGATCGGCGTCGTGCGCGCACCGGTCGTCGGGTCCGGCTGGGCGCCGGCGTGAATGGCGAGCGTGGAAAATCCTGGCTTGTTCTTCGTCATGAAATGCCCTCCCTGGCTAAAGTCGGGGCACTATTTCAGAGAGCTAAGGGCCCGTCAAAGAAAGATTTTCCGGAAAAGCGCCGGTGCGACAAAGCGCTTTTCGCGCCCGGAGCGTTCAGGCGACGAGGCGCGGATATTCGATGGCCGGGCAGCGATCCATCACGACTTTGATGCCGGCCGCTTCCGCCTTTGCCGCCGCCGCGTCGTGGCGCACGGAAAGCTGGCCCCAGATCGCCTTCGGGAGAGGAGAGAGCGCCAGAACCTCATCGACGAGATCCGGCAGCGCATCCGCGGCGCGAAACACATCGACCATGTCGATCGGCTCGACGATATCGGCAAGGCGCGCGACGACCGGCTGACCGAGGATTTCCTTGCCGGCCTGGCCGGGATTGACCGGGATGACCCGGTAGCCCTTGCGCAGCAGGAAAGCCATGACCCGATGGCTCGGGCGCTCCGGGTTTGGCGACGCGCCGACGAGCGCGATGATCTTCGTCGAGCGCAGGATGTCGGCGATATAGTAGTCCGGATAGGAATCGTGATTCATGGCGCTGTCCCGTTTCTCCATGGAGAATTGGGGTAACGTTGCGTGAAGTCAATATTTGACGGTTGTCAGGACGCTTTGAGCATCAGCACCGGATATTCCGTCACCGGGCAACGATCCATGACGACCTGGATGCCAGCCGCCTCGGCCCGCGCCGCCGCCGCGTCGTCGCGCACGGAGAACTGGCCCCAGAGCACTCTCGGCATCGGCTTCATCGCCAGAACCTCGTCCACGACGGCGCCGAACTGGCTCGCCGCGCGGAAAACGTCGACCATGTCGATGGCGTCTGGGATATCGGCGAGATGCGCATAGACGGTCTGGCCGAGAATGGTCTTGCCGGCATGACCGGGATTGACCGGGATGACGCGAAACCCCTTGCCGAGCAAGAAACCCATCACACCGTGGCTCGGCCTGCCATCGTTCGGGGAGGCGCCGAGCACGGCGATCGTGTGCACGGATGACAGGATATTGCGGATGTAGCTGTCGGGATAGCGATCGTGGTTCATCGCAGCCTCCTCCGGCGTTTGCGACCGTCTCTCACTCATCTTACAAGACACAGTCTAGCGCAGAACCTTAAACAAGACGATCGCGCTTTTGCCCGCTTCCGGCCGCCTATTGTGCCAAATCGGATCATTTCCCTCGCTTTCGCGGCTGATCAGGGCAATATTCGCAAAAAATCCCGATTGCAAATCAGCGTGTTTGGGCAGATGAAGACATCACTCCCCGTCCCGCCCGCCTGCCCCTCCGAGGTCCCAGATTGCCGTTAGACGTTCTCTTTCTCGTGCTTTTCGGCGCGGCCCTGCACGCGACCTGGAATGCCATCGTCAAGGCCGGGACGGACAAGTCGCTGGATGCGGCGATGGTGGCACTCGGCGCCGGCGCCGTCGGCCTGTTCTTCCTGCCCTTCGTGCCTCTGCCGAAACCGGAGGCCTGGCCGTTCATCTTCGTCTCGGCCTTCCTGCAATTCGCCTATTTCCAGCTGGTGGCCGGCGCGTATCGGGCGGGCGATATCGGGCTCGTCTATCCGCTGATGCGCGGCACCGCCCCCCTCCTCGTCGCCATGACGAGCGGTGTGGTGCTCGGCGAGCACCTGACCACGACGGCGATGATCGGCGTGCTCGTCATCTCGGCCGGCGTGCTGACGCTCGCCTTCGAATCGCGCCATGGCGGTCGCCATGCCATCCTGCTCGCGCTGGCGAATGCCATCGTCATCGCCACCTATACCTTCGTGGACGGCGCTGGTGCCCGCGCTTCCGGCAACGCGATCTCCTACACGCTCTGGATGGCGCTGTTGCCGCCCGTGCTGCTGTTTGCCTGGGCGATCTACCGCCGCGGCACCACCACCGTCTGGACCCACGTTCGCCGCAACTGGGCGCGCGGCCTCTTCGGCGGCGCCGGCTCCATCGCCTCCTACGGCCTCGCGCTCTGGGCCATGACCAAGGCCCCCGTTGCCACTGTCGCCGCACTGCGCGAAACCGCCATCCTCTTCGCGCTGCTGATCTCCGTATTCATCCTCAAGGAGACGGCGAGCATCTGGCGCTATGTGGCGGGGGCGGTGATTGCCTGCGGCGTGCTGGTGCTGAAGCTAGCGTAGGTTACTTGAACCCGAACTCTGTCTTCATAATATCAAATAGCTGGCGAGCAGCCCCCTCATCCAACTGGATGGTTTGGCTGAGCTTACCGACCTCTTGGCGGCCAGGCCGGCCATAGGTTGATATCTGCATCAACTTTCGCCCGTCATAGTCTTGGACGAACAACTTCGCTTCAACTTCGTCATGGAGTTGAAGCCGATCCATATGATCCCTCTGAAACCGTTCAATTCTGGCCATTATTTCCACTCCGGCATGCGCTTGTTCAAAAACGCGCCGATGCCTTCCTTCGCGTCATCCGCTATCATGTTCTCCACCATCGTCGCGACCGCCACGTCATAGGCCTCCGCCACCGGCAGGCCCGCCTGGGCACGGATCGCGGCCTTGCCGATCCGCAGGGCCTGCGGGGATTTGGCGGCGATGACGGCGGCGTATTTGTCGACGACCTGGCGCAGATATTGCTGCGGCACGATGCGGTTGATAAGGCCAAAATCCTTGGCGGTGGAGGCGTCGATGGTCTCGCCGGTCAACAGCATTTCCATCGCCTGCTTGGGATGCGCTGCCCTGACGACGGCGACCATCGGGGTCGAGCAGAACAGGCCGATATTGACGCCCGGCGTGCAGAAGGTCGAGGTGTCGGTGCAGATGGCAAGGTCGCAACTGGCGACGAGCTGGCAGCCGGCGGCAGTGGCGAGGCCGTCGATCTCGGCCACCACGGGCTGCGGCAAAGCGGCGATCTTCAGCATGATGTCCGCGGCCATGCGCATGGTCTTTTCGAAGAAGGCGCGGCCGCCATCGGCATCCTCGCGATGCGCGGTCATTTCCTTGAGGTCATGACCGGCGGAAAAGACCTTTCCGGTGGAGGAAAGCACGACGATTCGGATCGCGTCATCCTTTGCGGCGGCATCCAGTGCATCGCCGAGAGCCTCCATGGTGGCGATGGAAAGCGCGTTGGCCGGCGGATTGCTCAGCGTGATCCGCAGGATCGGTTCGGCTCTTTCCACCCGCACCAGAGCGCCCGATCCGTCTTTCCGGAATTCCACCACATCAGCCATGTCCGCCTCCATCTTTGCGTCGCCTGCGGTCCTACGCCGCGCGCGGGATCGTTTCAAGCGCACTTCAAACGCACCGGCATAGACTTTCAGAGGGCTTGCGGCAGCGGGGAAATCGGTCTGTAAACGGCCTCATGGAGAGACATGCAATGGAACTGACGCCGATCATGAGCCCGGAAGCGCTGAACCGCTTCCTCGAAGCGGACTTTCCGCAGCTTCATACGGATGGCAAGGTGTTCGAGGTGATGACGGTCGGTCCCGGCACAATCACCATGCGGCTCATGCCCAACGAGCGGCACCTGCGTCCCGGCGGCACGATTTCCGGCCCCACCCTCTTCGCGCTGGCCGATGTCGGCGCATGGTGCGCGGTGCTCGCCCATATCGGCCCGGTGGCGCTTGCCGTCACCACCAATCTCAACATCAACTTCCTGCGCAAGCCCGAGCCCGGCCCGCTCTCCTGCACCTGCCGCATCCTCAAGCTCGGCAAGCGGCTGGCCGTCGTGGAAGCCTCCATTTTCGGTGCAGACGAGACAGATCTGCTGGCGCATGCGACCGCGACCTATTCGATTCCGCCGCAATAATTTGTGGTATTAAAATACCACTTAAGCAAACCATTGTTTTTGCTGGATTATTCTTGACGTCGTCCGGATCACGCCCCTTGACGCTCCACCATGTCTCGCTTATAAGCCGCCCAGATCGCGGTCCCCACGGGCCGCGTTCGATTTTTGGCATCCACAGGATGCCAAACCAAGCAACAAGAAGCGCCCAAAGCTGCAAGGCTTCGGGACCCCTTTAAGAAAGAGCTACTCCCATGGGTACTTTCGTACAGAAGCCCGCCGAGGTAGAGAAGCAGTGGATCCTCATCGACGCCGAAGGCCTCGTTGTTGGTCGTCTCGCTACCCTCATTGCAAACCGCCTGCGCGGCAAGCACAAGGCCACCTTCACGCCGCACGTCGACGACGGTGACAACATCATCGTGATCAACGCCGACAAGGTCGTGTTCACCGGCAAGAAGTACTCCGACAAGACGTACTACTGGCACACCGGTTATCCGGGCGGCATCAAGGAGCGTACGGCTCGCCAGATCATCGAAGGCCGCTTCCCGGAGCGCGTTCTCGAGAAGGCAGTCGAGCGCATGGTTCCGCGCGGCCCGCTCGGCCGTCGCCAGATGAAGAACCTGCGCGTCTATGCCGGCTCCAACCATCCGCATGAAGCCCAGCAGCCCGTCACCCTCGACGTCGCCAAGCTGAACAGCAAGAACACAAGGAGCGCCTGATCATGGCCGACCTCTCCTCGCTCAAGGACCTCGGCGTCGCTGCCGCAGCTCCCGCTGCCTCCGCCCCGGTTCACGTCAAGAAGGTTGACGCCCAGGGCCGTTCCTACGCCACCGGCAAGCGCAAGGACGCTGTCGCCCGCGTGTGGGTCAAGCCGGGCTCCGGCAAGATCACCATCAACGGCAAGTCGTACGAAGCCTACTTCGCACGTCCGGTCCTGCAGATGATCCTGCAGCAGCCGATCGTCGCAGCTGCCCGTGACGGCCAGTTCGACATCGATGCGACCGTTGCCGGCGGCGGCCTTTCCGGCCAGGCCGGTGCTGTTCGTCACGGCATCTCCAAGGCACTGACCTACTTCGAGCCGGGCCTGCGCTCGGTCCTGAAGAAGGGCGGCTTCCTGACCCGCGACTCGCGCGTCGTCGAACGCAAGAAGTACGGCAAGGCCAAGGCCCGTCGTTCGTTCCAGTTCTCCAAGCGTTAATCGCTCGGAAATTCGGGTTCGGAAAGGCCGGGGTTCGCCCCGGCCTTTTTCGTTTTGGGCACGCAAAAATCCCTTGCCTTGCGCGCGGCGATTGGCGAACGTCCCGCCACATTTGTTTGCGCATTTTTTTGCTGGAAATGCTCTGGAGGGACTTTCATGGCCAACAAGACGATCGACCACGCCATCACCGGCAAGACGCTGAAAAGCGCGGCCTCGGACCCGACCCATGCGGGCATCCTGTCCTTCATGCGCCGGCGCTACACCAAGGTTCTGAAGGATGTCGATGCGGTCGTCTGGGGCATTCCCTTCGATGCCGCGACCTCAAACCGCCCCGGCACACGCTTCGGACCGCAGGCGATCCGCCGCGCCTCCGCGATCATGGACAACGATCCGCAATATCCCTTCGAGCGCGATCTGTTCGAGGACATGGCCGTCATCGACTACGGCGACTGCCTGCTGGACTACGGCAATCATTCCAAGACGCCGGCGACCATCGAGCGCGAAGCGAAGAAGATCCTGAAATCCGGCGCCTATATGCTGACGCTCGGCGGGGACCACTTCATCACGCTGCCGCTTTTGCGCGCCCATGCCGAGAAATACGGCCCCCTCTCCCTCGTGCAGTTCGATGCCCACCAGGATACCTGGGCGGACGAGAAGGGCCGCATCGACCATGGTTCCTTCGTCGGCACGGCCGTGCGCGAAGGCCTGATCGATGCCGAGACGTCGATCCAGATCGGCATCCGCACCCACGCGCCCGAAGATTGCGGCATCCGCATTCTCTATGGCTACGACGTGGAGGAGATGAATGCTGCACAACTCGCCGATGCGATCATCCACCATGTCGGCGACAAGCCGACCTATCTCACCTTCGATATCGACTGCCTCGATCCGGCCTTCGCACCCGGCACCGGTACGCCAGTCTCCGGCGGCCCGACCAGCGCGCGCATCCTCTCGGTGCTGCGCAAGCTCGGGGCGCTCAACACCGTCGGTTCGGATGTCGTCGAGGTCGCGCCGGCCTATGACCATGCGGACATCACCGCCATCGCCGCGTCCAACATCGCCATGTACATGCTCGGCCTTCACGCCGAAGCGCTGGCGGAGCGACGCTGACCACGCGGCATTGAATGCGACAGATCGAGGGGCTATATCGGCCGCAACGCAGAAACAGGATTGGACGAGAGATGAAACCGAAGATCTTCATCGATGGCGAACACGGCACGACGGGTCTGCAGATCCGCACCCGCATGGCCGGCCGCAACGATGTCGAACTCTTGTCCATTCCGGAAGCCGAGCGCCGCAACGCGCAGCTGCGCGAAGACCTCTTGAACAGCGCCGACGTCGCCATCCTCTGCCTGCCGGATGATGCGGCGAAGGAAGCCGTCGGCATGGTCTCGGGCAACAATTCCGTGCGCATCATCGACACCTCGACGGCGCACCGCGTCCACCCCGACTGGGCCTATGGCTTTGCCGAAATGGACAAGGCGCAGCCGAAGAAGATCGCGGATGCGCGCTACGTCGCCAATCCCGGCTGCTATCCCACAGGCGCCATCGGCCTTATCCGTCCGCTGCGCCTCGCCGGCCTCCTGCCGCAGGATTATCCCGTCACGGTCAACGCGGTCTCCGGCTATACCGGCGGCGGCAAGCAGATGATCGCGCAGATGGAGGATGCGAGCCATCCCGAGCACATCGATGCGCCACACTTCCTCTACGGCTTGACGCTCAAGCACAAGCACGTGCCGGAAATGCAGGTGCACGGCCTTCTCGACCGCGCGCCGATCTTCTCGCCCTCCGTCGGAAAATTCCCGCAGGGCATGATCGTGCAGGTGCCGCTCTACCTCGCCGACCTCAAGGATCACGCCTCGCTCGGCTCGATCCATGCGGCACTGGCCGATCACTATGCCGGGCAGGATATCGTCGAGGTCGTCGATCTCAAGGAAAGCGCCAACCTCGCCCGCGTCAACGCTGTGGAGCTCGCCGATACGGACCGCATGAAGCTCTATGTCTTCGGCACCGCAGGCAGCCCCCATGTCAACCTCGTCGCCCTGCTCGACAATCTCGGCAAGGGCGCTTCGGGCGCGGCCGTGCAGAACATGGACCTGATGCTGAAGGCATGAGCTTTAACGCTCTCTCCTTTCCGCCCGAATGGCGCATCGAAAGCGGCAGCCAGATCGCCGATACGGTGGTGGGAACCGTCTATGACGTGACGCTTGCCGATGGCACTGACGCCATCGTCAAACAGCTCAAGCCGAAGGCTCTTGAAGACAGCCTGCGCGGTGCGGATTTTATGACCTGGCGCAACGGTATCGGCTGCGTGCGGCTGCTGGCCCGCTCCGGCGACATGCTGCTGATGGAGCACGCCGGCAAGACGACCTTGCGCGACCATGTGGAAGCCCATGGCGACGAGGATGCGACACGCATCGCCGCCGCGGTGCTGCGGGAGTATCACCGCCCTTCCGACACGCCACCGCCCGCAAGCCTGCAACCGCTACAGCGCTATTTCGCGAGCCTGTTCAGCAAAGCCGAACGCGACCGCAAAGAGGGCATTCCAGGCCCATATGCAGAGGCGGCTGAATTCGCCAAGGCGCTGCTTGCGGATCAGCGGGACATCAAGCCGCTGCACGGCGACCTGCACCACGAAAACATCGTCCACGGCCCACGCGGCTGGCTCATCATCGATCCCGCCGGATTGATCGGCGATGCCGCGCTCGATGTCGCCAACATGTTCTCAAACCCGCTCGACCGCTTCGACCTCACCCGCAGCCAGGAGCGTATCGCCGCGATGGCGGAGATTTTCGCCGAAACGCTCGGACGCGATGTCCGCACCCTCCTGCGCTACGGCTTCGCCTATGGCTGCCTGTCGGCCGCCTGGCATGACGAGGACGACAATGCGGAGGAGCGCGACAACGAACTCGCCGTTGCCGCCGCCATCCGGTCTGTCCTCAAACAGGCCTGACCTTCAGTCCCGCGGATATTCGCCGGCAAAACCGCGCCAATGGGCGACGGCAAAGCCGAGCACGACAAGTGCCCCGCCCTGATGCGCCAGTGCCCAGCCGAGCGGCACCTGCCAGACCAGCGTCAGGATGCCGATCGTTGCCTGGAGACAGACGAGGCCGAAGAGCACGAGCGCGCGGCGGGTGTGCGTCGTTTCAGGTGCGGCGCGCAGCGACGAGATCAGGTGGATCACGACGAGCGTGAAGAGCACATAGGCGCCGAGGCGGTGCACGAACTGCACGGTCTTCGGGTTTTCGAAAAGGTTGATCCACCAAGGCTGCTGCAGGAAGAGCCCGCCGGGCACGACGCTGCCGTCCATCAATGGCCAAGTGTTGTAGGAAAGACCGGCATCGAGGCCGGCGACCAGCGCGCCGAGATAGATTTGGACAATCGCCATGCAGGCGATGATGCCGGCCATGCGGCGGGAATTGCGCGTGGGGGCCGCGTCGTCGCTGTGCGGCGAGAGTGCCCGCATCAGCCACATCGTCCAAGCGAAGATCAGACAGGCGATGGTGAGATGCGTGGCCAGCCGATACTGGCTGACGGAGACGCGATCCGCGAGACCTGACGACACCATCCACCAGCCGATGAAGCCCTGGAAACCGCCGAGCGCCAGAAGCCCGACGAGCGGCCAGCGCAGTTTCTTCTCGATGCGGCCGGTCAGCCAGAAGAAGGCGAGCGGCACAGCGAAGACGAAGCCGATGGAGCGGGCAATCAGCCGGTGCGCCCATTCCCACCAGAAGATCGTCTTGAATTCCTCGACCGTCATGTCCTTGTTGATCTGCTCATATTGCGGAATGCGCTTGTAGAGGTCGAATTCCTCCTGCCATTCCTGAGCGGTGATCGGCGGGATGACGCCGTGGATCGGCTTCCATTCGGTAATGGAGAGGCCCGATTCCGTTAGACGGGTCGCGCCGCCGACGAGCACCAGCACGAAGAGCGTGAACAGCACGAAGCCCAGCCATCGGCGCACCTGGCGGCGGTTGCGGTCCGTCCTATCCGTGTCGTCGTTGCTGCGGTATGCGGTCGCGGTGGTCGCGCTCATCGTCTCTGCTCCTTTCCTGAAACGGCGATATGAGGCTGTTTCAGGCCAATGGTCCCGGCAGTCACGCCTGCAAAACTGCGTTTTGCGCTTTTACAGGTCTTGCTCCGGCGTTGATTTGCCTGACCGGGCCGTGCAAAACAAGGCCCGAAGCTTTGCGGCATGCCGTCGCGCCCCTGCGGGGCCGGGCAATGCCATCCTTGAGATCGAAAGACCAACTATGCCCCCTCGCCTGCGAAAACTGATCGGAACGGTGCTGATCATCATCCTCGTGCTTTTCTATGCACTGGTTGCCACCACCGTTGCCTCCGCCACGCTCGGCGCGTCGCCCTGGTATATCCACCTCCTCTATTTCGCGGTGACCGGCCTGCTCTGGATCCTGCCGGCCATGTTCATCATCAAGTGGATGGAAAAGCCGGTTAAGCCACGCGGCGAATAGACGCTGGGTTTTTATCGGTTTCCATTATGGAATTGCTAACCGCTTCGGCCAATTTCGCCGGGGCTCTCCCGCAAGGCCACTGGATTTAAACCCTTTTCCCAAGCCTAGTGCCTATTGTGCCAGTGCGGCGATGCTGCCGCTGGCCAGATGACAAGGGTCGTGCCATGGGAGCGATGCAACTCAATTTCCAGATCATGCCGTCCGAGCGCGAGCTCGCAACCCGGTATTTGGGAAGCGTTGCCGATGAGGGGCGCGCGCCCTCCGTCGTTCCCCTGTCGCTGCGCCTTCACGACCGCATGGAGCCGCTGGAAGCCAAGTGGCGCGCGCTGGAGGCCGACAACACCCTTTCTCTCCACCAGAGCTATGACTGGTGCCGTGCCTGGGCTGAGACGCATGCCTGCAAGCTTCTGATCGTCGAAGGTTTTGTCGGTGGCAAGACGCATCTGATCCTGCCGCTCGAAATTAAGCGTCACGGCCCGGTGCGCACCGCGCGCTTCCTCGGCACGGCTTTCAGCAACATCAATACCGGGCTCTATACCGAAGAATTCCGCTTCCTCGCCGCGCCGCCGCGCCTGCGCCAGGCGCTGGAGCAGGCACGCGGCCAGTTTTCGCGCTATTTCGATCTCTTCATGCTGGAAAAGGTGCCGCTCGATTGGCGCGGCGAGACGAATTCTTTCGCCGACCTTCCCGCAACGCTGAACCAGAACGCCGCCTTCCAGCTCGAACTCTTCGAGGATTTCGAGCGCACGCTGGCGCAGGTCAATGCCAAGCGCCGCCGCAAGAAGTTCCGCACCTCCGAACGTCGGCTGGACCTGCTCGGCGGCTACGAGCATGTCGTGGCGGAAGATGCGGGGGATTGCCGCGCGCTGCTCGAAGTGTTCTTCCGCCAGAAGGCCGCCCGTTTCGACACGATGGGCCTGCCGGATGTCTTCCGCAACGAGGAGACGCGCAACTTCTTCCGCGCGCTGGTCGCGGTGCCCACCGTTGACGGCAACTATCCGCTTCAGCTCCATGCCGTGCGCCTCAAGGGCGAAAACGACGGCCGGATCGTCGCGATCGCCGGCCTGTCGCGCAAGGGCGACCATGTGATCTGCCAGTTCGGCTCGATCGACGATACGATCGCCGCCGATGCCAGCCCCGGTGAATTCCTGTTCTATCTGGCGATCCGCAAACTCTGCGGCGAAGGCGTGCGCCTGTTCGATTTCGGCATCGGCGACCAGCCCTACAAGCGTTCCTGGTGCACGATCGAGACGGCGCAGCACGATCTGCTCTGGCCGACGACCTTCGCCGGCACCGCCATCGCCGCCATGCACCGCGCCAAGGCCGGCGCCAAGCGCATCATCAAGCAGAATCCGCAGGTCTATGCGTTCCTGCAGCGCATCCGCTCCGGCAAGACGGAATTCATCCGCACCGAAGAAGCGGATTAAGCCGCGCGCTTGCCCGGATAGTGCGGCGGCTCGCCTTCCTCGCCGGTCATCAGCACGATCTCGGTATAACCGGCCTCGCCGAAGGCGCCGATCAGGTCGACGATCGCGTCCTCGTCCGCATCCGGAATGGAGAGGATGATATCCGTCTCCTGGCCGCGCGTCAGGCGGCGCACGCCTTCCACTTCCGCCGGGCCGCATTCTACGATGACCGTGTCATAGGCGTCCGACAGCGAATCGATCACCATCGACAGGCGGTCGATGCCGCGCATGGCGCGCTTGATGTTGGCATTGCCGCGCGGAATGATATGGGCGTCCGACAGGCGGTCGCCGTGAATGATCTCGCTGAAGGCCGCGTCGCCGACCAACAGGTCGGTAATGCCGGGCACAAGGGTGGACTGCGCCATCAGGCGCGTCGGGCAGGCCGAGCCGGTGAGGTCGATGATCAGCGTCTTGCGGTGCTCTTCGGCAATGCGGCGGGCCAGCATGACGGTTGCCGTCGAGCCGCTGTCGCCGGAGGGCGAAACGGAGATCGCGACGGAAATATTGTTGTCGATCATGTGGCGCGCGACGGCAGCCACGGAGAAATCGCTTTCCTCTTCGAAGGCATCGACCAGCGATGAATGCGGGCTCTCGCCCTCCTCTTCGTCCTCGTCCGTCTCGATACCGGACAGGAGGGACTTTGCCGGCGCATGGATGTCCTTGACCGCGCCGGGATCGATGCGGCTGACCGGCACCTTGCGGACGGCAGGCTCCACCACGGCCACTGCCACGACAGGCTCGGCCTCGATCGCCTCTTCCTCCTCGCGCCGACGCGTCGACGGGGCGGCGACGCCGCCGACCGGTTTCAGGGCGCGGCCACTGAACAATTCGGCAAGCAGGATGACGATGGCGCTCAGCGCAAAGCCGGCCACACCACCGACGATGGTGATCGGAATGATCTTCGGGAAATCGACCTCCGTCGGCTCGACGGCTGCGGAGATGACGCGGGCATCGGCCGGGGTCGAGTTGCTGTCGGTGCGCGAGGTCGCTTCGCGGTAGCGCGCCAGATAGGTTTCGAGAAGCTGGCGCTGCGCCGTCGCTTCGCGTTCCAGCGCCTTCAGGCCCACCTCATCCTCGCCGGCACGCGCCGTATCGGCCTTCACCGTATTGAGCTGCTGCGCCAGCTGCGTCTCGCGCAGCCGCGCCGTCTTCGCCTCGTTTTCCAGGCTCGACAGGATCTTTTGCGTTTCAGACTTGATCTGCGCGCGGATGCCGACGAGCTGCGAACGCAGGCCCTTGAGGCGCGGATGGCCTTCGAGCAGCGACGTGGAAAGGTCGGAAATCTGGCCCTGGATCTGCGCCTCGCTTTCCTTCAGCCGCTGGATCATCTGCGAGCCGACCACTTCGCTCAGCGTATCGGGCGCACCGCCGTTCTTCAGCACGGCACGCACGCCTTCCGCACGCGCTTCGGCCGTCGCGCGCTCACCGCGCACCCGCGTCAGCTCCGTCGAGATATCGTTGAGCTGGCGCACGGCGAAGGTGGAGTTTTCGCCGGTCGGCAGGAGATCGGACTGCGAGCGGTATTCGGCGACCTTCTGCTCGGCCTCGCGCACCTTTTCCCGCAGATTGGCGATCTCGGGCTCCAGCCAGCGCGTCGCCTCCGAATTGGTGTCGAGCTTGGCGCCGCTCTGCAACGAAAGATAGACCTTGGCCATCTCGTTGGGAATGGCGGCGGCAAGCGTCGGGTCCTTCGACGTGAACTCGATGGCGATGACGCGCGACTTCTCCACCTGATAGACGGTGAGCTTCTCGTTGAATTCCTTCAACACGCGCTCTTCCGGGGGCAGCTCGAGCGGGTTCTTCTTCACGCCCAGCAGCACGAGCACATCGGAAATCGCCGACGGCTTGGCGGCCGCATCGAATTCCTCCAGTTCATGCAGCTTCATATTGCGCGCGACCTGCTTGATGAGATCGGCGGACTTGAGCAACTGCACCTGGCTGGCGATGCCGAGTTCATCGAAGGCCGGCTGTTCGCGGCCCTGTGCCCGGTCCGAGCCCGTCGTGAAAGCCGGTTCGCGCGTTTCGATGAGAAGGCGGGATTCGCTCTTGTATTTGGGGGTGATGAGGTTTGCGCCGACAAAGGCCACGCCCGCGCAGGCCACCGTTGCCAGCAGCACGCGCATGCGGTTGCGCCAGATCGCGCCGAACAGACCGCCAAGGTCGATATCGACATCCTGCTGGCTTTCGTGAACGCCCGACATATCTCAACTCCAAACACGACGACTTGCCCGCACGGTAAACAAACATGGTAACGCAAGAGTTAATTACCGTTGGTTGCCGACCGCCCTCGTCGCGTCTCTTTCGCGAAAAATCGCATTGCCCGGCGATGTTCCTGCCCGCGCCTTTACCAGCCATTAACCCTAACGGAACGATAACGGACGCCAGAGTTCTGATTTCCGGATTGGGAAAGCGAATGACGTTCGCAACGATCAACAAGGGTATGCTGCTTGCGCTGGCGCTGATTGCGCCGGCCGTCTCCGGCTGCAGCGGCTATCGCCCTGCCCCCAAGGCCTTTCACGAGGCGACCATCCAGCCCTACCGCCTCGACAGCGGCGACCGGCTGCGCATCACCGTCTTCGAGCAGGCCGGCCTCAGCAACACCTATTCGATCGATCAGGCGGGTTACGTCGCCTTCCCGCTCGTCGGCGCGGTGCCGGCACGCGGCAAGACGATCCAGGAACTGGAAGGCGCCATCGCGGCGAAGCTGCGCCAGGGCTATCTGCGCGACCCCGACGTTTCCATCGAGGTCGACCGCTACCGCTCCATCTATATCATGGGCGAAGTGGGTCAGGCCGGGCAGTACAGCTATGTCGCCGGCATGACGATCCAGAACGCCATCGCGGTTGCCGGCGGTTTCTCGCCGCGCGCCAACCAGGGCGATGTGGACGTGACCCGCAAGATCAACGGCAAGATCATCACGGGCCGCGTCTCCATCTCCGACCCGATCCTGGCCGGCGACACCATCTACGTTCGCGAACGGCTGTTCTGAGCCTATGGCTGACGATGGGCCTTTGCGCATCATTCATTGTTTCCGGTCGCCCATCGGCGGGATCTTTCGGCATGTGCGCGATCTCGCGGAGTTCCATGCCAAGGCCGGTCACGAGGTTGGCATCGTCTGCGACAGTCTCACGGGCGGCTCGTTCGAGGATGCGCTGTTCGACGAGATCCGCCCCTATCTTTCGCTGGGCCTCGTCCGCCTGCCGATCAGCCGCGCCGTCAGCCTGCGCGACGTCGGGGCCTTCAGGCACAGTTATCGTGAAATCAAGAGTTTGCGGCCGGATGTGTTGCACGGGCACGGCGCCAAAGGCGGCGCGATTGCCCGGCTCATCGGCTCAGCCCTGCGGGTCAACAGGTATTGCGTAGCCCGCCTCTATTCGCCGCATGGCGGCAGCCTCCACTATGATCGCCGGACCGTCTCAGGCCTTTCGATCCTGACGGCAGAACGATTGCTCGAAAAGATGGGCGATTCGCTGGTCTTCGTCTGCGATTTCGAACGCGACGCCTACACTGCCAAGGTCGGCAAGCCGCGTGTGCGCGCTGAGCGCATCTATAACGGCATTCACGACCGCGACTTCGAGATCGTGCATCCGCGCGAGGATTCCGTCGATTTCCTCTATATCGGCATGCTGCGCGACCTGAAGGGACCCGACGTCTTCGTCGATGCCTTCGCCCGCACCGAGCGCCTCGTCGGCCGCCCGCTTTCCGCCCTGATGATCGGCGACGGGCCGGATAAGGAAAAGTATCAAAACATGATGCTGCGCTGGGGGCTTGGCCGCCGAATCGCCATGATGCCGGCCATGCGCGCCCGCGATGCCTTCGCGCTCACCCGCAACGTCGTGGTGCCCTCGCGTGCCGAGGCCATGCCCTATATCGTGCTCGAAGCGCTCGCCGCCCAGAAACCCGTCATCGCAAGCCGCGTCGGCGGCATTCCCGAAGTGCTCGGCCCTGACAGCATCGCGCTCTGCGAGCCCGGCGACGCCGAGGAGCTTGCTAAGGTGATGACGCAAGCGATCAACGATCCGGATTGGCGTGGCAAGGTCATGCCGGAGCCGGAAGCCTTCAGGAAGACGTTCTCGGCCTCCGTGATGTCCGCCTCGCTTCTCGACCTCTACCGCGACATCCTCGCGGGTCAGGCTGGCGGAAAACGGTACGCTTCCTGAACGGCCGGGCTGACGCCACGTAAACGTTTCTTAGGGGCTTCGTGCTATCTCCGGTACAGAGCTCCCACAGGTGCGTGCCATGAACCATGTCGACAAACCCGACTCCTTCGATCCCGAAGAACTGAGGCGGAAGGCTTCCGAAATCCGGACGATCGCAGCCAGCGGCGCCTCTCCGGACTATGATGGCGGCAAGACGGTCGAGCTGAATCCGCTCGCCCAGAAGATCGCGCTGCAATTCCGCGCCGACACCTATTCGCCGAGCATGATCATCGGCCTGCTGCGCCTGCTCGAATTCGGCGCGCTCCTCGCGGTCGGCTATGCCATCCATCTTCTTTATGTCAGCGCCGGGAGCCATGGCGTCACGATCTTCTACCTGTCGGTGATGTTCGGCGGCTCGGCCGTCGGCGTGTTCCTGCTGCAACTGGCCGACGCCTACCAGGTGCCGGCGCTGCGCTCGCCCTGGCGCATGACGCCGCGCATCCTCGCCGCCTGGGCCGCCGCCTTCGGCGCGATGGCGCTGGTCGTCTTCTTCTTCAAGTCGGGCGAGGAATATTCCCGCGTCTGGTTCGCCTCGTGGTTTGCCGCCGGCGCCGTCTATCTGCTCGTCGAGCGCCAGATCATCGCCTATTCGATCCGCCGCTGGGCCAGAAACGGCACCATGGAACGCCGCGCCGTGATCGTCGGCGGCGGCGAGCCCGCCAAGGAACTCATCCGCACGCTGGAACACCAGCCGGAGAACGACATCCGCATCTGCGGCATCTTCGACGACCGCGACGAACGCCGTTCGCCCTCCATCATCGCCGGCTATCCCAAGCTCGGCAATGTCGCCGAACTCGTCGAATTCGCCCGCCTCGCCCGCATCGACATGCTGATCATCTCGCTGCCGCTGTCGGCCGAGGCGCGCATCCTGCAACTCCTCAAGAAGCTCTGGGTGCTGCCCGTAGACATCCGCCTTGCCGCCCACGCCAAGGGCCTGCGTTTCCGTCCGCGCAGCTATTCGCAGGTCGGCAGCCTGCCGATGCTCGATATTTTCGACAAGCCGATCGCCGACTGGGACAATGTCGCCAAGCGCATCTTCGACATCTTCTTCTCTGTCGTGGTATTGCTGCTGCTCTGGCCGGTCTTCCTGGGCGCGGCGCTTGCCGTAAAACTCTCCTCGCCCGGCCCTGTTCTCTTCAAGCAGAAGCGTCACGGCTTCAACAACGAGATCATCGAGGTCTATAAGTTCCGCTCGATGTACACCCACCTTTCCGACCCGACGGCACGCGCCGCCGTGACTAAGGGTGATCCGCGCGTGACCCCGGTCGGCCGCTTCATCCGCAAGTCCTCGATCGACGAACTGCCGCAGATCTTCAACGTGCTGAAGGGCGAGCTTTCCCTCGTCGGCCCGCGCCCGCACGCCATCCAGGCCCAGTCGCACGACCGCAAATATGTCGATGTCGTGGAGGGCTACTTCGCCCGCCACCGCGTCAAGCCCGGCGTGACCGGCTGGGCGCAGATCAACGGCTGGCGCGGCGAGATCGA
This sequence comes from Shinella sp. 20P9.1.1, assembly GCF_057798995.1. NCBI lineage: Bacteria > Pseudomonadati > Pseudomonadota > Alphaproteobacteria > Hyphomicrobiales > Rhizobiaceae > Shinella > Shinella sp. 20P9.1.1. The sequence goes on from NZ_JBYOLC010000005.1 coordinate 184,942, forward strand.
CCATGACGACAAGATCCGATTCCGCACGGAGTTCGACCTCTACTACATCGAGAACTGGTCGCTCTGGCTGGATCTGAAGATCCTCGTCCTCACGCCCTTCCGCCTGCTCAACACGGAAAACGCCTATTGAGCGACGCGGCCCTCCCCTATGCCCCACCCTTTCGGCCGCAGACTGCGGCCGTCGGCATTGTGGGCTCGATGTTGGTCACGGTGGGCGTGTTTCTGTCGGGCTTTGTCATCAGCGAACCGGCGCCCTATGAAGTCTTCATGGCCGGCCTCATCGGCCTCTGGGCGATCGTCGGCCTGCGCATCTCGCGCTACATCGCGCCGCTCGTCGTGCTCATCCTGCTCTTCAATGTCGGCGGCATGCTGTCGCTGACGGTGCTGGACGATCTCTCGATCGGCCCGATGTATATCGCCGTCTCGCTGTTTTTGGCGCTGTCCAGCATCTTCTTCGCCTCCATCGTCGAGGCCAGGCACGAGCGGCTGGAGCTGATCTTCCGCGCCTGGGTGGCGAGCGCCATCATCACGTCGCTGCTCGGCATCCTCGGCTATTTCCACGCCTTTCCCGGAGCCGAGGCGTTTACGCTCTACGACCGCGCCAAGGGCGCCTTCCAGGATCCGAACGTCTTCGGCCCCTTCCTCGTCGCCCCCTCGCTCTATCTCGTGCACGGCCTGCTGGCCGGCCGCATCCTCGGCGCGCCGCTGAAGATCATCGGCCTGCTAATTCTGGCACTTGGCCTGTTCCTCTCCTTCTCCCGCGCGGCCTGGGCGCTCTATCTGTTCTCGGTGGTCGCCCTTGTCTTCATCATGCTCCTGAAGGAGCGCACGGGCGCCTTCCGCCTGAAAATCCTGGTCCTCAGCCTTTCGGCTGCCGGAATGATGATCCTCGCGCTGATCGTCGCCCTGCAATTCGACAAGGTCTCCAGCCTGTTCTCCAGCCGCACCCAGCTCGTGCAGGAATATGACGGCGGCCATCTCGGCCGTTTCGACCGCCACCGCATCGGCTTCCTGATGGCCATGGAAAAGCCGCTCGGCATCGGCCCCATGACCTTCAGCAAGATCTTCCCCGAAGACGAGCACAATATCTGGCTGAAGTCGCTGACCACCTATGGCTGGCTCGGTTTCGCCTGTTATTTAACCCTCATCATCTGGAGCCTGTGGGCGGGGTTCAAACTGCTGCTGCGCAACCGGCCCTGGCAACCCTACCTGATGATTGCCTTCATCACCGTGGTCGGACACACGGCGATCGGCTTCGTCATCGACACGGACCACTGGCGCCACGCCTATTTGCAGATCGGCGTGCTCTGGGGATGCATCGCGCTCGAAAAACGTCACAACAGAAAGACCGGATCGGGCTGATCGCATCATGACGACCTCTGAGGACAGGACCCCGCGGCACATGCGTCTCATGCAGGTGCTGGAGCCAAGCGGTGGCGGCTCCGGCCGGCATTTCATCGACCTGTGCCGCGGCATGCAGGCGCGCGGCCACGTCGTGCATGCCGTCTATTCGCCGCTGCGTGCCGAGGAGCGCTTCGTGGAGGAACTGCTGGCGCTCGATCTCGCCGGCGTGCATTCCGTCGCCATGGCGCGGTCGCCCGGCCCCTCGGACCTTGCCGCCTGGCGGTCGCTGCGCGCCGTCATGCGCCGGGCTGGGCCGTTCGATATCATCCACGGCCATTCGTCGAAGGCCGGCGCGCTTTCGCGCCTGCGCCTGCCCGGCCGCCATGTCGCAAGGGTCTATACGCCGCATGCCTTCCGCACCATGGACCCCGGCTTGGGCAATCTCGGCCGAAAGGTCTATGGCTCGATCGAGAAACTGCTCGCCCGCGCCCTCACCGACCGCCTCATCTGCGTCTCCGCCGATGAATACGCCCATGCCCGCGCGCTCGGCATGCCACGCGAAAAGCTGTCGATCGTCGTCAACGGCGTGAAGACACCGCCGGCGGACCTGCGGGAGGCCGTACGCGCCGCACTCGCCATTCCGGCCGACGCCCTCCTCTTCGGCTTCGTCGGTCGCCTCTGCCACCAGAAGGCCCCCGAGCGCCTGATCGCCGCCTTCCAGCGTCTCGCCGGTCAGGTGCCGAACGCATATCTCCTGATGGTCGGCACCGGTGAAACGGAAGACGCCGTCCGCCGACAGATAGCAGCAAGCGGCTATGCCGACCGCATCTGCCTCACCGCGCGCTTCACGGGGCCGCAGGCAATGGCCGCCATCGACGTGCTCGCCATGCCGAGCCGCTACGAGGCGATGTCCTACGTCATGCTGGAGGCCGCCGCCGCCGGCAAGCCGATGGTCCTCACCGATGTCGGCGGCGCCTCCATGGTGCTGAAGGACGGCGAGAACGGCGTTCTGGTGGAAAACGAGGACGACCCCGAACGCTTCGCCGCCGCGATGCTGCGCCTTGCCGACCCCGACCGTCTCACCCGCCATACCCAAGCCGCCCTCGCCCGGAGCCACGACTACGGCCTGGACCGTATGATCAGCGAGACGGAAGCGCTGTACCGCGGGCTGATCGCCTGAGGCCGAAGACAATTATCCACATTTGCGATCAAGCTGTTTTTTTGGCTTGCATCCAGGGGATCGAGACTATAGGGGTTTCGTCGGTCCGGAATGTAGCGCAGCCCGGTAGCGCACTTGACTGGGGGTCAAGGGGTCGTGGGTTCGAATCCCGCCATTCCGACCATTTCTCTCCTAAATATTTCCCCACGCCCGCAGTTCCAAAATGGAACTTTGCGGCGCTTTACGCGTTCTCTCCCCGGCTATTATTACCGGTAGCTTTTGAAGCTTGAGGAGACGGGAATGGAAGACGCAGGGATCGGCTGGATCGCGGCCATAATCATCGGCGGTATCGCCGGCTGGCTCGCCGAAATGTTCATGAAAAGCAACATGGGTGTTCTAATGAACATCGTGCTCGGCATCGTCGGCGCGGCCGTGGCAAACCTCGTGCTCAGCCTGATCGGCGTCTCGCTCGGCGGGTGGATCGGCTATCTCATCGCCGGCTTCGCCGGCGCTTGCATCCTCATTGCCATCGCGCGCGCTATACGGCGCTAAAGCCATTCACGTCACGGACTGTTTCAAAAAACGAGCCCGGCCCTGCATTTGCGGGACCGGGCCGTCAGCCGACTGGAGGATCAGGCCAACTTAGAACGAGCGCTGGAAGCGGACGATACCGCCCCATGCGCTGCCGTCGGCGTCGCGGTCACGATAGACCACTTCCGGCGTGACGACGAAGCCAGGAACGACCGTGAAGGCGACGTTGGCGTTGGCAACGAAGGTTTCGCTGTCGTCATAGGCGAGCTGTGCGTTGAGCTTGACGCGCTCGGTCAGGCCGACCGACGCACCACCCCAGACAGCCCAGTCGCCATCCCAAGTCGCGTAGTCGTTGCGGAAATCGCCATTGGTGTTCCAGCCGGCCATAACGAAGGCCGAGAAGCTGCCGAAGTCACCGTCGAGGCGCGCCTTGATCGCGCCTTCTTCGAGGCTCGAATCGTAACCGCCAAGAACGCGAGCCTCGAAAGATTCACCAGCGTAACCAACGCCACCAACAATGTTCGGGACGTAGTCGTTACCGGCATCAGCAAAATCTTCAAGCGAGAGAACGGCGGTGATACCGTTGTCGGCCTTGTAATTATACTGGATGACATTGGCTTCATCGGGACCGAAGTCGATGAGGTCATCGACAAGGACCGCACCCGCATTGTCAGTGAACGTGATGAAGGCCGACTCCGTCTTACCAACGCGGAAGCCGGCGAGGTCGATATAAGCATGGCGCAGTTCAGTCGTGTTATTGCCTTGGCGCCAGTTGAAGCGAAGCTCCGCATAGGTTTTCAGAGCGCCGTATTCGGTGTCCGAAGCCGTAGAGATGCGCAGGTCGAAGCGCGAGCGCGTGTCCCATTCGTCGCCGAGCGAACCGTTTGCCTCATTGGCATTAAGGCCAAGCAATTCGCCGCCGCGGACGTCCATGCGAACGTAGCCGCCAATCTTGAGGCAGGTTTCCGTGCCCGGAATATAGAAGTAACCGGTGCCGAACGCGTCGCAGACGCGGACATATTCCATCGGCTCAGGCTCGGCAGCGACGATAGCGTCTGCGGCGTGAGCGCCCGAAACCGTAACGAGGGCAGCGGCGGAGCCGATGAGAAAGCCCTTGATGTTCATTTTTAATCTCCGTTTGATTCATGGGGCCGGACCCCTCTCCACAAGACGATCTGCCTCGCGGATGCCCCGGCCACCGGGCAAGCGGAAGTGCAATCCCGCAGCCGGCTGGCGGGAAATTACCCAGACCGAGAATGGCCTCAATCGCCAAAGCGAATTGTGACTGAAGTGTGACGATGGTGGACGGTCCGAGCGTTGCCGGAAAGACACGCATTTCGCGCATGCGACAGTTTTGCGACAAACTTTTGTGAATTTTATGAAGTTATTTCAACAGGATAATAAATAAAATAACACTCATTGATTGAATTATATGTGACATGATCAGGCAAACGGGAACGTGCGGCGGGGGCCATTCAGGCTCGATTCCTGTGCGGACAAGACGGTTCGGCCGACGACGTGACGGCTGCCTCATCCGGCATTTCCAGCAAGGTCATCCCTGAAGGGAATCGATGCCGGAGCTGTCATTTTCCTGTGGGCTCATCGCTACATCGCGACACCCATTCGGCGCGCAAATCCCTGATCGCCAGTGAATCCAGCGCGAGGTCGGCGTACTTGAAGAACCACGCCGCCCTCATAGGATCGACTGTAATCAAACTGTCAAAAACAGCAGCTAAGCGATGCTTCAATCGATGATTGGCGGCATGTCGTGCCGCCGTAACGCAGGCCTTCAGGGGAAGCGACGCTCATGCAAAAAGACACTGCCGGGCTGGTTATCAACTCGACCATCACGCAACCCGTTCTGACAGTCATCATCACGATCCGGGCCGCCGCCCACTATGATATGGTGGGCCGCCTGCGCAATCGTCTGCTGGACACCCGCATTCCCTCCGCCGTCTCGTTCCTTGTCGTCGATGAGGGCTCGCAGCGCGAGGACGCGCTGCGGATGATGGCGATCTGCGAGGAGCTCGGCTTCGACTATCTGCGGGTCGACAGCGACAAGGCGAATTTCTGCGCCGCGACAGCTCGCAATATCGGCGTTTCCTGCGCACGCTCGACCTTCGTCATGCATGAGGACGTGGATCTCTTCCCCTATCCGGGCTTTTATCAGGACCTGCTCGACGAGATCACGCTGCAGAACCTGCACGATCATTCCGACCGCTTCATCACCGTGCCGGCGCTCTATCTTTCCGAACAGGCGACCGAGAATGCTCTCACGGGAAACCTGTCCAAGAATGCAATCGTGCATGACTTCCTGACCGGCGGCAATCTCGTCACGACGTTCCTGCCGGCAAGCTCCGTCATCATCGTCAACCGCATGTATTATCTCGCCATCGGCGGGTACAACGATCAGTTCAACGGCTGGGGCCTGGAAGACCTCGAATATGCCTATCGGCTCGTGCGCGCCAATCAGCAGTTCGTCTCGCCCACAGATCATACTTGGCTGATCGAGAGCGGCTACAGCAGCCATTCGGCCTATCGCGGCTGGCGGGCGCAGTTCCGCTTGCATGCCGAACTGCTGTCACGCAAAGGCATCTTCATCTTCCATGCCCATCACCTGAAAGATCCGGCCTGGCGTAACAAGGAGCAGCATCAGGAAAACAAGGCCCTGTTTCGCGCCTGCATAGAACGCTTCGATGCGGAGGGACATTTCCTTCCGGCGCTCGCCGCGCAGGACAAGGGCAAGTCGCTTATCTTCGGCAAGGGCACCTTTGCCTACAATCCCTCCCTCATGCCACTCTGGGGCGAGCTGGAGGTGAAGGGGTACGAGGCTTTCGACGATATCGATATCGTCGACTATATCCGCACGAACAACATCAATCGCGTGATCTTCACCAATCCCTATGCCAGCGAGCGCCGGCGGGAGACCTACGCCAGGATACGCGACGCCGGCATCCCTTATCTCGTGGTGGAACGCGGAGCGCTGACCGACTCGATGTTCATCGACGACACCGGCTTCTGCTGCGAGAGCACGCGCTATCAGCGCGAGCACTGGCCGGCGGTGCTCGATGAAAACCGCCTCCAGCGCGTCAAGGACTATATCGCCTCGGAAACCTCATCGTCGGCGACGCTTGAAAAGCAGGGAACACGCCTCGGCGTGCGCGCCGCCCTTCAGAAGCTCGGCCTGCCGCGCGACAAGAAAGTGCTTTTCGTCCCCTTCCAGTCGCGCGCCGACACGACAGTCAACTTCTTTGCCGGCGGGATAGGCTCCTTCGATAATTTCGTGTCGCTCGTGCGCGACGTCACCCGGGCGCTTCCCGCCGACTGGGTCGTCCTGTTCAAGAACCACCCGCTTTCCTCCGTGCAGGAAGAAATTCCCGGCGCGATCGATGTCGGCGACATGCATATCAAGGACCTGCTCGACATCACGGACTACATTCTCCTGATGAATTCGGGCGTTGGCGTCCTGTCGATACTCTTCGGAAAGCCGGCGATCCACACCGCCCAGGCCTTCTATTCGGATCCGGGGCTCAATCGGGAGGCCTATACGGTCGAAACGGTGCTCTCTCTTCTGCGCGAGGGCTTCACCGTCGATCAGGACAGCCGGCAGCGCTTCCTTTCCTACCTGATAGAGGACTTCTACTCCTTTGGCACCTTCACCGTTTCCGAGCGGATGAACACCGACAAGGCACGCCTCACCATCACCGACCGGATCGACTATTATCGCGTCAATTTTCTTGGCGAACGCATCCTCGATGTCGGCGACGCGATCATGCTGACCAACGTCAAGGCGCCGGTCTACGATCTCTATCGAGAGTCGCTCGTTTCCCAGAAACTGGCCACCCCCAAGAAACCGACAGCCCCCGCCAAAGCCTGGAACCCACCGAAGCCGCCGGCAATCGTTGCGGCTGGGCGTGCGGCTTTCGAACAGCAGCGTTATGCCGAAGCCGCTGCGCTGTTCGATCAAGTGTCCGGCCTTCTTCCCAAGAAACCGAACCACTATCGCCAGGCCGCAGAGGCTTTCTACAAACACGGAGAAACCCAGAAAGCCATCGCGCGCCTTGAAAAGGCACGCGAACTCGCGCCGGAAAACAAGGCGATCCGCCGGCGGATAAAGGAAATGGGGCGCTCGCCGCTGCTTCAGCGACTTTTGCCCGGCACCCCCTTCCCCGTCGTGGCGAAATAACCGAAGGCGGACACCAAGGGTGACGCAAGTTGGCCCGGCCATTGTGCTGGGCTTTACCTTTTCGACGACCGACCACCGGGTTTGAATTCAGCCGACCCGGTCGCGTCACGCGAAGGAGCCTCAGCGCACCTGGTCGAGCAGGCGCTTGCACTCCAGAAGATCGTACAGCGCCTCCTGCAGGAGGGCGCGGTCTTCCTTGCCGACGCTGGTCTTGCCGAGCGAGATTTCCGGCGCGTCGTCACCGCCGCCGACGAAGGAGAAGAAGCGGCGGCTGGTCGGGGCCTTGGCGCGGCCGACAATCTGGTCCTCGTCACTGCCAGCCTTCGGCGGCGTCGGTTCCTCGTGGCTTGCTGCGGCCAGCGCCTCGACGGTCGCCAGATCGCCGCTGGCAATCGCAGCTACGAATTTGTTGCCGTTGAGCTTCAGGAGCTTCTGCACGCCCTTGATCGTATAGCCGTGATCATAGAGCAGATGGCGGATGCCCTTCAGGAGATCCACATCCTCGGGACGGTAGTAACGACGCCCGCCGCCGCGCTTCATCGGCTTGATCTGCGTGAAGCGCGTTTCCCAGAAGCGCAGCACGTGCTGCGGCAGGTCGAGATCGTCGGCGACCTCGCTGATGGTGCGGAAAGCGTCCGGACTCTTGTCCATTCTGTCCTCGATGAATGTTCACGGCGGCCGCGCGAGAAGCGCGCTGCCGAATCGTATTCATTTCAGCGGCTTGCGGGGCGATATTCAAGTTTCAAATTGCCGAGGGAGCGCCAACAGGCATAAAAAGTACCGAAACCTGCGACAAACGGGCAGCACAGCGCCCACTTCGGCCGTGAAACTACCTATCGAGGAACGACGGCAACGCGGTCGTAGTTCAGGATGCGGGGGAAGCCGGCTTCTGCTTGGCCTTGCGCGAGAGGTGCTGCTTGAGCACACGCTGCTTCAGCACGTTCGAGGCCTTGAAGGTCATGACGCGGCGCGGCGAGATCGGCACTTCCTCGCCGGTCTTCGGATTGCGGCCGATGCGCTCGTTCTTGTCGCGCACCTGGAAGGTCGCGAAGGAGGAGAGTTTCACGCTCTCACCCCGGACGATGGCGTTGCAGATCTCGTCGATCACGGTTTCGACAAGCTCCGCCGATTCGGTTCTGGAAAGGCCGACCTTTCGGAAAACCGATTCGGCCAAATCTGCGCGTGTCACCGTCTTGCCGCTCATCGTCCCTCACCGATTTCCTATTGAAAGCGTATGGTTAGTGGCAGGAGAGTATTGTCCTTGCCCCCTCCGGTCAAGCGGTGCGACGGCGACGCCGCTCCCCTACCAGCGAAGCAGCACCGCGCCCCAGGTAAAGCCGCCGCCCATGGCCTCCAGAAGCACGATATCGCCTTCCTTGATTCGGCCGTCATTCACCGCCGCGGCCAGCGCCAGCGGGATCGACGCGGCCGACGTATTGCCGTGCTGATCGACGGTGACGACGACCTTTTCCAAGGGAATGCCGAGCTTCTTGGCCGAACCGTCGATGATGCGCTTGTTGGCCTGATGCGGCACCAGCCAGTCGATATCGTCGGCCGTAAGGCCGGTCGCATCGAAGGAGGAGTAGACCACGTCGGTGATCATGCCCACGGCGTGCTTGAAAACCTCGCGGCCCTCCATGCGCAGATGGCCGACCGTGCCCGTGGTGGAGGGGCCGCCGTCGACGAAGAGCTTGTCGCGGTGCGCGCCGTCGGAACGGAGCTGCGTCGTCAGTACGCCGCGGTCCGCATTGGTCCCCGCGCCCTCCTGCGCTTCCAGCACGATGGCGCCGGCGCCATCGCCGAACAGCACGCAGGTCGTGCGGTCGGTCCAGTCGAGAATGCGCGAGAAGGTTTCCGCACCGATAACCAGCACGCGCTTGGCAAGGCCGCCGCGGATATAGGCATCCGCCGTGGTCACCGCATAGACGAAGCCGGAACAGACGGCCTGGACGTCGAAGGCGAAGCCGTGATGCATGCCGAGGCGGTTCTGAATGTTGACGGCGGTCGCCGGGAAAGTGTTGTCGGGCGTCGAGGTCGCGACGATGATGAGGTCGATATCGGCGGCCGTCAGGCCGGCCTTGTCGAGTGCGGCGCGCGCGGCGCCCTCGCCGAGCGAGGCGGTCGTCTCGCCTTCGCCTGCGATATAACGCTGCTGGATGCCGGTGCGCTGCACGATCCATTCATCGGACGTGTCGACCATGCTTTCCAGTTCGGCATTGGTGAGTACCCGCTTCGGAAGCGCTGTTCCGAAACCGCGGACCACTGAACGGATCATTCTATACCTCGTCGCTCATGCTCTGGGCAGCGCCTTCAACGGGGCGGCCGGCATGATACTTCTGCAAATCGTTTTCGATCTTCTGCTTCAGGCCGTTGCGGGCCATGTCGTAGCCAACGTCGACAGCCGCCGCGAAACCCTCGGCATCCGTGCCGCCATGGCTCTTGATGACGATGCCGTTGAGGCCGAGGAACACGCCGCCATTAACCTTGCGCGGATCCATCTTCTCTCGCACGCGGTCGAAGGCGCTCTTGGCCAGAATATAGCCGAGCTTGGCAAGCCAGGTGCGCGACATGGCCGCCCGCAGGTATTCCGCGATCTGCCGCGCCGTGCCTTCCGCCGCCTTTAAGGCGATGTTGCCGGCAAAACCTTCCGTGACCACCACGTCCACCGTGCCGCGACCGATATCGTCGCCTTCCACGAAACCGTAGTAGTCGATCGTGTCGAAATTGGCCTCGCGGATCAGCTGGCCGGCAGCCTTCACTTCTTCCTGGCCCTTGATCTCTTCCACGCCGACATTGAGCAGGCCGAGTGTCGGCCTGTCGATCTCGAACAGCGCGCGCGCCATGGCGCCGCCCATCAAAGCGAAGTCGAACAGCTGGTTGGCGTCCGCACCGATCGTCGCGCCGATGTCGAGCACGATGCTTTCGCCCTTCAGCGTCGGCCAGATGCCGGCGATCGCCGGGCGTTCGATATTGGCCATCATGCGCAGGCAGAATTTCGACATGGCCATGAGCGCACCGGTGTTGCCGGCGGAAACCGCGACATCGGCCTGGTCCTTGGCGACCGCATCGACCGCCTGCCACATCGAGGATTTGCCGCGGCCGCGGCGCAAGGCCTGGCTCGGCTTCTCGTCCATCGCGACGGCGACGTCGCAATGGTGGAAGGTGCTCGCGGCCTTCAGCTTCGGGTGCTGCGCCAGGATCGGTTCGCATTCAGCGGCATTGCCGAAAAGGACGAAGCGGATTTCAGGATGGCGCTCAAGGGCCTTGGCTGCGCCAGGAATAGCGACCTTCGGACCGAAATCGCCTCCCATGACGTCAATGGAAATTCTGACCACGCGTGTCTTGCCTTAGTTCTCGTTTTCCAGCGGCGGAGAAGCCACCGCGGCGGAATTCGGCCAAAATACCGCTTTTCGCGGGGTGCACAACTGAATTATCCGACGCTTGCGAGCCGGTTCAGTCTTTTTTCCAGTCCTTCAGAACGGCAAAAGGCGACGGTTTTTTGTCCTCTTTGTCGCTGCTTTCGATATGGCCGGAAAAGGCGATATCGGGCTTTCGCGGATAGGGCTCGATGGCAAGGGCCGCATATTCGGCCGCCACCGCGCCGGCATCGATCGTATCGCCGGTGAAGATTTCCGGCGCATCCGGCCCGTTGGGATCGAGCAGCATCTCGCCGGTCTCGATGGAAACCGGAATGCGCGCAAGCTTGGAGCCCTCCGGCACGAAGACGGCTTCGACCGGCTCATCGATATTGGCCTCGACGGGATCGAGCGTCACCACGCAGGCCTGCACGATATCCGCCGTGACGCGGCCCTTCAGGCGCACGCCGTCCCGCTTCCAGCGCTGCACGGTGAAGGTCGCTGCCAGCGCCTTCACCTCGAGCACGGACCAGAGCTCGGCCAGGCCCGCTCGTTCCCTGTCATTGGCGCTCAGCGTCACCTCGACCGGGTTTGCCGAGATATGACCGACCTTGACCAGGTAGGAGAACGGCGGTTCGTCGTCTTTTTTCATCCTATCGCCTTCCGGCCGCCCTCAGGCGGCGTGTTCGTCGCGGCCGGGCTCGAGAACCGTGAGCACGCCCGTCTTGATGTCATCGTCGCTGACCGCGGCCATCGCCGCCTCGGCTGCGAAGAGATAGTCCGCAAGCCCCCCCATAGCGGGCGCGCCTTCACCCGCTTCGGGGTAGATGTTGCGCCGCAGCGCTGCCGCCAGCCCTGCGCGGTTGCCGCTATCGAGTGCCGCCGCATAGGATTCCAGCCTGCCGTAGAACATGCCGGCAAATTTCTTCATGCGCTTGGGCACGCCGACATCGCCGACGCCGAGCTCGCGAATCGAGTGGTCGACGTCCTCGAAGAACGCATCGACGATCTCCTGGGCGATTTCCTGGCCCGACGTGCCGCCCGTCCGCGTGCGGCGGAAGTAGAGGATCAGCATCGCCGACAGCATTTCGAAACGGCCCATGACGGTGTCGGGAACGTCAAGCGCTTCATAGAGATAGGGATGGCGCGCGGCCGTCGTCAGCGTCGCATATTGCTTTTCGACGATGCGCCGGTTGCCGTTTTTTTTGCCGAACAGGCCGAAAATCATCATAAAGCCTAGTTTTGCCCGATTCAAACCATGGAGCCGTTGCAAGTCATGTTGCATGAGGCTTGAAGCTGGTTTACCGAAGCAGGCATGAATTGCAATGGCTGCGCGGCCATCATAGTCCCTGGGATGTTGTGAAGAGAGATTCTGTGAAGATGAAGCTGTTGCGTAACGCCGCCATTGCCGCCACCCTCTCCGCGTCCATCCTCGCAGGCTGCCAGGGCACCGGCGAAGTCCTTAACCAGGGCTATATCGTGGACGAGCAGACGCTGGCGCTGGCTCCGGTCGGCTCTTCGCGCGAGCAGGTTCTCCTGTCCCTCGGCTCGCCGTCCTCGACCGCGACCTTCGACAACGAAGTCTTCTACTACGTCTCGCAGAAGCGCACCCGCCCGGTCGCCTTCATGAAGCCGAAGCTCGTTGAGCAGAGCATTCTCGCCGTCTATTTCAACAAGGACGGCAATGTCGAGCGTCTGGCGCATTACACGCTGCAGGATGGCAAGGTCTTCGACATGATCTCGCGCGTCACGCCGACGGGCGGCGCGGAACTCACCTTCCTCGGCCAGCTCTTGAAGGGCGGCGCAAACCCGGCCAGCATGGTGCAGAACGCGCTCGGCGCGCAGAAGTAAGCATCGGCTTCTTCCATACGGAATCAAAAAACCGCGGGGATCGCTCCCCGCGGTTTTCTTTTGAGCGCCGTACCGGTCAGGCGAGAACGGCGAGCAGCAGCAAGGCCACGATATTGGTGATCTTGATGGCCGGGTTCACGGCGGGGCCGGCCGTGTCCTTGTAGGGGTCGCCGACGGTATCGCCGGTGACGGAGGCCTTGTGGGCTTCCGAACCCTTCATGTGACGCGTGCCGTCCTTATCGACGAAACCGTCTTCAAAGCTCTTCTTGGCATTGTCCCAGGCGCCGCCGCCCGAGGTCATGGAGATCGCCACGAACAGGCCGTTGACAATGACGCCGAGAAGCGAGGCGCCGAGTGCCGCGAAGGCAGAGGCCTTCGAGCCTGATATCAGCAGCACGCCGAAATAGACGACGAGCGGCGCCAGAACCGGCAGTAGCGACGGCACGACCATTTCCCGGATCGCCGCCTTGGTGAGAAGATCGACCGCGCGGCCGTAGTCCGGACGCTCCGTGCCGGCCATGATGCCGGGCTTTTCGCGGAACTGCCGGCGCACTTCCTCGACGATCGAACCCGCCGCCCGGCCGACGGCCGTCATGGCGATGCCGCCGAAGAGATACGGGATGAGGCCGCCGAAGATCAGGCCGGCAACGACATAGGGGTTTGAGAGGTCGAAGGAGATCGGCCCCATATCCGCGAAGTATGGATACTTGTCGCTATTCGCTGCGAAGTATTTCAGATCGTTCGAATAAGCGGCGAAAAGCACGAGCGCGCCGAGGCCCGCCGAACCGATCGCATAGCCCTTGGTCACGGCCTTGGTCGTGTTGCCGACGGCATCGAGCGCGTCGGTCGACTTGCGCACTTCCGGCGGCAGGTGGGACATTTCGGCGATGCCGCCGGCATTGTCCGTGACCGGGCCGAAGGCGTCTAGCGCCACGATCATGCCGGCAATGCCGAGCATGCCCGTCACCGCGATGCCGGTGCCGAACAGGCCGGCGAGCTGGTAGGTCGAGATGATGCCGCCGACGATGACGATTGCCGGCAGTGCCGTCGATTCCAGCGAAACGGCAAGGCCCTGGATGACGTTGGTGCCGTGGCCGGTCACCGAAGCCTGGGCGATGGAATTCACCGGGCGCTTGTTGGTGCCGGTGTAGTACTCGGTGATCACCACGATGAGCGCCGTCACCACGAGGCCGAGCAGACCGCAGATGAAGAGGTTCGTGCCCGTGATCTCCTTGCCGGCAACGGTGCCGATGGTGCCCCAGCCGACCGTCAGCGAGGTCGCGGCGCCAAGGCCGAGAACCGACAGCAAGCCGGTGACGATGAGGCCCTTGTAGAGGGCACCCATGATCGAGCCGTTCGCGCCGAGCTTGACGAAGAACGAGCCAATGATCGAGGTGATGATGCAGGCACCGCAGATGGCCAGCGGATAAATCATGGCGGATGCCAGGACCGGCGTGCCCGCAAAGAAGATGGCTGCCAGAACCATGGTGGCGACGACCGTCACCGCATAGGTCTCGAAAAGGTCGGCCGCCATGCCGGCGCAGTCGCCGACATTGTCGCCGACATTGTCGGCGATGGTCGCCGGGTTGCGCGGGTCGTCTTCGGGAATACCGGCTTCCACCTTGCCGACGAGGTCGCCGCCGACGTCGGCACCCTTGGTGAAGATACCGCCGCCGAGACGGGCGAAGATGGAGATGAGCGAGGCGCCGAAGCCGAGCGCGACGAGCGCGTCGATGACCTCGCGGGAGGCCGGCTCCTGGCCTAGAACGCCGGTGAGCACCCAATAGTAGATGGATACGCCGAGAAGGGCGAGGCCGGCCACCAGCATGCCGGTGATCGCACCCGACTTGAAGGCGATGTCGAGGCCGGAGGACAGGCTGACGGACGCGGCCTGCGCCGTGCGCACATTGGCGCGGACGGACACATGCATGCCGATAAACCCGGCAACGCCAGACAGGACGGCGCCGATCAGAAACCCGATGGCGGCCGTAGCGGAAAGAAGCAGCCAGGTGCCGACGAAGACGACAACACCGACGACGGCAATGGTCTTGTACTGCCGGGTGAGGTAGGCCTGCGCCCCTTCCCGGATATAACCTGCAATTTCCTGCATGCGGGCATTCCCCTGGTCGGCGGCAAGCACCGACCGTGTCGCCCAGATGGCATAGACCACCGAAAGCAACCCGCATGCGATAACGCCAAACAATATGGTCATTTCGCTCTGTCCTCCTAGGAAACCACGGGGTCCTCTCCCCGCAGCCGATATGCGCCCGCTCCTGCTTGCCTCCTCACAAGACAGGGGCCGGCGCGCGGCCAGAGTGCGTTTGCGAATCGGTTGCGTCAAGTCGCCGCACTGCGGCAACCACTTCTAGAAAACGGATTTTTTGGCGGCGACCGATCTGAACCGATTAGACGGTGGCGCGGCGATTGCGGAAAAGCAAAAGCAGGACGAGAGCGAGGCTGATGCCCGTGATCGGCCAGAACAAAAGGTTGATCGTCTGCCAGCCATAGGCGTTGAACACCTTGCCCGAGGAGAACGAGGCGAGCGCCACCGCACCGAACAGGATGATGTCGTGGAAGCCCTGTACCTTGTCGGCCTCGTGCGGCCGGTAGCTGGAAGCGACGATGGCGGTGGCGCCGATGAAACCGAAGTTCCAGCCCACGCCGAGCAGGATCAGCGCCCCCCAGAAGTTCCAGAGTTCGATGCCCGCATGCGCCACAGTCGCGCAGCCCATGAGGATCACGAGACCGGCGGCCACGACCTTTTCCGCGCCGAAACGCTGGATCAGCATGCCGGTGAAGAAGCTCGGCGCGAACATGGCGAGCACGTGCCACTGGATGCCGAGTGTGGCCATTTCCGGCGAGAAGCCGCAGCCGATGACCATGGCAAGCGGCGCGCCGGTCATCATGAAGGTCATCAAGGCATAGGTGGAGATGCCGCAGATCATGCCTGTGAGGAAGCGCTGCGTCAGCACGATCTCGCTGAGCGGCCGGACCGCCTGCCCGCTCGCCACACCCGCCGCCTTATGGTCGGGCAGACGCAGGAACAGGAAAAGCACGATGGCGGAAAGGCAGAGCGGCGCGAGCGCCACGAAGGCGCCGGCAAACAGCACCGGCTCGAACAGATCCTTGGTGAGGATCACCACCTGCGGGCCGAGAATGGCGGAAATGACGCCGCCGGCCAGTATCCACGAGATGGCACGCGGCTTGTAAAAGGAAGGCGAGGCATCGGCGGCCGCAAAGCGGATTTTTTGCGTGAAGCCGCCGGAAATGCCGATCAGCACGAAGCCGGCGGCAAACAACCAGAAATCGCTGCGGAAGAGCGCAATGGCGGCAAGGATACCGCCGGCAGCGCCGATCAGGGCGCCGACGATGAAACCATAGGCACGGCCGAGCATGCGGGCGGCGATCGCCACGAAGACGGCGCCAAGCGCCACGCCGATATTGAAGCCGGTCAGCGGGGCCGTCGCCAGCGACTTGTCCTCGCCGAGCAGGTTGTAGCCGGCGAGCCCGCCGATGGAGAAGGCAATCGGCCCGGCAGACGCCAGCAGCGCCTGCGCAAACATCAAAAGGAAGACATTGCGGCGTGCGGCCGAAAGCTCCCGTTCAAGACCTTCGACCGACCCCGTGCTCATGCGACCTACCGTTACTTGCGTGTGCTTATTTTCGCGCGTCGGGCCGAAGTTGCTTGGCGATCCGGTCCAGCACCGCGTTTACCAGCTTGGGCTCTTCATCCTCGAAGAACGCCTTGGCGATCTCGACATATTCCGTGACGATCACCGCGATCGGCACGTCCTTGCGTTCCTTCAGCTCGAAGGTGCCCGCACGCAGAATGGCGCGCACGGTGGAATCAAGACGCGACAGCGCCCAATCGTCCTGAAGGGCGGTGCCGATCAGCGGATCGAGCAGGCGCTGGTCGCGCACGACGCCCGAGACGATCGAGCGGAACCACGAGGCGTCGGCCTTCAGATAGGTATCGCCGTCGACTTCCTGGCCGAGCCGGTGCGTCTCGTATTCGGCGACGACTTCGAGCACGCCCGAACCGCCGATATCCATCTGGTAGAGCGCCTGCACGGCGGCAAGGCGGGCTGCGCCGCGCTGGTTGGCCGGCTTTACCGGCTGCTGGTCCTTGTCCGTGCTCACTGTTCGCCGCCCAGTTTCTTCTTCAGGTCGATCATCGTCAGCGCCGCGCGGGCGGCAAAGCCACCCTTGTCGCCTTCCGAGCGGCGGGCGCGCGCCCAGGCCTGCTCGTCGTTCTCGACGGTCAGGATGCCGTTGCCGATCGGCAGGCTTTCGCTGACGGCGAGATCCATGAGCGCACGGCTCGATTCATTGGCGACGATATCGAAATGGTAGGTCTCGCCACGGATGACCATGCCGAGCGCGACGAAACCGTCATACCAGGTGCCGCCGTTTTCCATACCGTCCAGCGCCATGGCGACGGCCGCGGGGATTTCGAGCGCGCCCATGACGGTCACGATATCATAGGTGGCACCGGCGGCATCGAGCGCGCCCTTGGCGCCGTCGAGCATCGCATCGGCCATGTCGTCGTAGAAGCGTGCCTCGACGATGAGGAGATGGGGATTATCGGTGTTGGCCATGAGTCACCTGAAATTTGGAGGCAGGCCACGCAAATGCGGGCGGAAGCGGGGTCAAACCACGACGGGCCGGGCTTGGCAAGAGTTTTCCACCGGATGCGGCCATTTGAGCCCTCCCCGCCGCGCGCCACGTGACCGCCCGGCATTGACACCGCAGAACAAAATGGGAACAATGCGCCATTGTCAAGAGGAAGACAGGAATGAGCACAGAAACACCGCCCATCGTCACGCTTGCCAAACTGAAGTTGGAGCACTGGACGCAGGGCAGTCTCTATGAAAGCACCGACACGGCCTTCGGCAAGGCGCTCGGTCTGAAGAACCTCGGCATCGGCTACAGCGAGGTGCCGCCGGGCAAGTCCAGCTGTCCGTTCCACAACCACCATGTCGAGGACGAGCTTTTCGTCATCCTGGAAGGTCACGGCACCTATCGTTTCGGCGAGGAGCGGCACCTGATCGGCCCCGGCGATGTGCTGGGCGCGCCGGCCGGCGGACCGGAGACGGCGCACCAGATCATCAATACCGGTACGGTTCCGCTGAAATATCTCGCCATCTCCTCGATGGCCGCGACCGAGATCTGCGAATATCCGGATTCGGGGAAGTTCCTGGCAAAGACCCGCCCGGCCACCGGCGGCCCGACGAATTTCACCAGCATCCGCCGCTATGGCGAGGAGGTCGACTACTGGGAGGGCGAACCCGGCGCGTGAGACCTCAGGCGGCGAGCGAGACGCGATTGCGGCCAGCACGCTTTGCCGCATAGAGCGCCTTGTCGGCGTTGCTGAGCAGGCTGTCGAAGCTGACGCCGTCATCGCGGCCGAAGGCGATGCCGGCGCTCACCGTGCAGGTGATGCTGCGCCGGCCGATCGGGATGAGCTTTGCCACAAAGTCCATGCGGATGCGCTCGGCGGCGCGCTGGGCGCGATCCGGCAGGGTGCGATCCAGCACGACGATGAACTCCTCGCCGCCGAGGCGGGCCATGCAGGCCGCATCGCCGCAGGCGTCACGCAGGACGTCGGCAAAGATCTTCAGCACCACGTCGCCCGCGGCGTGGCCGTAGCGGTCGTTGACGGATTTGAAATTGTCGAGGTCGAAGGCGATGGCCGCCATATGCGGGGTCACGGCTTGTGCGTCGTAGCGATCGAACAGCGCGCGGCGGTTCAACAGCCCGGTCAGCGCATCCGTCATGGCGGCGCGATGATGATTGCCGGCAACGCGCCACTGGTTGAGCGCCAGCGACATGGCACCGATGCCGGTAATGCCCATGATCGCCACGATCAGATTGAGGTTTTCGGCCCAATTGTCGGGCGCATGGCCCATCACCCATTTGCCGTCATGGATGAGCACGCCCGCACACAGCAGGAAGGACAGCGCCGTCAACAGGTAGAGGATCACGATGCCGGTCAGCGGTAAGGGCGCTTCCGCCCTGCCCCACCAATATTCACGGGCGGTCGCCACGAGGCAGGCCGTGATCAGCAGGTTGAGCGCGATGAAGGCAAGGCCGTCATAACCGCCGACAAGCCATGGCAGGGACATCGCCGCGCAGGCGGCACACACGCCGATGATGCGCCGGCGCCCGCTCTGACCCGTGCGGAAGCGATAAGCCGCGCCGTAAATGAAGGAAAAGCCGAGGAACTGCAGCAGGAAGGCCAGGCAGCCGACAGTAACGCTCGGGCGCTCGATGTAGAGGCTGTAGATCACCACCGCCGGCACGATGCAGCCGATACCGATGGACCACGAGAGCAGGAAACGCTCGACCTTCGCCGAAAGCCAGGAGGCAAAAAGCGTTGCCGACAGGCAAAAGCCTGCAAGGCCGATGGCGAGTAACAATGTATTGTAGTCAGGCGCCATCCTCGAGGCCTCCAGCAGTCCAATGAGCGGACACTAGAAGCCGAGAGGTATCGATATCGTTACCGTGACAGTCGCAAACGCCGCCCCCTGCCGTTCCGATTTGGAACGGTCCGGGCGGGAGTCACGCGCCGGTCACGCCTTGGCGGGAAATTCCGCAAGCCGCGCCGCATAACGCGCCATCGTGTCCACTTCGAAATTGACGAAATCGCCGGCCTTGCGCTCGCCCCAGGTCGTAACTTCAAGCGTATGGCGGATAAGAAGCACGTCGAAAACCGCACCGTCGACGGCATTCACGGTCAATGACGTGCCATCGAGCGCGACGGAGCCCTTCGGCGCGACGAATCGCTCCAGCCCTTCGGGTGCGCGAATGCGGAAGCGCGTCGCGTCGCCCTCGGCCTCGACGGAGAGGATTTCGGCCTTGCCATCAACATGACCGGAGACGATGTGGCCGCCAAGCTCGTCGCCGATCTTCAGCGAGCGCTCGAGATTGATCTTCGTGCCGGCCTTCCAGCCGGCAATCGTCGTCAGGCGCAGCGCTTCTTCCCAGGCCTCGACCTCGAACCAGCGGGCATTGGCGCCCTCTTCCGGCAGGGCCGTGACGGTGAGGCAGGTGCCGGAATGGGCGATGGACGCGCCCATGTCGATCGTCGCCGGATCATAGTTCGTGCGCACGCGCAGCCGAACCCCCTCATTCATGGGCTCGACCTTCTCGACCGTTCCAATATCCGTGACAATGCCTGTGAACATCACTCGTCTCTTTCGTATTCTTCAAAAATATCCGCGCCGTAGCGCGCCGTGCCGCGCAGCGAAAAGCCCGCCGGCATCTGCCCGGACACACATGGGGATGCGACCCCGCCCGTGCCAAGGGTGACTGCGCCGTTGAATAGCAGGATGCGATCGACAAGTCCCGCATCGAGGAAAGATTGCGCCGTGCGCGCGCCACCCTCGACAAGCAGGGAGGAAATTCCGCGCGTGGCAAGTGCGGTCAGCAGCGCCTCGAGCCGGCGCGGATCGCAGATCAGAACCTCGACGCCGAGCGCCTCCAGTGCATCCTGTCGGGCGGCAAAAGCGGGATCGTCCTTGCCATCCTTCGCCGCCACCACGATGACCGGCACCATCCGCGCCGTCTGCGCGAGTTTCGATATGGGTGGCAGTTCCAGCCGCGGATCGAGCACGATGCGCACGGGGGACCGCTTTTCAAGCCCCGGCAGCCGGCAGGTCAATTCAGGATCGTCAGCGAGCGCGGTACCGATGCCGACGAGGATCGCATCCGTTTCGGCGCGCAGCACATGCACCTGGCCGCGCGACACCGGGCCTGTAATCGCCACCTGCCCCGTGCCCAGCCGGCCGAGCATGCCATCGGCGGAAACGGCAAGTTTCAGAGTCACATAAGGCCGCTTCTTCGTCTGTCGGGTCAGATAAGCGGCGAGCGCCGCCGTGCCTTCCCTCTCCAAGAGGCCGGTCTCCACGACGATGTCGGCATCGCGCAGCATGGACAGCCCCCTGCCAGCGACGCGCTCGTCCGGATCGGTCATGGCGACGACGACGCGGGCAACGCCGGAGGCGATAAGCGCATCGGCGCAGGGCGGCGTCTTGCCATGGTGCGAGCAGGGTTCAAGCGTGACATAGGCCGTGGCGCCGCGCGCAGCATCGCCGGCCATGGCCAGCGCCTGCGTTTCCGCATGCGGCCGGCCACCCGGCGCCGTTACGGCAGAACCGACGATCACGCCGTCCTTGACGATAAGGCAAGCGACGGAAGGATTGGTGGATGTCAGGCCGAGATTGCGGCGGCAGAGGCGGATCGCCGTTGCCATGAAGCGTTCGTCGCTGGACACGACGCCCGACATCTAGCCGTCAGCGCCCGGATCACGGGCGATCTTGGCGGCGACTTCGGAGAGAATCTTTTCGAAGTCGTCGACATGGGAAAAGTCGCGATAGACAGACGCGTAGCGCACGAAGGCCACATCATCGAGCGCCTTCAAGGCTTCCAGCACCTGAAGGCCGATCTCTTCGGAAGAGATTTCCGTCTCGCCGGAGCTTTCCAACCGGCGGACGATGCCCGAGACCGCGCGTTCGATACGGTCCCGGTCGACGGGCCGCTTGCGAAGCGCGATCTCGAAGGATTTCAGGAGCTTGTCGCGATCGAAGGGGGCCTTGCGGCCCGTCTTCTTGGCAACCATAAGCTCCCGCAGCTGCACCCGCTCGAAGGTCGTGAACCGCCCCCCGCAATCCGGGCAGATGCGTCGGCGGCGAATGGCGGCCCCGTCCTCTGCGGGACGGGAATCCTTCACCTGCGTATCTTCCGAACCGCAATAGGGGCAGCGCATGAACTATCCTTGTTTTACGCGGTTCCAGACGGAAAACCGCGCGACACTTTTCCTGGAACCGCTATCCTTACAGATAGGGGTACATCGGGAAGCGGTCCGTCAGCTTGACGACCTTTTCCCGGACGGCGGCTTCAACGGCCGCATTGCCCTCGTCGGAATTGGCGACCTTCAGGCCATCGAGAACCTCGACGATCAGGTTGCCGATTTCCTTGAATTCGGCTTCCTTGAAGCCGCGGGTCGTGCCGGCAGGCGTGCCGAGACGGACACCGGAGGTGACGAAGGGCTTTTCGGGGTCGAACGGGATGCCGTTCTTGTTGCAGGTGACATAGGCGCGGCCAAGGGCTGCTTCCGCACGCTTGCCGGTCGCGTTCTTCTTGCGAAGGTCGACGAGCATCAGGTGGTTGTCGGTACCGCCCGAAACGATGTCGAGGCCGCCGGCCTTCAACGTTTCGGCGAGCGTCTTGGCGTTCTTGACGACCTGCGCAGCATAGTCCTGGAATTCGGGCTGCAACGCCTCACCGAAGGCAACGGCCTTGGCGGCGATGATGTGCATCAGCGGGCCACCCTGAAGACCCGGGAAGACGGCCGAGTTGATCTTCTTGGCGATATCCTCGTCGTTCGTCAGAACGACGCCGCCGCGCGGGCCGCGGAGCGACTTGTGCGTGGTGGTCGTGGCAACGTGGCAATGCGGGAACGGCGACGGATGCTGGCCACCGGCGACGAGGCCGGCAATGTGGGCCATGTCGACCATGAGGTACGCGCCGACTTCATCGGCGATCTCGCGGAAGCGCTTCCAGTCCCAGATGCGGGAATAGGCGGTGCCGCCGGCGATGATGAGCTTCGGCTTGTTCTTGCGGGCCTTCTCGGCGACATCGTCCATGTCGAGCAGATGGTCGCCTTCACGCACGCCGTAGGACACGACGTTGAACCACTTGCCGGACATATTGACCGGCGAACCGTGCGTCAGGTGGCCGCCCGAGTTCAGGTCGAGGCCCATGAAGGTATCGCCCGGCTGCAGCAGCGCGAGGAAGACGGCCTGGTTCATCTGCGAACCGGAGTTCGGCTGAACGTTGGCGAAGTTGACGCCGAACAGCTTCTTGGCGCGCTCGATGGCGAGTTCTTCGGCGATATCGACGAACTGGCAGCCGCCATAGTAGCGCTTGCCCGGATAGCCCTCGGCATACTTGTTCGTCATGATCGAGCCCTGGGCCTCGAGCACGGCGCGCGAAACGATATTTTCGGACGCGATCAGCTCGATTTCATGGCGCTGGCGACCGAGTTCCTTCTGGATCGAGCCGAAAATGTCCGGGTCGGTATCGGCAAGGGAACGCGTGAAGAAAACTTCGGTGGCGGAAGACTGGCTCATCCTCGAGGCTCCTTAAGGGTGGGTGGCACGGTGTTTATCGTCCTCGCATGGCAAGGGCAATATCCGCTCCACGGTTTGCGCCATTTCCGCGCGTGTTATGCGATAAAAACGACAAGGTGCCCGGGGCCGGAAAAACAAAGGCCCCGCATTCCCTGGGGAATGCGGGGCCTTTGAAAAAGTCAGACAAATCGCCTTATTGCGGCAGAAGGTCCTCGTCCGGCGAGCCGGCCGGCTTTTCCGTGCCGATGCCGCTCTGGAGCGCCAGTTCGGTCGCGCCGTCCATCTGGTAGATATCGTCGCGGAACTGGACGACGCGGTCGCGGGCCGACCAGGCCGAGATATAGACGAAATAGACCGGAACCTCGACGGCCAGTTTGATCGGCGTGTTGACGCGCGTGTTGATGACCTGCTCGATCTGCCCGCGCGACCAGCCGGGCGTATCGCGCAGCAGCCAGGTCGTGAGGTCGCGCACGTTCTGCACGCGCACGCAGCCGGACGATTCGAAGCGCATCAGCTTGTTGAACAGGCCCTGCTGAGGCGTGTCGTGCATGTATTCGTTGTTCGGGTTGTGGAAGTTGATCTTCGTCGAGGACATGGCGTTGATCTTGCCCGGGTCCTGGCGGAACATCAGATTCGGCGCCTTTTCGGCGTTCCAGTCAACCGTTTCCGGCGCTACTTCCTGGCCCTTGCCGTCGATCAGGCGGATGTTGTTGCGCGCCAGATAGGTTGGGTCCTTGCGCATCAGCGGCACGATGTCCTTTTCGACGATCGAGCGCGGTGCGGTCCAGTAGGGGTTGAGGGTGACGTCGTAGATCTTGGAATTCAGGATATGCGTCGGACGGCTGAGGCGGCCGACCACGGCGACGTGACGCGACACGACGCGGCCGTTCTCCACCGCCTCGATATAGGCGGCCGGAATGTTCACCATGACATAGCGCTGGCCGAGATCGCCCGACATGGTCTGCAGACGCACCTGATTGGTGTTCAGTTGGGCAAGGCGGGTCGTGGCAGGCACGTTCATCGCCTTCAGCGTATATTCGCCGAGCACACCGTCCTGCGGCAGGCCGTGGCGGGCCTGGAAGCGCTTGACCGCGCCATCGACGTAGGAATCGAAGGAATTGGACACGCCCGCGGAACGCGAAAGGTCACCGGAAATGATCAGGCGCTGACGCAGCGCCTGCACGGCGGGATCGACCACGCCGAGTTCCAGCTTCACGCTGGAGCTGACCTGCGGCCAGCCACCGCTGGACACGATCTGCTGGTAATCGGAAATCGCCTGTTGGATATTCGGGATCGCGCCGGAGCCGAGGATCGGATTGTTGGACTGAACGCCGGCGGAGGAACGCGACGCCTGGGCATCGAACTGATCGTCCCAGTTGCCGCGGCGGGGAGCATTGAGGACATCGTCAAGGGCCGTCTGGGCCAGCACGGGGCCAGCAACGGCGGCAGCGCCGAAAGTTGCAGCGGAGCGCAGGAATGCGCGGCGCGAGAACACATCAATTCCGGTTTTGCGAGACATCTATCCTACCATCTCCTGAAACGCCGTTCAAAGCGGCGGGTGCGCCTGGGCACATGACCCAAGGTCCATACCCGATGCAGCTATCATGAACAGGGTTAACAAACGCAAACCGGCCCTGCCGCCCGCGCATACCTTAAGCCCAGCGTCCGGGTGTCACAGCAATATGGCCAATTCGTGTCTCAGCGCCTTTCGCAGGACGGGAAGCCCATGGAAACACACGAAGATGTGAGGTCCAGCCCGCTGATCGTGAACGGCAAAAGCCGGACGCGCAGGGAACGCGGCCGGCTTTTATGGAGGAGGTCGAAAGGATGTCCGGGATTACAGGCGATAGAGGATCGAGTCGTTCCAGAAGCGGTCGAGACGCTGGAGCAGCTTGTTCATCTGGTTGAACTCGCCTTCGCCGATGCCGCCGACCTTCTGGATCGAGCCGATATGGCGCTCATAGAGCTTGGCGACGGTCTCGGCGATGTCCTGGCCGCTTTCCGTCAGGCTGATGCGGACCGAACGACGGTCGATGCGCGAACGCTGGTGGTTGATGAAGCCGAGGTCGACCAGCTTCTTGACGTTATAGGAGACGTTCGAGCCGAGGTAATACCCGCGCGAGCGCAGCTCGCCGGCGGTCAGTTCGGAATTGCCGATGTTGAAGAGGAGCAGCGCCTGAACGGCGTTGACATCGGAGCGACCGGCGCGGTCGAACTCGTCCTTGATGACGTCGAGCAGACGGCGGTGCAGACGCTCGACGAGGTGGAGGGATTCCAGATAGAGGTTGCGGATCGCATCTTCCTGCGGATCGACGACCGGGGCCTGCTGCGGCTTCATCTTGGTGTTCATCGTTACTGCCTCACTGTTTTGTTTGGCGGTGTGGTTTGTTTTCCCGCCTTGAGTGAGAACCTAACGAATGCATCTAAAATTCTACTTAAACCGCAGGCTTAACAGCGCCTTACCGAAAGGCGACCCTGTCTCAGGGTGAATCAGTTCTTACCGAACGGGCCTGTCTGCGGCGCTCGATGAAGAGCGCGATGCGGAAAAGAACGAACAAAACGGCGATCGCGATATGCAGAAGAACCAGCGTCCGGTCGATACCGAAAATCGAGGGATAGACCTCGTGCATGGCCACTTCCGTCGCCGCTGCGACCAGCCAGATGACCGGCCCCCAGGAGACGAGAAGCCAGAGGCCCACGGCCGCCACGGGGAAGAGCACGGCCAGTGCCGTATAGGCCGCCTTCCAGGCCGGCGGCAGCAGATCGAAACGGCCCTGGCCATTAAACGAGAAGCCGGTGAGCATCGCCCAGTACTGCAGGGCAAACCACAGCGAGCCGATCGCCGCGAGCCGCAGGAACAGCACGAACAGCATTTCGATGAGGCTTGGCCTCGGGCCTTTGGCAGAATCAGCAACCATACGGCTGACAGTAAGGGCAAGACGGGCCGGCATAAAGGCCGCAGGCGCCCTCCTGCACGGCCATATGCCGCAGTCCCCCTCACCGCTCGCGATTTGATTGCCGGAATGAGCGTGATATGAGGCGCAGATTAGATCGCGTAAGGGAAATGGCATCATGACCGGCAGCAGGCACATTGTCGACGATATCACCGGCGGCCGCCGCATGCGGCGCAACCGGAAAGCCGACTGGACACGCCGCCTCGTGCAGGAAAACCGCCTGACGGTAGACGACCTCATCTGGCCGGTCTTCGTCGTGCCCGGCGAGAATGTTGTCGATCCCGTCGCTGCCATGCCCGGCGTCAACCGCATGAGCATCGACAAGCTGGTGGAAACCGCAAAGGAAGCCGCCGATCTCGGCATTCCCGCCATCGCCACCTTCCCGAATATCGAGATGAGCCTGCGTGACGAAACGGGTTCGCACTGTCTCGTGTCCAACAATCTCATCAACGAAGCGACGCGCGCCATCAAGAAGGCCGTGCCCAATATCGGCGTCATCACCGATGTCGCGCTCGATCCCTTCACCAGCCACGGCCATGACGGCGTGCTGCGCGGCGATGTCATCGTCAACGACGAGACGGTGGATCTGGTGGCCAAGGCCGCCGTGCTCCAGGCCGATGCCGGCTCCGACATCATCGCGCCGTCGGAAATGATGGACGGCCGCATCGGCGCCATCCGTCATGCGCTGGACGCCGCGGGGCACCAGAATGTCGGCATCATGTCCTATGCCACGAAATTTGCCTCCGCCTTCTACGGCCCCTATCGCGACGCGATCGGCACCGGCGGCCTGCTGAAGGGCGACAAGAAGACCTATTACATCGACCCTGCCAACGGCACCGAGGCGATCCGCGACGCGGCCCTCGACGTCGAGGAAGGCGCCGACATGCTGATGGTCAAGCCCGGCCTGCCCTATCTCGATATCTGCTGGCGCATGAAGGAAGCCTTCGGCCTGCCCGTCTTCGCCTACCAGGTCTCCGGCGAATACAGCCAGATCAAAGCCGCCGCGCTGAACGGTTGGATTGATGGCGAACGTGTGATGCTGGAAACGTTGCTCGCCTTCAAGCGCGCCGGCTGCGACGGCATTCTCACGTATTTCGCGATGGACGTGGCACGGTATCTGGCGAAGAAGGGCTGACCGGGAGACGTTGCCGTCCCATCCCCGCTCTCCGGCGCCCGTTGTTTTCCCTAAAAACATCCCCATATGTCTCGCATGTTCCACCACGGAGACAGGCAGATGAGCGCTGATTTCAACGAAACGCGGGTTCCGACGACGGACTGGCAGGCCTATCGCGGCGTGCTGTCGCGGCGGATTTTTGCGTTTCTGATCGATTACGCGATCGTCGCGCTTCTCTGGATTCCAGCCGCCGTCATCGTCTTCTTCCTGGGCATCCTGACCCTCGGCCTCGGCTTCTTCCTTTACCCCGCTCTCTTCGCCATCGTCGCCATGCTCTATTTCGGCCTGACGATGGGCGGGCCTTCACAGGCGAGTGCGGGCATGAACGTGATGGGCCTTGCGCTCGCTCGCGTCGATGGCCGCCCGGTGGATTTCCTGACCGCGATCGTGCATCTCGTGCTGTTCTGGATCGGCAATGCCGTGCTCACGCCGTTCATCGTGCTCGTCGGCCTGTTCACCGACCGTGGCCGCCTGCTGCATGACCTGCTGCTGGGCACCGTCGTGGTTCGCCGCGACCGCTACTGATGAGCGGGCGCGGGCGAATTCCTCTAGTTGACCTTTTTTTGAACTAGGCCATGCTATTGGCATTACGTGTCACAAAGCGATGGAGTCGCCTCACGGCCGATGAATACGCAGGCAACACCCTCTCCGCAGTTCTATCTGACCGCGCCTGCGGCCTGTCCCTACCTGCCGCAGGAGATGGAAAGGAAGGTGTTTACCCATCTGGTGGGTGAACGGGCGCCGGAACTCAACGATCTCCTGACCCAGGGCGGCTTCCGCCGCTCGCAGAACATCGCCTACCGCCCCGCCTGCGAAAGCTGCCGCGCCTGCATTTCCGTCCGCATCCTCGTCAACGAGTTTCAGCCGCGCCGCTCGATGCGCCGGGTGCTGGCGACGAATGCCGATCTCATCGCGCACGAATACCCTGCCGAGCCTTCGAGCGAGCAATACAGCCTCTTCCGTCACTATCTCGACGCCCGCCACCAGAAGGGCGGCATGTCTGATATGTCCGTGCTCGACTATGCGATGATGGTGGAGGACACGCACGTCAACACCAAGATCGTCGAATACCGCAAGCGCGAGGAAGGCTCCGGCCTGCAGGAGCGTCCGCAGGGCGAACTGCTCGCCGTGGCGCTGACCGATCGCATGGGCGACGGCCTGTCGATGGTCTATTCCTTCTACAATCCGGAGCTTGCCGACCGTTCCTTCGGTACCTTCATGATCCTCGACCACATCAGGCGCGCCAAGGCGCTCGGCCTGCCGCATGTCTATCTCGGCTATTGGGTCAAGGGATCGCGCAAAATGGACTATAAAACAAAGTTTTTGCCGCAGGAGCATCTGATGCCGCGCGGCTGGGAACGCTATGATGAGCAAGATACTGCCTCTTAGCATCGATTCGGTCCCATCGTGTCCCAGACAAGCGATCCCGCCCTTCACCGCAAGGGTCTTCTCATTACCGCCATCGGCGGCCTTGCCCTCTCCTTCGACATCCCGCTGATCCGCTCCGCCCAAGGCGAAGTCTGGTCAGTGCTGGCGACGCGCAGCATCGCGACCTTCGTGATGGCGATTCTCGCCTGGTCCGTGCTGCGTTTCGCACTCGGCAAGCGCGTCGCGCTGGTGCCCGGGCCGATGGGCCTGTTCATCGGCCTGCTCTATGGCATCAACTCGCTGACCTTCATGCTGGCGGTGTTCAACACCTCCACGGCCAATGTCGTGTTCATCCTCGCCTTCACGTCGATGTTCGCGGCAATCCTCTCCTGGATCTTCCTCGGCGAGCGCCCCTCGAACGCGACGCTGGTCACCATGGCGGCCATGGTCGCGGGCGTTGCGCTGATCGTGCATGACGGCTTGGAAAGCGGAAACTTCTTCGGCGACGCCATGGCGGCCTCATCGGCCTTCCTGCTCGCTTCCGCCATTACGCTCAGCCGCCGCAGCGGTCTCGACATGGGCTTCGTGCCGCTCATCACCGCGATCTTTCCCGGCATCGCCGCGTTGATCCTGCTGCCCGACACCGGCTTCCAGATCGCAGCCCCCGGCTTCATCCTGTTCAACGGGCTCATCATGATCCCGCTCGCCTTCTTCTGCCTGGCCACCGGTCCGCGTTATCTCTCGGCGCCGGAAGTCGGCATGTTCTACCTGCTGGAAACCGTTCTCGCGCCCATCTGGGTCTGGATCGTCTTTGCCGAAACGCCCACCACCCAGACCCTCATCGGCGGCTCCATCCTCATCCTTGCTTTGCTTGCCCATTCCCTCTGGCAAATGCGCTCAAAGGCCCGCGCCGTCCGGGAAGGCGACACAGCTACGGAGTTCCCGTTTACGGGGTGAGGCTTGAGATCGGCCCCACGCGATGTTATAACTCAGTTATAACGGAGCAAGGCCATGAATATCACCATTCGCAAGATCGGCAATTCTGAAGGCATCATCATCCCGAAGGACGTCCTCGACCGCATGGGCGTCAAGGCGGGGGATGAACTGACGTTGAAGGAAGAAAGCGGTCAAATTCAGCTTATTCCCCAGAACGCCGATCTGGCGGAACAACTCAGGGCCGCCCGCATGGGTATGGAAAAGTATCGCGTCGCCCTCCGCGAACTCGCCAAATGAGTGACATCAAGTGGCTGACCCGCCAAGCTGTTGAGGTCATGCACGAAGAACAGATTCTTGAGCACGGCGGGCTTGGCGGGCTCAAAGACGAGAACGCTCTGGAGGCAGCTCTCGCCCGCCCGCTCAACAAGGCAGCATATAGCATGCCGGACCTTTTCGAATTGGCGGCCGCTTATCTTTACGGCATCGTGCGCAATCATCCCTTCTCTGACGGGAACAAGCGCACCGGCTTTCTTGCCGCGTTTACATTCCTGATCCTCAACGGCTTCCTGATCGAAGCGTCGCAAGCCGATGTCATCGCTTTCGTCCTCGCCGTCGCCGCAGGCGAGATCGATGAGGAGGGCGCGACGCGCTTCCTGCGCGACGTCAGCGTCCCCTATTCCGGCTGATCAGCCGCTGAATTTGCCGCTTCTCGGAAACCCCTTCGGCACCGTGCGGCCTGCCGTCGCGCGGTCGGCGAGCCATTCGGCGAGTTCTTCCTTCGTGCGCACGAAGTTGCGGCCGGCGCTGTCGTCCCAGGTGAGGCCGTCGGCGATGGCGAAGCAGCGCAGGTCGGAGATGCCGCCGTCCTTGTAGCGCTGGAGGCGAACGCCCTTGCCGCGTGACATTTCCGGCAGCTGCGCCAGCGGGAAGACCAGCATCTTGCGGTTTTCGCCGACGACCGCGACGTGGTCGCCACGCACCGGCACCACGAGTTTGGCTTCGTCGGGCATGCCGACATTCATCACCTGCTTGCCCTTGCGGGTATTGGCGACCATCTCGGTTTCCGCAACGACGAAGCCGTTGCCGGCCTGCGAGGCGATGACGACCTTGCGATGCGGATCGTGCACGAAAGCGGTCAGCACGTCCTGATCGTTTTCCATGTCGACCATGATGCGCAGCGGCTCGCCGTGGCCACGGCCGCCCGGCAGCTTGTCCGCGCCAAGTGTGTAGACTTTGCCGCCCGTCGTCACGATCAGCACCTTGTCCGTCGTCTGCGCCGGGAAAGCGACGTTCAGCGCATCGCCTTCCTTGAACTGGAGGCCGGATGTATCGGCGATATGGCCCTTCAGCGCGCGGATCCAGCCCTTTTCCGAGATGACGACCGTCACCGGCTCCTTCTCGATCATCGCCTGCTGGATCGCCTCGATATCGGCTTCCGGGGCGCTGGCGAACTGGGTGCGGCGGCGGCCGAGTTCGGTCGCCTTGGCAAACTTCTTGCGAACCTCGCCGATCTCCCAGGCGACGGTCTGCCACTGCTTCTCGTCCGAGGCCAGCAGCGACTCGATCTCGGCCTTCTCCTTCGACAGGCTGTCGAATTCCGTGCGGATTTCGAATTCCTCAAGCTTGCGCAGCGAGCGCAGGCGCATGTTGAGGATCGCTTCGGCCTGCACATCCGTCAGCGAGAAGGTTTCCATGAGGGAGACCTTCGGCTCGTCCTCCTCGCGGATGATGCGGATCACCTCGTCGAGGTTGAGATAGGCGATGAGGTAACCGCCGAGGATTTCGAGGCGGCGGTCTATGGCGGCAAGGCGGTGGCGCGAGCGGCGCTGCAGGACCTCGCGGCGGTGCGCGAGCCATTCGACCAGCACCTCCTTGAGGCTCATGACCTTCGGCACGCGCCCCATCGAGAGCACGTTCATGTTGAGCGGAATGCGGCTTTCCAGCTCGGAGAGCTTGAAAAGCGATTCCATCAGGATCGTCGGATCGACCGTGCGGCTCTTCGGCACCAGCACGATGCGCACGTCCTCGGCCGACTCGTCTCTGATGTCTTCGAGCAGCGGCAGCTTGCGGGCGATGAGCAGCTCGGCGATCTTCTCGATCAGGCGCGATTTCTGCACCTGATAGGGAATTTCGGTGATGACGATCTGGTAGCCGCCACGGCCGAGATCCTCTGTCTGCCATTTCGAGCGCACGCGGAAACCGCCGCGCCCCGTCCGGTAGGCTTCGATGATGCTTTCGCGGCTGTCGATGATGATGCCGCCGGTCGGCAGGTCCGGGCCCTGCACGAACTCGACCAGCTTTTCCACCTCGGCATCCGGATTGCGGATGAGGTGAAGTGCTGCATCGCACAGTTCATGCACATTGTGCGAGGGAATGGACGTCGCCATGCCCACGGCGATGCCCGAAGAACCGTTCGCAAGCAGGTTCGGGAAGGCGCCGGGCAGGACGACCGGCTCCTCGTCTTCCTCGTTGTAGGTCAGGCGGAAATCCACCGCGTCCTGATCGATGCCGTCGAGCAGCAGCGTCGCGACGTCGGTCATGCGCGCTTCGGTGTATCGGTAGGCGGCGGCGTTGTCGCCGTCGATATTGCCGAAATTCCCCTGCCCGTCGACGATCGGATAACGCTGCGAGAAATCCTGCGCGAGGCGCACCAGCGCGTCATAGACCGACTGGTCACCGTGCGGGTGGAACTTACCGATGACGTCGCCGACGATACGCGCGCATTTCTTGAAGGACGAATTGGCGCGAATGCCCATTTCGCTCATCGCGTGGATGATGCGGCGGTGAACCGGCTTCAGGCCGTCGCGCACATCCGGCAGCGCGCGCTGCGTGATGGTCGAGAGCGCATAGGCAAGGTAGCGCTCTTCCAGCGCCGCCTTGAGGTCGACCGGCAGGATATTGTCGTCTCCGCCATCCGGCGGCAAAGTGTTTTGTCCCATGCGACTTGACTAGCCTCTAGACCGATTCGCGGCAAGGAATCCGGGCGATTGCGCTGTGGATAGCAGTTTGTAAAGCCTGTCGCGAATATGCCGCCGAAGCGCCAGAATTCTATAGAAAGTTGCGCGCGCCCGAATATAGTCGCCGCGCCGCCCGTCTATGAGCGGTAACGGCAAGGCAGCCGTCCAAAAATCCAGAAAGAGAGCCAATTCATGATGCGCACCTCCCATTTCCGCACCCTTCTCGCCGGCGCCGCGCTCGCCTCCCTGGCAAGCCCCGCTTTCGCGCTCGATGGCGCGGACCTGCTGGCGAAGCTGAATGCCACCTACGCCACGTCGGGCGTGACGGTCACCTCCTCGAACGTCGCCGTTGATGGCTCTACCGTCACCCTCGAAGGCGCCGAGCTGAAGCCCACAGGTGCAGCAGAACCGATCAAGCTCGGTACGGTCACCATGGAAGGCGTCGAGGAAGACGGCGACGGCGGCTACAAGATCGAGACCGTCGGCTTCGCCGACGTCAACGCGACCGAAGCGGACTCGACCGTTTCGGTCAAGGACATCGCGATCAGCGGCGTCACCATTCCCGGCACCGTGAAGCCCGGTACGCTCGAATCGCTTTTGATGTACGAATCGGCTTCCACCGGCCCGATCAACGTTTCCAACAAGGGCAAGGAAGTCTTCTCCATGTCCGGCATGGAAGCCAATGTCACGCGCATGGACGGCGATGCCGGCCTCGAATTCGACGCCACCCTGTCGGACCTGAAGGCCGACCTGACGACCGTCGAAGACCCCAAGGCCAAGGACACGCTCGCCAAGCTCGGCATGACCTCGCTCGACGGCAAGGTCTCCATGTCCGGCAGCTGGGAACTGGCCAGCGGCAAGCTCGCCGTCGACGAATACACCTTCGACTTCAAGGATGTCGGCAGCCTCAGCCTGTCGCTGGAATTCTCCGGCTACACGCTCGATTTCCTGAAGGGCATTCAGGAGGCCATCAAGGCATCCGAATCCAACCCGAACAAGGAAGAAGCCAACGCGGCACTTGGCATGTCCATGATGGGCCTCGTGCAGCAGCTGACCTTCAACAGCGCCTCGATCTCCTTCGAAGACGCCTCGATCACCAAGAAGCTGCTCGACTATGCCGGCAGCGAACAGGGTGTTACGGGCGAGCAGATGGCGCAGTCGCTAAAGGGCCTGATCCCGGTCATGATCGCGCAGCTCAACATGCCTGACCTGCAGAACCAGATCTCGGCCGCCGCCAACACCTTCCTCGACGATCCGAAGAACCTGACGATCAGCGCCGAGCCGAAGGAGCCGGTGCCGTTCCCGATGATCATGGGTGCCGCCATGGGCGCACCGCAGACCATCCCGCAGGTTCTCGGCGTTACCGTCACGGCCAACGAAGAGATGTAATCCATCCTTTCGGCCACGCGCTGAAAAGAGAAAGCCCGGAGCGATGCTCCGGGCTTTTTGCGTTCGGGGTCGCCGCCTCAGCGGATGGGTATGGCCTGTGGCGCCGACCACTCCACGCGGCGCGTCGCATACATGGTGGCGGCAATGGTGACGAAGGAGATCAGCGCGCCGGCGAGCAGCGCATATTCATCCTCGCGCAGCACCAGATACATGACGCCATAGGCCGAGATGAGCACGGCGCCGAGCGACAGGCCGTTTTTTCGGCTGCCGGTGGCACTGCCGAGATAGGCAGCGATCAGCAGGGTCGTCGCAAGTGCTGCCACGATGTAGGCGATGGTGAAGCCGGTATGTTCGGCAAGCGCCAGGAGCAGTACGTAGAAGACGATCAGCGCAAGCCCCGTCAGCACATACTGAATCCAGTGCACCATGCGCGCGCCTTTCAACTCCACGACGAAGACGGCGAGGAAGACGAGCGAAATGAAGCCGATCGAGTATTTCAGCGTACGGGAGATCACCTGATAGAATTGCACGGGCTCCACGAGGTTAATGCTCATCATGCTGCCCGACAGCGGCAGCGTCGGGCCGGAGGCGACGCGGTCGATGCCGCGGGCGAGATAGGGGATCGTCCACTTGGCGGAGAAATCCTTGGCCGTGATGGTCTTCTCTTCCGGCAGGAAGAGCCCTTCGAAGCCGGGATGCGGCCAGTTGGCCCTGGCGGCGAAACTCGTCGTCTGGCCGGCCGGCGCCACGGCGAAGCTGCGCGAGCCGTTGAGCGACAACGCGATCTCGAAGGCAAAGCCACTGTCGATCAGCGCACGCTCGATTGGCCGGTGGACGCCAGCGCTCGATTGCGGTGTGGCATAGCCATCGGCCCCGGCCACGCTCATCGCGGAAATCTGTCGCATGCCGGGATCGAAGGGCCTGACGGCACCGTTGTCGATCTTCACGCCCGCATCGGAGCGAATGCCGGTGATGTCGTTGATGTTGAGCACGAGGATGGCGCGGTCGAGCTGCGGCGTGCCGGAAAATTGCGCGAGGTCCTGCAGGATGTTGCTTCCGAAGCGGCCCTTCAGCATCAGCGCGCCGTTATAGACCGGCAGCGTGTAGATCGAGAGTTTTCGCTCCTCCGCCTTGAGATCGGCCGTCACGTCCAGCACTTCCGGCATGACGAGCGCCCATTCGGTCGTCTGCTCGACCACGGTTCGGCCATCCACCTCGCGGCTGCGCTGCACCTCGAAGGGCACGGCGATATAGGGGCCGTTGATCGCCTGATCACCGCCCCAGCCGTTGGCGATGCGGCGCGAGACATCCGCCGCCCGTTGAGCACGCTCTTCCGTGAGCCCCCAGACGAGCAGCAGCGGCACCAGCAGCGCCACGGAGATGACGCCGATCATGATGAACTTGACGCCGGGCGAGCGCAAAAAAGTCGTCAGGTTGCCGCGCGGTTCGGGATAGGGAGAAGGCCGGGAGGATACCGCAGGCGCAGGATCGTCGGCTTGCATATCGGTCATGGAAAGTCCCTCCAGTCGTGAATCGCCTCTTGCGGGCGTCTGTTCACGCTAGGGGTGCATTTGGACCGATTATGCGCGGAATTGGGCTCGACTGGCGGCGAATTCGCGGCATTGTGGCGTCCAAACGGAAAGGGCCGGCGTTACCGCCGGCCCTTTCTGCAAGTCCTTTCGAAGGTCTTAGTCCTTCTTGGACGGAACGACGCGCAGCGCCAGTTCGCGAAGCTGCGTCGGCGTTGCCGGCGACGGGGCGTTCATCAGCAGATCCTGCGCCTGCTGGTTCATCGGGAACAGCGAAATTTCGCGCAGGTTCTTCGCACCGACGAGCAGCATGACGACACGGTCGATACCGAAGGCGCAGCCGCCGTGCGGCGGAGCGCCGTACTGAAACGCGCGGTAGAGGCCGCCGAAGCGCTCTTCCACATCCTGCTGGCTGAGGCCGACCTTTTCGAAGGCCTTGACCATCAGCTCCGGCGACTGGTTACGGATCGAGCCCGAGGCGATTTCGAAGCCGTTGCACACCGCGTCGTACTGGTAGGCCTTCAGCTCCAGCGGATCCTTGCTGTCGAAGGCTTCGAGGCCGCCCTGCGGCATGGAGAACGGGTTATGCGCGAAGTCGATCTTCTTTTCTTCCTCGTTGTATTCGTAGAACGGGAAGTCGACGATCCAGCACATTTCGAAGCGGTCGCGATCGACGAGGTTCAGTTCCTCGCCGGCGCGGGTGCGGGCTTCACCGGCAAACTTGTAGAACTTGGCCGGGTCGCCGGCGACGAAGAAGCAGGCGTCGCCGTCTTCAAGGCCGAGCTGCTGGCGAACGGCTTCCGTGCGCTCTTCGCCGATGTTCTTGGCAAGCGGGCCTGCGCCCTCGAGCTTGTCGCCTTCCTTGCGCCAGAAGATGTAGCCGAGGCCGGGCTGGCCGGTCGATTGCGCCCAGGCATTCATGCGGTCGCAGAACGCGCGGCTGCCGCCGGTCTTGGCCGGGATCGCCCAGACCTGAACCTTCGGGTTCGACGCGATCATGTTCGCGAAGACCTTGAAGCCCGAACCGGCGAAATGGTCGGTCACGGCCTGCATGACTATCGGGTTGCGCAGGTCCGGCTTGTCGGAGCCATACTTGCGGATCGCCTCGTCATAGGGAATGCGCGGCCACTGCTTGGTGACGGGCTTGCCTTCGGCGAATTCCTCGAAAACAGCCGTCATCATCGGCTCCATCGTTTCCCACACGTCTTCCTGGGTGACGAAGCTCATCTCGACGTCGAGCTGGTAGAACTCCCCCGGCAGGCGGTCGGCGCGCGGGTCTTCGTCGCGGAAGCACGGCGCGATCTGGAAGTAGCGGTCGAAACCGGCGACCATCAGCAGCTGCTTGTACTGCTGCGGGGCCTGCGGCAGCGCGAAGAACTTGCCTTCATGAATGCGCGACGGCACGAGGAAGTCGCGGGCGCCTTCCGGCGAGGAGGCCGTCAGGATCGGCGTGGTGTATTCGGCAAAGCCCGCCTCGCCCATGCCCTTGCGCATGGAGGAGATGATCTGCGTGCGGCGCACGATGTTCTTGTGCAGCGTCTCGCGGCGCAGGTCGATGAAGCGGTACTTCAGGCGTACGTCTTCCGGATATTCCGGCTCGCCGAACACCGGCAGCGGCAGCTCCTTGGCGGCGGAGAGCACTTCGATCTCCTGGGCGTAGAGCTCGATCTCGCCGGTCGGCATGCCCTTGTTGACGGTGTCTTCCGTGCGCGCCTTGACGAGACCGTCGATGCGGATGACCCATTCGCCACGCACCGTCTCGGCCTTCTTGAAGGCCGGGCTGTCCGGATCGGCGACGACCTGGGTGATGCCGTAATGGTCGCGCAGGTCGATGAAGAGCACGCCGCCATGGTCGCGGACGCGGTGAACCCAGCCCGAAAGACGAACGGTCTGGCCGACATCGGCCTTGCGGAGGGCGGCGCAGGTGTGGCTGCGATAACGGTGCATCGTTGTATCCTGAAATGCGTGAGGGACACGCGGGAAGAATCCGGCGCGTTTACCCAGGAAAAATCGGGCGGAAAAGCGCATGATGACGCCCGTTTGTCAAGGCTTGGCGGGTTTTGAAGACAGCGAGCCGCCGATCTTGCCCCCCTCGCCTCCTGCTATTGTCCGCCGGGTGTTCACCGCAGACGCGCCGGATGCAGTTTGTAATCGGGGTTTCTGCCGAGAAGCGCCAGCAGGATACGGGATTGTTCCTCGAAAACGGCGACGAGTTCGGCATCCGTGCCGATGATGCATGGCGGGACATGCGAAAATCCGCCTTGAGCGCGCGAAGGCTTACCCGTGTTTTCGGCCAAGGGGCCGCAACATCCATTGCGCCGGCAGGCCCGCCGGCGGCAGGTCGTCAGGTCGCGAAGTATCGTCGCCGTCTGCCGCATCGCGCGTTCGGCAAGCATATCGGCCTGAACAGGACCGGAGGGGATGGCGTCCATGTGCATTCTCCTTTCGCCTGCACGGAGAACCACGCAATGCCCGTGGCATCCGTGGAGTGGCGCAGTTTCGTCCCGGCGAACCGGGTTCGGACGGGGCGCCGCAAGGTGCCTCGTTGAAAAGTGTATGTGACGCCTTCCGGCGCCCCGTTCGGTGTCTTTTCGCGGCAACTGCGGTTTCTCTACGCGAACCGGCGCCTTTTCCAGGGCCATTGCGCGCCGGCCGGAGCCGGGCAATGCGAAAGGCCTGACGCACGCGGCATTCGCGCCGCCGCATCCGGCCATCGCCGGTCATATCCTCTGTGCCGCACAGGCACGCCACGGGGTATCACGACAGGTGAGCCCGTGAGGGAAACCATTTTCTGCCGCGCCTCGAAACCCGGCGTGCGTAACCGCCGAAACCCCAAGGCACCGACCCCGCCTCGCCGGCAACGCGCTCCGGTGTATCCGCGACGGGACGGGAGGATTATGGGCACGGGTTTTGGGGATGGGGAAAACGGGGAAGAGATTTTTCTGGAGAATGCGGATGGTGGCGCACTGCCAGCAATGTCCGGGAGCATGATCGTCCACTGGAAGCGCTCGCATGAAATTTCGACGTTTACCCTGCATAGACGAAATATGCGCGTCTCTTGCTCGGTACAAGTATGGCAAAGCCAATCTGGCCATACGCGAAAAAGGCATCGCTGCCTGAAATCGCCGCATTGATCTCGGCTTCGATCGTCGGGCTGATATTGATGTCGAAACCATATTGTCCGAGATAGGTCCGAATCTCGGGATTTCCAGCCTTGGCCCATTTGCGACCGTCTTGAATTGGAGTCCGCTTCCACCTGTAAAAGCGCCCACGCCAGTCCCCGCCGTCCCGTCGCGCGCAATCCAACCCCTCCAGGTATCCAAGGCCACGCAACTCCAGCGCTTTCGATACATCTTCTGGCAATTCATAAGCAATTACACCGGTTTCGTTGTCACCCGGCAAACCGACGCCCCAAGCTTTCTCTTCTGCATACAAAACCTTCTCTATGTTCATTCCGCATGGCGCGCGAACGAGTCGGTGATCAGGCGTGAACAATTTGCATCCAGCATAGGGGAGGGCAATCGCGAGAACGAGAAACAGTGACCATCTGCGCATGCCGCCCCCATCTAATCAGTCTTATCAGGGCATAGATCGAAAGGGGCATATTGTCGATTGCTCGCAACAGCGTAACCGACGCGAGCTACAGCCTCTGCAAAATCAGACAGGCATGCTGCCCTGCATTATTCTCGTAGCCCTCTCCCATTCGCCAAAACCTCCGCCATAGTGGCCGCATGTCCACGATTCGCCCTCTGATTCCCCTCCTCCTCACCGCAGGCATTCTCATCGGCGGCAACGGCCTTCAGGGCACGTTCATTGCGCTGCGCGCCTCCCAGGAGGGGTTTTCGACCGCGACGATCGGTTTTGTCGGGGCGGGCTACAGCATCGGTTTTGCCATCGGCTGCATCTATGTGACGCGTGTGCTGCGCGCGATCGGGCATATCAGGACATTCTCGGCCATGGCCGCCATCGCCTCGGCGTCCGCCATTGCCATGGTACTTTTGATCGATCCGCTCATGTGGTTCATCATGCGCATCGTCGCCGGCATCTGTTTTGCCAGCCTCTTCGCGACCGTCGAAAGCTGGCTCAACGCCTCCGTCACCAATGCCAACCGCGCGCGCACGCTGTCGATCTACCGCCTCGTCGATCTCGGCTCGGTGACGGCAGCGCAATATCTCATTCCCGGCATCGGCATCGGCGGCTTCGAGCTTTTCGCCATCGTCGCCATGGCCTTGTCGCTGTCGCTGGTGCCGATCTCGCTTGCCGACCGTTCCAGCCCGACCGTGCCGGAAGCGATCCGCTTCGACGTCAAAAAGCTCTGGAACATCTCGCCGCTCGCCACCGTCGGCTGCATCGTCGTGGGGCTGACCAATGCAGCCTTCCGCAATCTCGGGCCGATCTACGCGCATGATATCGGGCTGTCGGTGACGGCGATCGCCAGCTTCATGAGTGCGGGCATCGTCGGCGGCGTGGTGCTGCAATATCCGCTCGGCATCTATTCCGACCGGCTCGACCGGCGCCTGATCATCCTCGTCGCCACGCTCGGCTCGGCGCTTGCCGCGCTCTATCTGGCCTTCTTCGCCGGCGGCGACGAGTGGCGCAATTTCGTCGGCATCTTCATCTTCGGCGCCTTCGCCATGCCGCTCTATTCGCTCTGCTCGGCCCATGCCAACGACCATGCGGGCGAAGGCGAGCATGCGCTGGTTTCGGCCGGCATGCTGTTCTTCTGGTCCTGCGGCGCGATCATCGGCCCGCTCTTCGCCTCGGTACTGCTGCAGGTCTTCGGCCCGCAGGCGCTGTTCCTCTATACGGCCGTCATCCTCCTCGCCTTCATGGGCTACACGGCGCTGCGCATAAGCGCGCGCCCGGCTGTACCCGCCGGCGCGCGGCGCAGCCGTTTCCGCAACCTGCTGCGCACCTCGTTCTTCTTCAACAAGCTCGCCGCCTCGGAAAAGGACCGCAACGGCCGCCCGTGAACCTGCGGCAATCTGGTTGCATCAGGCGCATTGCTGAGCCCTGCCCTCAGGTTTAGAAGCGGGTGACGCACCGGAGGGATTGCCATGCTGACACGTCGCACGCTGATGAAGGGCGCTCTTGTTGCCGGAGCCTATGCCGGTGGCGTCAGCCTCGCAGGCCGTTTCGGCGGTTTTTCGGCCCAGGCGCAGCCGAAGACGACGCTGGTGGCGCGCAACTCCGAAGCCCTGCTCACGGACAAAGGCCCGACCAGGGGCATCATGACCTATGGTGACGGCGAAATACCGCCGGTGCTGCGCATGCAGCGCGGCAAACCCTTTGCGCTCAAGCTCGACAACAGGCTCACCGAGCCGACCACGATCCATTGGCACGGCTTGCGCATCGACAACAGGATGGACGGCGTGCCCTTCCTGACGCAGCCCTATATCTACGGCGGCGACGGCTTCGACTATGCCTTCACCCCGCCCGACGCCGGCACCTTCTGGTATCACCCGCACTGCAACACGCTGGAACAGATGGGCCGCGGTCTCAACGGGCTCATCGTGGTGGAGGATCCCGCCGATCCCGTGTTCGATGCCGAGATCGTGCTGAACCTGCGCGACTGGCGGCTTGGCGGCGACGGGCAGTTCATCGCCCAGTTCAAGCCGCGCGACGCCGCGCGTGCCGGCACCTTCGGCACGGTGCGCACCGCCAACTGGCGGCAATCGCCGCGATATGACGCGCCGGCGGGCGGCCTCGTACGCCTGCGGATCGCCTCGACGGACGTCACCCGCATCCTGGCGCTCAACATGGAAGGAGCACAGGCAGAGGTCATCGCCGTCGACGGCAACCCGGCTGCCGAACGCTTCGCGCTCGATCACCTGATGATCGGCCCCGGCCAGCGGCTCGACCTCGTGCTGCGCATGCCCGACAAGGAAGGCACTGTGGCCGCCCTCATGGACCTGCGCGGCACCAAGCCGGCGAAGCTTGCCAGCTTCCGCGCCGTCGGCACCTCGCTGAAGCGCGATATCCGCGATCTGCCGGCACTGGCCGCCAATCGGCTTTCAGAGCCCGACTTATCTGCGGCCACCGAACTCCCCTTCATCCTCAGCGCCTCCGCCGAGGAGCGGCCGAAGGACGGGATCTGCGGTTCGCTCGGCTATAATTTCTGGGCGATCAACCGCGTGCCGTGGGCCGACGATACGGGTGACCCGACCGCGCCGCTTGCCGAGATGAAGGCAGGCAAGACCTATATCTTCAATGTCGAGAACCCGACGCCGCAGGTTCACCCACTCCACCTGCACGGCCTCGCCTTTCGGCCGATGAATTCGAACAAGCAGTCGATCCGCCCGCATTTTTCCGACACCTACCTCATCCTGCCGGACGAGAAGGTGCAGCTGGCGCTGGTGGCCGACAATCCGGGCGACTGGGTGTTCCATTGCCACATCATCGAGCACCAGAAGACCGGCATGACGAGCTATGTGCGGGTAACCTGAGGTTTCCGACGGACAAGTTTTCGATTGTGGCAAAACCGTGGACCGTCTAGAGATGCCCGATCCAAGAACAAGAAAGTCCGCCCGAGCCCGTTATGCAGATCATCGAGACCACCGCAGCCCTTCGCGACGCCTGTGAGACGCTCGCCCGTTCCGACTATCTGACCATCGACACGGAGTTCCTGCGGGAAACGACCTTCTGGCCGGAACTCTGCCTGATCCAGCTCGCCGGCCCCGAGATCGAAGTCATCGTCGATCCGCTCGCCAAGGGGCTCGATCTTGCGCCCTTCTTCGAACTGATGGCCAACAGCGCGGTGCTCAAGGTGTTCCACGCTGCGCGACAGGACATCGAAATCATCTTCAATCGCGGCAATCTTATTCCGCATCCGATCTTCGACACGCAGGTCGCGGCCATGGTTTGCGGCTTCGGCGACAGCGTCTCCTATGACCAGCTCGTGCAGAAGATCAAAGGCGAGCATATCGACAAGTCCTCGCGCTTCACCGACTGGAGCCGCCGCCCGCTCACCGACAAGCAGCTCGAATATGCGCTGGCCGACGTCACGCATCTTCGCGATGTCTATCTCGCACTGAAGGAGAAGCTCGACGAGGCCGGCCGCTCGCTGTGGCTGACCGAGGAAATGGCAGTGCTGGAATCGCGCGAGACCTATGACCTGCATCCCGACGATGCCTGGAAGCGGCTCAAGATGCGCGTCAAGAAGCCAATCGAGCTTGCCGTGCTGCAGAAGGTCGCCGCTTGGCGCGAGCGGGAGGCTCGTGGCCGCAACGTACCGCGCTCGCGCATCCTGAAGGACGACACGATCTACGAAATCGCCCAGCAGCAGCCGGCCGACGCCGAGGCACTGGCGCGCCTGCGCACCATCCCCAAGGGCTGGGAACGTTCGCAGTCCGGCACGGCGCTGCTCGAGGCCGTCGGCGAGGCGCTGGCGATCCCGAAGACCGATCTGCCCCGCCTGCCCCGCCAGAACCACGTTCCGGAAGGTGCCGCATCGGCCAGCGAAATGCTGAAAGTGCTGCTCAAGATCGTCTCGGAAAAAGAAGGCGTCGCCGCCAAGATCATCGCCAATTCCGACGATCTCGAAAAGATCGCCATCGAAGGCGAGGCCGCCGAGGTCGCCGCCCTTAAAGGCTGGCGCCGCGACCTCTTCGGCGAAACCGCCCTCAACCTCATCGGCGGCAAGGTGGCATTGCGCTTCGTCGACAAGAAGATCGAGGCGGTTGAGATCTGATCCCGCAATCCTTGCATCGAAAACAAAAAGGGCGGCCTCGGGCCGCCCTTTGTCTTTCCAGCGAAGGTCAGCTTAGAGGATAAAATCCGTGCTCTTCAGCGTGATCAGCGCATCGATGCTGAGAGTGAAGTCGGCGGTGCCATCGCCATTGACGTCGCCCTGAACAAACGTGTCGCCGCTCTTCTGGAAATAGCGCAGTTCGCCGGCCACATCGTGGAAGGCTGCCGTACCGATGAACTTGAAAGCCGCGCTTCCCGCAGCGGAGCCATTGGCGTCGATTGCCGACAGGCCGATCTTGTCGCTTCCCTGCGTGAAGTCGAGAATCTTGTCGCCCCTGGCGGCCGCGACCGTCTCGAAGACAAACGTATCGCCACCGCCGCCGCCCTTGAGGACGTTGACATCAGCGCTGGCGATGATCGTATCCTTACCGGAACCGCCGATGACGTTTTCGAAATTACGGATGTGGAAATTGCCCGCTCCGGTCTTCACCGTGGACTGGCCATCCAGATCGATCGTCAGCGCGCTGGTAAAAGCGGAGAAATTGACGGTATCGATATCCTTGTCCGTCGTCTCCGTTATGCCTTCGCCGCCGTCGACGGTGACGTTCTGGCCCTTGTCGGTCAGCGCTGCGAACTTGATCGTGTCGGCATCGCGCCCGAGCGATATGTAATCGGCACCGCCGGCGCCGAGCGTGACCTTGTCATTGCCGCGCCCCATATAGACGGCTCCAACCCAGGCATTGCCGCTGGTCGTGAGCGTGTCGGCGTCGCGGCCGAGATCCATGTTGCCGACTTCGCCGTCTCCGGTCACGGAAACGGAATCGTTACCTCGGCCCAGGCCGATGTAGCCCACCCAATAACCGACCGTCACCTTCTCGATGCTGCCGCCGCCGACGATCGTTCCCACATCGGCATTCTTCAGGGTGATGGTGTTCGTTCCCTCGGTATAGACGGTGATGGAATCCATCGATATGCGGTTGTCGTCGGTCGTTCCATTTGACAAGTCGGTGATAGTGACGCTGGCATCCCCACTGAAGCGCAACAGCCCGGTGTGCCAGCTGTTACCGGTAAGCTTCAGCGTCACCGTGCGCGGCGACGCGGCATCAGGCGCCCAAAGATCCAGGTTGTTGAGCCAGCGGTCGAACCATTCGAAAGTATCGCCGCCGATACCGAACGTGGTGGATCCATTGAGTGTCACGCTTACATTGGAATTGACAGTGGTCATGTCATTGTCTCCCGCTCATCGGCCCATAGCCGCCTGAAGGCTTGGGCGTTGTTCTTGAGGTCGATCCCCGATCGCCGTGAAAAAAGGATGTCCGCAGGGGACGCCGTCAGGCGTAACGGAGCGGAACATCTTTCCTTCAATTTACCTGAAATTAACGCAAACTCCACCGGCAATTGAAGAAGACATTCCTGAAACAGGAAATACAAATGTGGATTTTTCTGGGGATATACAGGCTGTCGACGCCGCGAAGGTCCATCCGGAGGCCGATTGCCTCCAAATGCATCGCCACAAGTTCTTGTTTCGTCACGAAAACGACAAGCAACTGTCAAGCGGCAGTCATCCGCAGCCCCTATCAAACGGCCTCGCTTTTAGAACCCCGAGGACGATATGACCAAACATCTTTTCACCACCGCCGCCCTTTCGCTTCTGATGATGACCGCAGCCTTCGCCGCGGAAAAGGAATTTCCGGCCACGCTGAAGGCCCATGCCATCCTTCCGGCCAATACGATCCTCGCGGCACCCGCCGACACCGCCGACTATCTCAAGACCTCGGGCAAGTTCTCGACGGCCGACCGCAGGCGAGTCGATGCGCTCGGTACCGTCATGGGCAAGGACGGCGTGCGCGAGACCGGTCTTTCGCTGCCCTTCGACGGCCAGCCGATGCAGGGTTTTTCCGGCATCAAGGCCATGGACGACGGCTCGTTCTGGACGCTGTCCGACAACGGTTTCGGCAACAAGCTGAATTCCACCGATGCGATGCTGATGATCCACAATGTGCGTTTCGACTGGGACAAGGGCACGATGGAACCCGTCAAGACCGTGTTTCTCTCCGACCCGAACAAGAAGGCGCCTTTCCCGATCGTCATGGAAGGTGCCGAGAAGCGCTATCTGACGGGCAGTGATTTCGACGTGGAATCCATCCAGCCGGTCGCCGATGGTTTCTGGATCGGTGAGGAATTCGGCCCCTACATCCTGAAGTTCGACCTTGAGGGCAAACTCACCGATGTCATCGCCACGGAGGTTGACGGCAAGCCGGTCACCTCGCCCGACAATGCGACGCTTACCGTACAGGCCGACCCGTCGAAGAAGATGCCGGCCTTCAACGTCAAGCGCTCCGGCGGTTACGAGGGCCTTGCGCTCTCGAAGGACG
Organism: Shinella sp. 20P9.1.1; assembly: GCF_057798995.1. NCBI lineage: Bacteria > Pseudomonadati > Pseudomonadota > Alphaproteobacteria > Hyphomicrobiales > Rhizobiaceae > Shinella > Shinella sp. 20P9.1.1. The sequence continues at coordinate 229,873 of NZ_JBYOLC010000005.1, forward strand.
GTTCGAAGCTCTATGGTCTGCTGGAAGGCCCGATCTGGATCGACAGCGAAAGCGTCGAGCAGGCCGACGGCCGTCCGGCGCTGCGCATCATCGAGCTCGACGTCGCTTCCAAGGCCTGGACGGGTCGCAGCTGGCTCTATCCGCTCGCCGAAGGCGGCGAGGCGATCGGCGATTTCAACATGTTGGACGAAACGACCGCCTTGGTGATCGAGCGCGACAACGGCGCCGGCACGGCCGACAAGGCCTGCGCCGATCCCAAGGACCCGAAGCCGGATTGCTTTGCCACCGCCTCGAAGGTCAAGCGCATCTACAAGATCGCCATGACCGACGAGAACGCCGGCAAGGCGGTGCGCAAGATCGGCTATATCGATCTCCTGAAGATCGCCGATCCCGACAACAAGAAGCGCCAGGGCGGCGGCGACGGCTTCTACGACATGCCGTTCGTGACGATCGAAAACGTCGACCGCGTGGACGAGACGCATATCATCGTCGGCAACGACAACAACCTGCCTTTCTCGGCCGGCCGCGCGCTGGACAAGGCCGACGACAACGAATTCGTGCTGCTGGATGTCGCCGATTTCCTGAAGGCCGAGTGACCAAAGGACGGCGGCGTCTTCTGGCGCCGCCATTCCCTTCCGCTTAGCGCGGATCGACCAGTTGCAAGATTAGCTGGTGCACATTGCCGCCATCGCTGAGCTCGACCTTGTCGAAATCACGGCTGCGGGCGCGCTGGGCGTCTGAGAGTTCGCCGAGGCGGGCCTGGAGTTGCGGGCGGATCTTCTGGCAGTTCGGGTCGTTCTCGACCGTCATGCCGACGCTCATCGCCTCGATCTGCTTGACCATGTCCTTGATGAAATCGCCGTGGATTTTTTCATGCGCGGTGACGCCCGCGATGAAGGTATCCCAGCGGCTTTTCAGCGGCTCGGAGAGTTTCGATTTCAGCTTGGGCAGCGTGTAGGTGATAATCAGCTTCGGCTTGTTGACCGTGATGACGCAGGCGTCGCCCTGGCGCTCGTATTTACGCGTCCAGGTCAGCTTGAAGCCGGTATGGGCGATGACGCGGGCAACGCCCAGCTTCGGGCCGCGCTCGCCGATCGACTGATAGATTTCGAGGCCCGTGCTTCCCTGCACCGTGTAGGGCTCGACGCGCTCGGTCGCCTGCCAATCCTGCGCGGCGGCATGGCCGGAAAGGAAGAGGCTGGCGGCGAAGATCAGTCGAAGCGGGGTCCGCATGGAAAACCCTACAGGAACTTGAAGGCAAGCCGCTTGCCGGTGAGCTTGGCAAGCTGCTGCAGGCGGCCATCAAGGCGTTCGCCGGCGAGTTCGGAGAATTCCGAAGGGACGACCAATTCGAGATCGACATTCGGATCGTCCGCCTTGCGGAAGGCCAGATGCGGCACGACGCCCGGCATGGAGGCCGAGAACAGATAGACGATGCGCAGCAGGCCGCCGACGAGCTTGGCGAGCTCGCGCAGGCGCGGCGTCGCGATGCCGGCGAGCGAGCTGCTGACGGCGTCGTCGTTCAGGCCTTCGAAACGGTAGTAGTTGGCGAGCGCGATGAAGGCGCGGCCGGGATGGGTGATGCCGATGAACGTGCCGTGCGCGATGAGGTTCAGCGCCTGCAGGCCGCGGTAGTCCGGATGGGCGCGCCAGCTGATATCGGCGAGCAGGCAGGCGGCTTCGCGGTAGCGATGCTCTTCGTCAGTCTCGGTGATGCCGAAGAGCGGCATCATGCGGCCGGTCCAGGCGGCCAGTTCGCGGGCGTGCTCCGGCGAGCGGGCGCGCAGAATGGCAAGCTCGCTGGCCGCGGCCAGCAACGGATCGCGCACCTTCTCCCGGTCAGCCAGAAGCGAATAGAGATAGCCCTCACGTACGCCCTGGGCAGAAAAGAAGACCCGCGAGGGCTTCATGATGGCGATCGTCTCCTGCATGGCGACGGCGCCGAACGGCAGGAGGTTGCGGCGGCTCTTGGAAATCGCGCTGTAGGCAGAATCTTTCTGGTCCTTGGCGGTGACGATGTCCGTCAGGAAATCCATGGCATCGGAGAAGCCGAGTTCGTAGCCCTGGATCATGTGCAGCGGATAGTTCTGCATTTCCATATGCAGCGCGCCGATGGCGCGCCAGGTGCCGCCAACGGCATAGAAGGCGCGGCCGGCGCCCTTCTTCAGGAGATCGGCATTGCGCAGATATTTGCGCGCGACGATGCGGGCCTGTGCGGCCGAACCACCCGAGGCCTCGGACAGTCGGATGCCGCCGAGTGGCAGGGTGATGCCCTTGCCGACCTGCACGCCGGCAATATCGACCAGTTCCAGCGAGCCGCCGCCGAGGTCGCCGACGATGCCGTCGGTATCGGCAAAGCCGCTGACGATGCCGAGCGCGGAGAAATAGGCCTCCTCCTCGCCGGTCAGCACGCGCACCTTCTGGCCGAGGATCATTTCCGCCCGGTGGATGAAATCGGGGCCGTTTTCCGCCTCGCGCGCCGCGGCGGTCGCCAGCGCATACATGGTGGAGGTCCGCGCCTGCCAGGAGAGAGCCTTGAAACGATGCAGCGCGGCCAGCGCGCGGTCGACGCTTGCCTCGTCCATGCGACCGGTCTTGGCGAGCCCCTTGCCGAGGCCGCACATGACCTTCTCGTTGAACAGGATGGCGGGGGAACGGCTCATGCCCTCGTAGATCACGAGGCGTATAGAGTTGGAACCGATATCCACGACCGACACCGGGGCAATTCCAGGCAACCGCCCCTGCGCTTCAGACTCGACCATGCATATCCGTTATTTCTTCCGGCGGCCTTGCCAGCCCGCGATCGCCTTCGGTGCGGAGGACTTCAGGGCTTCACCCCGGCCCGACAGGCTGGGATTGGTCATGAAGTAGTGCTGAGCGTTGAACGGCTCGGCACCGGGCTGCACTTCCATGCGCCGGGACGTTCCGTCCGCCAGAATCTCGTAGCTCTGCTGGTTATCGATGAGATTGCCCAACATGATCTGCGAGAGAACCTGCTCATGCACAGTCCGGTTGATCAGAGGCACGAGTGTCTCGACCCGCCGGTCCAGGTTTCGCGGCATCATGTCCGCCGAGCCTATATAGACCAGCGCCTTGTCGGAGGGAAGCCCGTGGCCATTGCCGAAGCAGAAGATGCGGGAATGTTCGAGGAAGCGGCCGACGATGGATTTGACGCGGATATTGTCCGAAAGGCCGGGCACCTGCGGGCGCAGGCAGCAGATACCGCGCACCACGAGATCGACGGCCACGCCGGCCTGGCTGGCGCGGTAGAGCGCGTCGATGGTTTCGGGATCCACAAGCGAATTCATCTTCATCCAGATCGCCGCCGGTGCGCCGTTCTTCGCATGCGCGATCTCCTCGTCGATGTGACGCAGGATGCGCGGGCGCAGCGTATAGGGCGAGAAGGCGAGCTTCATGCCGGCCTCGGGTTCGCCGTAGCCGGTGATGAAGTTGAAGATGTTCGCCATGTCGCTGGCGATCGTCGGGTTGCAGGTGAAAAAGGACAGGTCGGTATAGATCTTCGCCGTGACCGGGTGATAGTTGCCGGTGCCGAGGTGGCAATAGGTGCGCAGCTTGCCCTCCTCGCGCCGCACGACCATCGACATCTTGGCGTGGGTCTTGAGTTCGATGAAGCCGAAGACGACCTGCACGCCGGCGCGTTCAAGGTCGCGCGCCCAGCGGATATTGGCCTCTTCGTCGAAGCGGGCCTTGAGCTCGACCAGTGCCGTCACCGACTTGCCGGCCTCGGCCGCGTCGATCAGCGCACGCACGATCGGGCTGTCGTTGGAGGTGCGGTAGAGCGTCTGCTTTATCGCCAGAACGTCAGGATCGCGCGCAGCCTGGAGAAGGAACTGGACCACCACGTCGAAGCTTTCGTAGGGGTGGTGGACGACCATGTCCTTTTCGCGGATGGCGGCGAAGCAATCACCGGCGTGCTCGCGGACGCGTTCGGGAAATCGGGCATTGTAGGGCTCGAACCGGAGATCGTTGCGCGGCGCCTTGGTGATTTCCGACAGCGTGTTGAGGGCGAGCAGGCCGGGCAGCACGGCGACACGGTTGTCTGGCACGCCGAGCTCGCCGACCACGAAGCGGCGCAGCGATTCCGGCATTTCGGAATCGGTCTCGATGCGGATCACCGAACCTCGGCGGCGGCGCTTCAGCGCGGTCTCGAAGAAGCGCACGAGGTCTTCGGCCTCTTCCTCCACTTCGATATCGCTGTCCCGGATAATACGGAACGTGCCCGAGCCGCGCACGATATAGCCGGGGAAGAGTTTTCCGATGAAGAGCCCGACGGCATCCTCCAGCGTGATGTAGCGGATCGCGCCCTTGGCATCCGGCAGACGCACGAAGCGGTCGAGAGCGACGGGCAGGCGCAAGAGCGCCGTCATCGGCTCCTTGCCCATCGTGCTGTCGAGCTGGAGACCGATGGAGAAGCCGAGGTTGGGAATGAAGGGGAACGGGTGCGCCGGGTCGATGGAGAGCGGCGTCAGCACCGGGAAGATCGATTGGGTGAATTCCTGCTGCAGCCAGACCTTGTCCTCGCTGGACAGCGCCGTGGGGCGGACGATCAGGATGTCTTCCTTGGCGAGATACTGCTGGAGCACGGCCAGCGAGGCCTGCTGCTCCATCTGGAGATTGTCGATTTCCTTCAGGATATCGTCGAGCTGCTCGGCCGAGGTCTTGCCGTCCGGGCTGCGGATGGCGATGCCCTGGCGCACCTGGCCTTCGAGGCCGGCGACGCGCACCATGAAGAACTCGTCGAGATTGGCGGCCGAGATCGACAGGAAACGCACGCGTTCCAGCAGCGGATGGGCGGTGTTGAGGGTCTCTTCGAGGACGCGGCGGTTGAATTGCAGCCAGGAGAATTCGCGGTTGATGAAGCGCTCGGGGCTCGCCATCAGGGCTTCGACATCGATGCCCGATGCTTCCGGCTTCACGCCCTCGGCCGGATTTTCGGAAGAAAGGTCCGGGTTCGCCGTATCCATGAGAAGTCCGCCCATTCTGCCGTCACATCGGACGGAAACGATTTCCACTTTTTTACGAAGCGCTTAACCCAGTTTGACGACAGAACTGTGACAGTCAATCCTCGCCGCCGATCATCTCGCCCAGAACCTCCTGCGCCAGCGTGCGCGTGATGCGGCTGCCGCGGGCGAGCGCCAGACGGTCGAGCCGCTCGACCAGCGTCTGCGCTGCCTCCAGCGAGCGCTCCATGCGCGCCACCATATAGGCGACAAGCCTGTCCTCGACGAAAAGTTGGCGGTCGGCGAAGAGCTTGACGATGACTTGGGACAGCAGTTCGTCGTCGGGTTCGCCGATCTCGACCACCGTCGCGGCCTTGAGGCGCGAGCGCAGGTCCGGCAGCTCGACCGGCCAGGACATCGGCCAGAGCCGGCTCGTGATGAGCAACGTGTGGCCGTGCTGGCGCACATTGTTGATGATGTGGAAGAGCGTGCGGTCGTCGAAGCCGGTGCGGTCGGCATCCTCGATCAGCACGGGGCCGTGTTCGGCCGCTTCCTCCGCGCCCGTACCGGCCTTCGCCTCGATCAATGTCGCGCCGGCCTTTTCGCGCCAGATCGCGGCGAGGTGTGACTTTCCCGAGCCGACGGGGCCGGCGATGATGACGACGGGTGCGGGCCAGTGCGGCCAGGCGTCGATCATCGCGACCGCGGCATCGACGGGCTCGGCGATCAGCAGGTCGTCGCGGCCCGTTGCCGGGTCGTGTCCGAAGGCGAGCGGCAGCTGCTCGGCTTTAATGCGCGAAGTCATGGCTTTACTCGGATACTCTCACTCATTCGCCGTCCGGCGTGCTCTCTTCCAAGAGAATGGGTTTGCTCGCCCCATAATAGAGATCGCTGTCAAGGTAGCGCGACAGGCCGAAGCGGACAAGCACGCCGACGGCGGCGGCGGCCGGCACCGCGATCATCAGGCCGACGAAGCCAAACAGGGCGCCGAAGGCGACGAGAGCAAACATCAGCCAGACCGGATGCAGCCCGACGCGCGAGCCGACCAGCTTCGGCTGAAGGATATTGCCCTCGATGAACTGACCGGAGAAGAAGATGGCGGCGATCAGCACGACCATCCAGTAATCCGGCCAGAACTGCACGATGGCGACACCGATGGCAAGCACCAGGCCGACCAGCGAGCCGACATAGGGAACGAAGCTGATCAGGCCGGCGAAGAGGCCGATCAGCAGGCCGAAATTGAGGCCCGCGAAGGACAGGCCGATACCGTAATACAGACCGAGGATGATGCAGATGGAGCCCTGCCCGCGCACGAAGCCGGAAATCGCCGCATCCATCTCGGCGGCGATCTGGCGGACATTGCCGACATAATCGCGCGGCACCCAGCTGTCGACCTTGGCGATCATGCGGTCCCAGTCGAGCAGCAGGTAGAAGGCGACGACGGGCGTGACGACGAGCAGCGAGACGATGTTGACCAGCGCCATGCCGGAATTCCACAGCTGCTTGAAGACAGTACCGAGGAAGCCCGCCCCTTCCGCGAGAATGGAGGAGAAGCTCTGTTTGATCGTGCCCATCTGGCTGCTGATCCATTTGGGCAGCAGGTTGGGATTGAAATTGGCCACCAGCTCCTGAAGCTGCGTGACATAGCCGGGCAGCTTCTGCAGGAAATCGGCGGCCTGCGTGGCTAAGAGCGGGATGACGATCATCAGCGACAGCGCGAAGAGGATGACGAAGGCGACGAGGATGACCACCGTCGCCATCATGCGGCTGAGCCCGATGCGCTCCAGCCGGTCGGCGACGGGATCGAGGAAATAGGCGAGCGCCATGCCGGCGATGAAGGGTAGCAGAATATCGCTGAAGACGAGCAGGAAAAGCACGAAGAAGACGAAGGCGATGAGCCAGAAGATCACCTGCCGCTTCAATCCCGCGCCGCTGATATGGGCTGCCATCGTGCTCTTCCTCGTGTTTTCCATCGTCGCCGCTATGGGATGGAGATAGGATGCGCGGCGGATTGCGGTCAAGGCTCGGTGGGCGAATGCGCCACCGTCACGGGTAAATCGGTGAAAAAAGCCCTGATTTCCCGGCATTCGTCTTGCACTTGCCGCCCCATCATGCCAATCGGGCGCGCAGAGCCTGAAGTCGGAGACGAGAGCATGAGCCAGTCGGAAAAGAACGGTCTGACCTATAGCGATGCGGGCGTCGATATCGACGCGGGCAACCTGATGGTCGAGAAGATCAAGCCGGCCGTGCGCTCGACGCGCCGCCCCGGTGCGGATGGCGAGATCGGCGGCTTCGGCGGCCTGTTCGACCTGAAGGCCGCCGGCTTCAAGGATCCGGTTCTCGTTGCAGCAAACGACGGCGTCGGCACCAAGCTGAAGATCGCCATCGATGCGGACCGCCACGACACCGTCGGCATCGACCTCGTCGCCATGTGCGTCAACGACCTCGTGGTGCAGGGTGCAGAGCCCCTCTTCTTCCTCGACTATTTCGCCACCGGCAAGCTCGACCCGGATCAGGGTGCGGCCATCGTGCAGGGGATTGCCGAAGGCTGCCGCCAGGCCGGCTGCGCGCTGATCGGCGGCGAAACCGCCGAAATGCCCGGCATGTATTCGCATGGCGACTACGACCTTGCCGGCTTTGCCGTGGGTGCCGCCGAGCGCGGCCAGCTGCTGCCGGCAGGCGACCTTGCCGAAGGCGACGTCATTCTCGGCCTCGCCTCCTCCGGCGTACATTCCAACGGCTATTCGCTGGTGCGCAAGATCGTCACGCTTTCCGGCCTCGCCTGGGATGCGCCGGCGCCGTTCGACGCTTCCAAGACACTGGGCGAAGCCCTGCTGACACCCACAAAAATCTATGTGAAGCAGCTGCTGAAGGCGATCCGCGAAACGGGTTCCATCAAGGCGCTGGCGCACATCACCGGCGGCGGCTTCCCGGAAAACATTCCGCGCGTGCTGCCGAAGCACCTTGCTGCCGAGATCGATCTGGATGCCGTCAAGGCGCCGGCCGTGTTCTCCTGGCTTGCCAGGACCGGCGGCGTGGAAGCCAAGGAAATGCTGCGCACCTTCAACTGCGGCGTCGGCATGATCGCCGTCGTACCGGCCGACAAGGCGGATGCGGTCGCCGCCGTGCTGACCGGCGAAGGCGAGAGCGTCTTCCGCCTCGGCCGTATGGTCGCGCGCGAAGAGGGTGCCGCCGGCACGATCTACAAGGGCACGCTCGCCCTATGACGAGCCCGGCCCGCAAGCGCGTCGTCGCCTTCATCTCCGGCGGCGGCTCCAACATGCTGGCTCTGGCGAAAGCCGCCGAAGCGCCGGATTTTCCGGCCGAAATCGTCGCAGTCTTCTCCGACAAAGCCGATGCAGGCGGGCTCGCAAAGGCGGAAGCGCTTGGCATTCCGACCCGCACCTTCCTGCGCAAGGATTTCGCCAGCAAGGATGCGCATGAGACGGCAATCCTCGCCGCGCTTGCGGATTACCGTCCGGACCTTCTGTGCCTCGCGGGCTATATGCGCCTCCTCAGCGCGGATTTCATCCGCCCCTATGAAGGTCGCATCCTCAACATCCACCCTTCCCTGCTGCCGCTCTTCCCCGGCCTGCACACGCACCAGCGCGCCATCGACGCCGGCATGCGCGTCTCCGGCTGCACGGTGCATCTGGTCAATGCCGGCATGGATGAAGGTCCGATCCTGGCGCAGGCCGTCGTGCCGATCTTGGATGGCGATACAGCCGACAGCCTTGCGGCGCGGGTTCTGGTGCAGGAACACGCGCTCTATCGCCGGGTTCTCGCCGGCTTCGCCGCCGGCACGCTGCCGGGCGGCACCGATCCGGCGCAAAGCGTGCTTTCGCTCGGCTGAGATTCTTATGTCGGAGCGAATTCGCTCCGATTCAGCATCAGCCATTGCAGCAGCATGATCGTCTTGGAATCGACAATGCCGCCCGAGGCGATGAGGCCATAGGCCTCGTCGATCGGCATTTTGATCACCTCGATATCTTCCCCCTCGCCTTCCACGCCGCCGCCCTTGCCGTCGCGCTTGCTCGCGTCGATATGCGCGGCAAAGCAGCTGACGCGCTCGGTGAGCGTGCCGGGGCTGGAATACATGTCGAAGAGGTGGCGCACGTCGCGCACCGCATAGCCGGTTTCCTCCATGGCTTCGCGGGTGACGGCCTCTTCCGGGCTGTCGTCGTCGAGCAGGCCGGCCGGCGTTTCCAGCAGGAAGCCATCCGGGTGACCGCCGAGGAAGGCGCCGGGGCGGAACTGGCGCACGAAGATCACCGACTGCCTGACAGGATCGACCAGCAGCACGGTCGCGGCCGCACCGTGGTCGTGCACCTCGCGGTCAAGGAATTCGACGCGGCCGTCGGCGCGGGTCTGCTCAAGCACGAGCGTCTGCAAATGGATGAAACGCTTCCACACCGTCTGCTGGTCGACGATGCGGATGGCGGATGAAGCGGGAGCCGTCATGATAAATCCTTGCTGGACATCAGGTCGTCTTGCGCAGCCAGACGCGATTGTCGTGGAAGGCCGCGCCGCCATAGGGTGCGACGGGATCGGCGCCGGTCAGCACGTTGATGCCCTCGCCGTCGAGATGGGCGGAGTTCGGCCAGATGCCCTCGGCGATCAGCACGCCGGGCTTCACGACGTCGCTCACCTTGGCATGCAGGCGGATATCGCCCCTGACATTGCCGAGCTGGACGATATCGCCATCGACAATCCCCTGCACCGCGGCGTCCTCGGGATGGATCATCACCTCCGGCCGGCCCTCACGCTCACGCGAGCTCTTGGTCTCGGTGAAGGAGGAATTGAGGAAGGTGCGGGCCGGCGAAGTGCCGAGGCGGAACGGATGTTCGTCGTCCGCCTCCTCGATGACCGTCACGTAGTCCGGGAACGCCGGCAGGTACTCATGCGGGCCAAAGGCGCCGAGCACCTTGGGCGGCTTATTGGGGGCCGGCGTGTTCGTCCAGTCGGGGCGGAAGCGGAATTTTCCGTCGGGGAAACCAAAGCCCTTGCCGAAATGCGCGGCCTCGAAATCCGGCTGGCAATCGATCCACTTTTCTTCCTTCAGGCCGTCGAAATCCATCTCGTAGTAGGGCAGCATCTTCGTGATGTGCTCCTGCTCCGACAGGCCGAAGCCGGGCATATCGGCAACCCCCAAGCGCTTGGCCAGCTCCTCGATGACGAAGAGATTGGTGCGCACCGTCGCCGGCGGCTCGACGAGCTTGGGGCCGAGGATGATGTGCTGGTGGCCGCCGCCGCGATAGATGTCGTCGTGTTCAACGAACATCGTGGCGGGCAGCACGATATCGGCAAGTTTCGCCGTGTCGGTCATGAACTGCTCGTGCACCGCGACGAAGAGATCGTCGCGCAAAAAGCCCTGTTTGACGAGGCGCTGTTCGGGCGCGACGTTCACCGGATTGGTGTTCTGGATCAGCATGGCGGTGACGGGACCACGGTCCCGCAGGGCGACGGCGTCGCCGGTCAGGATGCGACCGACCTGCGACTGGTCGAGCATGCGGATGTCGGGATCGACGAATTTCGAGCCCATCAACTCCGCCTTGCGCAGGTGGAAGATCGCGGAATTGCTGTGGAACGCGCCGCCGCCTTCGTATTGCCAGGAGCCGAGCACGGTGGCGATGGAGAGCGCGGCATGCATGGAGACCGCGCCGTTGCGGCTGCGGGTGAAGCCGTAGCCGAGGCGGAAAAAGCTCTTCTTCGTCTGCCCCACGAGGGCGGCAAAGGCCTCGATTTCGGCGACGGTGAGACCAGTGATCGCGGCGGCCCATTCCGGCGTGCGGGTGGCCAGGTGCGCTTCAAGGCCGGCGGGATCGTCGGCGAATTTTGCCATATAGGCGCGGTCGGCATAGCCATCGCGGAAGGCGACATGCATGACGGCGCAGGCGAGTGCGGCATCCGTGCCCGGGCGCAGCTTCAGCGCGATATCCGCCTGCTTCATCGTCGGGTTGTCGTAGATATCGATGACGACGATCTTGGCGCCGCGCTCCTTGCGCGCCTTGACCGCATGGGTCATGACGTTGACCTGCGTGGAGACCGCATTGGTGCCCCAGATCACGACGCAATCGGACTTCGCCATCTCGCGTGGATCGGGGCCGCGCAAGGTGCCGGCGCCCATGACGAAGCCGGTCCAGGCCGGGTTGGTGCAGATCGAGTCGAAGAAGCCGGAATAGCGCTTGGCGTGGCGCAGGCGCTCGATGGAATCGCGCTGCACGAGGCCCATCGTGCCGGCATAATAGTAGGGCCAGACGGCCTCGACGCCATGGGCCTGCTCGGCCTTGACGAAGCTTTCGGCAATCGCATCGAGGGCCGCTTCCCAGGAAATATCCGCCCATTCGCCGCTGCCCTTGGCGCCCTTGCGCACCAGCGGCTTCATCAGGCGGTCGGGATGGTAGAGGCGCTCGGCATAGCGCGCGACCTTGGCGCAGATGACGCCGGCCGTGTAGCTGTTGTCAGCGCTGCCCTTGACGCGTCCCATGCGGCCATCCGCGCCGATCTCGACATCGAGCGCACAGGTGGAGGGACAGTCGTGCGGACAGGCCGAATGGCCGATGCGCGGTTTTCCGAGATGGGGGGTCGCAACGTTCATGGCTTTTCTATATTGCAGAGCGCTAGCTGCCAAAAGGCAAATCATTCTACCATCGCAACAATTCATCGTCGCATCAGAGCGTTTGATCGCGCGGGGTCCGCATGAACTATCGTCACATCTACCACGCCGGCAATTTCGCCGACGTCCTGAAGCACGCCGTGCTTGCCCGCCTCGTCGTCTATATGCAGGCCAAGGACAAGGCCTTCCGCGTGCTCGACACCCATGCCGGCATCGGGCTCTACGACCTCTCCAGCGAGGAGGCGCAGAAGACGGGCGAATGGCTCGACGGCATCGGGCGCTTGCTCGCCGAGGACCTGCCGCCTGCGGTGGCCACCGTTCTTGAACCTTATCTCAAGGTCGTCAACGAACTGAATCCGGAAGGCGGGCTAACCCATTATCCCGGCTCGCCAAAACTGGCGCGCATGCTCTTCCGCCCGCAGGACCGGCTCTCGGCGATGGAGCTGCATCCCGACGACTACGAGACGCTGCACCGCCTGTTCGACAACGATTTCCAGAGCCGCATTACCCATCTCGACGGCTGGCTGTCGCTCGGTGCGCATCTGCCGCCGAAGGAGAAGCGCGGCATCGTGCTGGTCGATCCGCCCTTCGAGATCGAGGGGGAATACGAGCGGCTGGTGGACGGGCTGGAGAAGGCCGTGCGTCGCTTTCCCGGCGGGGTCTATTGCCTGTGGTATCCGATCAAGAAGAACGCGCCCATCGCCGACTTCCACAAGGCGCTGAAGGAGACGGGCATTCCGAAAATGCTTTGTGCGGAACTCACGGTGAAAAGCGACCGCGGTTTAGCGACGGGGCTGACCGGTTCCGGCCTCATCATCGTCAACCCGCCCTATACGCTGAAGCAGGAACTCGACGTGCTGCTCCCCTTCCTCAAGGAACGTCTGGCGCAGGATCGCTTCGCTTCCGCGCGGTCGTTCTGGCTGACAGGCGAGACGAAGGCCTCTTGACCTTTGCCGTTCGGCGGCAACAATCGCGCGCCGAACCGGGAGACCTCCATGACGCCTTTGCTTCGCGCCCGATCCGCCCTGCTGGCCCTCGCCGGCCTGCTGGCGCTTGCCGGCTGCGGCGAGGAAAAACCGGCCGAAAAGCCGCGCAAGGAGGAAAGCCGCAAGGTCCCACAGACGCAGGCAAAAATCCCTGTCGGCAAGGGGTTTGATTTCTACGTTCTCTCGCTTTCCTGGTCGCCCAGCTGGTGCGCGGAAAACGATGCCGGCGGTAAGACGCAGCAATGCCGCAGCGGCAACGACTACGGTTTCATCGTGCACGGCCTCTGGCCGCAGAACGAGCGCGGCTATCCGGAATTCTGCCGCACGCGTGAATCCGACCGCGTGCCAGACAGCCTCGGCCGCACCGTGCTCGACATCATTCCCTCCATGGGCCTCATCGGCCACCAGTGGCGCAAACACGGCAGCTGTTCCGGCCTCAGCCAGAGAGATTATTTTTCGGTGGTCCGCGCCGCCCGGGAGCGTATCCATATCCCCAAGAGCCTGGAGCCGCAGCGCGATGACATCAGCTCATCGCCCGATGCGATGGAACAGGCCCTCATTGCCGCCAATCCCCGCCTCGATCGCAAGGGCATCGCCGTCACCTGCGCAGGCGGGCAACTTGAGGAGATCCGCGTCTGCATGACGCCGGATCTCTCCTTCCGCCCCTGCCCCGAGGTCGACCGCGCCGCCTGCCGCGCCAAGTCCATCGAACAACCATCCATCCGCTAACCAGGACCCGCCCATGAAGATCTTCTATTCCACCACCTCACCCTATTCCACCAAGGTGCGCATGGCCGCGCATTATGCCGGCCTGCCTGCCGAATCGGTTGCCACCGATACCAATGCGGACCCAGCGGAACTGCTTGCCGCCAATCCGCTCGGCAAAATACCCGCCCTCGTGACCGACGATGGCCTTGCCGTCTATGACAGCCGGGTGATCATGAACTACATCGACCGCCAGACCCGCGGTGCGCTCTACCCGCGCAATGCGGCCAAGCGCCTCGAGGTCGACGTGCTGGAGGCGACCGCCGACGGCATCTGCGACTGCCTGCTCGCCATCGTCTACGAGCGCCGCTCGCGGCCTGAGGAGAAGGTGCACCAGCCGTGGATCGACCGGCAGTGGGAAAAAGTCGAGCGCGCGCTCGATCATCTCGAAGCCAACATGCCGCGCCTGGCGAAGAAGCCGAATGCCGGCCATTTCGCGCTCGCCGCCATGCTGCGCTATATCGAGCTGCGTTTTGCCGGCAAGTGGCAGCGCGGCCGGCCGAAGCTGAAGCGCTTCCTGTCACGCTTCGAGGCGGTTTTCCCCGATTATGCCAAGTTCAAGGATTGAGGCGATCCTCGCCTCACTCGAACGGGCAAACAAAAAGGCCGGGCTTCCGCCCGGCCTTTCCGTATTGCAATACCGTTTAAGGCTTAGAACTTGACGCCGAGACCGACGCGAACAGCGTGGTCCTGGAAGTCCGACTTCACCTTCGTGCCGCCGAGGTTGTAGTCCTTGCCCTGGTAGTCGCTGTAGCGATATTCGACGCGCGCCGTGACGTTGTTGGTCACGAAGGCTTCGACACCGGCGCCGGCGGTCCAGCCAACCGACGTGTTTTCGTCCTTGGCGTTGCCCAGCTTCATTTCGGTGTTGGTAGCAGCAACACCGGCGGTGCCGTAAACGAGAACCGGGTTCAGGTCCACACCGACGCGGCCGCGGATCGAGCCGTTCATACCCTGCTTGGCCGACAGGCCGTTGTGCTTGGAATCGACGCCCGAGTAGTTCAGGTCGGCTTCGCCGCCGTAAACCAGCTGGCCGCTCTGCATGTTGTAGCCGCCATAGACGCCGCCGCCCATGCCGTTGGCCTTGGCGTCGCCCTGGCGCTGGAAGTCACCGCGCTGCCAGCTTGCCGTACCACCGGCGTAAGCACCGGCCCAGTTGCCCGAGGCAACCGGCTCGACATATTCCGAGGCCGGAGCCTGCGGAACTTCGTCGATGGCGTCAGCCGCGTGAGCAGCCTGGAAAGCGACCATCGAAACGGTGGAAGCGATGAGGGTGGCGATGAGTGTACGCATGTTATTCTCCTTTACTAAAACGACGCCCTCTCTTGGGAGGCTGTCGGGCGTCGTCATTTCCAATTCAGTCCCGCCCGGTTGAGGTGAAATTGAATAAAGATTGAGGAAATGAAAGAGCCAAAATGTGAAATCATTGTGGCACGGCCATGGCACAATTTGGATGTGGCTTTTGCGCACCAGGTAAATCGTTAACCATGATTTCAACAATGGAAGAAATCGGTAAAATATACTTCAAATTACTTTGAAGTGCCTTTTGCGGTTAATTTTTCCGCAACCAATTGTCATGGGGAGTTTAAGCCTGCGCCGGGATGTCTATATCTTGGGCCGGTTAATCAAATGAATCGGCAGGACGGACAGTTCTTGAAGAAACCCATGAAAACGGCCCTCGTGACGGGCGGCGCAAAACGCATCGGCAAGGCCATCGTGGAGGATATCGCCGCGCACGGCTTTGCCGTCGCCATCCATGCAAACGAGTCTCTCGAGGAAGCGGAGGCGCTCGCCGCCACACTTCGGGCGCGCGACCGGACGGCTTGCGTGGTGCAATGCGACCTTTCCGATGGCGCCGCGACGGCGAGGCTGATCGACAGGGTCGTCGCCGCACTCGGGCCGCTCGATCTCCTCGTCAACAATGCCTCGCTGTTCAAGCCGGATACGGTCACCGCCTTCGACGATGCGCTGTGGGAGCGGCATTTCGCCGTTCATGTGAAGGCACCGTCGATCCTCGCGCGTGACTTCGTCCGGCAATTACCTGTCGGTGCCGCCGGCTCGATCGTCAACATCGTCGACCAGCGCGTCTGGAACCCGACGCCGCGCTATTATTCCTACACGCTCTCCAAATCCGCCCTGTGGATGGCGACGCGCACCATGGCGCAGAGTTTTGCGCCGCATGTGCGCGTCAACGCCATCGGCCCCGGCCCGTCGCTGCCGAACGAGCGGCAGGACGACGCCGATTTCCAGGCGCAGGTCGAGGGTCTGATCCTGCGGCGCGGCCCCGATCTCGACGAATTCGGCCGCACAGTTCGCTTTTTGTTCGACACGCCGTCCATAACGGGGCAAATGATAGCGCTCGATGGCGGGCAGCATCTCGCCTGGGAAACACCCGATGTCAGGGGAATAGCGGAATGAACGGCCGGAAGGTGGAGGATGGCGGCATCCTCTACGACGAAAACGAGACGGACGAGGACTACGAGCTTCCGGAAAGCCCGGCGGCGAGCGTTGCTGAGCCTGTCGCCGCCACGCCCGGCATCGACTGGAACGAAGGCGGCGACCTGCCCGAGGGCGTCACCGGCGCCGATCTGATCCAGCATTTCGTCAACCGCCTGCCCAACAGCCCCGGCGTCTACCGCATGTTCAATGCCGACGGCGACGTGCTCTATGTCGGCAAAGCGCGCAGCCTGAAGAAGCGCGTCTCGAACTATGCGCAGGGCCGCGTGCATTCCAACCGTCTTACGCAGATGGTGCGCCAGACGGCGAACATGGAATTCGTGACGACGCGCACGGAGACCGAGGCGCTGCTGCTCGAAGCCAATCTCATCAAGCGCCTACGGCCGCGCTTCAACGTGCTCTTGCGCGACGACAAGTCGTTTCCCTATATCCTGCTGACCGGCGACACCAGGGCGCCGGCGATCTTCAAGCATCGCGGCGCGCGCAGCCGCAAGGGCGACTATTTCGGGCCCTTCGCCTCTGCCGGTGCCGTCGGCCGCACGATCAACTCGCTGCAACGCGCCTTTCTGCTGCGCACCTGCACCGACAGCGTGTTCGAAAGCCGCACGCGCCCCTGCCTGCTCTACCAGATCAAGCGCTGTTCCGGCCCCTGCACCAATGAGATCCGCGATGCCGACTATGCCGAGCTGGTGCAGGAGGCGAAGGACTTCCTTTCAGGCAAGAGCCAGAAGGTAAAGGCGCATATGGCCGAGGCCATGAACGCCGCCGCCGAAGACCTCGATTTCGAGCGCGCCGCCGTCTATCGCGACCGGCTGGCGGCGCTGTCGCATGTCCAGAGCCACCAGGGCATCAACCCGGCCGGCGTGGAAGAGGCCGATATCTTCGCCATTCACCACGAGGGCGGCATTTCCTGCATCCAGGTGTTCTTCTTCCGGACCGGGCAGAACTGGGGCAACCGCGCCTATTTCCCCAAGGCCGATCCGCAGCTGACGGGTGCGGAAGTGCTCAATGCCTTCCTTGCCCAGTTCTATGACGACAAGCCCTGCCCGCGGCAAATCCTGTTGTCTGAGACGGTGGAGGAGCTCGACCTTCTCGCCGAAGCGCTGTCCGAGCGCTCGAACTACAAGGTGACGATTTCCGTGCCGCAGCGCGGCGAGAAGAAGGACCTCGTCGATCATGTGATCGCGAATGCCCGCGAGGCGCATGGCCGCAAGCTGGCCGAGACCGCCTCGCAATCGCGCTTGCTCGAAGGGTTTGCCGCGACCTTCAAGCTTCCAACCGTACCGCGCCGCATCGAGATCTACGACAACTCGCACATCATGGGCACCAATGCCGTCGGCGGCATGGTGGTGGCGGGGCCGGAAGGTTTCGTGAAAAGCCAGTACCGTAAGTTCAACATCAAATCGACCGACATCACGCCCGGCGACGACTTCGGCATGATGAAGGAAGTGATGACCCGACGCTTCTCCCGTCTGATGAAGGAAGAGGGCCTGCCGGACCGCACGATCGACCAGAGCACCGACGCCGCCGACCAGCCCTTCCCGGCCTGGCCCGACGTCATCCTCATCGACGGCGGCCAGGGCCAGATGACGGCGGTCAGGGCAATCCTCGAAGAGCTTGGCATCACCGACCAGGTCATCGCCATCGGCGTCGCCAAGGGTGCGGACCGCGAGGCCGGTCGCGAACGCTTCTTCATGCGCGGCATTCCCGATTTCTCGCTGCCGCCGCGCGATCCCGTGCTCTATTTCGTGCAGCGCCTGCGCGATGAGGCCCACCGCTTCGCCATCGGCTCGCACCGCGCGCGCCGCAAGAAGGAGATGGTGAAGAACCCGCTGGACGAGATCGGCGGCATCGGCCCGACCCGCAAGCGCGCCCTGCTCCAGCATTTCGGCACCGCCAAGGCCGTCTCGCGTGCCGCCATGGTCGATCTCATGGCGGTATCGGGCATTTCCGAGAGCGTCGCCCGCATCGTTTACAACCATTTTCACGATGATGCGGCGGGTTGAAAACCTTGGCTCAACAAACAAAACAGGGCGCTGAATTTCTCTAGCGCCCTGTTTCCGACATACCTCGCGATGCAGCATCGCCCATAATCTAGAGAATGAAATCGCCTTTCAACAGCATAACCGCCGCAGTGAGTTCTATAGCGAAATCCGCCTTCCCATTACCGTCCACATCACCATAAATATAGGTTCCGGCCGCTTCTTTGTCGAAGCGCAGCTCACCGGCCTTGCCCGAAAAGCCCTTGGAACCGATAAAGGCAAAGGCGTCGTTCTTCGAGGTTGTAGACATCGCGTCGATGCCAGAAAGATCGATGCGATCGCCCTGCGTCCGCGAGAAGTCAAAGATGGTGTCACGGCCAGAAACGGCAACGGTCGAATCTTTCAGCGACGTGAAGACAAATGCGTCCTTGCCGGTGCCGCCATAGAGATCGTCCGCGCCTTGACCTCCGATGAGTGTATCATTGCCAACACGACCAAAAAGCTTGTCATTGCCTGACATACCCTTCAGCACATTGTTGCCGTCGCTACCGGTAATCGTATTTGCAAGCTCGTTTCCGGTGCCATTGATATCACCTAACCGCAGGATCAGGTTCTCGATATTGGCAACCAATGTCAAACTGATCGAAGTGTTGGCGACATCGATACCCTCGAGCTTGTTCTCTATGATTTTGTCGTATCTGTTGTTGACGATATAGATATCATTGCCCTTGCCGCCTTCCATTCTGTCCTCGCCGGAACCACCGTCGAGCGTATCATCACCATCGCCGCCCAAAAGCGTGTCATCGCCACGCCCGCCGCGCAACGTCGTTCCGCCCTGAGTTGCGAACAACCAGTCGGACGACACTGTCCCGGTGATTTCTTTCACCGATGCGACGCTAAAGATGAAATCACGTTTAGTAAGCTCGCTTATCGCAATGCCCCTGATAGTGAACTGGTTTTGGGATTTTCCATATTGGGCGCTGAACCATGCGTCACCATCGCCTTTTATCTCGATAGTATGTTGCAACTGGCTGAAATTGCTGATCCCGTAGGCGCTCACGTCTACCCGATCAACACCCTTCGTAAAGTCGACAATAGTACTCAGACTATCCTGGTACGGCGCCTTATTGCGAATGGCTAAAACGAAGACATCAGCGCCTGCGCCGCCGAAAAGCTCGTCACGTCCATGCCCACCTTTAAGCTTTGAGCCGCCAGCCGCCGCGAACAATCGATCATCGAGATTAGTTCCGATAACGTCTCGCGCGTTTCCGGTATAAAAGATGAAATCACGGGCGCTTAGCCCCTCTTTCTTGACTCCTTCTAGAAAAAAAGCATTCCCGCTGCTTGCACGTGTTGCGTTAAACCCAACTCCGTTTCTGCGGTCGTCGAAGATGTGCTCCAGCTGCGCGAAGCTTGAAATGCCAAAAGCGGATATATCGATACGGTCAACGCCTGGTTTAAAATCCTTGATCTCCGCGTTGCTATCTTGATACTCCGCAGTGCTACGCTTGAAGGCCACGAAAAGGTCAGCACCGCTGCCGCCGTGAAGTTCGTCAGCTCCTCCAGAATTATAGCCGCCACCGGTGAAGATAATGTCGTCCCCATCCCCACCATCGAAGGTGTCTGTCCCTATTCCGCCGTAGAGTCTGTCATTCCCGCTTCCAGCCTCCACCCATAAGCCACTCACTCCCGCACGAAATATGTCGTTTCCGGCTCCGAGTTTGATCGCATCCGACATCCAGTCGAAATCTCGAACGCCAGTAAAATCAAATACATCGCTCCCTGCCGTGCCGCCCAACGTGAACCCAGCGAAGGTCAAAGAAGTCACTGCGACCGATGCATCCAGAATGAGCGTTGAGACCCTTACATCACCAAGGAGAAGGAGATCGTGAGACCCAATTCCGTTCGTGACAATTTTAATTTCACCGTAAATTCCGCCTGGAATCTCAGCGCGATATTCTCCTGATGGGATAGTGAAAACAGCCATTCCAAATACAACCCTGTGTTATCGACGCGATGTATCTTTGCAATATTATATTGCACAATCATCGCGCAATAGCCGTCTGCAATAATCCCCCTGTTCACAAAGGCTTACTGCAGCACTCGCAGAGCACGGGTCGGACTAGATACCAGCCCCATGAAGCGGCCAGATACGGCTGACTGCAACAGATAGAAAACGCACGGATAGTGGATCGTATGCCTTCAAAATGCACACTTCCCCCTCATATTCCCCAGCGCTCCGTAAATTCGCCAAGAATTGCCGGAAACAAAGGTTGACGGCGCTGTCACAAAGACCTCATCTAGCCGCAAAAGATCGAGACTGAAAAATCCATGGCTTCCCGCGCATATAGCATTCCGAATCTCCTCACCTACGCCCGCATCGTGGCCGTTCCGCTGATCGTGCTCTGCTTTTTCGTGGAAGGGCGCCTGCAATCGTCGGATTTCGCGCGCTGGACGGCCTTGGGCCTCTTTGCCGTGGCATCGATCACCGATTACCTGGACGGCTATCTCGCCCGTATCTGGAACCAGACGTCGAATATCGGCCGCATGCTGGACCCGATCGCCGACAAGCTGCTGGTCGCTTCGGTGCTGCTCCTGGTGGCCGCCGACGGTACCATTGCCGGCTGGACGATCTGGGCGGCGATCATCATTCTCTGCCGCGAAATCCTCGTCTCGGGCCTGCGAGAATATCTCGCCGACCTCAAGGTCAGCGTTCCCGTGACGCGTATCGCCAAATGGAAGACGACGATCCAGATGCTGGCCATCGGCTTCCTGCTTGCCGGCCCGGCCGGTGAGAAGGTCCTGCCCTACACGACCGAGATCGGTATCGCCCTGCTGTGGGCCGCAGCCCTCATCACCATGTACACCGGCTACGACTATTTCCGCGCCGGCCTGAAGCACATCGTGGACGAGTGAGATGACGAAGCTCGTCTATTTCGCCTGGGTGCGCGAACGGATCGGCAAGGGCGAGGAAGACATCGATCTTCCCGCCGATATCAGGACCGGCACCGACCTGCTGCGCCACCTGAAGTCGCTCGGCGACGAATATGCCCATGCGCTCGAGCATGAGAAGGTGATCCGCATCGCGATCAACCAGGAGCATGTCGAGCACGACGAGCCGATCACCGGTGCACGCGAGATCGCCCTCTTCCCGCCGATGACGGGGGGCTGAACCATGGCCGGCGGCGTTTCGGCTCCGGTGACCGTGCGCGTCCAGACGGATGATTTCGACGCCGCGGCCGAGGCTGCCCGCCTCACCGAAGGCCGGGCGGATGCCGGTGCCATCGTCAGCTTCGTCGGCCTCTGCCGCGATGAAGGCGGCCGCCTTGCCGCACTGGAGCTGGAACACTATCCCGGCATGGCGGAAGCCGAGATTACCCGCATCTGCGCCGAGGCCGTCGCGCGCTTCTCACTGCTCGGCATCACCGCCATCCACCGCGTCGGAAAGATCGCGCCGGGTGCCAATATCGTGCTCGTCGTCGCTGCCGCCCCGCACCGCCACGCCGCCTTCGACGGCGCGTCTTTCGTCATGGACTACCTCAAAACATCGGCGCCCTTCTGGAAGAAGGAGCATTTTGCCGATGGTCGCGATGGCGGCTGGGTCGACGCCAAGGAGAGCGACGACCGGGCGCGGGAGAAGTGGGTTTAGGGCACCGGCTTCTCACGCCGGAAAATCACCAGAAGCAGCACCAGCGCGGAAAAGATCACGAGATCCCGCCACAGGAAATCGCCATAGGCGCTCCACAGCGTTTCGGCGAGGCCCATGGCCGCGCCGCCGAGCGCTGAGAGGAGCGGCGCCCCTGCCCCGCCGATGGCGGCGATGAACAGCACCTTCACGCCGAAGACCAGCCCCGCGCCAAAATCCATATTGCCGTAATAGGAGACGGCGAGGATGCCGGTGAGGCTGGCGATGAAGGCGGCCACGGCATAGGCCGAGAGATAGACGCCTGCCGCATCGACGCCGCAGAGCTCTGCCGCCATCCGGTCCTCCGACACCGCGCGCCAGCGCCGGCCCCAGGCGGAGCGGGAAAGAACCAAGTAACCGACGGCGACAATGGCGAGCATGGCGGCGGTGTTGGCAAGCTGGATCACCGTCAGCACGACGGGAAAGGCCGGATCGTCCCAGAAGGTGATGCGCGCATTGAGGAAGGGCGGCAGCCAGAGGCTCCGCGTATCGGAGGCCAGCCGCGCCGTCTCCATCAGCACCAGCACGACGCCGAGCGCTGCGACCACCACCGTATTGTCGGAGGAAAAGGCGAGCGGGCGCATGACATGCCGCCCCACGACGAGCCCCGCGCCGACGCTGTAGAGCAGCGCCATCACCGCCCCGAAGCCGAGCGCGGCGGGCAGCACCAGCCAGAGATGGCTCCAGCCATAACCGGAAAATAGCACGAACATCTGCGCCGAAAAGGCAAAGAGCGCACCATAGCCGATATCCGCCCGGCGCGTCACGGCAAAGGCAATGGAATAGCCGAAGGCGAGCGCCGCATAGAGCGCGGCGACGGGCACGGCATTGGCGATCTGCTGGAGGAAATAGGCCATGGCGGTTCCGGGTTTCGCACGCCAAATTATAACTGGCAAAATCGATTTTACCAGTTAGAATATGGTATGACCTTTTCCTGGACCCTGCATCGTTTTTCCGGTGGCGCCCTCGCGCTCGATGTCGCGAACTCCGTCGTGCTGCGCGCCGATCCGGAGCGTCGCATCGACCGTTTTGCCGATCCAGCCACGATGGACACCTTTCCCTCCGGCGCGAACGCGCACGGCGAGGAGCGAGCCCTTTTCGGCCCGCTGGAACCGGTGGAGGACCGGGCGCGCGCCGGGCTGGTGCGGCTGCGCGAAGCAATCGACCGGCATTTTCGCGCCGAGGTACTTGGAACAGGCAAGCCGGCGCTGCTGGCCGATCTGCTCGATGCCATCTCGGCAACGCTCAGGATATCGGGCGAGCGGCCACGGGCGCTCGACACCGCCACGGCCCGCTCCGCGCTGATGCTGCTGTCGCGGCCTGAGCCGGAGCGGCTGAAAATCTGCCCGAACTGCAACTGGCTGTTTCTCGACCGCAGCCGCAACCGGTCGCGCGCCTGGTGCGACATGGCCGTCTGCGGCAACCGCGTGAAGGCCAGCCGCCACTATCGTCGCAACCGCGCGGAGACCCAGCCATGAAGAGAGCCCTTCTCATCGCTCTGCCGCTTGTCCTGCTGCTCGCCGCCTGCCAGCGCGAGGCCGGCCCCGACCCGCTGAAGCTGACCGGCAAGATGTTCGTCTTCAACTACCGCCTCGCCTATGCGACCTACATGGTGACGCTGGAGCAGACCGAGCCGTTGCCCGAGGGTTCCATCGTAAAGGCCGAATTCGAGAACCCGGCCGGCGGGGCGCCGCTGATGCTGGAGCGCAAGATCTTCCCCAACCTGACCCGCGTGGTGCTGGAAAGCCCCGACGTGACCTGCGTGAAGAAGAACCAGCCCTACAAGGTTGCGATTTCGGTTCTCGGCCCGGATGGCGATACGCTACAGGCGCTGGAAACCCAGGTGACGTCCAATATCGACCAGAGCATCCTGCCGGAAAAGGCGCTTGTCGTTGGGCCTGCCTACGACAAGAACCCGGAAGTTTTCAAGGACGGCAAGGCGCCGGCGCATTTCGCTACGGCAAAGTGCGCGATCTGAGCGAATATTCGCCTCTCCCGATGCGTTCCGCCTGAAACGGTTTTCGGGAGGATGTTCGCATGCGGTTCCTGCCTATCCTGGCCCTCGGCTTCACGATGCTTTCCGCGACGGTCCAGGCCGAGGAGCCGGCCGCCTGCGCAGGTGAGGCTGCAATACTTGCCCTTTCGGATGTGGTCCTTGCCGACCGGGAGAAACTGCCCCGGCTGAAGACGCGCCGCTTCGGCGCGGAGGCCGCCTATCTGAAGATCCGCTACGGCAAGCTTTCCATGGAGGATGCGGCCACCCTCGCCCATGGGCTGCGCGATGCCGGCGTGCGCGAGGCGATCGATCTCGCCGGCGCCATCGACGCGGCACGGGGTGGCTACGATGCGCTCAAGGTGAGCGATCCGGTGCAGCTCAACGGGCTGATCTCCACCCTCAGGGCGATCTTGCAGGCCGGCGATGGCGAGAAACTGTTTGCCGCCATTGCCAGCCTGCCGCCCGAACGGCAGACATCCCTCCTCGGGAGCGTCGTGCCTGCCGTCATAGACTGGCCGGACGCGGAGAAGGTGAAGCTCGCCGAATCGGCAGGCCGCCACAAGCTGTTTTTCATCCAGGCCGGCCTCGCCGCCAGCCAGCGCGATGCGAATGCCTGGCCCGTCTTCGTCGCCGGCTTTGCCGACCAGTCCATGATCCCGGACCTGACCCGCATGTGGAGCTGGGCGCCGGCTCTCGTCGGCAGACCGGCCCTGCCGCGCATCCCGCTACCGGATGCCAAGACACAGGCGATACAGAAGAGCCTCCACACAGTGTCGGTTGCGGCGGCGCAGGAGCCGGAGCGCGATTTCCTGATGACCTATGTGAATCAGACGGGCAGCATCGCGCCGGCCGAAAAGGCGGCACAGGCCGTGCTGGCGGAAATCGCCGCGGGACACATCAAGCCCGAGGGCTTGCTCAATACGGCCTGGCTCACGGCCTACCGGGTCCTGCGGGAAAACGAGGCCGATCCCGCCCTGGTCGACAGCACGCTCGAAAACACGGATGGCTATATGCGCGCCGTCGGTGATGCATCGATGCGTGATGCAATCGACCGGCTGATCGCGATCGATGCGCTCACGCCCTATCTCACCGGCAAGAGTGCCGATCTGCCCGCGATGCCCAAGGATATCAGCGGCAAATTCCAGGCCAAGTGGCCGCTATGGACGGAGCTTGCCGGAGCCCTCAAATCCTCGCCGCTGACACCCTTCGCCAAGGACGAGGCGAAAGCCCCGATCGTGGCGGAGCTGCTGTTTGCGGCGAGAGACCCTGCCCGCCTCACCGATTTTGTGCTGACGGTCGAGCCGCCGGAAACGAAACTGGCACTGGCAACGGATTTCGCGATGCGGCTCGACCGGACCTGCGCCAGCTACACCCATCACCCCGCCGAAGCGCTGCTGCTGTCAGGCCAGCCGATCTTCCGTTTCGACCCCGCAAAATGAAGAAACCGGAGCCTTGCGGCTCCGGTTTCTCAATCCTATCAAAGCTGTACGGCCTCAGCCGGACAGATTGATTCAGCCGACGATTTCGGTGTCGGAGAACCAGTACTTGATTTCCTGAGCAGCGGTTTCCGGGGCGTCGGAGCCGTGAACCGAGTTTTCGCCGATCGACAGAGCATGCGTCTTGCGGATCGTGCCTTCGTCGGCGTTTGCCGGGTTGGTGGCGCCCATGATTTCGCGGTTCTTGAGGATCGCATTCTCGCCTTCGAGAACCTGGACGATCGTCGGGCCGGAGGTCATGCCTTCAACGAGTTCGCCGAAGAAGGGGCGTTCCTTGTGAACGGCGTAGAAGCCTTCGGCTTCGCGCGTGCTCATCCAGACGCGCTTGGAAGCAACGACGCGCAGGCCCGCATCTTCCAGCATCTTGGTGATGGCGCCGGTCAGGTTGCGCTTCGTCGCGTCCGGCTTGATCATCGAAAAGGTGCGTTCAATCGCCATTTTCCCGTTTCCCTTTGGTTTTCCGGTGAAAGTGGCGGTTCAATAGCCGCCAACGCCCCGCAAAACAAGGGGGGCGCGGCTTTTGGCGCAATCGTGGTCAAACTTTCACGCCGCCGTCACACGCCGGCCGACACCGCCATGCAGATCGAGGCACCGGGCAAACCACAGCGCCACCGGATCGTCCTCCTCAAGCACTTTAGTACCGGCCGTGGTGCGCAGCCATTGCAGCGCGCCGAAGACGATGTAGTCCGGAAAGAGCGGGCCTTCGCCGCCGATGAAGGGCTGGAACTTCAGCATGTTGCGCAGCGGCTGCAGTTTTCTCGAGAAATCCTCGACCTCAGCCTTGCCGGCCGCCGCGACATCCTCCAGCGAGGCGCCGAGGCGTTCCTCGCGGCTGCGGCGAAAATAGGCCCGATCGGCCTCGCCGAGCAGGTTGTGGATGTCGAGAATGGCGATGCGGGTGATCGCCATATGCAGGGTGGATTGCGACCAGTTCTCGATGAAGCGCGCCATGGCCTCACCGCCTGCGCCGCCGAACAACGAGGGACGGTCGGGATAGGCCTCGTCGAGATAGAGCGCGATGGCGAAACTGTCGCTGACCAGCCGGTCGCCGTCACGCAACAGCGGCACCGTCGCCGTGCCGCCATTCTCGATGGCGGGAATTTCGGTGAAGCCGACCGGCACCGTGTCATGGTCGAGGCCCTTGTGGGCGAGCGACATCACGGTCTTCCAGACATGGGGGGAAAACTGGCGTTCCTTGTCGGCGCCGGCAAGCGCATAGAGCAATCGGGTCATGAAATCCTCGTCATGGTTTGACTGCATTGGAGCGCAGGGCGGCTGGCGGCGCAAATCAGATAATTTCATGGATGACATCAACGCCGCCGATGCGTGCTTCCGCTATAGTCCGGGCAAATCACGGAGACGCCGATGCTCGACCACTACCGCATGTTCGCCGCCTACAATGCCTGGGCCAACCGCACGCTCTACGAGGCCGTCGGAAAGCTCGACGATGCCGCCTACCGCAAGGACCTCGGCGCCTTCTTCCGCTCCCTGCACGGCACCTTGAACCATCTGCTGTGCGCCGACCGCATCTGGATGAAGCGCTTCACCGATACGGGAGAAGCTCCAACCAGCCTCGACACGATCCTCCACAAGGATTTTGCCGGTCTCCGGGCCGCCCGCCAGGCCGAAGATACGCGAATCATCGCCTATATCGACGGGCTGACCGAGGACGAGATTGCACGCGACATCACCTATACGCCGCTGACCAACCCCACGCTCATCACCCACCCGCTCGGCCCCGCCCTCACCCATGTCTTCAACCACCAGACCCACCATCGCGGCCAGTGCCACGCCATGCTGACCATGGTCGGCGGACCAAGCCTCTCGCTGGACCTGATCTACTTCGCGCGCACGGAAGGTTCTGCTTTTTTGCACAATGCAAGTTGAGCGGGCTGTCATTTTCCTGCAATAGTCGTGAAACAGTCCTACGCTATTGGACCTGATGGCGTCGACTTGGAGGATTGTCCGGTGCTGTCACCCAGGTGACAGTCAGCGGCAACGGACGGTGAAATAGTCGCTGTCATTGGAGGCGATGCCGAACGGCGGGCCTCACCTGAGAGAGGGATGAAAGATGGCAAGAAGCAACGAGGAATGGGCAGCCCTGCTCGGCAGCACGCTTTGCAAGATGGCACGCGTCTATGGCACTGATGCCCCGAACGCCTATCTGCCGGAAGAATGCTATCCGGTGATCGAGAAGACCTTCGAAGTGGCGCTCGAGCAGGCGCGCGCCGAAGGCTATGCCGCCGCCATGCGCGACCTGCAACAGCAGACCCGTTCAACCCGCACCGCCGCAACCCGGCAGCGGCCGTCCCTCATCGGCCAGGTCATGCGGTCCTTCGCGCTCAACCGGCGCCTCGCCTGATATCGGCGGCTTCCAAGGGTGGCAGCCTCGCCGCCCTTGGAAGCCGACGCAACTGCGCATTGTCAATTCGGCGCGAATTCTTCTTCAGCAAACGCAAAATTAACCACACAATCCGATAGTTACGCCAACTGATCTTCCTTAAGCGCAGGCGAGTTCCGCCGCGCTCCATCTGATGGCGTATCATGAGTAGCAAGGCCGCCCCCGCCCCGAAGGACACCGCGTCCACCGTTCCGCCGATCATGGCGCGCATCGCCCATGTCATGGCCAATCTCGGCATTGCCGGGCTTCCCAGGAATTACGAACTGCTGTTTGAAGCCTTGAACGGCAATGCCGGCGTGGCACGCGAGATCGCCGCCCTTGGCAAGACGCCGGAACAAGCGGCGCTGGATGCGATCGCATTGCGCCATTCCCTGCCCAGTCACAATGTGCTTGCCGCCGGCCAGGCTGCCGGCGAAGCCGTGCGCCTGCTCACTGAAATTGCCGAGACATCGGAAGCCAACCGCCGCCAGCGCGCCGCCTCCATGCAGGAATTGGAAGAAATTTCCGCCCGCATGCGCAAGGATCCGGTGCTCGGCATTTCGGATTTCGCCACCGATACGGTGCGCCTGCTGTCCATCGTGCGCGACATTCTGGGCCACGACCGCAGTTCCGCCGAACGGATCGGCGATCTCCAGGCTCATCTAGACGGCCTGCGCTCCGGCCTTTCCTTCAGCCGAGAAGCCCTGACGCATGATCCGGTGACGGGTCTTGCCAACCATGCCGCGCTGCTTGGCCGGCTGAAGACCTTTTTCCAGACGGAAGCCGAGGACGGCACGGCTGCCCTCCTGCTCTTCCGCGTGGAACAGCTCAAGGAATTCGCCGAGACGCATCCGGCGGGGGCTGCGGAGAAGACGTTGAAGCGGCTCGCCTCCATTTTCCGCCGCTCGGTCAAGAAGGACGATTTCGTCGCGCGCACCGGGCCGGACCTGTTCTGCCTGCTTTTGCCCGATGTCAGCCGCGAGATCGCCGTGAGCATCGCGCGCCGCATTGCGGGCCTTGTCGCCGAAAAGCCCTTCCCCTTCATGGACCGCGAGCTTCCCGCCGGCTTCCTGACGCTGACCGCCGGCGTCTCGATGACCGATTCGGCCAATGCGCCTGTCATGCTCTACGATCAGGCGGACCAGGCCCTCACCTACGCAACCGACACCGGCATCGCGCTTCGCATCTACTCCGCCGAAGTGGCCGAACGGGTGGGTCGCGGTTATCGGGCGGGCACGGCGGCTTAACCGCTTCTTGCGTTAGGGCGGCTGGCCGCCTCTTTTTTTGACGCAATTCCGGACGCAAAACCGCTTCGCACTTTTGCTGGAATTGCTCTATAGCTCCGGCATGATTACGATTTCCGGCCTCACCGCCCGCATTGCCGGGCGTCTCCTCATCGATAACGCGTCCCTTTCGCTGCCGAGCGGCGTGAAGGTCGGCCTCGTCGGGCGTAACGGCACCGGCAAGTCGACGCTGTTTCGCGTCATCACCGGCCAGCTCGCCTCGGAGGCCGGCACCGTTACGATGCCGAAGAATGCGCGCATCGGCCAGGTGGCGCAGGAAGCGCCGGGAACGGATGAATCGCTGATCGAGATCGTTCTGGCTGCCGACAAGGAGCGCGCGAGCCTGCTCAAGGAAGCGGAGACCGCAACCGATCCGCACCGTATCGCCGAAATCCAGACGCGGCTCACCGATATCGGTGCGCATTCGGCACAATCGCGCGCGGCGAGCATCCTTGCCGGCCTCGGCTTCGACCACGAGGCGCAGCAGCGCCCGGCAAAGAGCTTCTCCGGCGGCTGGCGCATGCGCGTGGCGCTGGCGGCCGTGCTGTTCTCAGAGCCGGACCTGCTTTTGCTCGACGAACCGACCAACTATCTCGACCTCGAAGGCACGCTGTGGCTGGAAGACTATGTGCGGCGCTATCCGCACACCGTCATCATCATCAGCCACGACCGCGACCTGCTGAACACCGCCGTCAACGCCATCGTGCATCTCGACCAGCAGAAGCTGACCTTCTATCGCGGCTCCTACGACCAGTTCGAGCGGCAGAAGGCCGAGAACGACGAATTGCAGATGAAGGCGAAGGCGAAGAACGACGCCGCGCGCAAGCATCTGCAGAGCTTCATCGACCGCTTCAAGGCCAAGGCCACCAAGGCCAAGCAGGCGCAGAGCCGCGTCAAGGCGCTGGAGCGCATGGGCACGGTGGCGGCCGTCATCGAGACGCATGTTCAGCCGATCACCTTCCCCGAGCCGGAAAAACAGCCGGCCTCGCCGATCATCGCCATCGAGGGCGGCGCGGTCGGCTATACGCCGGGCCAGCCGATCCTCAAGCAGATCAACCTGCGCATCGACAATGACGACCGTATCGCCCTGCTCGGCTCGAACGGCAACGGCAAGTCGACCTTTGCGAAATTCATCTCAGGCCGGCTGGAGGCGGAGGCCGGGAGCGTCAAGCGGGCG
The DNA here is from genome assembly GCF_057798995.1 of Shinella sp. 20P9.1.1. NCBI lineage: Bacteria > Pseudomonadati > Pseudomonadota > Alphaproteobacteria > Hyphomicrobiales > Rhizobiaceae > Shinella > Shinella sp. 20P9.1.1. The sequence goes on from NZ_JBYOLC010000005.1 coordinate 259,657, forward strand.
CCGGGCCTGAAGATCGGCTTTTTCGCGCAGCACCAGCTGGATGATCTCATCCCGGAACAATCGCCTGTCGAGCATGTGCGCCGGCTGATGCCGGAAGCGCCGGAAGCCAAGGTGCGCGCCCGCGTCGCCCAGATGGGCCTTGCGACGGAAAAGATGTCGACGGCCGCCAAGGACCTTTCCGGTGGCGAGAAGGCCCGCCTGCTGATGGGCCTTGCCGCCTTCGACGCGCCGAACCTGCTGATCCTCGACGAACCGACGAACCATCTCGACATCGACAGCCGCCGCGCGCTGATCGAGGCGCTGAACGACTATGAAGGCGCCGTCATCCTGATCTCGCACGATCGCCACCTAATCGAGGCGACCGTCGACCGGCTCTGGCTGGTCAACAACGGCACCGTCAAAACCTTCGACGGCGACATGGAGGAATATCGCAGCCTCATCGTCCAGTCGCCCAAGAAGGACGACAAGGACAAAGCGGCCTCCGCCGGCGAGACGGCCAACAAGGCCGATCAGCGCAAGGCCAATGCCGACCGCCGCGCCCAGTTCGCGCCGCTCAAGAAAAAGATCAACGAAATCGAATCGCTGACGGCAAAACTGCACAAGCAGATTCAACTTCTTGATGCGGAACTTGCGGACCCCATGCTCTACGAAAAGAGCCCGGCCAAGGCTGCGGAAAAGGCGAAGTTGCGCTCCGCCGCTGTCGACAAGCTGAACGATGCCGAGGAACAGTGGCTGGAGCTTTCGGCGGAATACGAGGAGGCGATGGCCGGGTGATCCGGCCTCGTGCCTTCGCGAGAAACGCTCAAAAAACAGGCAGATAGCCGGACGCTCCATCTACGACGAAAGTCGTAGCGGGCCTGTTCCGCGTTCTTTGCCACCTTGGCTTGAAACACCCTTCCCGACATGATTAGCTCCGGCCTTGATGACACGAGGGCGGATGAAAACATCCGTCCGCCATTGGGAGGAAACTATGGATCGTCGTTCATTCATCAAGAAGGCCGGTGTCGCGGGTGTGGGTGGTGCGGCCGCCACCGTGCTGGCATCGCCGGCCATCGCGCAGAGCAATCCGAAGATCAACTGGCGTCTCGCCTCGTCTTTTCCGAAATCGCTCGACACCATCTATGGCGGCGCGGAAGTGCTGTCGAAATACGTCTCCGAAGCCACCGACGGCAACTTCCAGATCCAGGTCTTCGCCGCGGGTGAAATCGTGCCCGGCCTGCAGGCCGCCGATGCCGCCGCTGCCGGCACCGTGGAGGCCGCCCACACCGTTTCCTACTATTACTGGGGCAAGGACCCGGTCTGGGCGCTGGGTGCCGCCGTGCCCTTCGCGCTCAATGCGCGCGGCCATAACGCCTGGCAGTATCATGGCGGCGGCATCGACATGTTCAACGAGTTCCTGGCGACCCAGGGCCTCATCGGCTTCCCGGGCGGCAATACCGGCGTGCAGATGGGCGGCTGGTTCCGCAAGGAAATCAAGTCCGTCGCCGATATGTCCGGCCTGAAGATGCGCATCGGCGGTTTTGCCGGCAAGGTCGTGGAGAAGCTCGGCGTCGTGCCGCAGCAGATCGCCGGCGGCGACATCTATCCCTCGCTGGAAAAGGGCACGATCGACGCCGCCGAATGGGTCGGCCCCTACGACGACGAGAAACTCGGCTTCTACAAGGTCGCGCCTTACTACTACTATCCCGGCTGGTGGGAAGGCGGCCCGACGGTGCATGCCATGTTCAACAAGGCGGCTTTCGACGGCCTGCCGAAGGCCTACCAGTCGCTGCTGCGCACGGCCTGCCAGGCGACCGACGCCGATATGCTGCAGAAATACGACTATCTGAACCCCTCGGCCATCAAGCGCCTGGTCGCCGCCGGCGCCAAGCTCAGCCCGTTCAGCCAGGAAATCCTGTCGGCCTGCTTCGACGCCGCCAACGAGGTCTATGCCGAGATGGAAGCCTCGAACCCGACCTTCAAGAAGATCTGGGACTCCATCAAGGCCTTCCGCGGCGAGTATTACCTCAACGCCCAGATCGCCGAATACAACTACGACACGTTCATGATGATCCAGCAGCGCAGCAACAAGCTGTAAGCGGCCATCACGAGCGAAACGGAAAGCCCCGGAGCAGCGATGCTCCGGGTTTTTTGTTTGCCTCATGGCCAAAGAAAAAGGGGCCGGCGCGAGCCAGCCCCCTTTCAATTTCCTGGATAACCGTCAGTTGAAGGACGGCGGGCTCGACAGGTCGGTCGCAGGCTTCTCACCGCCACCCTCAGCCGGCTTCTCACCGCCATCAAGCGGATTGCCCGCGGGAAGCTGCAGGCCGCCCGGCAGTCCGAGGCCGCCACCGTTGTCGGGCAGCGTCAGACCGCCGCCATTGGTGCCGAAGCCGGGAACCTCGATCTTGATGGTCGCCGGATCGACGCCGCTGCCCTCGCCCTTGTAGTGCATGACCATGCCGGGGAAGAGGATGGTCAGGCCCACCATGACGATCTGGATGCAGACGAAGGGCACCGCGCCCCAATAGATTTGCCCCGTGGTCACGGGTTCCATCCGCTTGCCCGTCAGCTTGTCGAGATAGGGCACCTTGGCGGCGACCGAGCGCAGGTAGAACAGCGCGAAGCCGAAGGGCGGGTGCATGAAGCTCGTCTGCATGTTGATGCCGAGCAGCACGCCGAACCAGATGAGGTCGATGCCGAGCTTGTCGGCGGCGGGTGCGAGCAGCGGCACGATGATGAAGGCAAGCTCGAAGAAATCGAGGAAGAACGCCAGGAAGAACACCAGCAGGTTCACCGCGATCAGGAAGCCCGTTTCGCCGCCCGGCAGCGAAACCAGCAGGTGCTCGACCCACAGGTGCCCGTTCACGCCGTAGAACGTCAGCGAGAAGACGCGGGCGCCGATGAGGATGAACAGCACGAAGGCCGACAGGCGCGTCGTGGCCGTCAGCGCCGAGCGGATGACGTCCATCGTCAGCCGACCCTTGGCGGCGGCCATGATGAGCGCGCCGACCGCGCCCATGGCGCCGCCTTCCGTCGGCGTCGCGATGCCGAGGAAGATCGTGCCTAGCACCAGGAAGATCAATGCCAGCGGCGGGATCAGAACGATGATGACCTGCTGGGCGAGCCGCGACATCATGTTGATGTTAAGCGTCTTGTCGGCCAGCGCCACGACATAGATGAAGATGACGCCGACGGTCGCGCCGAGGATATCGGCATTCTCGCCATGCGTCGGCGAGAGATAGACATGAGCGGCATAAGCGATGCCGGCTGCCACCGCGAGCGCGATGAACAGTGACGTCACGCCCGAGCCGAGCGACCGCGCTTCCAGTGGCAGGGCCGGCATGGAGTTCGGCCGGATGATCGACATGACCAGCACATAGCCCATGTAGAGGCCGGTCAGGACCAGGCCGGGGATCAGCGCGCCGGCATACATGTCGCCGACCGAGCGGCCGAGCTGGTCGGCGAGCACGATGAGGACGAGCGACGGCGGGATGATCTGGGCAAGTGTGCCCGAGGCGGCAATGACGCCGGATGCAAGCGAGCGGTCATAGCCGTAGCGCAGCATGATCGGCAGCGAGATGAGGCCCATGGCGATGACCGAGGCGGCGACGACGCCCGTCGTGGCCGCCAGCAGCGCGCCGACGAAGATGACCGCATAGGCAAGGCCGCCGCGGATAGGCCCGAAGAGCTGGCCGATCGTATCGAGCAGGTCCTCGGCCATGCCGGATCGTTCGAGCACGATCCCCATGAAGGTGAAGAAGGGAATGGCGAGCAAAGTGTCGTTCGACATCACCCCCCAGAGCCGTTCCGGCATCGCATTCAGCAGCGGCCAGGAAAGATTGATCGAATCGGAGAGCGGCGCGAGTTCCACGCCGATGATGAAGAAGAGCAGACCGTTGGCCGCAAGTGAGAATGCCACGGGATAGCCCAGCAGCAGGAACACGATCAGCGACACGAACATGATCGGCGCGAGGTTTTCGGCAATGAACTCGATCATGCGCCCTTCTCCTCCGCTGCGGTATCAAGCGGCGCATGCGTCGGCACATAGGGCGTGGGGTCCTCCATGTCGCCGCGCATGATGGCGAGCTTCTTGATGATCTCCGACACGCCTTGAAAGGCGAGCAGCACGAAGCCGGCAAGCAGGATGGCCTTGGCCGGCCAGACGATGAGGCCGCCGGCGCTGGAAGAGCCCTCGCCCGAGCGATAGGACATCAGCACATAGGGCACGAGGAAATAGACCATCAGCAGCACGAAGGGCATCAGGAACAGCAGATGGCCGAGCAGATCGATCCAGTGCTGCACCCGGCGGGAAAACTTGCCGTAAACGACGTCGATCCGGATATGCTCGTTCTGCGCCAGCGTATAGGCGGCGGCGAGCATGAAGGCGCCGCCGAACAGATACCATTGCGCCTCCAGCCAGGCGTTGGACGATATGTTGAAAACCTTTCGGATGACGGCATTTCCGGCGCTGACAAGCACGGCGACCAGGATCAGCCAGCCAACGGCCTTCCCGATATTTTCCGTGATCGTGTCGATCAGCCGGCTGAAAACCAGCAGCGTCTTCATGATAACTCCTCCCCGCCCGGCGTGTTCTTGCTTTGGTGCCAAGCATGGCCAGAGTGCCGATTTCAGGGTTCGTTTCAAGTCCGAAGCCCCGTTTTCCCGAGCTGAGAGCCCGCCTTAGACGAAAGGCGAAGACGGCTTTTGGTCAGATGCACAAAGGATAGGCAGAGCCACATGAAAACACGCCCTTGCCGCCGCGAACGGTTCTGCTAAAACACCGCCTAAATCATCATACAAATGAGGGTGAAGACATGTCCCCGATCAATCTCGCAATCGTCGGCGTCGGCAAGATCGTGCGCGACCAGCATCTTCCGGCCGTCGCCAAGAACAGCGATTACAAGCTGATCGCCGCCGCCAGCCGTCACGGCGTTGTCGATGGTATCGACAATTTCAAGTCGATCGACGAGATGCTGGCGGCTGTTCCCGCCATTGAGGCCGTCTCGCTCTGCATGCCGCCGCAATACCGCTACGAAGCTGCCGAGAAGGCGCTTTCGGCCGGCAAACATGTCTTCCTCGAAAAGCCGCCGGGCGCCACGCTGTCGGAGGTCGCCGATCTCGAGGCGCTGGCCGCCTCCAAGGGCCTGTCGCTGTTTGCCAGCTGGCATTCGCGTTATGCGCCGGCCGTGGAAGCGGCAAAGAGCTTCATCGCCGGAACGACGCTGCGCTCCATGCAGGTGAACTGGAAGGAAGATGTGCGCCACTGGCACCCGAACCAGGAATGGATCTGGCAGGCGGGCGGGCTTGGCGTGTTCGATCCGGGCATCAATGCGCTCTCCATCGTCACCCACATCCTGCCGCGCCCGGCTTTCATCACGGCCGCGACGCTGGAGTTCCCGGAAAACCGCGACGCGCCGATCGCCGCATCGATGACCTTCTCGGACGCGAAAGGTCTCGACCTCAAGGCCGAGTTCGACTGGCGCCAGACGGGCAAGCAGAGCTGGGATATCGTGGCGCAGACGGATGCCGGCGAGATGGTGCTGTCCGAGGGCGGCGCAAAGCTCTCGATCGACGGCAAGCTGGTGCATGACGAGCCTGAGCAGGAATATCCGATGCTCTACAAGCGTTTCGCCGAGATCGTGAAGGCTGGAAAATCCGACGTCGATCTCGCGCCGCTGCGCCACGTCGCCGACGCTTTCATGCTCGGCCGGCGCAAATTCGTCGACGCCTTCCACGACTGAGAAAAGGCCCGCTTCGAGCGGGCCTTTTCATGTCCGCCATCCTCAGGCCCGCGCGGCGACCGGGGCCGGGCCCGGCCGCTTGAGCAGCATGACCGAGAGCGCAGCGAGGATGCAAGCGAGACCGGCGATCTGCAGCGCCGGCATATAGGTATCGAAGTCGCTCTTCAGGTAGCCGGCGCCGAAGGCAGCGGTGGCGGCCCCCAGCTGGTGGCCCGCAAAGACCCAGCCGAAGACCATCCCGGCCTTTTCGCGGCCGAAATTCTCGGCGGCAAGCTTGACGGTTGGCGGCACCGTCGCGACCCAGTCGAGGCCGTAGAAAACGGCGAAGACCGAAAGCTCCACGAAGCTAAAGCCGGAAAGGGACAGATAGAGCAGCGACAGGCCGCGCAGGCCGTAGAACCAGAACAGCAGGACACGATTGTCATAGCGGTCGGAAAGCCAGCCGGCGAAGACCGTGCCGAGGAAATCGAAGACGCCGATGACCGCGAGCGTGCCGGCCGCCGTCACCGCCGCCATGCCGAAATCGCCGCAGATCGAGATCCAGTGCGTCTGGATCAGGCCGTTGGTGGAAAGGCCGCAGACGAAGAACGTGCCGAACAGAACCCAGAAAACGGCATTGCCGGAAACGCTTCTCAGCGTGACGAGCGGGGCGAGCAGTGTCGCGCCAAGGCTGTGATCCTGCTTCGGCGGCCTGACGATCGCCGTCTCGCCATAGGCCGGCAGGCCGACATCGGCGGGGTAGTCGCGCATCAGCAGCAGGACGAGCACCATGGCGGTGGCGATGACCGCGACGGAAAGCGCCAGCGCTGTGCGCCAGCCATAGGCTTCCGTCAGTGCAGCGAGCAGCGGCAGGAAGACGAGCTGGCCGGTGGCGTTGCTGGCCGTCATCAGGCCGACGACGAGGCCGCGGCGCTTGGAAAACCAGCGGGTGGCGACGGTGGCGCCGAGCACCAGGGCCGTCATGCCCGTGCCGACGCCGATGACGACGCCCCAGAGCAGAAGAAGCTGCCAGACCTCGGTCATGAAGAACGAGGCGACGATGCCGCCCATGATGAGCGCCAGCGCCGTGCCCACTACCTGGCGGATACCGAAATGGTTCATGAAGGCGGCGGCAAACGGCCCCAGCAGGCCGAAGAGCACGAGCCGCACCGCCATGGCGGAGGAGATGTCGGCGATGTCCCAGCCGAACTCCTGATGCAGCGGCTGGATCATCACGCCGGCCGAGCCCATGGCGCCGGCCGTTGCCAGCATGGTCAGGAAGGTGGTCGCGGCGACCACCCAGCCGTAGTGCAGATTGCGCCCCGCCATCCACTTGGCAACGCTTGTAGAAACCATGGTGAAGTCCCTTTTCGTGAACGCCGCTTCGCGGCGGATTTTGCGGGTAGATACCCCTATATGCGCAAAATTAGAGAGCCGCGAGCAGCTCCCGCAGCCGGTCGGCGCCCTCAGGACCGAGCCGGGCTTCGATCTTGTCCTGCACGGAATCCCAGAGCGGCGCCCCTTCCCTCAGCACCGCATGCCCCGCCTCGCTCACCGTCAACGTCGCCTCGCGCTGGTCCTTGCCGGGGCGGATGTCCACCAGTCCCATGCGCTCCAGCACCTTGGCATTGCGGCCGACCGTCGAGCGGTCAAGTTCGACGCGCACGCCGAGATCCGTCAGCGAGACCGGCGCCATACGGTTGATGTTCCTGAGCAGACTGAACTGGGCGATGTTGATGCCAAGCGGCGCCAGCGCCTCGTCATAATAGGACGAGACCTTTCGCGACGCCTTGCGCAGCACGATGCAGTGGCAGATATCCTTGTTCATTTTTCCGGGTATATACCCACGAATGCCTTTGCGCAAGACCGGGGGATTCCAAAACGGTCACGCCTTCTTCATCCAGCGCCCGTCGCTGTTCTGCTGCCAATAGGTGAGCTGGTGCCCCTCGCCTTTCAGCCGCTTCCAATGCTCACGCGCCGTCTCGACTTCCGCCTGGTCGTAACCGTCGAACATGAAGATCACGCGGTCATAGGCATCGAGCGGCGGCGGCTCGGCGCCGGCAACGAGGAAACGCACGGTCGCGGCATTGGCATTGTCGGGCGCCGTCGTCAAAAGCACCGGTTGTTCGGCCGCAAAATCCTGCTCATCCGTGCCGTGCGGCAGAAAGCTGTCCTCGCGGAAGGTCCACAAGTGCGCATCCAGCGCATCGCGCCGCTCCGCATCCCCCGTCTGCACGACGACGCGCCAGCCGCGCTCCAGGCTCTTGTCGAGCAAAGGCGGCAGCGCGTCTTCGAGCTTCGATTCGGTCAGGTGGTAGAAGAGGACTTCGCTCACCCTCTCCTCACCCTTCGTAATTCGCGCGCACCAGCTCGTCGAGCAGGCGCACGCCGAAGCCGGAGGCCCAGGACTGGTTGATCTCGTCGGTCGGCGAGCCGATGGCGGTGCCGGCGATGTCGAGATGCGCCCAGGGCGTGTCTTTGACGAAACGGTGCAGGAACTGCGCGGCGGTGATGGAGCCGGCGTAACGGCCGCCGGTGTTCTTCATGTCGGCGAACTTGCTGTCGATCATCTTGTCGTATTCGCGACCGAGCGGCAGGCGCCACAGGCGCTCGTTGGTGGCGAGACCGGCGGCGGTCAGGCGGCCGGCCAGCGTGTCGTCGTTGGAGAACAGGCCGGCATGATGGCTGCCGAGCGCGACCATCACAGCCCCCGTCAGCGTCGCGAGGTTCACCATGAACTGCGGCTTGAAGGTCTCGTTGCAGTACCAGAGCGCATCGCACAGCACGAGGCGGCCTTCAGCGTCCGTGTTGATGACCTCGATCGTCTGGCCGGACATGGATTTGACGATGTCGCCGGGACGCTGGGCGTTGCCGTCGGGCATGTTTTCCACAAGGCCGAGAATGCCGACGACATTGGCCTTGGCCTTGCGGGCGGCGAGCGTGTGCATGAGGCCGATGACGGCGGCGGCACCGCCCATGTCGCCCTTCATGTCCTCCATCCCGGCTGCCTGCTTGATGGAAATGCCGCCCGAATCGAAGACGACGCCCTTGCCGATGAAGGCGATCGGGCGGTCCTTCTCCTTGCCGCCCTTCCACTGCATGACCGCCAGGCGCGGCGGCCGCACGGAGCCCTGCGCAACGCCGAGAAGGGCGGCCATGCCGAGCTTCTTCATCTCGCGCTCGGTGAGGATATCCACCTCGACGCCGAGCTTTTCCAGCGCCTTGGCCTTGTCGGCGAATTCGACCGGGCCGAGCACGTTGGACGGTTCGTTGACGAGGTTGCGAGCGAGAATCACGCCCTCGGCCACCGCGTCGGAGATGTCGTTCGCCTTTTTGGCGGCATTTGCATGGGCGGTGACGAGCGTGACCTTCACGGCCTTTCCGCTCTTTGCCTCCTCGTCGTCGGCCTTCTTCGTCTTGTAGGTATCGAAGCTATAAGCTCCGAGTTGCATGCCGAGCGCGAAGTCGGCGGCGTTCTGCGCGGTGACGGTGACACCCGGTGCATCGAGATAGATCGTCGCCTTTTCCGAGCCGCGGATTTTTGCGGCTGCGGCGCCACCGGCCTTCAGCCAGTCATGCGCCGTCAGCTTATCCGCCTCGCCGAGGCCGAGCACGAGGATACGGTCGGCGGAAGCGCCATGCGGCGCAAGCACATCGAGCGACTTCAGGGCCTTGCCGGTGAATTTCGCCACGCCGGCGGCACGGGTCACCGCCCCCTCAGGATCGACATCGTCGACAGAGGCCGCCGTCTGGCCAGCAACCTGCAGGAGGATCGCAAGGCCGCCCGCCGCGCGCGCCGACTTTGCAAAACCGATATCGAAGGTGGAAGCCATGAATTTACTCCGCATGGGGGCCGTTCGGCCTATGAGCGCTCTTGTGAAGACCGCAAATCGCATCAATTCCTTGTCGCTTTTGCGGCGCTTGGCAAGATACGCAACCTTGTTTACAGATGGTTAAGCATGCTTGTTCGCCATAAATTTTCCTTGCCGGCGGAAGATCTTCGCTATGGCATCAGCCTCAAGAAAGCTTATATGGCCATGCAGTTGCGACGGGCGTCATGAACCGGAGCCGCTTGTCGAAAACGCGGACCAAACGATGAAATTGATCGAGCGCTATATCCTGCGGCGGGCGTCGCTCATGTTCGTCGCCACGCTCGTGCCCCTGCTCGGCATCGTCTGGGTGACGCAGGCCTTGACGAATATCAACCTCGTCACCGACAGCGGCCAGTCGACCTTCGCCTTTCTGAAGCTCGCCACCCTCATCCTGCCCTCGGTCGTGCCGATCATCCTGCCTTTCGCGCTGATCATCGGCGTGGCGCAGACGCTCACTGTCATGAATTCCGATTCGGAGCTGACGGTGCTGAACTCCGCCGGCAGTTCGCGCATGACCATCATCCGACCGGTGATGATCCTCGCCGTGGCAATGAGCTTCGTGTCCTTTGCCGTCGACAATTTCGTCGAGCCCTATTCGCGCACCGCGGTGCGCAAGATGATCGCAACGGCGCATGCCGACATGCTGTCTGCCGTCGTGCAGGAAAACACCTTCCGCAAGATCACCGACGGCCTCTATGTGCAGGTTGCGCAGCGCCGCAACGGCGGCGTGCTGATGGGGCTTTTCGTGGCCGATACGCGCGACCCGCGCTTCGAGATGGTCTACTATGCCCGCGAGGGCGCGGTGGATGAAAACAGCTCGGCGCTGGTCATGAAGGACGGCGAGGTGCATCGCAAGCTGCCGGACGGAAATGTCTCGATCATCAAGTTCGATTCCTATGCCTTCGACCTTGCCGACCTGACGCAGAGCGCCGGCGCCTCGAATGTCCGCGCCAAGGATCGCGACCTGCCCTACCTGTTCAATCCAGATCCTGATGATCCTTATTACAAAAAGGACCCGGGCTCGTTCACCGCCGAGCTGCATCGCCGCTTCACGGAATGGCTGTTCCCCGCGGTCTTCGGCCTCATCGCGCTCGTCGTCAGCGCGGATGCGCGATCGCATCGCGAAGCGCGCATGCATCCAATGATCACAGCACTCCTGACCGCGCTGTTCGTCCGCTGGGCAAGCTTCTACGCTTCCAACAATGCGGACGGCTCGTTCGTCTTCGTCATCATCATGTATATGATTCCGATCGGCACGGCGGCGCTCGCGATCCACCATCTCGGGCGCAACAAGACGCTCGAACTGCCCGTCACCTTCGGCGAGCGGCTGACGGATCTGCGGGACCGTCTGCTTGCGCGCTTCGGCAGAACCAGTTCGGACGGGAGTAGCACGCCATGATCCCGACCCTCGGCCGTTACTTCTTTCGTCGCTACGCCATCACCACATTCTGGTTCCTGCTCGGCATCTTCTCGCTGATCTTCATCATCGATTTCAGCGAGATGTCGAATCGCGTCGGCGCGCTGCCGGGCTACACGCTGACCAGCGGGCTCCTCGTGACGGCGCTGCGCATTCCAACGATCCTAATGCAGACGGTGCCCTTCGTCGCGCTGTTCGCCGGCATGGCCGCCCTCATCTCGCTCAACCGCCGCTACGAACTCGTCGTCACGCGCGCGGCCGGTATTTCGGTCTGGCAGTTCCTGCGCCCCTTCGTCATCGGCGCCTTCCTGTTCGGTGTGCTCGCGGTTCTGGCGATCAATCCGATTGCGGCTTGGGGATCCAAGAAGGCGCTGGAGCTGGAATCCGGCTGGAGCGCCACCAATGCGTCGCGTCCGGAAAACAGCATTCCATGGCTGCGCCAAATCTATAAGGGCGACCAGTCGATCATCGGAGCGAAGGCGGTTCTCGATAACGGAACACGTCTCGTAAACGTCACAGTCATCCACTTCGACGAGGAGAACAGGATCGTGCTTCGCCAGGATGCCGATTCGGCGACCTTGGAAGATGGTTACTGGCTGCTTAAGAATGTCCACGAGACCCGCAACGGAGAATTGCCAGTCCGCCTCGATGAGGTACAGCTTCGTACCAACCTGAAACGGGAATTCGTTTCGGAAAGCCTTGAAAAGCCTGAATCCATTCCGTTTTTCAGCCTCAGCCGGAAGATAGAGGTGGCAAAATCCTTCGGTTTCCCCACCGACGCCATGGAAACGCAGTTCCACTCGATGCTCTCGCTGCCGCTTCTCCTGGTTGCGATGACGCTGATCGCGGCCTGTGTATCATTGAAATTTAGCCGGTTTAATCAATCGAGTGCGGTGATTCTGGGTGGCATCCTTTCCGGCTTCATGCTTTATGTCGTCACCGTGCTTGTGAAGGCATTCGGAAGCAGCGGTGTTGTTCCTCCGTTCGTTGCGGCCTGGCTCCCAGTGGTCGTCGCAATGTCGTTGGGTGCGACCATACTACTGCATCAGGAGGACGGCTAAGTGGCGGCAGGTGACCGCAAAACGAACAGGTGGTTGAAAGCCGCCCTGCTTGCAGGTGCGGCCATGTGCACCATCGTGTCCGCTTCCGCCCTCCCCGCGCAGGCCCAGTCGCCCGACATCGGCGCGATGGAACCCAAGCTGCCGGAAGATGCCAAGCTGCTGCTTGCAGCCAATGAACTCGTATACAACAATGACAGCGACAAGGTGATCGCCCGCGGCGCGGTGCAGATCAACTATGGCGGCTACAAGCTCGTCGCCCGCCAGGTCGAATACGACCAAAAGACCGGGCGCCTGCGCGCCGTCGGCAATATCGAGCTGATCGAACCGACCGGCAACCGCATCTACGGCGACGAGATGGACCTGTCGGACGATTTCGCCAACGGCTTCATCAATGCCCTGCGCATCGAGACCACCGACCTCACCAAGCTGGCGGCAACCAGCGGCGAGCGCGTCAACGGCGAGGAACTGATCCTCAATCACGCCGTCTATACCGCCTGCACGCCCTGCGCCACGAACCCGACCCATCGCTCGCTGTGGGAAATCAAGGCCGAGCGCGTCGTCCAGAACGGCCGCACGCACACGATCCGCCTCGAAAAGGCGCGCTTCGAGATGTTCGGCAAGCCGATCGCCTATATTCCCGTGCTGGAAATGCCGGACTATACGGTGAAGCGGAAAACCGGTTTCCTCTTCCCGAAATTTGGCTATGCGCAGAAGCTCGGGCTCGGCATCACGACGCCCTACTATTTCGCGATCGCGCCGGATATGGACGCGACCTTCTCCCCGACCGTTCTAACGCGTCAGGGTTTCCTTGCCGAAGTCGAATTCCGCAAGCGCTTTCACAACGGCCTCGTCACGCTTAGGGCCGCCGGCATCGACCAGTGGAACCCCAACGCCTTCGATCCCAACACGAGCGACAGGGAAGAAGACGGCTTCCGCGGCATGGTGGCCTCCGAAGGCCAGTTCAAGATCAATCCCCGCTGGGCTTTCGGCTGGGATGTGATGCTGCAGGGCGACAACAATTTTTCACGCACCTATGAACTCGACGGCCTCAAGGATCGCATCCATACGAACCAGGGCTACCTGACGGGTCTCGGCCGCCGCAACAGCTTCGACCTGCGCGCGTTCTATTTCGACGTGCAGGACGCCGATCCCGACAGCAAGCTGGAACGCCAGCAGGCGATCGCCCAGACGCTGGATCACGAATATATCGTGCCGCAGTCCGTGCTGGGCGGGGAGCTCAGCATCACGACGAACATCACCAACGTCCAGCGCGACTTGGCCGATTCCTATTCGCTCGGTACCAGCGACCGTTTCCGCGGCCTGGAAGGCGGCGTGACACGCCTGACGAGCGAGCTGGAGTGGAAGCGCCAGTTCATCGTGCCCGGCGGTCTTGTGCTCACGCCGCTCCTGGCCGCACGTGGCGATGCCTATCGCCTCGACATGATCGACCCCGGCGCGGCCTATGGCGGGACCTACAACACGGATGACCACGCAACCCGCACCATGCTGACGGCGGGTCTTGAAGCGCGCTACCCGATCCTGGCGACGACGGAAAACAGCACGCACCTCTTCGAGCCGATCGCACAGATATACGCCCGGCCGGACGAGGACTTCGCCGGCGGCCTGCCGAACGAGGATTCGCAGAGCTTCGTTTTCGATGCGACCAATCTCTTCGAGCGCGACAAGTTCTCGGGCTTCGACAGGGTCGAAGGCGGCACGCGCGCCAATCTCGGCATGCGCTATACCGGCACCTTCGACAACGGCCTGCGCCTACGCAGCATCGTCGGCCAGTCGTTCCATCTTGGCGGCGTGAACTCCTTCGCCAGCAACGACCTTGTCAATGCCGGCGCCAATTCCGGTCTGGAAACCGATGCATCCGACTATGTCGGCATGGCGGGCATCGACTTGCCGAACGGGCTTTCGATCGCCTCCAGTGCGCGGCTCGACAAGGACGATCTGTCGCTGCGTCGCTCCGATACGTCGCTGCGCTTCGACGGCGCGCGCTTCGAAACCGAGATCACCTATACGCGCATCGCCGCGCAGCCGAGCTATGGCCTGGCCAAGAATGCCAGCGAAATCCAGACGGCGGCCGCCTTCAAGTTCCGCGATTACTGGTCGGTGTTCGGGTCGCTGACCTATGACATCAACAACCAGAACCTGACGCGGAACGGCGTCGGCTTCTCCTATGACGACCGCGATACCGTGTTCTCGATCGTCTACGAGCAGACACGCGACAAGTCGAACTCGACAGCGAACGACTGGTCGATCGGCGCGCGCCTGATGTTCCGCACGCTCGGCGACATCAGTGTCGGCGATACGACACTTACGGGCTTCGAGTAAGCACCGCGCTGCTCTTGTCATCGTTTGGCCGCATGGTTTATGCACATCGGGGAGAAAGGCTCGCCGGCAACGGTTGTGCGCCCTGCAAGGCGCGCCCCGGCGAGCGCAGAATGGCTTTGGGAAAGGGACTGGCATGATGGGCAGGCAATCTCTGGTGCGTTCCATGATGATGGGCGTGGCACTCGCTGCGGCCGTGACGATCGTGGCCCCCGCCGGCACCGTTCAGGCGGCCGGCAGCACCGTGGTCGCGGTCGTCAACAATTCGCCGGTCACCTCCGGCGACGTCGAGCGCCGCGCCGCCTTCCTGCGCCTGCAGCGCGCCAAGGGCAATCTGCGCGCCATGGCCCGCGAGCAGATGATCGACGACACGCTGAAGCGCGCGGAAATCCTGCGCCTCAAGGCCTCCGTCAGCCAGGCCGAGGTGGACGCGTCCTATGCGCGTTTTGCCTCGACGAACAAGATGACACTCAAGCAGCTCGGCCAGGTCCTCGACCAGGCCGGCGTCGGCTCGGACCATTTCAAGCAGTATATCGCCCTGCAGATGAGCTGGCCGCGCGTCGTCAACGCCCGCTATGGCAATGGCGGCACCAACGCCAAGTCGCTGGTGGAGCGCATGCAGGAAAACGGCGGCAAGAAGCCGGTCACCACGGAATATTTTCTCAAGCAGGTCATCTTCGTCGTGCCGGAAAAGCGCCGCAACGCCATTCTCGGCAAGCGCAAGTCCGAAGCGGAAGCCTCGCGCTCGAAATTCCCGGGTTGCGACCAGGCCAAGATTTTCGCCGCGACGATGCATGACGTCTCGATCCGCGATCTCGGCCGCGTGCTCGCACCGCAATTGCCCGAGGACTGGAAGCCGCTGATCGAAAAGGCGAGCGGCCAGACGACCGGTACGCGCGTCACGGAACGCGGCGTCGAATATCTCGCGATATGCAAGAAGCGCGAAGTCAACGACGACGTGGCCGCCGAAATGGTCTTCCGCGCCGAGGACCTTGCCAATTCCAAGGGTAATGAAGGCGACGAGAACAGCAAGAAGTACATCGCCGAGCTGCGCAAGAAAGCAACGATCACCGATCGTTGATCGCAGGTTCGGCGTGGCGTCTCGGCGCCTTGCCGGACAGGCTCAGGCTCTCCTGCCCCGCCGGCGGGGCACGTCTCCAAACCCGCTAGGCAGGCATTCCAATGACGACGACGCAACTTCCTCCGCTGGCGCTTACCATGGGCGATCCGGCTGGGATCGGGCCGGATATCACGCTGGCCCTCTGGTCGTCCCGTCACTCGCTTTCCCTGCCGACCTTCCTTTTTATCGGCGACGCAGCAGTGCTGCGCGCGCGCGCAGCCCTTCTTAGGCTTGATGTCGCCGTGGCCTCCGCCACGCCCGAGACGGCCACGGATCTCTTCTTCGATGCCCTTCCGGTTCTGGCGTCTGATTGCGTCGCCGCGGTCGTGCCCGGAGCGCCCGATCCGCGCAATGCCGCCGCCATTACCGGCGCCATCGAAACTGCCGTTGCGCTCACCATTGCCGGGCGCACATCCGCCGTGGTGACCAACCCCATCGCCAAGGCCGTGCTCTACGATGCCGGTTTCAGCTTCCCCGGCCATACGGAATTTCTCGCCGATCTCGCGGCAAAAGCGACAGGCCAGGCAATGCTGCCGGTCATGCTGCTGGCCGGGCCGAAGCTGCGCGCCGTTCCCGTGACGATCCACATCCCGCTAAAGGACGTGCCGGCGGCGCTGACCGAAGACCTCATCGTCGAGACGGCCATCATCACCGAACGGGATCTTCGCCAGCGCTTCGGCATCACCCAGCCGCGCCTCGCCATTGCCGGCCTCAACCCGCATGCGGGCGAAGGCGGCGCGTTGGGGCTCGAGGACGATGCGATCGTGCGGCCGGCCGTCGAGCGTCTGAAGGCCGCCGGCATCGCTGCCGTCGGCCCGCTCCCCGCCGACACGATGTTCCATGACGCCGCCCGCGCCACCTATGACGTGGCGCTCTGCATGTATCACGACCAGGCGCTGATCCCGGCCAAGGCGCTCGGCTTCGACGATTCCGTCAATGCGACGCTTGGCCTGCCCTTCATCCGCACCTCGCCGGACCACGGCACGGCCTTCGCCATCGCCGGCAGGGGCATTGCTCGCCCCGACAGCCTGCTGGCAGCGCTCCGCCTTGCCCAGGACCTTGCCTTGCACGCAACGAAGGAGACCCGCTGATGGCCGCCCTCGACGGACTTCCGCCGCTCCGCGACGTCATCCAGCGCCATGGCCTCGATGCTAAGAAGGCGCTCGGCCAGAATTTTCTGCTCGATCTTAACCTCACCCAGAAGATCGCCCGCACCGCCGGTCCCATCGAAAACCATACGGTGATCGAGGTCGGCCCCGGTCCCGGCGGCCTGACGCGGGCTATTCTCGCGCTTGGCGCCAAGCGCGTCATCGCCATCGAGCGCGACGCACGCTGCCTGCCGGCGCTGGCGGAAATTTCCGACCATTATCCGGGCCGCCTGACGGTCATCGAAGGCGATGCGCTGAAGACCGATTTCGAGGCGCTGGCACCGGGCGAGCCCGTCCGCATCATCGCCAACCTGCCTTACAATGTCGGCACCCAACTGCTCGTCAACTGGCTCTTGCCGAAGACCTGGCCACCCTTCTGGGATTCGCTGACGCTGATGTTCCAGCGGGAAGTGGGCCTGCGCATCGTGGCGGATGAGAACGACGACCACTATGGCCGCCTCGGCGTGCTCTGCGGCTGGCGCACCCATGCCAGCATGGCCTTCGACGTGCCGCCCCAAGCCTTCACGCCGCCGCCGAAGGTGACGTCCTCGGTGGTGCATCTCGAACCCATCGCCAATCCGCTGCCCTGCGACGTCGCCGCGCTGGAGCGCGTCACCCACGCCGCCTTCGGCCAGCGCCGCAAGATGTTGCGCCAGAGCGTAAAATCTCTGGGTGGGGAAGCGCTGCTGGCGCGAGCGGAGATCGATCCGCAGCGCCGGGCGGAGACGCTGAGCGTTGAAGAGTTCGTGCGGCTGGCGAACGCCCTTTAAAAAACGGGCGCCCGCCTCTCGCAATTACAAAACCGGCTTTTCCGTCACTAGCTTGGTCACGAACTCGAACAGCCCGTGCCGGCGGTCGCGCCGCAGGCGCTCGGCCTTGACGATGCTCTGCACGGCGTCGAAGGCGACCGAGAGGTCGTCGTTCAGGATGACGTAGTCATATTCCCGCCAGTGCTCGATTTCGGAGCGGGAA
Source organism: Shinella sp. 20P9.1.1 (assembly GCF_057798995.1). Taxonomy (NCBI): domain Bacteria; kingdom Pseudomonadati; phylum Pseudomonadota; class Alphaproteobacteria; order Hyphomicrobiales; family Rhizobiaceae; genus Shinella; species Shinella sp. 20P9.1.1. Next base: position 277,286 of record NZ_JBYOLC010000005.1, read on the forward strand.
TTGGCGAGGCGGGTCTGGATCACCTCTTCCGTATCCTCGGCCCGGCGGTGCAGGCGCGATTGCAGCTCGGTCATCGACGGCGGCAGGATGAAGATCGAGACGACGTCGGCCGGCATCTTCTCCTGAAGCTGCTGGGCGCCCTGCCAGTCGATGTCGAACAGCATGTCGCGGCCGGCGGCCATCGCTTCTTCCACCGGCTCGCGCGGCGTGCCGTAGAAATTGCCGTGCACCTCGGCCCATTCGAGCAGCGCATCGCCGTCGCGCAGGCGCTCGAATTCCTTGTGGTTGATGAAGTGATAGTGCCGGCCGGCGATCTCGCTGGCGCGGCGCTGGCGGGTCGTGACGCTGACCGACAGGCTGAGGCCTGGATCGGCCTCCAGCAGGTTGCGGGCGATCGTCGACTTGCCCGCACCTGACGGCGAGGAAATGACGAGCATGAGCCCGCGGCGTTCGATGTGGATATATTTCGACGGCTCGGCCATGGCCTACTCCAGATTCTGGACCTGTTCGCGGAACTGGTCGATGACGACCTTCAGTTCGATGCCTGCAGCCGTTACTTGAGCGGCGTTCGACTTGGAACAGATTGTATTCGATTCCCGGTTAAATTCCTGTGCGAGAAAATCGAGCTTGCGCCCGATCGGCCCGCCTTCGGCGATCAGCTCGCGCGCCGCACGGACATGCGCCTTCAGCCGGTCGATCTCTTCGCGCAGATCTGCCTTGGTGGCGATCAGCGCCGCTTCCTGATGCAGGCGGTCGCGATCAAGCGCGGTCGTACCCTGCATGAGCATGGCGACCTGCGCGGAAAGCCGCTCGGCAATCGCCGAAACACTGCGCGAAGGGTCGGCCTCGACGGTCGCCGTCAAGGCCTCGATGCGTGCCACTTGGCCGAGCAGCACTTCGGCGAGGGCAGCCCCCTCCTTGCGCCGCATATCGGCGAGAGAGCGGACCGCTTCGGCAAGGCCCATGCGGATATCGGTATCACGCGTCGCGCGCTCCGCTTCGTTCTCCTCGGCCTCACGGAAATCGACGATGCCGCGCACCGACAGCAGCGTGTCGAGCTTGAGCGGCGCTGGGTCGATGGTACCGGCAAGCTGATCGCGCAGCGCCAGCACGGCGGCAAGCGCACCCTGGTTCACGACAGCCTCTACCTGCGCCTCGCTGACGCTGGTGGCGAGCCCGATCTGGAGATTGCCGCGCGAGAAGGCCTCACCGGCAATACGACGGACATCTGCCTCCAGCACTTCGAGGCCGGGTGGCAGGCGAAGGCGCAGGTCCAGCCCCTTGCCGTTCACCGAACGGAACTCCCAGGCCCAGCGGGTGCGCCCGCTGGTTCCCTCGACCCGCGAAAAGCCGGTCATCGATTGCAATGTCATGTCAGCCTCCTGTGGCGCCTCACCGGAACGGGAGGCAGCCGGATACGCGCAGCCCGCGCGACTTCAAGTTTCAAAGTGAAGCAGTTTCACGGGGTTGGAAACGGGCAAGCGCGCCGAACGCGCCGCGATCCACATAAAGCTTGTGCCCGGAAACAAAACGGCCCCGGACGGAAGTGCCGGGGCCGCTGGAAGATGATGTCGATTACTGCGGCGTTGCGCCATCCGCTTCCTTGGCAGTGGCTGCCGCCTTCTCCGCTTCCAGTTTGCGCCAGCGGCGGACATTCTGGTTGTGCTCGTCCAGCGTCTCGGCAAAGACGTGGCCGCCCGTGCCGTCGGCAACGAAATACAAATCGCTGGTGCGCGACGGGTTTGCGACGGCCTCCAGCGCCGCGCGGCCGGGATTGGCGATCGGCGTCGGCGGCAGGCCCTTGATGATATAGGTGTTATAGGGCGTCTGCTTTTCGAGGTCCGACTGGTAGATCGGCCGGTCGGCCGGCTTACCCTCGCCACCGAAGATACCGTAGATGATCGTCGGGTCCGATTGCAGGCGCATGCCCTTGTCGAGACGGTTCATAAAGACGGAGGCGACGCGGGAGCGCTCGTCAGCGCGGCCGGTTTCCTTCTCGACGATGGAGGCGAGCGTGACGAACTCTTCGCGGGTGGCGACCGGCAGCTTGTCGTCGCGCTTCTCCCAGATCTGGTCGATCAGGTTCTTCTGCGCTGCCAGCATCTGCTGGACAATGTCGGCGCGCTTGGTGCCGCGCGAGAACTTGTAGGTATCGGTCATCAGGGAGCCCTCGGCGGGCAGTTCCTGCGGCAGGTCGCCTTCCAGCACCGGATCGTCCTGCAGGCGCTTGAACACCTGCTTGACCGTCAGCCCCTCGGGAACCGAAACGCTGTAGAGGATCGACTTGCCGGATTTCAGCAATTCGACGATCTCGCGCATGGTCGCGCCGGACTTGATCTCGTATTCGCCGGCCTTCAGCGTCTCGCCATCAAGATAGATGCGCGAGAGCACGCGGAAGACGCGGCTGTCGGTGATGATGTTGTTGCGCTCGAGGTTCGAGGCGATCTCGTTGGTGCCCGCCCCCGCGCGCACGATGAAATTCGTGTTGGCCGCCAGCGGGCCTTTTTCCTCATAGCTCTTCACGCCGTAATAGAAGATGCCCACGCCGACCAGCGTCGCGAAAACGATGACGGTCATGACGAAATTCAGGAAGATGACGAGCTGGCTGCGGGCCTTGCGCGAGCGGCGGCGGCTCGGCGGCTCAGGCACCTGTTCGGGGCGGAGCGCCTCCTTCGCGGACTTCGGAATGATGCGCGGCTGGCCGGATGCCTCGCCGCGGCCAAACTGGGTCTCGCCGGGTTCGTTCGTGTCGCTCACGGACTGTCCTCATGGGTTCTGGCATTGCTCGACGTGTTCAGCAGAGCAATACGGCAAAAGCAGGATGAACCCGCCTTTTCACATGCGAGTGTATGACGCCTCAAGGCAAAAGCCATTGGGCAGGTGGCGGCGCGCCGGGGCGAAAGCCCCGGACCGGGTCAAGCGTAGCGCTTGAGAACCAGCGATGCATTCGTTCCGCCGAAGCCGAACGAATTGGACAGCGCCACGTTGATCTCGCGCTTGCGGGCCTTATGCGGCACAAGGTCGATCGCCGTCTCGACGGCGGGATTGTCGAGGTTCAGCGTCGGCGGGGCGATGTTGTCGCGGATCGCCAGCGCCGAGAAGATGGCTTCGACGGCACCGGCGGCACCGAGAAGATGGCCGATGGCCGACTTGGTCGACGACATCGAGAGTCGCGACGCGGCATCGCCCATCAGGCGCTCGACAGCGCCAAGCTCGATCGTGTCGGCCATGGTCGAGGTGCCGTGCGAATTGATGTAGTCGATTTCGCTTGCCGGAATGCCGGCGCGCTTCAGCGCCATCTGCATGCAGCGGTAGGCGCCGTCGCCGTCTTCCGACGGCGCGGTGATGTGGTAGGCGTCGCCCGACAGGCCATAACCGACGACTTCGGCATAGATCTTCGCGCCGCGCGCCTTGGCGTGCTCCAGCTCCTCGAGAACGACGATACCGGCACCCTCGCCCATGACAAAACCGTCGCGGTCGCGGTCATAGGGGCGCGAGGCCGCGGTCGGGTCGTCGTTGCGCTCGGTCGACAGCGCCTTGCAGGCGGCGAAGCCGGCCAGCGCGATGCGGCAGATCGGGGATTCGGCACCGCCGGCGACCATGACGTCGGCATCCCCCAGCGCGATCAGGCGGCTGGCATCGCCGATGGCGTGCGCGCCGGTCGAGCAGGCGGTAACGACGGAATGGTTGGGGCCGCGCAGCTTGTGCTTGATCGAGACCTGGCCGGAGGCGAGGTTGATCAGGCGACCGGGAATGAAGAAGGGCGAAACGCGGCGGGGACCCTTGTCGCGCAGCGTATAACCGGCTTCGACGATGCCATCGAGACCGCCGATGCCGGAGCCGATGAGCACGCCGGTTGCAATCTGGTCTTCGTCGGTCTTCGGATGCCAACCGGCATCGATGAGCGCCATATCGGCGGCAGCGACAGCATAGGTGATGAAGGGATCGACCTTGCGCTGTTCCTTCGGCTCCATCCACTGGTCGGCATTGTAGGTGCCGTCAGTGCCATCGCCGAGCGGGATCGAGCAGGCAATCTTTGCAGGAAGGTCTTCGACCTCGAAGGTCGTTACCCTGGCAGCGCCACTGCGCCCCTCAAGAAGCCGGCTCCAGGTAACTTCGGTGCCACAGCCAAGCGGGGATACCATGCCGGTACCCGTGATAACGACACGCCTCATCGTCCGTGATCCACCCTATAGAATTCTATGTTTTTCCCCAAGAGGAGGTGTGGTCTCCGGGCGGAGACCGGGACGGGCTGCCGAAAAGCAGCCCGCCGGTATAATGGATCAGGCCTGGGCCTTCTCGATGAACTTGACGGCGTCGCCGACCGTCAGGATCGAGTCAGCGGCATCGTCCGGGATCTCGACGCCGAATTCTTCTTCGAAGGCCATGACCAGTTCGACGGTGTCGAGCGAGTCCGCGCCAAGATCATCGATAAAGCTTGCGCCTTCGCTGACCTTTTCGGCGTCAACGCCCAGATGATCAATGACAATTTTCTTTACGCGTTCTGCTACGTCGCTCATGTCGGATTCCTCGACCTTTGTTTTTGATCGGCGCCTTTCACAGCGCCGGGCACTCAACACGCCCGATATGCCTCAAGAACATATCCGGCAATCTCTTCAACCGGCAATGCGGCATCGGCGATACTGTTCCATACCGCCGGATTGCGCAGGCATTTGCCCGTCGACTGCTGACAGTCATGGCCCGATTAACACGGTTTAAGTCTGCCGCAAAGTCCGAAAATGGCCGGTGCTCCAGCGGTCAACATGCAATTCATGCCGACCTGCCGGGGCACTTCGTCCACCTTAGATCATCGCCATGCCGCCGTTCACATGCAGTGTCTGGCCCGTCATGTAGGAGGCTTCCGACGACGCGAGATAGGCAACGGCGGACGCGACTTCCGTGCCGGTGCCCATGCGCTTCATGGGAATGGCCCCCATGATCGCTTCCTTCTGCTTGTCGTTCAGCTTGCCGGTCATCGCGCTTTCGATGAAGCCCGGCGCCACGCAGTTGACCGTGACGTTGCGGGTCGCGATTTCCTGGGCGAGCGACTTGGTGAAGCCGATCATGCCGGCCTTGGCGGCGCAATAGTTCGCCTGGCCCGGATTGCCGGTGACGCCGACGACCGAGGTAATGTTAATGATGCGGCCGTAGCGGCGGCGCATCATCGGGTGGGTCAGCTCGCGCGTCAGGCGGAAGACGGCCGTCAGATTGACCTCGAGAACGGCATCCCAGTCCTCGTCGCTCATGCGCACGAACAGGCCGTCCTTGGTGATGCCGGCATTGTTGACGAGGATGTCGACGCCGCCGAGTTCGGCCTCAGCCTTCTCGCCGAGCGCCTTGACTTCGGCGCGGTCGGAAAGGTTGGCCGGGAAAATCTGGACGCGTTCGCCGAATTCGTTGGCGAGCGTTTCGAGCTTTTCGACGCGGGTGCCGTGCAGGCCGACGATGGCGCCCTGAGCGTGCAGGATGCGGGCGATCTCCTCGCCGATGCCGCCGGATGCGCCGGTAACCAGTGCCTTGCGGCCGGAAAGATCAAACATGGGTGCGTTCCTTATCAAAGAGATCAGCCGAGGAGCGTTGCAAGCGCGCTGTCGATATCGGTGGGCGTGTTGACGGCGATGCCGGTGACGGACTTGTCGATGCGGCGCGCCAGACCCGTCAGCACCTTGCCGGAGCCGACTTCGTAAAGCGTCGTCACGCCGTTCTTGCCGAACCATTCCACCGTCTCGCGCCAGCGGACCTGGCCGGTGACCTGCTCCACGAGCAGGCGAACGATCTCCTGCGGGTCGCTGACCGGGGCGGCGCGGACATTCGCAATGACGGGCACGACCGGCGCCTTGGCCTCGACGGCGGCAAGCGCTTCGCGCATGGCGTCGGCGGCAGGCGCCATCAGGGCGGAATGGAAGGGGGCGGAGACGGAGAGCATCAGCGCACGCTTGGCGCCCTTCTCCGTCGCAAGCCGGGCTGCGACCTCGACGGCCGGCTTGGAGCCGGAAATGACGAGCTGGCCGCCGCCATTGTCATTGGCGATCTGGCACGAGCCGCCCTTTGAGGCTTCCTGACAGATGGCTTCGACATCCGCCTGCTCCAGCCCGATGATCGCGGCCATGGCACCCTCGCCGACCGGAACGGCCGACTGCATGGCATTGCCGCGGATGCGCAGGAGCCGAGCGGTATCGGCGAGCGAGAAGGTGCCGGCAGCGCAGAGTGCCGAATATTCGCCGAGCGAATGGCCGGCGACGTAGGCGACCTTGTCCTTCAGCGACAGGCCGCGCGCTTCGAGCACGCGCATGACGGCGATGGACACGGCCATCAATGCCGGCTGGGCATTGGCCGTCAGCGTCAGCGTGTCCTCGGGGCCGTCGAACATGATGGCGGAAAGCTTCTGGCCGAGGGCATCGTCGACTTCGGCGAAAACGGCACGCGCTTCCGGGAAGGCGTCGGCGAGTTCCTTGCCCATGCCGACGGCCTGGCTGCCCTGGCCGGGGAAAGTGAATGCTACGCTCATAGGGGTTTCTCCCGTCTTCTGTTTCCTTTTCCATTCACATTCCGGCCCGCCAAGTCAAGGCATTGCGCCGTGAAGCACCCTTCCCGGCCCGTCCTTTCCAAGCCCTTGCACAGGGAATCGCGCCCGCCGTCTTGCACTTCGCGGCAGGCCGCCTACATTCGCGCGGTTCCCACAAAAGGATTTTCCCTCCCATGAAATACAATCCGCTCGGCAGGACCGGCATGAGCGTGTCGGAGATCTGCCTCGGCACCATGACCTGGGGATCGCAGAACAGCGAGCAGGAAGCCCAAGACCAGCTCGACTATGCGTTCTCTGAAGGCGTCAACTTCATCGACACCGCAGAACTTTATCCGACGACGCCGCTCTCGCCGGAAACCTACGGCGATACCGAACGCTTTATCGGCAACTGGATGACGGCGCGCGGCAACCGTGACAAGGTCATCCTCGCCACCAAGGTCGCCGGACCCGGCCGCCCCTATATCCGCGGCGGCGCACCGATGAGCCGCAAGGGCATCCTGGAGGCGATCGACGACAGCCTCCAGCGGCTGAAGACCGACTATGTCGATCTCTACCAGCTGCACTGGCCGAACCGCGGGCATTATCACTTCCGCAACGCCTGGAGCTACGAGCCGGCCAAGCAGGACCGCGAAAAGGTCGCCGCCGAGATCGAGGAAATCCTCGATACCATCGGCGAGATCGTCAAAGCCGGCAAGGTTCGCGCACTAGGCCTCTCCAACGACACCGCCTGGGGCACGATGCGCATGCTGGCGCGCGCGGAGGAAAAGGGCCTGCCGCGCGTCGCGTCCATCCAGAACGAGTACAACCTGCTCTACCGGACCTACGACCTCGACCTTGCGGAACTGTCGCATCACGAGGATATCGGTCTGCTCGCCTATTCGCCGCTCGCCGCCGGCCTTCTCACCGGCAAATATCTCGACGGCGCCAAGCCCGAGGGATCGCGCATGACGAAGAACGGCGATCTCGGCGGGCGTTACCAGCCGCTGCAGGAGCCGGCCGTGAGGGCCTATGTGGAGCTTGCAAAGGAAAACGGCATCGACCCCGCCCAGATGGCGCTGGCCTTCTGCCTGACACGGCCCTTCATGGCATCGGTCATTATCGGCGCGACGTCGATGGAGCAGTTGAAGACCAACATCGCGGCGAAGGACCTGACGCTTTCGCCCGACGTCATGAACGGCATCCGCCGTATCCACCGGCTCTATCCTGCGCCCATTTAACACCTGAATCAAAAGACCCGCCGTTTCCGGCGGGTCTTGTCTTATGTCCCATAAGGGTAATGTTACGGCGTCGTGGTGGTTGCGCCGCCACCTTCGGCCGGCTGCTGGCCGCCGCTCGGCTGGGTATCCAGCGTCTGCGTGCCGGCGGCACCACCCGTCTGGCCACCCGTTGCAGTGCCGCCGGCCGGAGCCGTCTCCTGCGTCGTGATGGCCGAGGTGTTGGCATTCGGATCGACGCCGTCACCCGGTGTGCCGCTGCCGACGAAATAGAAGATGCCCACCGCCACGAGAACGGCGAGAATGACTGCGACGGCCCAGCCGCCGGTACCGCTGCCGCCATTGCTGGCATTGACGACGGTCGGGCCGCGGTCATCGACCGGACGCGTCACCAGATCTTCCGGGGGACGATTGACGAGGTTTGGGTCCTGCATGTCGGTTACTCCATCTGGTTAGCCATTTGGTATGATCGACAGGAAAACGCAGGACATTCCATTTGGTTCCAAGCCGTTCCCGAAACGGAACACCAGGCTTTCTGGCCGCAGGCCTTGCGTTGCAGCGAAAAATCCGTATAAGCGCGCTGTTCAACACACCCGGTCAATCGGCTGGTGGCTGAACGGAGGGCCGGCGATCCGCATAGGATGGCCGTTTGGAGCCAAGGGCTCCAGCCTCCCGTGTCTCCGCTCTCGACCGTCTGGATTAACGCTTTTCTTGCTTTCGGCCTCGCGCCTTTGAGAACTGTCGTTGAGGCTTGGCGCCGGTTTCGGGTGTAAACGCAAGAAAGGCAAAGCCACATGGCTCTTTATGAACACGTATTCCTGGCCCGCCAGGATGTGTCCGCCCAGCAGGTCGACGCTCTCGTCGAACAGTACAAGGGCGTTATCGAATCGTTCGGCGGCAAGGTTGGCCGCGTCGAGAACTGGGGCCTCAAGTCCCTCACCTACCGCATCAAGAAGAACCGCAAGGCTCACTATGCGCTGATGGACATCGACGCTCCGGCCGCTGCCATCCACGAAGTCGAGCGCCAGATGCGCATCAACGAAGACATCCTTCGTTACATGACCATCGCCGTCGAAGCGCACGAAGAAGGCCCGTCGGCCATGATGCAGAAGCGTGACCGCGACGACCGTCCGCGCCGCGAAGGCGACGACCGTGGCCCGCGCCGCGACTTCGGCGACCGTCCGCGCCGCGACTTCGGCGACCGTCCGCCGCGTGGCGACCGTCCGGCCCGCGAAGACCGCGCGTAATAGAAGCAGAAGGAGATTATAGATATGGCTGATGTTTCTTCCGCTCCGGCACGCCGTCCGTTCCACCGCCGCCGCAAGACCTGCCCCTTCTCGGGCGCAAACGCTCCGAAGATCGACTACAAGGACGTCCGTCTTCTGTCGCGCTACATTTCCGAGCGCGGCAAGATCGTTCCGTCCCGCATCACGGCCGTTTCCCAGAAGAAGCAGCGCGAACTCGCCAAGGCGATCAAGCGCGCCCGCTTCCTCGGCCTGCTGCCCTACGTCGTAGCGTAAGCTGCTGACTCTGCGGCCTGACTCGACGTCAGATCGCAGGCATTGACTTGGGGGAAGACGGCTAGCCGCCTTCCCCATTTCCCTTCCGCGTTGGGCGCGGATCGGAACCGCCGGTCTTCTCCCGATCTCGGGCGAAACCAAAACCCCATGTTGGGGAGACCGTCCTGAATCAATCTCTCAGGAACCTCCTCTAACTGTCTGACCAGACAGGACAGCGAACAGTGAAGACCCTGACGCCAACCTCGATTGCGACCGGCCTCGTTGCCGGTGTGACCGCCGCTCTGCTGTCGCTGAGCGCGAATGCGCAGTCGTCGTTCGCCATCGTGCTTTACGCCGCGTCCGCGCTTCCCATCCTGATTGCCGGCCTCGGCTGGGGCAATGCCAGCGCCTTCATCGCCGTCGTCGCCGGCGGCATCACCGCGTCCGCCCTCGTCTCGTCGAATTTCGCCGCGCTGATCGTGCTCATCACGCTGATCCCGGCCGGCTGGCTCTCCAACCTGGCCAATCTTGCCCGCCCGGCCTCCGAACTCGGCGGCCCGGAAAACGCGCTCGCCTGGTATCCGCTGTCGAATATCCTCGCCCATCTCGCCATCATGGTGACGCTCGGCATGATCGCGGTCGGCGCGATCGTCGGCTACAATGACGCAATGGCCGGCAAGCTCGTCGATATCGTCATCGAGACCTTGAAGGCGCAGGAGCCGCTCTACAATCCCGATGCCGCGGCAATCGCCCAGCTGAAGACCGTGTTCTCGCTGGCGCTGCCGCTCGTGCAGGGCGCGCTCTGGGTGTTCCTGCTGTTTGCAGCCTATTACATCGCGACCTTCATCGTGCGCGTGTCCGGCAAGGGCCTTCGCCCGCGCGAGGACATGCCCTCGACGCTGCGCATGCATCGCAATGCGATCTTCTTCTTCCTCGCCGGTCTCGTGTTGTCCTTCATGGGCGGCGTTCCGGCGATCATCGGCGCGCTCGTCTGCGGCACCTTCGGGGCCGGTTTCGTGCTCGCCGGCTTCGCGAGCCTGCATTTCAGGACGCGCGGCAAGCCGTGGCGGCTGATGGCCCTGTGGTTCGCCTACATCTCGGTATTGCTCTTCACGATACCGGTCTTCGTCATCCTCCTCATGGGACTGATGGACACGCGGCGCGCCATCGCGCTGACGCCCGCAGGCCCGGCGGAAAAGAAAAACCAGAACATCTGAGACTCAACGAAAGGAACTCAAAATGGACGTCATTCTCCTCGAACGCATCGCCAAGCTCGGCCAGATGGGCGAAACCGTCAAGGTTCGCGACGGCTTTGCCCGTAACTACCTGCTGCCGCTCGGCAAGGCGCTGCGCGCCAACGAAGCCAACAAGAAGCGTTTCGAAGCCGAGCGTTCGACGCTCGAAGCCCGTAACCTCGAGCGCAAGTCCGAGGCCCAGGCCGTTGCCGAAAAGCTCGACGGCAAGTCCTTCGTCATCGTCCGCTCGGCTGGCGAAACCGGCCAGCTGTACGGCTCGGTCGCTGCCCGCGACGTCATCGAGGCGCTGGCTGCCGAAGGCTTCAACGTCGGCCGCAACCAGGTCGAACTGAACACCCCGATCAAGGCCATCGGCCTGCACAAGGTCGTGCTGCACCTGCATGCCGAAGTCGAAATCTCGGTCGAAGTCAACGTTGCCCGTTCGGCTGAAGAAGCCGAGCGCCAGTCGAAGGGCGAAAGCCTGACCTCGGCCGACGCCATCTATGGCGTTGACGAAGACGCGCTGACGGCTGCCGACTTCTTCGACCCGGAAGCCGATGGCGTCGAAGAAGAAGACGCATAATATCCGCTTTGTCGGATGGTCACGGAACGGGCCGGCTTTTGCCGGCCCGTTTTCGTTTGGAGGGCCAAAAAGCACGGCTTGAAATCCCGCTTTTCGCATCAATATTTATATCTCGTTAGACTGGATTGGCGGTTGGGCCGCATTCAGGCCGGTTTCCGACCAGACCCGTTTCCGCCAGATTTTTAAGCGTGACGGAGTTTAGCGAATGAAATTCATTGTGCAGACACTGGTTTCCCGCCTCGTCGAGACCGGCAACCTGAAGATCACCTATCCTGACGGCAGCAGCCAGACCTTCGGCGACGGCACCGGCAATCCCATCCATATGCGTCTCAACACACGCAAAGCCGTATGGGGCATCGCCATCGACCCCGCTTACTATCTCGGCCATCACTATGGCACCGGCGATATCGACATCGTCGAAGGCGACATGTACGGCCTCTTGAAAACCGTCTTTACCGGCAATCCCGATTTCAAATATTACGACACGCGCTGGAACCGCCTGCTGGAGCGCGTGCGCTACGTCTTCCGCTGGGTGCGGGAAAAGAACAGCGTGGTGCGCTCCCGCCGCAACGTGCAGCACCACTATGACCTGACCGGCGCGCTCTACGATCTGTTCCTCGACCGGGACCGGCAATATTCCTGCGCCTATTTCGAGCATCCTGACCAGACGCTCGATGATGCCCAGCTTGCCAAGAAACGGCACATTGCCGCCAAGCTCAACATCAACAGGCCGGGCCAGAGCGTGCTCGACATCGGCAGCGGCTGGGGCGGCATGGCGCTCTATCTCGCTCGCCAGCTCGGCGCGAAGGTGACGGGCGTCACGCTGTCGGACGAGCAGCATACGCTGTCCGAAAGCCGAGCCCGAGATGCGGGGCTGACAGAGGAGGTGAAATTCCTGCTGCAGGACTATCGCAACGCGCAAGGCCCCTTCGACCGCATCGTTTCCGTCGGCATGTTCGAGCATGTCGGCCGGCCGAACTACCTCACCTTCTTCCGCAAGAGCGCCTCCCTGCTGAAGCACGACGGCGTGATGCTGCTGCACACGATCGGCCGCACGGACCGGCCCTCCGCCAACAACCCCTTCATCGAGAAATACATCTTTCCGGGCGGTTACATCCCGGCCCTTTCGGAAGTGATGCAGGCTGTGGAAAAGAGCGGGCTTGCGGTAACGGATGTGGAAATCCTCAGACTCCACTATGCCGAGACGCTGCGTCACTGGCGGCAGCGCTTCATGGCAAAGCGGGAGGAAGCCAAGGCGCTCTATGACGAGAAATTCTGCCGCATCTGGGAATTCTATCTCGCGGCGTCCGAAAGCGCCTTCCGCTGGCAGAACCTCGTCGTCTTCCAGCTCCAGCTCGCCCATGACCAGGAGGCCACACCGCTGACACGCGGCTATATCGGCCGCGGCGAGGATTGCCTGAAGGCCCATGAGGGCAATCCGAAGGGCGACCGGCGGGGCGCACGCCAGTTCCCGCAGGAGGCGTCGCTTTGAGATTCGGCGCCTGAGTCAACCGAAAGCCGGCGAGCCCTGATGAATCAGGGCTTGCCGTCTTCGCGCCGCCTGTGGAAAAGTCTAACATTGGGTCTAACGGAGGAGCCGGGCCGGAAGCGCTTGACCCTTGGTGACAAAGCAACCAAACCAGCGACCTTCGAAAACAAAGACGGGGAGATTCGGGACGATGAACGATGCCGTGCGCAAGCTCAACCAGGCCGGTCGCGAGAATGCGGAGCTGCACCACCGCGAGGCACCGAACAACGTCGAAGCCGAACAGGCCCTGCTCGGCGCCATCCTGGTCAACAACGACGCCTATTACCGCGTCTCGGACTTCTTGAAGCCGATCCATTTCAACGAGCCGCTGCACCGCAAGATCTATGAACTCGCCGGCGACACGATCCGCATGGGCAAGATCGCCACCACGATCACGCTGAAGACGCATCTGCCGTCGGACAGCAAGGTCGGCGATCTCACGATCCCGCAATATCTCGCGCGCCTTGCCGCCGAAGCCGTGACGATCATCAACGCGGAAGACTATGGCCGCGCCATCTACGATCTCGCGCTGCGCCGCTCGCTGATCAATATCGGCGAGGACATGGTCAACATCGCCTATGACGCGCCGCTCGACATGCCGCCGCAGACCCAGATCGAGGATGCCGAGCGCCGCCTGTTCGAACTGGCCGAAACCGGCCGCTACGACGGCGGCTTCCAGTCGTTCAACGACGCGGTGGCGCTCGCCATCGACATGGCCGGACAGGCCTTCGAGCGCGACGGCTCGTTGTCGGGCATTTCCACCGGCATTCACTCGCTCGACGGCCGCATGGGTGGCCTTCAGCGCTCCGACTTGATCGTGCTTGCGGGACGTCCCGGCATGGGCAAGACCTCGCTTGCCACCAACATCGCCTACAACATCGCCGCCGCCTACGAGCCCGAAATTCAGGCGGACGGCTCGTACAAGGCGAAGAACGGCGGCGTCGTCGGCTTCTACTCGCTCGAAATGTCCTCCGAACAGCTCGCCACCCGTATCATCTCCGAGCAAACGGAAGTGTCGTCGTCAAAAATCCGTCGCGGCGACATTTCCGAGGCCGATTTCGAAAAGCTCGTCGCCTGCTCGCAGATGATGCAGAAGGTGCCGCTCTATATCGACCAGACCGGTGGTATCTCGATTGCCCAGCTTTCCGCCCGTGCCCGCCGTCTCAAGCGTCAGCGCGGTCTCGATTGCCTCGTGGTGGACTATATCCAGCTGATGACCGGCTCGGGCAAATCCAGCGACAACCGCGTGCAGGAAATCACCCAGATCACCACGGGCCTGAAGGCGCTCGGCAAGGAGCTGAACGTGCCGATCATCGCTCTCTCCCAGCTCTCCCGTCAGGTGGAAAGCCGCGAAGACAAGCGCCCGCAACTGTCCGACCTTCGCGAATCGGGCTCGATCGAGCAGGACGCCGACGTGGTGCTTTTCGTGTTCCGCGAGGAATATTACGTGAAGAACCTCGAACCGCGCGACGAGTTCGATCCGAAATACGAAGAATGGAAGATGAAATTCGAGGCCGTGAAGGGCACGGCCGACGTGATCATCGCCAAGCAGCGTCACGGGCCGACCGGCACGGTAAAACTCGCCTTCCAGTCGGAGTTCACCCGCTTCACCGATCTGGCGGATCCGTCGTTCACGCAGTACGAGCATTGAGGGTCGGGGGCGTAGAAACGCCCCTTTTGGCCTCGTTCCGTTGCGGATTTCAGGCGCCTCCTTCCCCTCCTCCGTCATCCTCGGGCTTGACCCGAGGATCCACCCACACGCGTTGAGTTTGCTGCGTGGATCCTCGGGTCAAGCCCGAGGATGACGATGGAGAGAGCAGCACTATAAAAATGCGCGCGCACTTCGCACCGGAGAAGCGCCCGACGCCTTCCTACTTCTTCACAAAAGCCGGCGCCTTGCAAACATCCGCCACGATGGCGAGCGCCTTGCGGCCGCGTGCCTTCTCTTCCGCGTCCACCATCGTCAGATCGAGCCGGTCGGAGCACATGTCGTCCGAGACAGTGTTTTCGCCCGACAGCGACATGCGGCTCGAGCAGTAGAGCCCGCGCCCCGTCAGCACGATCTGCTCCGCATCCGGTGAATCGAACGGGATCGGGTTCATCTCCGCGATCATGTCGTCGACGGTGGCATAGGCGGTGACGGAGGTCACGCGGCTGAGATCGACGAGGCTCATCGTCAGCGTTGCCCATTTCGCGGGAAATTGCAGCGCCGACATGGTGCGGGCGCGGCAGGGCGCGCCGGACACTTCCAGACGCGTCACCAATCGCGGTGCATTGGGATCGTCGACGATCGAATAATAGGTGTCGGCGCTTTCGGCGCGTTCCGGCTCGGCGCCGTCCTGCGAGAGGCCGAGCAGCACGGCATGGGCATCGCGCATCTCGGCATCCGTCGGCGCGTCTTGCGCACCGGCCGAAGCCTGGCACGCCAAAATCAGGGCCAAGCCTGCCAATGTCCCTGTTATGCCCCGTTTCATCGTCTTTTCCTTTTTGGCGGGCACCATAGAGGTGGGCCTTGCCGGCGGCAATGCAGCCGAAGAGCGTATTGCCGCCGCCGTCCACAGGCTGTATTTCAAAGCCATGAGCACGCATCACACTTCCTCCCGCCCCACCCTGCCCGTCGCCGGCGAGGATCATGCCCGCCTGACAATCGATCTTTCGGCGCTGGCCGACAACTGGCGCGCCATGGCGCGGCGCTCGGGTGCGGCGCGCACCGCCGCCGTGTTGAAGGCCGACGCCTATGGCATAGGGCTGGAACCGGCGGCAAAGACCTTCCACCATGCGGGTGCACGCGATTTCTTCGTGGCGACCCCGGCCGAGGGAGCCGCCCTGCGCGGCGTGCTGCCGGATGTGCGCATCTATGTGCTCTCGGGCATGTGGGCCGGCTCCGAACGCCTGTTCTTCGAATTCGACCTCGTGCCCGTGATCGTCTCGGAAGAACAGCTCGTTGTCTTCATGGCGGCGATTGCCGATGGCGGGGACCTGCCCTGCGTGCTGCATGTCGACACCGGCATGAGCCGGCTCGGCCTGCGCGTCGAAGACGCGCTCGCGCTTGCCGACGATAGCTCCCGCCCCGCGAGCTTCTCGCCGCTCATGCTGCTCAGCCATCTTGCCTGCGGCGACGATCCGAGCCATCCGCTGAACCGCCAGCAGCTCCAGCGCTTCCGCAGCGTCGTGACGGCCTTCGACGACATCGATGCGACGCTCGCCAATTCCGCCGGCATTTTCCTCGGCGAGGACTATCACTTTACCCTCACCCGCCCCGGCATCGCGCTCTATGGCGGTGCAGCCGTCAACGACGTGCCGAACCCGATGAAGCCGGTCGTCACCGCCGAGGCGCGCATCCTTCAGGTCCGCGAGGCGAAGGTCGGCGAGAGCGTCAGCTACGGCGCCTCCACCGTGTTCACGCGCGATACGCGCATCGCCGTCGTCGCCCTCGGTTATGCCGACGGCTACATGCGCAGCCTCTCCGGCTCGGGCGTGCCGCTGCGCAAGGCCAACATTCCCGGCGCCAGCGGCGTGCTGCATGGCCGCACCGTGCCGCTGATCGGCCGCGTCACCATGGACCTCACCCATTTCGACGTCACCGACCTGCCGGCCGGCAGCGTGCGGGCGGGCGATTTCATCGAAGTCTTCGGCCGTCACATGCCGATCCAGGATGTCGCGCTTGCCGGCGGCACGATCGATTACGAGCTCCTGACCAGCCTCGGCCGCCGCTACGAACGCCGCTATGAAGCTTTGAAGAAATAAGCATCGTTCCCGTTTTGTACTATTGGCCAGTTTCGTGCTAAGGGCTTTCGGAATGATTCCGGAGAGCAAGTCCTGATGGCGAAGGCCCGCACCCAATTCATCTGCCAGAACTGTGGCACCGCACATAACCGCTGGGCCGGAAAATGCGAAGGCTGCGGCGAGTGGAACACCATCGTCGAGGAAGACCCGATGGGCGGCATCGGCTCCGGCCCCGGCAAGGTGCCGAAGAAAGGCCGGCCCGTCGCGCTGACGGCGCTGTCGGGCGAAATCGAGGAAGCCCCGCGCATCCATACCGGCATCGGCGAACTTGACCGCGCGACTGGCGGCGGCTTCGTGCGCGGCTCGGCCGTGCTGATCGGCGGCGATCCCGGCATCGGCAAGTCCACTCTCCTCATGCAGGCCGCCGCGGCGCTCTCCCGCCGCGGCCACCGCATCATCTATGTCTCGGGCGAAGAGGCCGTGGCGCAGGTGCGCCTGCGCGCGCAGCGCCTGCATGCCGCCGAGACCGACGTGCTGCTCGCCGCGGAAACCAATGTAGAGGATATCCTTGCCACCATCGGCGAAGGTAAGCGGCCCGATCTCGTTATCATCGATTCGATCCAGACGCTGTGGAGCGATACGGCGGACGCCGCCCCCGGCACGGTGACGCAGGTGCGCACCGGCGTGCAGGCGATGATCCGTTTCGCCAAGCAGACCGGTGCCGCCATGGTGCTGGTCGGCCATGTCACCAAGGAAGGCCAGATCGCCGGCCCGCGCGTCGTCGAGCACATGGTCGATGCCGTGCTCTATTTCGAGGGCGACCGGGGTCATCACTACCGCATCCTGCGCACGGTGAAGAATCGCTTCGGCCCGACGGACGAGATCGGCGTCTTCGAAATGTCCGACAAGGGACTGCGCGAAGTCTCCAACCCCTCGGAACTCTTCCTCGGCGAGCGCAATTCGAAATCGCCGGGGGCCGCCGTGTTTGCCGGCATGGAGGGCACGCGGCCCGTGCTCGTCGAAGTGCAGGCGCTGGTCGCCCCCACCTCGCTCGGCACGCCGCGCCGCGCCGTCCTCGGCTGGGATTCGGCGCGGCTTTCGATGATCCTCGCGGTGCTGGAAGCCCATTGCGGCGTGCGGCTCGGTCAACACGATGTTTACCTCAATGTGGCGGGCGGTTATCGTATATCGGAGCCGGCGGCGGACCTCGCGGTCGCCTCGGCGCTGGTTTCCTCGCTTGCCGGTCTTGCCCTTCCCGCCGATTGCGTCTATTTCGGCGAAGTCAGCCTGTCGGGCGCCATTCGCCCGGTGGCGCACACCGCCCAGCGCCTCAAGGAGGCGGAAAAGCTGGGTTTTTCGCAGGCCGTCCTGCCCGCCGGTTCCGCCGATCTGCCCAAGGGCGCCGGCGGCCGCTGGAGCGAGATCGACAGCCTGCCGGATCTGGTGGCGCGCATTGCCGGATCGAAACGCGCCCTCAAACGGGAAGACGAGGACGTCTGACGGCCTTCAGCAGCGGAAACCCCTGTGGGAAACCCGTGCCGAACCGGGACGGCAAGGATGCCTTCCGCTACTGTGCGCCCGCACGGGACGTGGGGTCTGGCGACATTTCGGGTTTGGAGTAGGACGAACATGCCCATCACAATTCTCGACGGTATCGTCATCGGCGTCGCGCTGTTTTCGGCCGTGCTGGCGATGGTGCGCGGTTTTTCGCGCGAAGTGCTTTCCGTCGCAAGCTGGGTGGGTGCCGCGGCAGCCGCCTATTTCCTCTATCCGGTGCTTCTGCCTTACGCGAAGGACTATACGACGAGCGACACCGTCGCCATGGCGGGTTCCGCCGGCGCCGTCTTCCTCGTCGCCCTCATCGTGATCTCCTTCATCACCATGCGGATCGCCGACTTCATCATCGACAGCCGCATCGGCGCGCTCGACCGCACGCTCGGCTTCCTGTTCGGTGCCGCACGCGGCATCCTCTTGGTCGTCGTCGCCATGCTGTTCTTCAACTGGCTGGTTGCGCCGCAGCAGCAGCCGTCCTGGGTCACCACGGCGAAGTCCAAGCCGCTGCTCGACAATCTCGGCGCGCGCCTCATCGCGCTCCTGCCCGAGGATGCCGACGCCACGATCATCGACCGCCTGCGCGGCAAGCCGGCCGACGGCACGCCGGCAACCGGCGAAGGCGGCACGACGGAAGACCCGGATGGCGCCACCGGCACGGGCACGGGCGGTACCGACCAGGCACCGGCGGAAGAGACGCCCGCCACGAACGGATAAATGTGATCAGGGGAGCCGCCACTCACGAAATTGAGGAAGGCAGGCTCCCCGATTTTTTGGTAGGATAGACCATCAGCCACTGACGCTTCCGGGCCTCGGTGGCAAATGCTTTAGGCCATACCCATATGGGGGTGGCCTGGAGTGACGAATACCCCGCGCAACCTCTAAGGTCCCGAGCAAAGGCTTGCAGCAATGAGCGATTTCCTGTTTCCCGGCCGCCACGAAGACGATCTCGATGGCGATACGCTTCACGAAGAGTGCGGCGTCTTCGGCATTCTCGGCCATCCGGAAGCCGCAACGCTGACGGCGCTCGGCCTGCATGCGCTTCAACATCGCGGCCAGGAAGCAGCCGGCATCGTCTCCTTCGACGGCAAGCAGTTCCACACCGAAAAGCATATGGGCCTCGTCGGCGACCACTATACCAACCCGGTAACGCTGGCCAAACTCCCCGGCACCATCGCTGTCGGCCACACGCGCTATTCCACGACCGGCGAAGTGGCGTTGCGCAACGTGCAGCCGCTCTTTGCGGAGCTTGAAGTCGGCGGCATCGCCGTTGCCCATAACGGCAACTTCACCAACGGCCTGACGCTGCGCCGCCAGCTGATTGCCGGTGGTGCGATCTGTCAGTCGACCTCCGACACGGAAGTCGTGCTCCACCTCATCGCCCGCTCGCGCTACACGAACACGACCGACCGTTTCATCGATGCCATCCGCCAGATGGAAGGCGGCTATTCGATGCTCGGCATCACCCGCACCAAGCTGATCGCCGCCCGCGATCCCACGGGTATCCGTCCCCTCGTCATGGGCGAACTCGACGGCAAGCCGATCTTCGCGTCCGAAACCTGCGCGCTCGACATCATCGGCGCGAAATTCGTCCGTGACGTCGAGAACGGCGAGATCATCGTCTGCGAACTCCAGCCCGACGGCTCGATCACCATCGAGGCGAGGAAATCAGGCAATGCGCAGCCGGAACGGCTCTGCCTGTTCGAATATGTCTATTTCGCCCGTCCGGACTCGGTCGTCGGCGGCCGCAGCGTCTATGTCGCGCGCAAGAACATGGGCATCAATCTCGCCAAGGAACATCCGGTCGAGGGCGACGTGGTCGTGCCGGTGCCGGATGGCGGCACGCCGGCCGCACTCGGCTATGCCCAGGAGAGCGGTATTCCCTTCGAATACGGCATCATCCGCAACCACTATGTCGGCCGCACCTTCATCGAGCCGACGCAGCAGATCCGCGCCTTCGGCGTGAAGCTGAAGCATTCGGCCAACCGCGCGATGATCGACGGCAAGCGCGTCATCCTCGTCGACGATTCCATCGTGCGCGGCACGACCTCGCTGAAGATCGTGCAGATGATCCGCGATGCCGGCGCCAAGGAAGTGCATGTGCGCGTCGCAAGCCCGATGATCTTCTATCCGGACTTCTACGGCATCGATACGCCGGATCGGGACAAGCTGCTCGCCAACCAGTACAACGACGTCAAGGCAATGGCGAAATATATCGGCGCGGATTCGCTGGAGTTCATCTCCATCGACGGCCTCTACCGCGCCGTCGGCGGCGAGGACCGCAATTCGGCCCGCCCGCAATTTACCGACCATTACTTCACCGGCGACTATCCGACGCGCCTCCTTGACAAGGAAGGCGAGACGATGGGACGGAAGGTCTCAGTCATGGCTAGCAACGGATAATTGAAGACATCATGAGCATCGACCTGAACGGCCGCATTGCGCTGGTCACCGGCGCATCGCGCGGGATCGGCTATTTCACTGCCCTCGAACTCGCCAAGGCCGGTGCGCATGTCATCGCCTGCGCCCGAACCGTCGGCGGCCTCGAAGAGCTTGACGATGCGATCAAGGCGGTCGGCGGCACGGCGACGCTGGTGCCCTTCGATCTCGCCGATATGGCGGCAATCGACAAGCTCGGCGGCTCGATCTTCGAACGCTGGGGCAAGCTCGACATTCTCGTCGCCAATGCCGGCGTGCTCGGCACCATCTCGCCGATCGACCATGTCGAGGCGAAGGTGTTCGAGAAGGTCATGAATATCAACGTCACCGCGACGTGGCGGCTGATCCGTTCGGTAGCCCCCCTGCTCCTGAAGTCCGATGCCGGCCGCGCCGTCATCCTTTCGTCGAGTGCCGCCCACAAGTGCAAGCCCTTCTGGGGCCCCTATTCCGCCTCCAAGGCGGCCGTCGAAGCCATAGCCCGCACCTGGGCCGGCGAGACGCAGCGCACGGCGCTGCGCATCACCTCCGTCGATCCCGGCGCCACCCGCACCGCCATGCGCGCCCAGGCCGTGCCGGGCGAGGATCCCTCGACGGTGCAGCATCCGTCCGAGGTGGCCAAGGCTCTGCTGCCGCTGGTTGCCGCTGATTACGCGGAGACGGGCAAGCTGTTCGACATGCGCCAGGGGCGCCTGGTGGACTACCGCCTGCCGGAGTGAGGCGGCAGGTTTCACCTCATCGGGGTCAGTACGCGCCGCGTGGATCCTCGGGTCAAGCCCGAGGATGACGGAGAGGAGTAAAAGCCTCCCGTTTCTCAAACCTAGCGGCATGCAGGACCATAACTTTTACCATAGTGCTTTCTTCTCTCGTCATCCTCGGGCTTGACCCGAGGATCCACGCCGCATGGTACAGCGCCGCTCAGGCCTTCCGCTTCATTCCCCCACCACCGTCGTCACCACCACCGAAAGCCCCGGCGCCAGATATTTCGACAGGTCCTGCCCGTCATCGATGGCGATGCGAACCGGAATGCGCTGGGCGACCTTGGTGAAATTGCCGGTCGCATTGTCGGGCTTGATCACGCTGAATTCCGAACCGGCCGCCGGCGAGAAGCGTTCGACATGGCCTTTCAGCGTCGCATGTTTGAAGGCATCGACGCGCACCTCCACCGCCTGTCCCGGTTTGATATAGGCAAGCTGCGTTTCCTTGAAATTGGCGATCACCCAGGTGTCGTGCGGCACGACGGCCATCAGCTGGGTGCCGGCGGCAACGTACTGGCCGAGCTTGACACCCACCTCGCCGACAACGCCGTCGCGCGGCGCGGTGATGACCGTGTTGGAAAGGTCAATCTTGGCAAGCTCCACCGAGGCCTCCGCTCCCGCCACCGCAGCCCGCAGGGAATCGCGGCTGACGATGATCGTCTGGAGATCCTGCCGGGAGACTTCCAGATTGGCCTGCGCCTGCGAGACGGCAGCTTCGGCCTGGTCGAGCGTCGTGCGGCTCTGCTCGCGGTCGGCCTGGGTGGCGATGCCCTTGTCGGAAAGCTCCTCGACACGGTTCCAGCTTTCCTCCGCCCTGCGCTTGGCGTAGGTGGCGCTGGCGAGTGCCGCTTCGCTGGCACCGATGCGGGCCTTGGCGGCATTTTCCTGCTGCTCGGAATTGGCAAGCGCCGCCTGCTGGCTGGCGAGCGTAGCCTTCGCCTGCTCGACCTTCTGGCGGTAGATACGGTCGTCGAGCCGGGCGAGCACGGCGCCGGCCTTGACGGTCTCGTAGTCCTTCACCGGGACATCCGTGACATAGCCGGCGAGCTGCGGACTGATCAGGGTCACATAGCCGCGCACATAGGCGTTGTCGGTGGTCTGCACGTCGGTGGAGAACGGCGGCAGCTGCCAGGCATAGGCGACGACGCCGATGCCGACGAGACCAAGGACGACGGCAAGAGCGGTCGCGGTGTTGCGGATATATTGTTTCATGGCATCAACCTTCAATGGCCGCTTCGCCGCTCGTGCGGGCGCTGGCCTCTTTCATATGGACGTAGATTCGGTGGGCGGCGAGCGCGACGGCGGAGGCGACCGCCAGCAGTGCGATGACGAAAAACGCATCGTTATGGGCCAGCACATTGGCCTCGCGCGTCACCTGCTGGCCGAGCAACGCAACGCCCTCGGCCTTCAGCACGGCGGGATCGGTGATCGTTCGGCCATAGGCGGCGGAAAGCTGCGAGATACGGGTGGCAACCAGCGGATCGGTGAGCGTCATGGCCTGGGCGAGGACGTTCGAATGGAACTTTTCGCGCAGCGTGATGAAGGAGCCGAAGATCGCCGAACCCGCAAGGCCACCAAGGCTCTGCGTCACCAGGAAGACGACGATGAAGCTCAGGATATATTGCGGCCCCTTGCGCAGCGCCATGACGAAACCGGACGCCATGGCGGGCGGCAGGAACAGGGCGCCGCCGACGGCGATCATCGCCTGGCTGAGATACATTTCATGCGGACGCGTCAGGTTCGTCGCATGACTGTCGAGAAAAGCGCCGACGCCGATGAAAAGCAGGGCGACCATGTGGATAGCCGGTTCACGGCCGGGTTTGATGATCGCCGCGCAGAGAAGGCCGCCGGCGGCCGTCGCCAACGCCACGACAGTGTAGAGGCCGACCAGCTGCTCGTTCTGCAACCCGATGATCTGGAAGAAATTGCCGGCGACGGCCGTCTGCTCGGCAAGCATCAGGCGGAAGAGCGTCAGGACGGCCGCGAAGTGCAGCACATCGCGGCTGACGAGCCAGCGAAGGTCGATCAGCGGCCGCTCCCGGTTGAGCTCCAGCACGGCGGCGATGGTCAGAGACGCGATCATCACCACCAGCAATTCACCGATCCACTGCGCTTCCAGCCACCAATAGGTGCGGCCGGTGACGAGGATGACGGCAGCCGTCCCGAAGCCGATGGCGATGAAGAGGTAGCTGACGATATCGAGCTTCTCGATGACCTTCGCGCGCGGGATCGGCGTCAGCGGCAGGAGATAGATCGCCGCGAAGGCGAGCATGGAGAGGCCGACTTCGAGGATGAGCAGCCCCCGCACATTGCCAAGCGCGATGAGGGGCGGCGAGATGATGCGCGTCAGGGGCGCGGCAAGTGCGATATTCGTGAGCGCCAGTGACAGGCCCACGGTCAGCTTGCGCGCTGGCGTGAAGGCCTCCAGCATGTAGAGGAAGCCGAGCGAGGACAGCGGCGCCGCCGCGATGCCGGCAAAGAAGCGCAGCACGAGCGCCGACCGCAGGTCGGTGATGAAGACATGCAGCACCGTGACGACGAGGAACACGGCGATACCGAGCTCGGCGAAATGGCGTAGGCCATATTGGTTGCGAATCTTGATGAGCGCGATCGACAGCGAGGCATTCGGCGCCATATAGGCGGCCATCAGCCAGACGGCCTCCGCACTCGTCGCGCCGAACGGGCCTTGCAGCTGGGGGATGTTGGCGGCGACGAGGTTCATGCCGAAGCCCTGCGTCAGGGCGAGCAGCGTGGAGGCGGCCATATAGGCGGCGGCGCGGGCGGGCGGCATCGGAGGCGCTGCCGGTGGGGCGGCCGGTGCCTGCCCGATCGGCTCTTTTGCCTCACCCTCCTCCCCGCGCGTCTCGGTGGCGGGGACGGTGCTCATGCCTCGACGCTCTCCCGACAGCTTCTCGCGATATTGTCCGCCATGGCCGAGAAGACCTTTACGGTGGTGTGCATGTCGGCGGTGGTGATGCTGTTCAGCACATCGGCGCGCAGCGAGCGGGCGAGATCCAGCACCTCCTTGGCCACCTGGGCACCGTGCGGCGTCATGGCGATCTGCTTGGCGCGGCGGTCGCCTTCGACCGACTGGCGCTCGATGAAGCCCTGCTTCTCCATGCCGTCGAGCAGGCGCACCAGCGTCGGCGTCTCGATATCTAGCTCCTCGGCCAGCTCCCGTTGGTTGAGTTGGGCGCCGCGGCCGAGAATGAGCAGCGCGCGGGCGCGCGGCAGGGTCAGCCCCCTCTCCTTCACGCGCGCATCGAAGAGCGCGCGCATCTTGCGCTGAACGCGGGAAAGGTCATCGAGCAGATGCTCGCGGGGATCGTTCGCTGTCATCTTGGTAGTCCAGACATTATTAGCTTGCTATCTATTTGCTTGCTAGTTAGTCGACCTGCATCAAAAAATCAAGCCCTGCCCACATGGTGTGGACAGGGCTTTTGGCAGGCTCACATGGATGTGATGAACGCCCGGCTAGTGCCCGTCGTGCTCTTCCGGAAATTCGCTGGCGCCATTGGTCGTGGGCGCAGTCCAGCCGCCGTATTTGCGCTGCCAGGAGCGCGCGCCGAAGGGCAGCGTCGCGAGATAGAGGATGACCGTAATGACCATGGTTTCCCAGGTGAAGCTCATCAGCGTCGCGACATAGAGCACGACGAGCAGGATGATCGGCAGCACCAGATCGCGGCGCACCCGGCTGCCTTCCGACTTGCCCGACCAGACCGGCAGGCGGCTGACCAGCAGGAAGCCGATCAGCACGGTATAGCCGGAGGCAAGATAGGCGAAGAGCGGCGTGGGCGCGAGCCCGAGGAAGCCGACATAGACCGGCAGCAGCACCAGCATGGCACCGGCCGGGGCCGGCACGCCGACGAAATATTCCGATTGCCACTTCGCCTTGGTCTCGCGCTCGGCCATGACATTGAAGCGCGCAAGACGCAGGCCGGCGGCGATGGTGTAAATCAGCGCGGCGATCCAGCCGAAGGAACGCGCCTGATCGAGAATGAAGACATAGAGCACCAGCGCCGGTGCAACGCCGAAATTGACGATATCGGCGAGCGAATCCATCTGGCCGCCGAATTTCGACGTCGCCTTCAGGAGACGCGCGACGCGGCCGTCGATGCCATCGAGAAAGGCGGCGAGCAGCACCATGCCGACCGCGAGCTCGTAACGGTTTTCGAAGGCGAGCCGGATGCCGGTCAGGCCCGCGCAGATCGCCAGAACGGTGATGAGATTGGGGATGATGACGCGCAGCGGGATTTCGCGCAAGCGCGGACCACGGGCCTCGTCGTTCGGGCCATTGGGCTCATAGGGCGGAAACGGTGTGTCCATCGTTGTTCGCTTCGTTCTTTCTCATCTGCAGCGGCCCTCTCAATCCGAGATAGGCCGCTGCCTCGAATGATCAATCGTTCAGCCCCGGCGGCTGACAACAGGTCCCTTGGCCGAGCCGAATTCCGCCAGCACCGTCTCGCCGGCAATCGCCGTCTGGCCAAGGCTGACGCGTGGCTGCACGCCCTCCGGCAGGAAGACATCGAGACGCGAGCCGAAGCGGATGAGGCCGAAACGCTCACCGGCCTCCAGGCTGTCGTTCATGACGGTCCAGCACAGGATGCGGCGCGCTACGAGGCCGGCGATCTGCACGACGCCGATTTCGCCATGGGCGCTTTCGATGACGAGGCCGTTGCGCTCGTTCTCCTGGCTCGCCTTGTCGAGATCGGCGTTGAGGAATTTGCCGGCGCGATAGGCGACGCGCGAGACGCGGCCGCGCATCGGGGCGCGGTTCACGTGGCAGTTGAATACGTTCATGAAGACCGAGATGCGCAGCATCGGCTGGTCTCCAAGCTCCAGCTCGGCCGGCGGCGTGACCATGGCGATGGCGGAGACGCGGCCATCGGCCGGGCTGATGACGAGATCGTCATCCTGCGGCGTCAGGCGCTCGGGATCGCGGAAGAAATAGGCGCACCAGGCGGTGAGGACGAAGCCGATCCACATCAGCGGCGTCCACAGGAAACCCAAGAGGACGGAGACGACGAAGAAGGCCGCCACGAACTTCCAGCCCTCCCGATGGATCGGCACCAGGGTGCTGCGTATCGTATCGACCAAACTCATCTTTCGGCATCTCCTGATAATTTCACGTCATCGACCTAGCGTGAAAACCCGCCGGGAGCAATGCGGCGCGGCGAATAGCCCCCAGCCGGCCCGCGCCTTATCGCTCAATCCGGCCGCGCGGACGAAGGTTCCGGTGCGGCAAAAACCGCCTCGATCCGCGCCAGAAGCCGCTCGGCAGCGACACGCGTTTGCAGGCGGCGGGTCTCGAAGCGGCGACCATCGGCTGCCGCAAGCACCACGCTCCATGTCGGATCGCCGTCCATGGACTCATGTTCGGCGACGACCAACCGCGAACCGTCGCCTCTTGCAAAAACATCGCTTTGCGGCCTTCGGAACGGCTGCTTGCGCTCGATGACGATACGGCCCTGCCCGATCGTCCAGAGCGTGGATGGTCCCGTCAGCCCTGCCCAGGCAATGGGGCCGCCGACAGACCAGGCGCCGAGGATGAGGAAAAGAAAGAAGGGGCTGGCTATATTGATGGGCCAGACGCCGCGGTGCAGCTCATAGGTCGCGATCACTATGACGAAGAGGCCTGTCACGAGAAAAAACAACCGGAGTGCAGCCGACACCGGGACAGGATGCCTGAGAAACCCGTCTTCGCCGATCGTGTCCATCCTTGCCTCCGAACTAGTCGTCCCTTTTAGCGACGTATTGACAAGGTTTGATCAACGTCGGAGAGTTTTTTCGTTGCTGTAGGGCGCATCGGCAAGACCGAAGGGGCAATGCCCACCTACGCCCGAAACCCATAGCTGCGCCCATGTCCAATCTCGAAAACCTCAGGAAGCAGGCCAAGCAGATCCTGCGCTGGCATCGCGAATGCCACTATCCCGTGGCCGCGACGATCCGCGCCGCCCTGCCCCGCTTCCGCGACCTGAACGACCGCGAGGTGCTGGCAGCACCGTTTTCGCTGGCCGATGCACAGACGGTCGTCGCCCGCCAGAACGGGTTTCCGGATTGGGCGGCGGTCAAGAAAGGAAACCCTGCCATGCGCGATCCTGCTGCAACACCCACGGCTGAAGCTCCCACGCTCAGCGGCGCCGAGCCCGTGCTCTACGTCGCCGATTTCTCCGTAGCACTCGCCTTCTACACGCAAAAGCTCGGCTTTGCGGTCGACTTCGCCTATGGCGAACCGCCGTTCTTCGGCGTCGTCATGCGGGATGCGGCGCGGCTCTGCCTGCGGCAGGTCGCAGGGCCGGTCTTTGCCGGCGATATCCGGGCACGCGAAGAGCTACTGTCGGCTTCGATCACGCTCGACACCGCCGCCGGACTGAAACGGCTCTTTCTCGATTATCAGACGGCCGGCGTGCCTTTCCACCTGCCGCTGAAGACGCAGCCGTGGGGGGCGCGCAATTTCATCCTGCGGGATCCCGACGGCAATCTGATCCTGTTTGCCAGCCCGGCCGACTGATCACTCGGCCGCCGGCGCGCCACGCAGGACGATGCCGAGATCGTCGCTCTCGCGCACCTGCTTAAGGCGTTCTTCGGCCTGCACCGCCTCGCGCTGGCGGTTCCACATCGAGGCGTAGAGGCCGTCGTCGCGCTGCATCAGTTCGCCATGGGTGCCGCGCTCGGCGATCACGCCGTCCTTCAGGACGATGATCTCGTCGGCCGAGATGACGGTCGACAGGCGGTGCGCGATGACGAGCGTCGTGCGGTTCCGCGAGACCACATCGAGTGCCGCCTGGATCTCCTGTTCCGTGCGCGTGTCGAGCGCCGAGGTCGCCTCATCGAGGATGAGGATCGGCGGGCTCTTGAGAATGGTGCGGGCAATGGCGACACGCTGCTTCTCGCCACCGGACAGTTTCAGGCCACGCTCGCCGACCATCGCCTTGAATCCCTCCGGCAGGTGGCGGATGAAGGGGCCGATCTGCGCTGCCTCGGCAGCGGCCGTCACCTCCTCGTCGGTCGCACCGGGGCGGCCATAGCGGATGTTGTAGGCGATCGTGTCGTTGAACAGCACGGTATCCTGCGGCACCATGCCGATGACCTTGCGCAGGCTCTTTTGGGTGACATCGCGCACATCCTGCCCATCGACGGTGATGGCGCCCTCCTGCACGTCGTAGAAGCGATAGAGCAGCCGCGACAGCGTCGATTTGCCGGCGCCCGAGGGCCCGACCACGGCCACGGTCTTGCCCGCCGGCACGTCGAAAGAGATGCCCTTGAGGATAGCGCGCTTCGGATCATAGGCGAAATGCACGTCCTTGAAGGAAATCGCGCCGTCGGTGACGATCAGGTCGGTCGCACCGGGCTTGTCCTGCACCTCCTCCTCGACTTCGAGCAGGTCGAACATCTGCTCGATATCGGTCAGGCCCTGACGGATTTCGCGGTAGACGAAACCGATAAAGTTGAGCGGAATCGCGAGCTGGATCAGCATCGCATTGATAAAGACGAAATCGCCGACCGTCTGCGTGCCGGCCTGCACGGCAAGGCCGGACATGACCATCATCGCCGCCATGCCGAGACCGAAGATCAGCGCCTGGCCGAAGTTCAGCCAGCCGAGCGAGGTCCAGACCTGGGTTGCGGCCTTCTCATAGCGCTCCATCGACTGGTCGAAGCGGCGGGCCTCCATCTCCTCGTTGCCGAAATATTTGACGGTCTCGAAGTTCAGGAGCGAGTCGATCGCCTTGGTGTTGGCCTCGGTGTCACTGTCGTTCATCGAGCGACGGATGGAGATACGCCAATCGGATGCCCGAACCGTGAACCAGATGTAGAGACAGACCGTGACGGCGGTGACGAGCAAGTATTCGAAGCCGTAGCCCATCCAGAACACGGCGGCGGTCAGCAGGAATTCGATGAAGGTCGGCACGCTGTTGAGGATCGTGAAGCGCACGATCGTCTCGATACCCTTGGTGCCGCGCTCGATGACGCGCGACAGGCCGCCGGTGCGCCGCTCCAGATGGAAGCGCAGCGACAGGCGGTGCAGATGAACAAAGGTACGGTAGGCGAGCTGGCGCACGGCATATTGCCCGACGCTGGCAAACAGCGCGTCGCGCAGCTGGTTGAGGCCGGCCTGCAGGATGCGTGCGCCGTTATAGGCCAGCACCAGCATGGCGGCACCGGTCATGAAGGCCGGCAGCAGGTCGACGACATCGGCCTTGCCGTTCAGCGCATCCGTCGCCCATTTGAAGAAATAGGGCACGAGCAGCAGCACCACCTTGGCGATCAGCAGGAAGACCGTCGCCCAGACGACACGCATCTTCAGATCCGGCCGGTCCGAGGGCCACATATAGGGCCAGAGGTTGACCAGCGTCGAAAAGGGATTGCTGCTGTCGGCCGAAACCGTTTTCTTCGTCGTCGTCGCCATGCGGCCTCCGCCCGGACCCGTCACGCCCCGGCTCTGTCATTGCAGAGTGCAAGCCCGGACGGCAAAGCGTCTCGATCCTGCATCCCTGCTTGAAATGAAAATACGGCGCCCGCGAGGGGCGCCGTATTGCTGAGATAGGCCCTTGCCGGCCGCTTCGCAACCGGCAGAGGGAAATTGAGAAGGATCAATTGCCGCGAACGTGCTTGCGGTGCATTTCTTCCGCCTGTTCGTCCGTCTCGGCCGTCTTGTCCGGCACGCCGAAGACTTGGCCGGGAAGAATGCGGTCGGGATCGCTGATCTGGGCCTCGTTGGCGAGATAGATCGTCGTATAGCGCACACCCTTGCCGTAGATGCGGCGGGAGATCTGCCAGAGCGTATCGCCGCGACGGATGATGACCGAGGTCTTGCTTGCCTTGAGCGGTGCCTGCTCGACGGTTTCCGGCTCTTCAGCGGCAACTTCGCCGGTGCCCGAGCCGGCGGCTGCGCCATCCATGGACACACCATTGCCGGTAACGGCCTGGCCGTCACCCGATGCGGTTTCGCTCATGGCCGGAGCGCCGCCGCCGGTATCCGTGCCGGCAACGGCCTGGCCGGTGTCGGCCGTGCCGTTCTGCGTGGTACCGGCCGCCGTTTCAGCAGTCGCGGGCGCCTGCAACGACGGCATGCCTTCCAGCGAAGCCAGCGCCTGCTGGTAAGCCTCCTTGCCGGCGCCGGCCGGAACGGCGGCGAAGCGTTCGAGCGCGGTTGCAGCCCAGCCCTTGAGCTTGTCGACGGCCGCCTGAACATCGGCACTCGCACCCACGGGTGCGCTGAAGCCGGTGATGGCCTTCAACGCGCCTTCCAGCCCCGTGCGGGCCGTCTGGATTTCCGCGGTGGTCACATTGCGGCCATCGGAGAACAGCGCGACAAACTGCTGCTGCAAGGCGGTCGCCTGGGCGGCAAGCGCCTCGATGGAATTGTCGGCGGCAGCCGTCGCGGTCTCGACGACCGTGGTGGCCTTCTCGATGGCCGGTGCCAGCGCATCCGCCACCGCCGCCTCGACGGAGCCGAGGGCCGCACCGACGGCCGTTGCGTCCGACGGCAGCGCGTGCAGGGTGGCGAGAGCCGAGGCCGCAGCCTTCGACGCCTTGTCGGCCATTTCACGGGCCGCTTCGCCCTCTTCCGCGCCGGGCTTGAACTCGGCGAGCGACTTCAGCGCGATTTCCGTCGCTGAACGCGCGGCGGCCAGTTCCTCGACGCTCGGCATGCGGCCGTTCGCATAGAGGCCCTTGAGAAGCGCCAGCGCCTTGTCGGCCTCGCCGCGCAGCTTGTCGAAGGTACCGCCGCCGATGAGGCCAAGCGCCGGGCCGGCACCGCCGGTGCCGGTTTCCTGCGCCACGACGGCGATCTGCTCGCCCTCCGGCCGATCGAACGGCACGGAAGCACGGAACTCTACCTTGCTGCCGTCGGCGCTCATCACGTCGGCGCGGATCGCGTGACGGCCGACCGTCAGGTCCATCTTGCCATCGGCCACGTAGCGGCCCTGCGCGTCGGCCTTGGCCTCGCCGACTAGCTTGTCGTCGGCATAGAGCCGCACCAGCGCACCGGGCTTGGCCGTGCCGGCGATGAACATATGGTCGCCTTCCAGCTCGACAGCCGAAACACGCGCCTCGGCCTTCGCTTCGCTGGCAACGGCGGCGGCCGTCTGCGTCGCCGCAGCCTCCGTCGTCGTGGCCGTCTCGCCGGATACCGCAGCGCCTTCGGCCGTCGCCTGGGCCGTCTCGGTTGCGGCCGGCTGTTCGCCTGCCCCTGCCGTGCCGGTCTCGGTTGCCTTGGCCGTTTCCGTCGCGGTTGCGGTTTCAGCCGCCGGCTGCTCGATCGTCTTATCCGCCGTCGTCGCGGCAGCCTTCTCGGCCGTTTCCGGAACGGTGATCAGACGGCTCGCCTCGCCCGGCTTGGAGACCATGGCAAGCAGTTCGCCGCCGGCATCCTTCGGCACGGAAACGGTCGCGACCTCCTCGGAAACCTTGCTGTCGCCCTTGTCGTCCTTGACGTTGAGGGTCAGCTGGTAATCACCGGCCGCGAGCGGCTGGTCGAAGACGGCGGCGAAATCGCCGGATGGGCCGATATCGGCCGTCGCGACGACCGTCTCGCCATTCTTGATTTCCAGCTTGGTGTTCGGCTGGCCGCGGCCGGCGATCACGGTGGAGCCATCGGGCTCCACACGCAGAAGATCGAAGGCGGGCGTGACCCAGCCGGCGGTCGGATCGGCGGGCGTCGCTTCGGCGGAGGCCGTTTCCTGCGTGGCGGTCGCCTCCGTGCCGGCGGCGGGCTGTTCGCCTGTCGCGGCAACCTTGTTATCGGTCGCAACCTCGCCTGTCGCCGTTGTGGCGGTCTCGGTCGTCGTGCGCGCCTGCTTGCCGTCAGCCGTCGTCGTTTCACCGCCCGCGGCGGGCGTATCGGCCAGCTTGGCGACGGGCGTTTCGGCCGGCTTTTTCGCGTTCATATTCGGCAGCACGAAGAAAACCATGAGCAGTGTCGCCACCGCCAGCACGATCAAGGCCACCAGGCCGGTCTTGTTCTTCATCATCTAATCTCTCTCTGTCCCGGTTTCCCAGGAGTCCCCTATGGAAATTGCTATCGATTCCCAATGCCTTGCACAAGCTTTCGGGGACATTCCGGGGCGCCACGCCCGCTCTTTTTCCGTCATTATCCTTGACGGGCATCCGGCCGGGTGGCTGAATCCCGCCATGACAGAACAAAACCTCCCGATTCGATCCGTCTGCGTCTATTGCGGCTCCCAGCCCGGCCGTGATTCTTCCTACATCAATGCCGGGCGAAGCCTCGGCAAGGCGATGGCGGAAAATCACCTGCGCCTCGTCTATGGCGGCGGCACCAAGGGCATCATGGGCGCCGTTGCCAGCGGCGTGCTCTCGCATGGCGGCCGCGTCACCGGCATCATACCGCAATTCCTCGTGGATATGGAGGCCACCCGCCATTCCCTGGGGCAGCTCAGCGAACTGATCATCACGCCCGACATGCACGAGCGCAAACACAAGATGTTCGACCGTGCCGACGCCTTCGTGGCGCTGCCGGGCGGCATCGGCACGCTGGAAGAGATCGTCGAGGTGATGACCTGGGCGCAGCTCGGCCGGCATCGCAAGCCGATGGTCTTCGCCAATATCGGCGGCTTCTGGGATCCGATGCTGAAGCTCATCCGCCACATGGCCGACGAGGGCTTCATCCACACCGCCCATCTCGTCCAGCCGCTCGTGATCGACGATCCCGAAGAGATCGTCGCCGCATTGCTCGACCATTGGGCGGGCGATGTGGACCGCGAGGGCGAATCCGAGATCATCGCCCGCCTCTAAGCGCGCCCGGCCGAATTTTCAGATCCTCGACGGAGCGCTATCCCGGCGCTCCGTTTTTTGTGCCAAGCGTTCATATCTTTGAGATGAAAGCGTAATTTTTGACGCGCCCTGACGGTCGCTACCAGTTTACCGGAACGGAGCCCGTTGCTATCGTGCCTGCGGCAGGTCCCTGCCGCCTTCCATCCCGGACTGTTTCATGAAACTCGACAAAACACTTTCGATCGTCGCGGCCGCGGCGCTTGCGTTGACGCTCTCCGTGGGCGGATGGGTGCTGCAAATGGATGCGCGCGCCCTGCTGACACAAGCCGAAGAGCAGGAAATCGACGCCACGAGCCTCGTTCTCGCCACCGCCATGGATCAGGCGGCCACGCTCTCGGCCACCCACGCCGAAAGCCTTGCCCGCGATCCCGCGATCGTCACGCATCTCAAATCGAACGACCGCGCCGGCCTTCAGGCCTATGCCAGGCCGATCTTCGAACAGTTGCGAACGCTTGGCGGCGTGGATGTGCTGCATTTCCACAGCGCGGACATGCATTCCTTCCTGCGCGTCTGGGAACCCGAGAATTTCGGGCAGGATCTGTCGCGCTTCCGTCCGATGATCGTTGCCGCGAACCATGACCGACGGGTGCGCAAGGGGCTGGAACTGGGCGTGCGCGGACTGAGCCTGCGCGCCGTCTCCGCCGTCACCGAGGGCGAAAACCTGATCGGGACCGTCGAGGTGGGCGTCGATCTCAAATCGCTGACCGAACTGTCGAAGGCGGCGACCGGTGCGGACTATGCGCTCATTCTCGATGCCGCAGCCGGCATCACCGACAAGGGCGAGCCGAGCCAGGAGACAGGCCTGAAGATCGAGGCGGCAACCGATGCCGACCTCTTCCAGACCCTTCAGCAGACCGGCAGCATTCGCCTGTCGCGCGCCGCCTATCTGGACAAGGCCAAGATCGACGGGCGCACGCTCGGCATCATGGGGCGGCCCCTCCTCGATTTCAGCGGCCGCATGATCGGCACCATCGTCGTCACGCGTGATTTCACCGGTCTCGAGGGGCATCTGTCCCGCTCGCTCGTCACCATCGCGGCCGTGGCCATCGTCGGCTTCCTCGTCACGTTCTCGATCATCATGGTGACGCTGCGCAGCCTCGTGTTGCGCCCGCTGGAAACCCTGGCGGAGCAGGTGAAGGCGAACGCGGCCAATAAGGCCGAGACCCTGTCGAGCCTGCCGGAATTTCGTGCCCTGCAAAGCGCCGTCGCCGAGCAGCGAAACGGGGAGCAGCCATCGTGAGACGCGTTGCAACGCTTCTTCGCGCAACCCTGCTCTTGATCGCCGGTTTTGCCGCCTCCGGCGCTTGGGCCCAGACCGATATGCCGGCGGGCATGACGCTGCCCGTCCGGGTCAATCTGGCGCTGCGCGTCATCGATATCGTGAAGATCGCCGAAACGTCCAGCGAGACCTCGGCCTCTCTTGAATATACCGCACGGTGGCGCGATCCGACCCTTGCCTTCGACCCCATAAAATTCGGCTCCGCCCGCCGCGATTTTACCGGCGACGATGCGAAGAAAGAGATCGACCAGATCTGGGCCCCGGATATCTCGCTGGAAAACAGGATCAGCGATCCCCGTGCGCAAACCACGGCGCTGTCGATCTTCGCCGATGGGCGCGTCGTGCTGATCCAACGCTTCGATGCGGATTTCCGGATCGTCAACGACCTCTCGGCCTTTCCTTTCGACCGGCAGATGCTGACCTTTCCGTTCGTGTCGCAGCGCCACTCGACGGACGAGGTGATTTTCGTGGTCGACGACCGGGACCGCGAACTCTCCAGCTACGCCGACCGCCTGACCGCATCGGACTGGACCGCGACCTCGCTGCGCTTCGCCATGGAAACCTTCTATGGCTGGAATGCGCGCCCCTTCATGCGGACAAAAGCCGTGCTGACCGTCGAGCGTGCCTGGCCGCGCTACTTCCTGCGCATCTTCGTGCCCTTCGTGGCGGTGCTCACCGTGTCGCTCTTCATCCTCTGGACGCCGAGAGGCACGATTTCCGATACGATCGGCATCACCTACAGCGCGCTTCTGGCGCTTGCTGCGCTGAGCTTTACCTTCGAAGCGAGCTTTCCCGGCAGCATGTCGGTCAATTCACCGATCGCCTTCATGATCTCGCTCGGCTATTTCTACCTGATTTTCGTGCTTCTCGTGGACTTGATGCTGGAAAGCGGGCGATTGCCCGGGGCGACGCGCAACCCGGCCCTGACGGGCGAGTTGCGCGCCTATGCGCGCTACGTGCTTCCCGCGATCTTCACCACGGTCTGCGTCTGCACGATCCTGCGCTCGTTGAGCTGACGCCTATTCGGCGGGCTTCAGCTCGGCGGCAGCCACGCGCCGGGCGTGGGCGCTGCGCAGCATGGAGCCGGAATAGATGAAAAGAGCGGCCCAGATGAAGACGAAGGCGATGAGCTTGGTCGTGCCGAAGGGCTCGCCGAAGGCGAAGACGGCGATGATGAAGATCATCGTCGGCGCGATATACTGCATGATGCCGATGGTGGAGAGCCTGAGGAGCTTGGCACCGTTGGCATAGATCATCAGCGGAATGGCCGTGACGACGCCGCAAGAGAGCAGCCACAGCACGTCCGTCATGCCCGTATCGCCGAAATGGCCCTGCCCCGTCGATTCGAGCCAGATGACATAGCCGATCGCCGGCACGCTCAGGATCAGTACTTCGAGGAAAAAGCCCTGGTTCGGACCGATCGGCAGCGCCTTGCGGCAGAAGGCGTAAAAACCCCAGGACATGCAGAGGCTGAGCGACACCCAGGGCAGCCCGCCCGCATCGAAGGCGAGGATGGCGACGGCGACGGCAGCGAGCACGATCGCCACGATCTGCGCGCGGTCCAGCTTCTCCTTCAGGAGAACGGCGCCGAGGAAGATCGAGAAGAGCGGGTTGATATAGTAGCCGAGCGCGGTCTCGATGGCGCGGCCGGCGCCGATCGCCCAGACATAGATGCCCCAGTTGATGGTGATGAGCACCGCCGTGAGCGTCGCCATGGCGATCATGCGCGGCGAGCGCAGCGCGACCTTGATTTCCGATGTGCGGCCGAGCCAGACGAGCACGAGGCCGGCCAGCGGCACCGACCAGATGATGCGATGCGCCACCACTTCGGATGCCGGGATATGCGCGACGGCCTTCATGAAGAAGGGCAGGAAGCCCCAGAGCACATAAGCCGTCAGCGCGAAGGCGAAACCGCGCGGCGAATCGCCGGTCTGGGGGCCGCTGGTGGAATTTGCGTCGGCCATGCTGTCATTTCCCGTCGATTTATGGATTTTCCGACGAAATACTCCAAGGGCCGTGAATATACCAATTCATTCGGGTGAAGGGATGGTTGAGCGGCGCTGAACCTTCGCCCTCACTCCGCCGCCTCCCTGCCCGCCTCGCCGCGGTTCTTCAGGAGCTTGTAGATGATCGAATCCATCAGCGCCTGGAAGGAGGCGTCGATGATGTTGTCGGAGACGCCGACCGTCCACCAGCGGGCGCCGGATGCATCGGTCGATTCGATCAGCACGCGGGTGATGGCCTCCGTGCCGCCATTGAGGATACGGACCTTGTAGTCCGCCAGTTCCAGATCGGCGATCTCGGCCTGGTACTTGCCCAGATCCTTGCGCAGCGCCAGGTCCAGCGCATTGACCGGGCCGTGTCCCTCGGCGACGGACATCATGGTCTCGCCATCGACGATGACGCGCACCACCGCTTCCGAGACGGTCTTCAGCTGGCCGTTCGCATCATAGCGGCGCTCGACCATCACGCGGAAACTCTCGACATGGAAGAAATCCGGCACCGTGCCGAGCGTGCGGGAAGCGAGCAGAGCAAAGCTCGCATCGGCCCCCTCATAGGCATAGCCGGTCGCCTCGCGTTCCTTGACGATCTGGATGAGCCGGTCGAGCTTCGGATCGTCCTTGCGCACCGTGATGCCGCGCAGCTTCAGCGCATTGATGAAGTTCGCCTTGCCGCCCTGGTCCGACACCATGACCTTGCGCAGGTTGCCGACGCTTTCGGGCGTGACATGCTCGTAGGTGCGCGGGTCTTTCAGCAGCGCCGAGGCATGGATGCCGGCCTTGGTGGCGAAGGCGGAGGCGCCGACATAGGGTGCCTGATGGTCGGGCGAGCGGTTGAGCAACTCATCGAAGGTGTGGGCGAGCTTGGTGAGACCGGCGAGCTTTTCCGTATCGATGCCGATCTCGAAACGGTCGTTATAGGCCTCCTTCAGTGCCAGCGTCGGGGTCAACGTCACCAGGTTAGCGTTGCCGCAGCGCTCGCCGATGCCGTTCAGCGTGCCCTGGATCTGGCGTACGCCGGCCTCGACGGCGGCCAGCGAATTGGCGACGGCCTGCCCCGTATCGTTATGCGCATGGATGCCGAGATTGTCGCCCGGCACGCCGGCGGCGATGACAGCCTTGACGATGGCCTGCACTTCCGACGGCTGCGTGCCGCCATTGGTGTCGCAAAGCACCACCCAGCGCGCACCTGATGCAAATGCGGTCTTCGCGCAGGCAAGCGCGTAGTCGGGATTGGCCTTGTAGCCATCGAAGAAATGCTCGCAATCGACCATGGATTCGCGGCCGGAGGCGACCACGGCCTTGACGGACTCTTCGATACTCTCGAGGTTTTCTTCGTTGGAACAGCCGAGCGCCACGCGCACATGATAATCCCAGCTTTTCGCCACGAGACAGATCGCGTCGCTGCGCGAATCGAGCAGGGCCGCGAGGCCCGGATCGTTGGAGGCGGAAACGCCGGCGCGCTTCGTCATGCCGAAGGCGACGAATTTCGCGCGGCCGGTGCGTTTCTTCGCAAAGAAAGCCGTATCCGTCGGGTTGGCGCCGGGATAGCCGCCCTCGACATAATCGAGGCCGAACGCGTCCAGCATGCCGGCAATCGCGATCTTGTCCTCGACGGAAAAATCGATGCCGGGCGTCTGCTGGCCGTCCCGAAGCGTGGTGTCGAAAAGGTGGATACGGTCTTTTTGCATGTGTTCCCTCCCTGGGAACGTTTGTCTTATTTCTTGCCGGCGAACTTATCGGTCGCGTAAATCAGGCGATCGAGAATGCCCGGCTCCGAATAGGCATGGCCCGAGCCTTCGACGAGATAGAATTCCGCCTCCGGCCAGGCTTTGTGGAGCTGCCAGGCGTATTTGGCCGGGCACGGCATGTCGTAGCGGCCGTGCACGATGACGCCGGGAATGCCGGTGAGCTTGTGCGCGTCACGCAGCAGCTGCCCCTCGTCCATCCAGCCGGCATTGACGAAGAAATGGTTCTCGATGCGGGCGAAAGCGTGAGCGAATTCGTCCTCGCCGAACTTGCCGCTCGTCGAAGGCTCCGGCAGCAGCGTGATCGTCTCGCCTTCCCACAGGCTCCAGGCGCGGGCGGCCTCGATGCGCGTCGCCTTGTCGTCGCTGGTCAGGCGGCGATGGTAAGCGTGCATCATCTCATGGCGCTCTTCCGCCGGAATCGGCGCGATGAAGCGCTCCCACTTGTCGGGGAACATTTCCGAGACGCCGAACTGATAATACCAGTCGAGTTCGCCCTTGGTCAGCGTGTAGATGCCGCGCACGACAAGCTCGGAAACGCGCTCCGGGTGTTTTTCCGCATAGGCGAGCGCCAGCGTCGAGCCCCAGGAGCCGCCGAAGACCAGCCATTTGTCCACGCCCGCCATCTCCCGCAGGCGCTCGATATCGGCGACGAGGTGCCAAGTCGTGTTGCCTTCGAGCTCGGCATGCGGCGTGGACTTGCCGCAGCCGCGCTGATCGAACAGCATCACGTCATAAAGCGCCGGATCGAACAGCCGGCGATGGGCCGGCGAGATCGTGCCGCCCGGGCCGCCGTGCAGGAACACCGCCGGCTTTGCGCCCGGCGTTCCCGAACGCTCCCAGTAAATGACATGCCCGTCACCGACATCGAGATGGCCGGAGGCATAGGGTTCGATTTCGGGATAGAGGGTACGCAAGGCTTCACTCATAATTTCATTCCGTGGGCAGGCCAGTTTTCGGTTTCGTGATCGGGGTGCTGGAAGGAGATGATGCTCTCCTGCTGGCTGTAATAATCCGGGTCGTCATGGACGGGGGCGGAAAAAATCTGCTCGACCCAGGGCAGGCGCGCGCCGTAGTTCACCTGGATCTGCGGCGCCAGATCGCTGCGATCGTCGAAGGCGCCGATGGCGATCTCCAGACCGCCCGGATGTTTGTAGGTCAGCGGCGTGCCGCATTGCTTGCAGAAGCCGCGCGCGATGTTGATCGAGGACTGGAAATAGGCCGGCTCGTCGCGCAGCCATTCCACCTCGCCCTTGGCCGTGACCAGCGGGCCGAAGAAGCCGCCGAACTGTTTCTGGCACATGCGGCAATGGCAGATCGACGGGCGGCCGAGCTGGCCCTTGATGCGGAAACGCACAGCGCCACACTGGCAGCCTCCGGTACGAACGGTCTCTGTCATCTTTCAGTCCCTATCTCTCAATCTTCTGGTGGCCAATGATCGGTATCGTAATCGGGATGCTGGCGGTTCGAGTCGCGGATTGTCCGATGCCGCGCCTCGCGGCCCTCGCCTTCATTGCTTTCGCTCTCCGGTAGCTTCGGCAGTTGCTGGAAGAAGACCACGCGCGATTCGACGCCGGACTGCGCGATGGGGCGCAGATCGTCGGGATCGTCGAGCGAACCGAGCGTCACATTGATATGGCCAGCCCCGAGCGCATCGTAGAACAGCGGCGTACCACAGGCCGGGCAGAAACCGCGCCGCACGATTTCCGACGACTGGAACCAGCCGGGCTCGCCGCGCGTGACGGAGAATTTTTCACGCGGGGCATTGGCGAGCGGCAGGAAATAGTTGCCGGCCGCCTTCTGGCACATGCGGCAGTGGCAGAGATGCGGATCGCCGAGCGTGCCTTCGACGCGGTAGCGCACCGCGCCGCACTGGCAGCCGCCCGTATAGATGCGCGAAATGCTCATCGCTTGTGCTCCGGCGGCCAGGTGTCGGTGTCGTGATCCGGGTGCTGGTAGGAGACGAGATCGGCAAGGAACGAGGCCGCATCCTGATCGGCCATCGTGTCCTCGCCCGGCAAGCCGGGGATCGTGTCCACATAGGGCAGCTTCGCCTCGATACCCCATTGGATGCGCGGCGCGATCTCGGCGGGATCGTCGAAGGCGGCAATGGTCAGCGCCACGCCATCCGGCGCCTCATAGGTCAGCGGCGTGCCGCAATCGGCACAGAAGCCACGATAACCGTGGTTCGACGACTGGAATCGCTTCGGCGCGCCACGCGTCCAGGTGAGCTTGGCATCGCGAACCGACACCAGCGGCAGATAGAAATTGCCGCTCGCCTTCTGGCACATGCGGCAATGACAGACCGACGCATCGCCCAGCGCGCCTTCGACATGAAAGCGCGCGGCACCGCACTGGCATCCGCCGGTGTAGAAGGGTGTGCTCATGGCTGCGCCTCCAGCCAGTTTTCGACCTTGAGGCCCTCGACGCGGGAGAATTCTCTGACATTGGCGGTGACGAGCGTCAGGTCGAGCGACAGGGCGTGGGCGGCGATGAAGAGGTCGGTATAGCCGATAGGCTGTCCCTTGCGTTCAAGTGCATCGCGCGTTTGCGCATAGGCAAAGGAAACAGGCGGATCGTAGGGAAGGATCGTGATCTCCTCCAGAACGGCCTCGACACGACGAGCCAGAGAAACAGCGCCCTTTTTCCTCAAGCCGTAACGCAATTCCGAAACGACGATGGCGCTGGTGCAGAGTTCGTCCGTCGGCACCGCGGTCGCCCGGCCGGCGGCCGCACCTTCGGGATTTCGAACCATGTCCGAAATCACGTTTGTATCGAGCATGTAGCGGAAAGCGGTCACAGATCGACGTCCTCCGGAGGCGGCGTCGTTTCGTCGAGTTCCGGAAAGTCGCCTTCCCAGGGTTCGAAGGTTGCAAGCAGGGCAGCCAGTCCCATTTTTCTGGGCTTCGGCTCAAGGATGAGACGGTCGCCCTCCTTGCGCATGACGGCTTCGTTTCCCGGGAGTTCGAACTCGACGGGAATACGAACGGCCTGATTGCGGCCGTTGCGGAAAAGTTTAACCTCCCGCTCCTGCGCTGCTTCAGGCATTTCCTGCGGTCTTGCACTCATAGCGACCTCTATCGATCACGGCATATGCCCAAGCATAGGCCTTCAACGAACTCCAGACAACCTCACCGCTTCACCTCCCACGTCGTCACGCGCTCACCCGTCGCCGGATCCTTGCCGTCCTTGAGTTGGATGCCCTTGGCCGCGAGGTCGTCGCGCAATTTGTCGGCCTCGGCGAAGTTCTTCGCCTTCAGCATTTCCAGACGCAGCTGGATGAGGCTTTCGATGCTGTCTTCCAGCGCCTTGGAAACCTCGGCCTTCTTCGGCAGGACGCCGAGCAGTTCGGCACTGGCGGCAAAGACCGGCAGCATCAGCGGGTCGTTGTTGGCGCATTGGGCGAGCGCGTGCAGGGCCTGCACGGCGGCGACCGTGTTGAGGTCGTCGTAGAGCGGAGCGAGCACGGTTTGATCGACGCGACCTTCGGCCGGGTTGCCGCCGGCCGGCCATTTGGCGAGAAGGCGCTCGGCCTCCTCCAGGCGCTTGACGGAGAAGTCGATGGGCTCGCGGTAATGCGTCATCAGCATGGCGAGGCGCAGCACTTCGCCCGGCCATT
This sequence comes from Shinella sp. 20P9.1.1, assembly GCF_057798995.1. Taxonomy (NCBI): domain Bacteria; kingdom Pseudomonadati; phylum Pseudomonadota; class Alphaproteobacteria; order Hyphomicrobiales; family Rhizobiaceae; genus Shinella; species Shinella sp. 20P9.1.1. The sequence continues at coordinate 318,784 of NZ_JBYOLC010000005.1, forward strand.
TGCGGCCGCCGAACTTTTCCTCGTGCAGCAACTCGGCGATCGTGAAGAAATTGCCCTCCGACTTCGACATCTTGCGGCCTTCGACCTGCAGGAAGCCGTTGTGCATCCAGACATTCGACATGACCTTGGTGCCATGCGCGCAACGCGACTGGGCGATCTCGTTCTCATGGTGCGGGAAGATCAGGTCGAGGCCGCCGCCGTGGATGTCGAAGGTCTCGCCGAGATAGGCGGCCGACATGGCCGAGCACTCGATATGCCAGCCCGGACGGCCGCGGCCCCAGGGGCTGTCCCAGCCCGGCTCTTCGGGCGAGGACAGCTTCCACAGCACGAAATCGCCGGGGTTCTTCTTGTGCGCATCGACGGCGATGCGGGCGCCGGCCTGCTGCTCGTCGAGCGGACGCTTGGAAAGATCGCCATAATCGGCCATCGACTGGGTGTCGAACAGCACCTCACCGCCCGCCTGATAGGCATGGCCGCGTTCGATCAGACGCTCGATCAGCGTGATCATGTCGACCTTGCCATCATCACGCGGCTGGACGAATTCGGTGGCGCGCGGCTCATGCGTCGGCTGCATGGCGCCGAGTGCGACGATATCGGCATGGAACTGGTTGGCCGTCTTCTCCGTCACGCGGCGGATCGCCTCATTGAGGGAGAGCGTGCCGTTTGCGATCTCCGTGCCGAAATCGCGCAGCGCCCGCGCGTTGATCTTGTCGTCGACGTCGGTGATGTTGCGGGCATAAGTGACGTGGTTTTCGCCATAGACATGGCGCAGCAGCCTAAACAGCACGTCGAAGACGATGACGGGCCGCGCATTGCCGATATGGGCGAAGTCATAGACCGTCGGGCCGCAGACATACATGCGCACATTATCAGGGTCGATGGGCGCGAAGGCCCCCTTCGAGCGCGTGAGCGTGTTGTACAGCGACAGGACCGGCTTTTCGGCCATGGAAGTCTCCCCAAAATGCAAAAACCCGGCTGGCCGGGTCGTTTGTCATCCAGGGATTTTGGGGGACGAAAACGGCCGGGCCAGCGCGTGCGCTAGCGAATAATGCTCCGGCGAATGCAGAGTACCGTTTTCATGGCACGCTTTATCGCGCTCCCCGCTCGTCCGGTCAAGCGGGCGAACGCCCTTCCCGACGAAAATCCTTGGCCTCGTGCCCTGTTACCGCGGTGACACGGCTGTCCCCTGCGCCATGAGAAAAAGAGGGCATCGAAGCGGTCGAAACCGCCGCACACCAAGGGGAACCACGATGCGCAACACCAGATACGAGGACTGCGAAGACCAGGACAATCGCCCGCACCCCGACAAGGCCGTTTGCGATAACCCCTTCGGCCTGCGGGCCATCATCGCCGCCTTCCTGCAAACCAGAATACGCCAGACGCCGCCCAAGTGATGTTACAACGGTCACAATTCTTGACCGGGAAAACCCGCCTTTTTCGCGTTTTGCCGCAGAGCGATCAAAGTTCGAGCAGAATTTAGCCGAAAGGGCTCCCTAAACGCATAGCTCATTGGGGGTAGCAACCGGGGGATTCGGGGCTGCCTGATGAGCAAGACTTCAGGAGAATGAGAATGTCGACTGCCAAGAAACACCCGGCGCAAAAGCCCGCCGCCGTTGCCAACGAAAACCTTCAGGCGCGCTACAAGCCGATCGGCCTGCGCGCCGTCGTTGCCGCAACCCAGTGCAAGCCGGAAGCGAAGGTCGAAAAGCCGCGCCGCGAGCGCGATATTCCGGCCGTGCTCCAGTCGCTCTACGACTGAGAAAATTAGAACAGCGACAACTGGTCGGAAGATGGGGGCGCGTCGGCGCCCTTTGTCTCTTTCGGCGTCGATTCGGCCTGCTCCTCGACAGGTTCGAGGATGTCGGCGCCCATATTGGCGACCTTGTTGACCTTGTCGGATACCGGGATCGCCTCAAAGAACCCTTCGTCGATCGGCTTCATCAGATCGACGACGTCGCGCGGCTCCTGCGTCTTGCAGTCCAGCCAACGCGAAAAATCCTCCTGCCGGATGACGACAGGCATTCGGTCGTGGATGCGCGAAATGTCGGCATTGGCTTTCGTCGTCAGGATCGCGCCGGTATCGACCTCCGAACCGTCAGCTGAGGACCACGTTTCCATCAGGCCGGCGAAGGCGACGATCTCGCCTTTCTTCGGACGGATGAAATAGGCCTGCGCCTTCTCGCTTTTGTCTTCCGGCCGCCGCCATTCGAAAAAGCCGGACGCCGGCACGAGGATGCGGCGGTGGCGCATGGCGGCGCGGAACGAGGCCTTCTCGATGGCTGTTTCCGAGCGCGCATTGATCAGCAGCGGAAAATCGCGCGGGTCCTTCACCCAGCCGGGCATGAAGCCCCAGCGCACCAGCATGGCCCTGCGCTCCGGCAGGTTGCTGCCGGGCTCCTGCTTTTCGCCGGCAATGACGACGATGATCGGCTGCGTGGGCGCGATATTGTAACGCGCCGGCGTATCCTCGATATCAAGGACATCGAGAAACGCCTTCATCAGGTCCGTCCTGGCCAGCAATGCATAGCGTCCACACATGGCGCCGTCATCGCACTTTGCCTATAAGGGGTCAATGAAGCGCGAGAACACCTGACACGATGAAGACGTCGAAGAAACCCCAGCCCGCCTCCTCCGCCATCATCGAGCGCGACGGACGCTACCTGCTCGTGCTGCGCACCAAGCCGCCGTCGGACGCCATGTATGCCTTTCCGGGCGGACGCGGCGAGGACGGCGAGACGCCGGCCGAGACGGCACTGCGCGAACTCTTCGAGGAAACCGGCATCCAGGCCGAAAAACCAATGCTTTTTGCGACCTACGACCTGCCCGGCCGCGAGGACGGCCCCGGCAGCCCCTCCTTCTTCCTGTCGGTTTTCAAGGTCAAGGCGGATGCTTCGGCGGTTGCCGTCGCCGCCGACGATGCCGCAAGCGTCGGCTGGTACACCGCAGACGAGATCGCGAAAATGCCGGCGCCGGACAGCGTGCGCGAATGCATCGCGCGACTGGAAGCCGAGCGGGCGAGGTTTTTGGCATGAAAGTGATTCGCGCCGCACTTCTCCTCGGCCTTACTCTCGCCGCCCCAGCCTTCGGCCAGAAGGCCACTGGCGACAAGGCGAAGGAAACGCCGCCGGCTGCCACAATTGAAGAAAAGCCGGCGCCCTATGACGAGCGGCTGGAGCGTCTTTCGGAGATTTTGGGGGCCGTGCATTACCTGCGAAACCTCTGCGCCGACAAGCCGGAAGACAACTGGCGGGCCTCGATGCAGCAGCTCATTCAGCTCGAAGCAGGCAAGGAACCCGGGCGGCAGGAGAAGCTGACGGCGGCGTTCAACCGGGGATATCGCTCGTTTGCCGCCATCTATACCGCTTGCACCGACTCGGCTGTTGTCGCAGAAGAGAGATACCGTAACGAAGGTGCAACACTTGCCACGGAAATTACCGCAAGGTTTGGAAATTAGCGGTTAATTAACCTCTTTTCTCATGACCCAGTGCCGTTTTGGGAAAAGGCTGCTAAGGTCGTTAACAGTGCAGTAAGAACTGAATGCCGCGTATGGACCGTTCAATGGAACCTAGCCTCAACGATATCGACGAGATGATCGTGCACGAGAAGATGCAGGCCGCTCTGGAATACCAGAACGAAGCCTGGGCTGACGGCATGGCTGACGGCATCGAGCTCGAAATCATCGCAGATGCCGCGATTGCGCTTGCGCTCCGCGAAACGATCCGCGTTCACGGCGAAAAAGGCGCGGAGACGATGCTTGATTCGCTGCGCGAGCGCATGCTGGCTGGAGAATTCTCCCCCGAGCGCATCCTGCAATAGGCAATTCCGCCACAGTGCGCAGCCATGCTGCGTGCGGAATTGCGTTCAAAATGCTCCAGGCTGGAAAGACAAAGGTCATGCAGACGTCCGCTGACGGCAAAAAGCTGTTTCGCTGCAGCCTCATCGTATTGTCGGTGTTTTCCGTGACGACGGCGCTTGTCGCGCCCGTGCGCCCCGCTTTCGCACTGAGCGAGTTGAAGCATCAGCCGGGCGAGACGCCGCAAAAGCCGGCGGAAGAGGCCGGCAAGGCAGCCCCCGTCGAGAAGAACGAGGACGCCTCCCCGCTCGAACTGCCGATGCCCGATCCGCTGATTCGCAAGGACCAGGCCGTGACCGAGCCGGCCGGCGAAGAGCCCGCCGTCACCGACGACAAGGCGGACGAGCCGCAGACGCCCGTCGAGGTGCTCTACGACATCAACAAGGCGCCGGAAGCCGTGCGCCGCATGCGCCAGCTCATCGTCGAGGCCGCCGCCTCCGGCGATATAGAGCGCTTGCGCCCGCTGCTCGGCAAGGGCGTTACAGAAACCCAGGTCTCCATTGTCGAAAGCGACGAAGGCCCGGTCGAGACGCTGAAGGGCCAATCCGGCGACAGCGACGGCATCGAGGTGCTGGCCATCCTGCTCGACGTGCTGGCAACCGGCTTCGTGCATGTCGGCCAGGGCACGCCCGACGAGATGTATGTCTGGCCCTATTTCGCCGAAAAGCCGCTGGCGGGCCTCACCCAACCGGAAAAGGTCGAGCTGCTGCGCATCGTGACAGCCGGCGACTTCTCCGACATGCAGGAATTCGGCAGCTACAATTTCTACCGCGTCGGCATCACGCCGGACGGACAGTGGAAATTCTTCGTCACCGGCGATTGAGAGTTCAGCTTAATCTCTTGGAGCCTCTCGTCATGAAAACGCCACCCATATGGCTTCAGGCGACAACGCATATCCTGCTCTGGATCGCGCTAGCCACGGTGGCTTATGCCAATGCAGGTAGCTCCGGCTTTGCGAGCTGCTGGCCAATGATCCTGCTGCCGCCACTGAATATTTTCATTATTGCCATCGGCTTTTGCGGCCTGATCTTCCTTGCCCGATCGCTGTTCGTTCCCGCCGCCCGACAGGCTTGGTTTTTTGCTCCGACGATACACGCCACGATCCTTTGCCTGGGATTGATTGCATGCGTATTCGCGACCTACGCAAAGACCGGCCCCGTTCAATGCCTTTAACGAAGTCTCCTCGCCGGCAAGTCGCACCCCTCATCTTGCGAAAGCGCGTCCGGCGTTCTACTTCTGTTTCAAGGGCGCACTGGTGCGCCAAAGCGTCGATGGACACCGTCGACCAATGAAAATCTGGATCGAAACATGCCTTCCGTCACGCTTTCCGGCCGCGCCTTTCTCCGCCTTTCCGGCAAGGATGCCGAGCCCTTCCTGCAATCGCTGATCACCACCGACCTGCCCTCGCTGCCCGAGGGCGAAATCCGGCCGGGCGCGCTTTTGACGCCGCAGGGCAAGATCTTCTTCGATTTCCTGATCCGCCGCGACGGAGCGGACGCCTTCCTCATCGAAACAACCGAGGATCAGCGCGATGCGCTCCTCAAGCGGCTGACCATGTACAAGCTGCGCGCCGCCGTCGATCTTGCGGTGGTCGAAGGCGCCGAGGCGACCGTCTCCTGGGACGATGCGGAGGCCGATGGCGCGCGCGACGCCCGCTTCGCCAAGGCCGGGCTCGACGTCTCGCGCCGTCCGGGTGCCGGCGGCAGCGACGACCCCGCAATCTACGATGCGCTGCGCATCGCCGCGGGCCTGCCGGAAGCCGGGCGCGATTATCCGCTGTCCGATGCCTTCCCGCATGACACGCTGCTGGATCTGAGCGGCGGGCTTTCCTTCCGCAAGGGATGTTATGTCGGGCAAGAGGTGGTCTCCCGCATGCAGCATCGCGGCACCGCCCGGCGTCGTCCCGTCATCGTCACGGGGGAAAGCACGCTGCCCGCCAGCGGCACGGAGCTGATGGCCGGCGCCAAGCCGATCGGCACGCTCGGTAGCGTCTCGGGCACACAGGGCCTCGCCATCGTGCGCATCGACCGCGCGGCGGATGCCATGCAGGCCGGCACACCGATCACCGCCGACGGCATCGCCGTGACCGTCGCCCTGCCCGCCTGGACCGGCCTTGCCTTCCCTGAAGAGGCCTCCGAGGTTCCGGCGCAATGAGCGGTGCGGCCCGCGCCAAGACAGAGCCCCGCGCCTGGCAGCGCATGCTGTCCGGCCGCCGCCTCGATCTGCTCAATCCCTCGCCGCTCGATATCGAGCTCTCCGACATCGCCCACGGCCTCGCCCGCGTCGCCCGCTGGAACGGCCAGACGCATGGCGAGCATGCCTTTTCGGTGGCCCAGCACTCCCTCATCGTCGAGGCGATCTTCCGCCGGCAGAACCGTTGCAATGCCGATGAATGCCTGATCGCGCTGCTGCACGATGCACCGGAATATGTGATCGGCGACATGATCTCACCTTTCAAGGCAGTGGTTGGCGGTGGCTACAAGACGGTGGAAAAGCGGCTGGAAACTGCCGTGCACCTGCGCTTCGGCCTGCCGCCCTCGATGCCCACGACGCTGAAGGCGAAGATCAAGAAGGCCGATCAGGTCGCGGCCTTCTTCGAGGCAACGGAGCTCGCCGGCTTCTCCCATGCCGAAGCCGTCAAGTTCTTCGGCGCGCCGCGCGGCATCACGCTCGACATGATCGAGATCGCGCCCGTGCCGACGGCCGAGGCACAGCGCCGCTTTGCCGAACGCTTCGAAACACTGGAACGCGAGCGCGCCACCCTCAAGGCGATGGTGTGATCATGGGCACGATCGTCGTCGCGCCGCTGGGAAAAATCGGGGAACTCGCCATCCGGCACCGCTGTCGCGAGATGCTGAGCCTCGTCGCGCCGAAGCAGAATTTCCATCGCCCCGCCGTCATCGACGCCGGGCGCCATCTCATCGTCGGCGTCAACGACATCGCCTTTGCCGGCACGGGCAATCTCGTCGCGCCCGGCGAGGAGCATGTCGCGGCCATCGTCAATTTCGCACGCGGCTGGGATCGGCAGGCGCCGCTTCTCGTGCATTGCATGATGGGCGTCTCCCGCTCCCCCGCCGCCGCGCTCATCACCGCGCTCGCGATTGAACCCGATCAGGACGAGCACGACCTGGCGCAGCGCCTGCGGAAGGCCTCCGTGCAAGCGACGCCGAATGCACGGCTCATCGAGATCGGCGATCATGTGCTGGGCCGCGGCGGCCGTCTCGCCGCCGCGGTGAAGGCTATCGGCCGCGGGGCGGATTATGTCGGCGACAGCCCGTTTTCCTTTTCCGCCAGTCCGGTGCAACCATGACGGAACAGCGCGCCCGCCCCCCGGTCGAAATCGGCCTGAATGCGGCGGTGGTCGCGATCTCGGGCCGCAGCCCCTGCATTCTCGCGATCGGCGGCCATGCCGGAGAGCGTGATGCCCTGCCCTTCGGCCCGTTCGACCCGCAACAGCACCGCACCTTCGAAACGAGCCTGCGCGCCAGCGTGGAGGCGCAGACGGCGCTGAAGCTCGGTTATATCGAGCAGCTCTACACCTTCGGCGACCGCGGCCGGCAGAAGCTGCCGGACGAGGCCGGCACGCACATGGTGTCCGTCGGTTATCTCGCGCTGACCCGCACCGACGCCGAGGCCAATGAACGGCTGGCGCAAGCCGGTGCCGCCTGGCGCAATTGGTATTCCTACCTGCCGTGGGAGGACTGGCGGCAGGGCCGGCCGCCGGTGATCGACCAGCTCATCATCCCCGCCCTGAAGAAATGGGCGACAGACGACATGCACGAGGAACGCCTCAACACGACACCGATGCCGCTGACCCGTATCCGGCTTGCCTTCGGCCTCGACGATTTCCCCTGGGACGAGGAGCGCGTTCTGGAGCGCTACGAACTGCTCTACGAAGCAGGCCTCGCCGAAGAGGCCGTCACGGACGGGCGCACCCGCCCCTGCACCTCCTCGCCCGGCATCGCCATGCGGCACGATCACAGACGTATCGTCGCGACCGCCATGGCGCGCCTGCGCGGCAAACTCAAATACCGTCCCGTCATCTTCGAGCTGATGGCACCGGAGTTCACGCTCACGGAGTTGCAGGCGACGGTCGAGGCGATCTCCGGCCGGCACCTGCACAAGCAGAATTTCCGCCGGCTGGTCGAGGGCGCCGAACTCGTCGAGCCGACCGGCGGCTCCACCGCCGCGACCGGCGGGCGCCCCGCCGCCCTGTTCCGCTTCCGTCGCCGTATTCTGGAGGAGCGCCCCGCCCCCGGCCTCAAGGTCGGAACAAGATAACCGGAACTTCTCCGCTGCCCTGCCATTCCCCACCGACGTCAACAGATGGGGAAAGGATCCATGGAACAACAAGCCACCGATATCATCGTCGCCTCGCGCGCAGCCCTCACGCAGGCAAGCGCGCTCGCCGTGCAATATTCCTTTTCCATCCTCGGCGCGCTGGTTTTGCTCGTGCTCGGCTGGTTTCTATCGCGGCTGCTGCACCGCTGGGCCCTGTCGGGCCTGTCGCATGTGCGCGGCATCGACATGACGCTGGCGCATTTCTTCGCCAATATCCTGCGCTATGCCGTGCTTGTGCTGGTCTTCGTGACGGTGCTTGGCCAGTTCGGCGTGCAGACCGCCTCGATCATCGCCGCCCTCGGCGCCGCCGGCCTGGCCATCGGCCTTGCGCTTCAGGGCACGCTGCAGAACATCGCTGCCGGTATCATGCTGCTCGTGCTGCGACCCTTCCGGGTCGGCGAATATATCGAGACGAAGGATGTGACCGGCACGATCACCGAGGTCGGCCTGTTTGCCACCGAACTCAGGACGAGCGACGGCCTCTATCGTCTCGCGCCCAATTCGACGCTCTGGAACACGCCGGTTACCAATTACAGCCGCGAGCGCACCCGTAAGCACGACCTTCAGGTCACGGTGCCCGACAGCAGGGATATCGATGACGAGATCGACCGCCTGCTGGAGATCGCACGCGAGGACCCGACCATCGAATCCGTGCCCGCGCCGCAGGTCTTCGTCGACAGTCTCGGCGACAGTTCGGCCACGCTGACGCTGCGCTACTGGGTCTCCACGCCGCAATGGTTCAAGACGACGCGCGACATGAACCGGCGGGTGCGCATCGCCTTCGGCCAGAAGCTGGCCGAGCCGGAGCCGCAAGCGGCCCCGGCCGAATAGGCTTTACTTGATCACGGCGCAGGCGATGCGATCGCCCGCGCCGCCGGCCGGGTCGGTGCGATAATCGTCCGAGCCGGCATGAACGATCAGCGCGCGCCCGCGAATGCCGCGCTCGGCATCGTCGAGACGGACCATCGTCGAATAGATCTGCGCCCGCAGCACCCCATCATCCGCCACATATTGGTTCGGCAGGTCGCCGGCATGCGGACCATTCGCGGCGATGAAGCCGTGATCCTTCTTGTCCGGATTGAAATGGCCGCCAGCCGCTTTGTTGCCGTGCTCATGGTCGCACTTGCCGGTCTCGTGAATGTGCAGCGCCACCCATTTGCGCGGCTCGAGGCCTGAAATCTCGACCTCGAAGAGAACGCCGTCATTGCCGGCGCTCAGATGCGCCCGGCCATTTTCCTTGCCCTTGAGATCAACGAAATTCGCCTCAGCCGTATTTTTCGTCTGCTGGGCAAGAGCGGGCGTGCCGAGCACTGCAAGCGTGCCCGCCATCGTCGCGAGCGTCAAAATCTTCCACATGATGCGTCCTTTCCATGATTGGCCATGGAACCGGAACGCATCGTTCTTCTGGGTGTTCCCCTTAGCGCACCACGACGTCGAGGCCGATGTCGAGCGTCGGCGCCGCCATGGTGATCTTCGACGTTGAGATATAATCGACGCCGGTCTCGGCAATCGCCCTGACTGTCTGGAGATTGACGTTGCCCGAGGCCTCCAGCTTCACGCGGCGCTGGTCGGCGGCATAGGCCTCTTCGGTGAGGCCGGCGCAATCGCGGTTGATCTCGACGGCCCGGCGCAAGAGCTCCGGCCCCATATTGTCGAGCAAGATCACGTCGGGCTGCGCCTCCAGTGCCTCCTCCAGCTCCTCCAGCGTCGTCACCTCGACCTCGACCTTGACGAGATGGCCAGCGAATGCACGCGCCGAGCGGATCGCCCCTTCGACGCCGGCCGCCACCGCGATGTGGTTGTCCTTGATGAGGATCGCGTCATCGAGCCCGTAGCGATGCGACGAGCCGCCGCCCATGCGCACGGCATATTTCTCCAGTGCCCTGAGCCCCGGAATGGTTTTTCGCGTGCAGCAGACTTTTGCCGGTGTATGCGCGATTTCCTCGGCAAAGCGCGCCGTATGGGTCGCGACGCCGCAGAGATGCATGAGGAAATTCAGCGCCACCCGCTCGGCCGACAGCACCGCCCGCGCCGGCCCCGAAACCTTCGCGATGACCGTGCCGGGCGCGAGCCTGTCTCCGTCCTTCACGAAGGCCTCGAAACGGATCGTCGGATCCATCAGACGGAACGCCGCGCGCGCCAGATCGAGCCCGGCCATGACGCCATGCTCGCGAGCATTCAGCTCCGCCGTCGCCTTCATGTTCGGCCCGATCGTCGCCTGGCTGGTGATATCGCCGGCCCGGCCCAGATCCTCGGCAAGGGCCGCGCGCACCTGATCTTCCACCATCAGGGGGGAGAGGACGGGGAGATAGGAGCTGGTCATGAGCTTGTCCTGTTCAATGTCGATAGGGAGACGGCGGGATCACGCCGCCGCCGTTTCCGAGAGATCCGCCACGACCTTGTCGGCTTCGGCGAGCGTGATGAAGGTGCGGTGCTTCCAGTTGGCCTTCTGCTCGGGGAAATCGGAGCGGTAGTGGCCGCCGCGGCTTTCTTCGCGAAGATACGCGCCCGTTGCGATGAGCTTGGCGGTCGTGACGATGTTGTGGAAGCGCATGCGGCTGTTTTCGCGCTCCAGCGCCGCGATCTCGCGGATCGCCGCCTTCAGGCCCTCGCCCGTCCTGATGACGCCAACCTGATCGCTCATGACGCGACGCAGGCGCTTCAGGGCGGCGCTGTCCTCGATGGTCACGAGGTCGTCGCTCTCCCCGGCATTCTTGCCCCAGTCGTTAAGCTTCGGCTCCGGCAGCATGCCCTTGATGTTTTCCGCGATGCGGGCAGCGAAGACGACGGCTTCGAGCAGCGAATTGGAGGCAAGGCGGTTCGCGCCATGCACACCGGTCGAGGTGACTTCGCCGGCGGCCCAGAGGCCGTCGATCGAGGTGCGGCCCTCGGCATCCGTCAGCACGCCGCCCATGTGGTAATGCACGGCAGGCACGACCGGGATCGGCTGGGTGACGGGATCAATACCGGCCGCCTTGCAGGAAGCATAGACCGTCGGGAACATGTCTGGGAAATGCGCGCCCACCGCCTTGGTGCAATCGAGGAAGGCGCCACGGCCGGCCTGCACTTCGGCAAAGACGCCGCGGGAGACGATATCGCGCGGGGCGAGTTCGGCATCCTCGTGGATATCGAGCATGAAACGGTGGCCGGCGGAATTGACGAGATGCGCGCCATCGCCGCGCAGCGCCTCAGTGGCGAGCGGTGCAGGGTCTCGGCCGATATTGATGGCGGTCGGATGGAACTGCACGAATTCCGGATCGGCGATGATGGCGCCGGCGCGCGCGGCCATGCCGACGCCCTGCCCACAGGCCTGCCACGGATTGGTTGTGACGGCGAAGAGATGGCCGACGCCGCCCGAGCAGAGCACCACGGCGCGCGCCGGGAAATGCACGCGGTTCTTCGCCTGGCCGGCATCCGGCCGTGCGATGACGCCGGAGATGAAGCGGCCTTCGCGCACCAGCTCTTCGACCACATAGCCTTCCAGCACGCGGATCGACGGCGTGTTGCGCACGGCGGCGATGAGCGCTTCCATGATGGCCTTGCCGGCCATGTCGCCCTTCACGCGCACGATGCGGCGTTCCGAATGGGCGGCTTCGCGCGACAGCATGAGCTTGCCTTCGAGGTCGCGGTCGAAGGGTACGCCGTAGTCGAGCAAATCGTGAATGCGCGACGGTCCCTCGGAGACCATAAAGCGCGCCATCTTCTCATCAACGATGCCGGCACCGGCTTCCAGCGTATCGGCGACATGCTTGTCGAAGGTATCGCCGGGGCTCATGGCCGCCGCAATGCCACCCTGCGCCCAGGCGGACGATGCGCCCTGACCGATCGGCGCAGCGGCGAGGATGGTGACGGGACGCGGCGCGAGTTTCAGGGCGCAGAACAGGCCGGCAAGGCCGCCGCCGACGATGACGATATCGTCGATGCCGTTCCAGGATTGCGGGCGGAAACTGTCAATGGGCATGGTCTTTCCTCCGACACGCCGCTCGGCTTTCCTGCCCGGAAGGCGAGCTGCGGGGCACTCCCGCCCCTTCTCCTCCTGAATTGAGGAGAGCTACTGCTTCAAATTCACCATCCGCTCGACGGCGAGGCGGGCACGATCGGCGATTGCCGGATCGACCAGGACCTCCTCCGTCATGTTCACCAGGCTGTCGAGGATCTTCGGCAGCGTGATGCGCTTCATGTGCGGACAGAGATTGCAGGGCTTAATGAAATCGACGCCGGGAAGTTCGGCTTGGATGTTCGACGCCATCGAGCATTCGGTGACGAGCAGCACGCGCGAGGGCCTGTTGTCCTTCACATAGTTGATCATGCCCGAGGTGGAGCCGGCGAAATCGCAGACGGCGATGACGTCGGGATGGCATTCCGGATGGCCGATGATCTCGATGCCGGGATGGGCTTCCTTGTAGGACAGGAGTTCGGCCGCCGTGAAGCGCTCATGCACCTCGCAATGGCCCTTCCAGGTCAGAATCTTCTTGTTGGTCTGCTTGGCGACGTTCATCGCCAGATATTCGTCCGGAATGCAGAGAACCGTGTCGCTCTCCAGGCTCTCGATGACGGCAAGCACGTTGGACGAGGTGCAGCAGATGTCCGTCTCCGCCTTCACATCCGCCGACGTGTTGACGTAGGTCACCACAGGCACGCCGGGATAGCGCTGCTTCAAGAGGCGCACATCCTCGCCGGTGATCGATTCCGACAGCGAGCAGCCGGCGCGCGAATCGGGGATCAGCACGGTCTTTTCCGGGTTCAAGAGCTTCGAGGTCTCGGCCATGAAGTGCACGCCGCACTGGATGATGATCTCGGCATCCACCTTGGTGGCATCGCGGGCAAGCTGCAGCGAATCGCCGACGATATCGGCAACGCAGTGGAAGATTTCCGGCGTCTGGTAATTGTGCGCGAGGATGACGGCGCCGCGCTCGCGCTTCAGCCGGTTGATGGCCGCGACATAGGGCGCATAAACAGGCCATTCGAAAGCGGGGATGAACTGCTTCACCTTCTCGTAGAGGTGTTCCGTCTCGCGGGCGATCTCGGGCGTGAAGGTGAGATCGGGCTTTTCCAGGACACCGAAGCGCTCGGCGGCGGTGAGCGGACGCGCAGCCTCGGCTTCTGCCGCATGCGGGGCCAGAACGGTCATGGAACCCTCCTCCTCCGCCGGATCCCGGCGGCTTCGCTATTTTGCTCAACTTGAGCATAATAGCCGTAAAACAAAACCGGCATGGGCCGGTGGTTCAGATTTAGAAACTTTTGTGACGCTTTGCAAGAAGCGCCGCCCGAAATCCTTCGGGCGGCGGCGTGATTTCGTCAGGCCATGGCCGGGCGGGCAACGCCCTTTTCCTGGATGGGCCAGTGCACGATGGCCGCGAAGATGCCGAGCGCCACGCCGAGCCACCACACCGGATCGTAGGTGCCGAAATGGTCGTAGAGATAGCCGCCCATCCACACGCCGAGGAACGAGCCGACCTGGTGCGACAGGAAGACGATGCCGCCGAGCAGCCCAAGATGCTTCGTGCCGAACATGATGGCAACGAGGCCATTGGTCGGCGGCACCGTGGAGAGCCAGAGCAGGCCCATGACGATGGCGAAGATAATGACCGAGGTCGGCGATTTCGGCAGCAGGATGAAGGCCGAAACGGCAACCGAACGGGCGAGATAGATATAGGCGAGGAAATAGGGCTTGGAGTAACGCTGGCCGATGAAACCGGCGGCGAGCGAGCCGATGATGTTGAAGAAGCCGATCAGCGCCAGTGCGATCACGGCGTAACGCGCATCGATGCCGAGATCACCGAGATAGGCCGGGAAATGCGCGGTGATGAAGGCGACCTGATAGCCGCAGACGAAGAAACCCGAGACCAGCAGAAGATAGCTGCGATGGCCGAGCGCTTCGCGCAGCGCCTCGCCGATCGTCTGCTTGTATTCGTTTGCCGACGTGATGCCTGAGGAGGAATTGCCGCGCAGCGGAATGGCGATGAGCGGCACCAGCAGCATCAGCATGCCGAGATAGACGAGGCTGTCCGACCAGCCATAGGCGCTGATCAGGCCCTGCGACAGCGGCGCGAACAGGAACATGCCGGCAGAGCCTGCCGCCGTGCAGATGCCGAACGCCATAGAGCGCTGCTCGGGCGTGACATTGCGTGCAAAGGACGACAGCAGGATGCCGAAGGAGCCGGAGCCGACGCCGAGACCAACCAACACGCCGCCGCCGATATGCAGCCAGAGCGGCGATGTGCCGAGCGACATGAGGAAGAGGCCCAGCGCATAGACGAGGCCCGATATCAGCAGCACGCGCCAGGTGCCGAACTTGTCGGCGATGGCACCAAAGAACGGCTGGCTGACGCCCCAGGCGAGGTTCTGGAAGGCCATGGCGAGACCGAAAGTCGTGCGGTCCCAGCCGGTATCCTGCAACATCGGCAGTTGGAAGAAGCCCATCGCCGAGCGCGGGCCGAAAGTGAGCACCGCAATCAGCGAGCCGGCGATGATGATGAGCCAGGGCATGGGCCGGCTCGCGGCGGGCGCCGCAACGGTGGATGGGGCGGACATGGGCATCTCCAAATCAGGTGCGCGAAATTTACGTCGCACCATCAATTAACAAAAGCGAATTTAATTGACCGAGCGATCAGTCCTGCTGATGGAACATTTCGATTCAAGCGACCGGCGGATGTGCTTGACGCGGAAGGATTTTGGGCGCATCCCACGCTTCGGCGTCACAGGACGCCAATGAAACCCGGATAAGATCAATGGACCCCGACAGTCGACGAGCGAGAGCGATCGAGCGACCCGTCCGGTAGCAGCGTTTCGGCTTGCTCCGGATGGCGAGAGCGCCCTCCAAGGAGCAAAGCATGCTGCAGATCTATGCCCGCAAGGCTGACCGTTTTTGCCTGCGCGACATTTCCAATCCCGCCATCGAACAGGCCATCGCCCCTGCCCTCTGGTACGACCTCCTCAACCCGTCGCCGGAAGAGGTAAAGGACGTCGAGGCCGCGTTGCACATTGCCATGCCGACGCGCGAGGAAATGGAGGACATCGAATTGTCCGCCCGCCTCTATCAGGAAGATGGCGCCGCCTTCATGACCATGACGGCACTGACCAATCTCGACAGCGACGAGCCGGCCAAGACGCCGATCACCTTCATCCTGCGCGGCCCGACGCTGGTGACGGTGCGCCATGCCGATGCGAAACCCTTCGCCACCTTCTGCGCGCGGGCGCTGCGCGGCAACGGCCATACATACGAGAACGGCGAAGACGTCATGCTCGGCGTCATCGAGGCCGTGATCGACCGCATGGCGGATGTGCTGGAGCGGCTCGGCAACGAGATCGACGGCATTTCGCGTGAAGTCTTCCGCAGCAAGAAGGCCTCCTCCACCAAGAAGACGCGGGACCTCGAAGCGCTGATCGAACAGCTCGGCCGCAAGGGCGATTTCCTGAGCGGCGTGCGTGAAAGCCTCGTCAGCATCTCGCGCCTCGTCGCCTACCATGCGGCGCTGGAGACGCCGACGCGCAAACCCTCGAAGGAAATCCGCCAGTTGGTGAAGCTCGTGCAACGCGACGCCACCTCGCTCGGCGACCACGCCGCGTTCCTGTCAGGAAAGATCAACTTCCTGCTCGATGCGACGCTCGGCCTGATCAATCTCGAGCAGAACCAGATCATCAAGATCTTCACCGTCGCCTCGGTGGTCTTCCTGCCGCCGACGCTGGTCGCGTCGGCCTATGGCATGAACTTCGAGCTGATGCCCGAGCTGCAATGGCACTTCGGCTATCCCTACGCCGTCGGCCTGATGATCGTCTCCGCCCTGATGCCCTATCTCTATTTCAAGCGGCGCGGCTGGGTTTAGGCCCGCATTTTCATCGACCAGCGTTCGGTGCGCGTCTTCGTCACGCGCACCGTGTCGCCCAGGCGGATCTCGCCCTCGCCGCGGGGCACGGCGTTCCAGCCGAAGAGCACGCCGGGCACGCGACGGTCGGCGGACATGCGCTTTTCGGCGAGGCCCTGAATAGGGTTGCCGCCGATGCGTTCGCCGGTCATCTGGTCCTGCGTGGTCATGATGCAGCGGGCGCAGGGTTTGACGAAATCGAAGACGATGCCGTTGATCTCGATCGCTTCCCAGAGGTCCTCTTCCCATGGAACGTCGCAGGAGACGAGGATGTTGGTGCGGAAGCGATCCATGCCGACCGGCTCCTGGCCCTTGGCAACCAGCGTCCGGTTGAGATCGGCAAGCGAGCCAGTCGTGGTGACGAGGATGGGGAAGCCATCGGCGAAACCAACGGGGGCCGGCTGGCCGGCCCAGTCCTCCCCCTCGGCGCGCTGCGCCAGCGCGTCCATGTGGACGAGCTTGACCGGGCGTTCGAGCCAGTCGGACAGCACGTCGTTCACCGCTTCATCGGCGACGGCGGCGTTGACGGGGCTATCCCAGACGGTGACGTCGAGGCGGTCGTCCGGTTCAAAGCTCGCGAAGAGTTGGCGGCCCTCCATTTCGAGATGCAGGCTTTCGCCCACCGCCGTCGCCTCGACGCGGGCCAACGCCTGGAGTTCGCGCTGGGTGATGAAGCGGCCGTCGGGCTCGACGATCATGAAGCGCCGGTCGCCGGCGAGGCCATCGATACGCACCGTGGCGCTTTCGACGGGGATGGCCCGGCCGCTCTTCAGCGGGTGAATGTTGAGGCCCTCGATCTTCATCGGACGTCCCTTCCTTTAAACTTTGATTCAACGCTCTGCCGAAGCGATTCAATCCGGCGGCACAAAAGCATGTTTTCGTTCAGATTTCATCCAGAAGCATGTCGCGGATCGCACGCAGCCGCTGCGTGCGCTCCAAGGCCATGCGGGCGCCTGCCGCGGTCTGAAAACCATCCGCCAGCTTGAACAGCTTCACCTCGAAATGATCGATGGCGAAAGCCTCGTCGTCGAGGGGACGGTTTTCGGCGAGCGGATCCATGGGATCGTAGAGGCCGCTGCCCATGCGGCCGGCAATGTAGAAGCAGCGCGCAGCACCCACCATGCCGATGGCATCGAGCCGGTCGGCATCCTGCACGATCTTCGCCTCCAGCGTTTCCGGCGCGATATTGGCGGAGAAGCTGTGGGTGAGGATGGCATGGCGGACGGCGGCCACATCCTGATCGCTCCAGCCTTCGGCAGCCAGAAGCGTCGCGGCCTTTTCGGCTGCCAGCCGCGAAGCCTCGGCGCGCAGCGGCGAATTCTTCTCCACGGCCACGCAATCGTGCAACAGCACGGCAGCGGCGAGCAGGCGCGGATCGCCGCCCTCCTCCGCCTGGATGCGCCGGGCGTTCTTCCACACGCGGATGAGATGGGCCGCGTCATGCGAGCCGTCATCGGCCGCGAAGGCCTGCGGCAGCA
This sequence comes from Shinella sp. 20P9.1.1, assembly GCF_057798995.1. Classification (NCBI taxonomy): domain Bacteria; kingdom Pseudomonadati; phylum Pseudomonadota; class Alphaproteobacteria; order Hyphomicrobiales; family Rhizobiaceae; genus Shinella; species Shinella sp. 20P9.1.1. The sequence continues at coordinate 336,321 of NZ_JBYOLC010000005.1, forward strand.
GGCGCGCGGCAAGCGGTCCCAGGGGCGTGAAGGCGGCGGCGAGGCAGGTGAAGGACATGGGGTATCCGGTGTTGTTGCCCCGAGACCTACCCCGTCATGCTTCCGCGTTCAATTCCGGCTTTTCACCCGTCCCGGACTTTCCCGAGAGGATTTTCTGGTAGAACAGGCCGATGCCGATCAGCACCGCGCCGAGCCCGATGAACGAGAGCGCGCGCAAAATGCCTTCGAGATTGGCCATGTCGATCAGGAACACCTTGACCACCGCGATCAGCACGAGACCGGCGGAGGCAAGGCGGATGCTTTTGGAATCGAATTTAGAGCCGACCGCCAGCAGAAGCACGCCGAGCAGCAGCCAGACGACCGAATAAGTGTAGGTCTCCGACTGGAGGAAGCCCTTCCAGTCCGCGATGCCCTCGCCGTGCCAGTAGCGGCGAACCGACAGCGTGACCCAGGCGAAGACCAGCGCAACACTGGAGAGTGCCAGCATGATGACATAGGGCATCGGCCGCCGGTCGCGCGCATACCAGGCAAGGCCGCCATAGGCGATGCCGGGGAGCAGGTAGCCGACGAGCAGCAGGTCGAGCACCGGCCATTTGCCGAGCAGTTCGCCGGTGAAATAGGGATTGAGGCCGATGAAATGGGCGCTCAGCACCGAAAGCACCGAGAGGCCGCCGACGACCATCGAGCCGTAGCGGAAGACGGGGCTTGGCGATTTCAGGTCGAGCGACATCATGACGGCGGATGCGCCGATGACGAGCAGCGTGTAGGTCGCCTGTTCGCCGAGCGTCGGCACCGAACTATCGAGCACGCCGCCATTCATGCCGTGGCGCACGAGGATCGCGGCCGTCAGCAACAGGAAGAGGCTGGCAAGCGCCTGCAGGAGATTGCGGATGCGCTCCCCCGGCCAGCGGCGCAGTTCGAAGGCCGAGAGTGCCAGCAGGGCTGCTGGGATGCCGTAGCCGGCGAGAAGCTGGTTGAAGACGGGCGTTTTCGAGAGGTTGGCGGCACCGACGATGGTCGGCTCCCAGGCGATGCGGCCCGCGACGACAGCGGCGGCACCAGCCATCAGCCAGGGCAGAACCGGCCAGCGGCGCAGGCGGGTGGCGAAGACGGCGATGGTGCCGAGCAGGATGATGCCGAGCGTGGTGGCGAGGCCATCGGTCAGGGCATGGAGCGCGAGAACAAGGAAAGCGAAGCCACCGGCCGACAGCGTCCGTTGTGGAAGGAAGAGACCATCTTCCTCCGCTCTCTCGCGCGAAAAGGCTTCCGCGGCGGCGAAGAAGACGAGGCCGAGTAGGACCGCGAGAAGCCCGTGTTTGGCGTCGAAGGAGAGGTTGCCGAAATTCAGGAAGCTGACGACAAGGATCGCGAAGGGCACGGCCGGCGCGAGCAAACTCCAGAGGGCCGCAAACGCGCTGGAACCCGGCATGCGCAGGCGTATCGCTGCAAGGCCGACCGCAGCATAGATGGCCGCGAGGATCAGCAGCAGATTGACCGGCACCAGACCAAGGACCGGCACCGGCAAGGTGCTTTCCGCCATCGGTGGTGCGGGGACCACCCCTTCCACCGCCGGCAGCGCGAGACTGCCGAAACCGTCAATCAGCCCTTGATCCGGCAGACCGACCATCGCCACCACGCCGATGACGGCGGCGACTGCGGAAAGGATCGCCGGATAGATCGCCCAGCCACGCAGGGCGCCGAGGGCGGCAAGGGCCAGGACGACGATGACGAAGGCGTAATCCGCATGGGCGAGTGCCGGGACGGCACTTGCGAGCACCAGCGCCGGGAAGGCCATGGCGAGCGCGCCGGTGACGGATACGGCCGCCGCCGGTGGGGTGAGCAGACGATCCAGTGCATCGGCGGGTTTGGCGTCGGCAGGCGCCGGCAGATCTTCGGTCGTGACATTGCCCGGCCAGATCAGGCCGTGGCCTATGGCAAGCACCAGCATGGCGACCAGCGCCGGCACTACATCGATATTGCTGGCCTGCGAGAGGTAGAGCACCGCCCACAGCGCCATGCCGGCATTGGCGAGCGCCGGCACCACATGCCAGTGGCGGATGCGCGAGGCGGCGAAGGTGGCGAGCCAGGCGACGATGAGGAAGCCGAACAGGCCCCAGGCGCTCGGCTCTTCCGTCGCAACCAGCGCCGGGGTGAGCATGGAGGCCAAGAGGCCCAGGCCGGCGAGCGCCTGCCCGTGCAGCAGCGAGAGGCCGATGGTGGCGAAGGAGACGGCGGCGAGCAGCACGAAGGCGGTGACCGGGCCGAAATAGCTGTAGAATTCGTAGGAGACATAGGTGACGGCGAAGAGCGTGATGGCCCCGGCGGCCGTCAGCACGCCGGGAATCATGGCGTTCTGGAAGGCATTGGCGATCAGCGGCTGGGTGCGGCGGCGCACGAATTCGCCCGCCGCCATCAGAACCAAGCCGAAAGCAGCGGCCAGCGACAGGCGCACGGCGGGGCTCAGCAATCCGGCCTCGATGGAATATTTCACCATGAAGATGCCGCCGAGCGCCAGCGCAATGCCGCCCACCCAGACGGCCCAGCGCGCACCGATGCGGCTTTCGAAACTTTCCTTCGGGCGGGCCGGCGCAGCGGCGGGTGCGGACGCTACCTCTTCCGCCGTTTCGCTCGCGGCAACGGTTTCGGCCGGCATGGCGGGCGCATCACCACCGAAGATCGCGCGGCCTGCATCCACCTCGCCGCTTTTTGTCGTCCAGGGGCTCGCGAAATCGGCCGCTACAGGCTCGTCCGTTACCTCCTCCCGCGCGGCTTCCGGTGTTTCGGCAACCGGTTCGGCTTCGGTGGCTGGGATTGCGATGCCGCTCGCCTTCAGCGCCTCGATCTCGCCCTTCAGCCGCATCACCTCTGCGCCGATTTTCTGCGCGCTGTTGCGCGAGGCGTTGAGGGTATAGAGCGCGAGGCCAATCGCGACCAAAGAGAGTATTTCGAGCATTGCGTCTCCAGCACGGCACAGTCCGGGCGGCGAGACTACCCGGTTTTATCCAAACGCCAAACGGGGTTACGTTTCAGCGTGGCAATCTCTTCGGAGCCTAGTTCTTTGTTTTCACGCAATTCCGGACGCAAAACCGCTTCGCACTTTTGCTGGAATTGCTTTATCGCATCAGGTTTTCGATGGGGAAGATGGCGCAGGTTTCCGTGCCGTGCGCCAGAAGCTTGCCGTTCTTGTCGCGTAGCCAGGCTTCCGACGTGGCAATGGTGCGGCCGCGATGGATGATTTTCCCCTCGCAGAACACCTCGCCCATGCCGGGCAGCACCGGGCGCACGAGGTTCAGCTTGAATTCGATGGTCGTATAGGCCTCGCCCGGCTTGATGACGGAGAAGACCGCACAGCCGAGTGCCGAATCCATCACCGTAGCCGTCCAGCCGCCATGCACCGTGCCGAGCGGATTGAGATGATCGGCGGAGGGCATGCCGGAGAAGACGACGCGGCCGTCCTCCACTTCCGTCATCGAGAAGGCGAGCGTCTTGGCCATCGGCGGCGCGGGCAGCGCACCCGACAGCATCGCCTGCAAGACCTTCAGGCCGCCGTCACGCTTCACCACGTCGAGCGGCAGCGTGCCGATGCCGCCGACCGTCAGCCCCGGATAGATTTCCACCGTCATGCATGCGCCTCTTCGGGTTGATCGTTTTTCGGTCCGCCGAGCGCCTTCAGCGCGGCCTGCACGAAGCCCTCGCGGGCATTGGCGAGCTCCAGCCCGCGCGGTTCGCAGACATGGCGGTTGAGGAAGAAGGCCGTCAGGCGGAAGCCATCGGCAAGGGCGGCGGCATCGGCCGCGTGCCGACTTTCATCGCCGAGAAATGCGGGCAGCGCCAACATCTTGTCCGCCCAGGGCGCGCCCGCGGCGCGCGAGACCGCGCGGCCAGATTTCGGCGAGACGTAGCAGAGATCGTCCTTCGCGCCCGTCGCGACACATTCGAGCAGATCGAGCCCGAAGCCGAGATCGTTCAGCACGGCGAGCTCGAAACGGATGAACAGCTCGCCGGCATCGGCGGGCTCGTGCAGATGGCCGAGGATAACGGAGAGCGCTTCATAGAGATGCGGATGCGGATCGCGCTCCGGCAGGAAGCGCAGCAGTGCGGCCATGGCCTGCACGCCGTAAACGGCGGTCGCCGTCTCCATCAGCCGGCCGGCGCGCAGTTCGAGCGGCTCGACGCGGAACTCGCCAAGATGCTCGTCGAGCCTTGCGCGCCAGGTGACATCGACGGAATTGCCGGGCTGGAGCACCGGCTGCATGGTCCGTGAACGGCCGCCGCGCACCATGCCAAGATGGCGTCCGCGCTCGCGCGTCATCACCTCGACGATCACGGATGTCTCGCCGTGGCGCCGCACGCCCAGAACGATGGCCTCGTCACTCCATTGCATGATTGAAGCCTTACGCCGTCCGCCGGTTTGCCGCAAGCCGGTGGGCTCCTCCCCATGCGTCGGAACGACGCGTGGCGCATCGGCCACACCTAAGCCCTCGCCACAGTTTCGCTTTTTTCTCGCCCTGCCCGCGCCGACTTTGCCCCCGAAGACCCGGCCAAGCGCCGCAAAGGCCAGATTTGAACTTCGAAATGACAGGTGCCGTCTTGATGTGTGTGTTCCGTCCGCTTGCCCTTCTCGCCCTTGCCGCAACGCTTACCGGCTGCGCCACGACCACGATGGAGGTGAAGAGGAAAGGGCCGGATCCCATGCATGTCGCCATGTACGGGCCGCATCCCGACGAGCGCTTCCCGCTGCCGGCGATGGATATCAGCCGGGTGAACCCGAGATACTTCCGACAGCAGGTTGCCTACCAGACGATGGAGCCGGCCGGCACCATCGTCATCGATACGCAGAACCGCTTCCTCTATCTCGTGCAGGGTGAAGGCATGGCGATGCGCTATGGCATCGGCGTCGGCAAGGCGGGGCTGGAATTCGAGGGCACGGCGCGCATCGGCCGCAAGGCGGAATGGCCGCGCTGGACGCCCACGCCGACCATGATCAAGCGCGAGCCGGAGCGGAACCTGAAATGGGCCGGCGGCATGGAGCCGGGTCTCACCAATCCGCTCGGCCCGCGTGCGCTCTATCTCCATAAGGACGGCAAGGACACGCTCTTCCGCATCCACGGCACGTCAGAGCCGTGGTCGATCGGAAAGGCCGTGTCGAGCGGCTGCGTGCGGTTGTTCAACCAGGATATCATCGATCTCTACAGCCGCGTGCCGACGGGCAGCCGCGTCGTCGTGCTGCAGCACCAGACGCCGGCCAGCGAGGCGACGCCGATGGCGGCCGCCGACGGTCTCGTGCCGCCGGCATCCATTTAGGGATTACCAGGCGTCGGGTTCGCGGACCATGTGCACGATGTTGGCCGGGTTCATGATCCAGCCGCCGCGGAAACCCACGCCCAGATCCTCGACGGCGTCGCAGCGCACGGCGCCATTCTTCTCCAGATGGCCAAGGGCGTCCGCATGGTTTGGCGTGAAAAGCTCGAGCCAGACTTCGGCCTGGCTGTAATTCGGCGCCTCGTCGATCCACAACCGGTTCGGACCGAGTTCGAAGCCGATGGCCGGCGCTTTCGCCTCGAAGGGCTTCAGGCCGACGACATCGCGATAGAAAGCGACGGTTGCCGCATATTGATGCGTCGGCACCTTCATGGCGATGTTGATGCCGCCTTTGATCTGCGCGCTCATCGCGGCCTCCTCACGTGAAATCCTGCTGCTCGGCGGTAACGACACCCTTGAGTTCGCTCGGGTAATAGCCGTCACGCAGGTTGATGCCATATTCGACATAGGCCTTCATGCAGGCGAGCATCTGCGACCAGCCCTCGCAGTTCATGTAGGAGGATTTCTGACCGCGGTCGTTATCGCGCCAGCCGGTCTCGGCGATGGTCACCATCGTGCCGCCATCTTCCAGCGGCTTGAAGCGCATCTCGACGCGTGTCTTGTAGGCTTCTTCCCCCTCGTCGACCATCGCATCCCAGCGGAAGACGATCAGCGTGTTTTCCTCCACCTTGTCGACGATGACGGGCGCCATGCCCCACCAGGTCACGGTGGTACCCTCGACAAGCGGCGCACTCGCGCCGCCGATCGTCGTGAAATAGCCGCTCAGCTTCTTGGGGTTGACCACCGCATCGAAAACCTCGGCGACCGGCTTGCCGATCCGCCCGTTCACACGAAATTCCAGCGTCATGCCATCCTCCTTGGGGCGCACCGCCCTCCTCCGTCTTGTACCCGGACAAAATATGTTATAAAAACATAACATGTCAAGCGAATCGATAGAGGACGCCGTTTTCAAGGCGCTCGCCAATGGAAAGCGGCGGCAGATGCTGGATGCGATCAAGGTCGCGCCACTGACGACAGGCGCGCTGTGTGAAAAATTTCCGGAGATGGATCGCTGTACGGTGATGCAGCATCTGAAGGTGCTGGAAGAGGCGGACCTGATCATTCCCCGCAGGGAGGGACGCGAACGCTGGAACCACCTCAACGCGTTGCCCATCCAGGCGATACACGATCGCTGGATCAGCCAGTACGCCGGCCATGCGATGAGCGTGCTTTCCGCACTGAAGGGCGAGCTGGACAGCTAAGGCGCCGCCTTTTCGACGGCGCCTAACCAAAGATCAGACGGCAGCAGCGATGCGACCGATTTCGGCGATGAGGGCATTGCGCTCGTCGCCGGAAATACCGGGCATTTCTACGAAGGCCGAAACGACGATCGCGCCACGTTTCGGCGACCAGGCGACGGCCACGTCATTAGCATTGCCGGCCTTGTCGCCATTCGTGCCGGTCTTGTCGCCAGTCATCCAGTCGGCCGGGAAGCCGGCGCGCAGCCGTGTATCGCCCGTCTTGTTCATGACAAGCCAGGCGGCAAGCTGGGCCTTGGAGCGCGGCGAAAGCACATCCGTGAAGATCAGCTTCCGCAATGTTTCGGTCATTGCGACCGGGGTGGTCGTGTCGCGCGCGTCGTCAGGCGTTTCATGATAGTTGAGCGTCGGCTCGGTGCGGTCGAGACGGGTGATATCGTCGCCGAGACCGCGCAGGAACGCCGTGACCGCCTCCGGTCCGCCCGACGCGCCGAGCAGCAGATTGGCGGCGGCGTTGTCGCTGAGCGTGATCGTCGCCTCGCAGAGTTCGGCAATCGTGATGCCCTTGCCGCCGACGCGCTTTTCGACAATTGGCGCCCAATCGATAAGGTCCGATTTCTTGACGACGATGCGGCGGTCCAGCGCCTCCTCCTTGCGATCGACGCGGGCGAGGATGTGTCCAGCCAGCAGGGCCTTGAAGGTGCTGCACATCAGGAAACGCTCGTCGGCACGGTGGCCGAGCCGGGCGTTCGTTGCGAGATTATGTATGGCAACGCCGATGCGGCCCTTGTGGCGCGCTTCCAGTTCGGCAAGCTGCTCCTGCGGCGTGCCGCCGGAGGCCGCCCCTGCCATGCCGGCCATTGCCGAAACAGCGGGAATGGAAAGGAAAGCACCGGCAATCGCCTGCCGGCGTGAAATCGTCATCGTCATAGGTCAATTTTCCTGTCTTTCAGGCAGCGGAGCGCCCTGCGCCCGGCCCGTTTGAGCCCGCCCATGTCGCGACTATGCGCAAAGGGGCGGGTCAAAACAAACGACGATTTCTGCCGGCAGCCATTAGGAAAACTAGGGCTATTTCTTCTTCAGCGCCTCGGCGAAGGCCGCACCGAAGGCACCCTGCGACGGGGCCTGCTGCTTGGGCGCCGCCTGGCTGAATTTCGGCTTCATCTGGGTGTTCTTGTCGTTGCGCGGGGCGCTGTCGCGGGCGGCGGGCGCGCCGCCGTCCTTACGCATGGTCAAGCCGATACGCTTGCGCGGCACGTCGACCTCGGTCACACGCACCTTCACAACGTCGCCGGCCTTCACCACCTCATGCGGGTCCTTGATGAAACGGTCGGCCAGCTGCGAAACGTGAACGAGACCATCCTGATGCACGCCGATATCGACGAAGGCGCCGAAGGCGGCGACGTTGGTGACGGTGCCCTCCAGCAACATACCTGGCTTGAGGTCCTTGATGTCGTCGATGCCGTCGGCAAAGGTCGCGGTCTTGAATTCCGGACGCGGGTCGCGGCCGGGCTTTTCCAGTTCGGCGAGGATGTCCTTGACCGTCGGCAGGCCGAAGCGCTCATCGACAAAGACCTTCGGATCGAGCTGCTTCAGCGCGGCGCTGTCACCCATCAGGGTGCGCACGTCACGGCCGCAGGCGGCGACGATCTTTTTCGCCACGCCATAGGCTTCCGGATGCACCGAGGAGGCATCGAGCGGCTCCTTGCCGTTCGGGATGCGCAGGAAGCCGGCGCATTGCTCGAAGGTGCGCGCGCCGAGGCGGGAGACCTTCATCAGTTCCTTGCGGCTCTCGAAAGGGCCGTTGGCATCGCGATGCGCGACGATCGCCTCGGCGGAGGATTTTCCGAGGCCGGACACGCGGGCGAGCAGCGGCGCCGACGCCGTGTTGAGATCGACGCCGACGGCGTTCACCGCATCTTCCACCACCGCATCGAGCGAGCGGGAGAGTTTTCCCTGATCGACATCGTGCTGGTACTGGCCGACGCCGATCGACTTCGGCTCGATCTTCACCAGTTCGGCCAGCGGATCCTGCAGGCGCCGCGCAATCGAGACGGCACCGCGCAGTGAGACGTCGAGGTTCGGGAATTCCGCGGCCGCCGTTTCCGAGGCCGAATAGACCGAGGCGCCGGCTTCCGAGACGATGACCTTGGTGGGTTTGGCGCCCGGCAACTGGGCCAGCATGTCGGCGACCAGCTTTTCCGTCTCGCGGCTGCCGGTACCGTTGCCAATGGAAATCAGCTCCACCTTGTGCTTGCGGATGAGGCTCGCAAGCTCGGCCTGCGTACCGCGCACGTCGTTTTTCGGCGGGAACGGATAGACCGTCGTCGTTTCGACCACCTTGCCGGTATTGTCGACGACAGCGACCTTGACGCCGGTGCGGATACCGGGATCGAGGCCCATCGTGGCGCGCGTGCCGGCGGGCGCGGCGAGGAGCAGATCCCTAAGATTGCGGGCGAAAACGCGGATCGCCTCCTCCTCGGAACGTTCGCGCATCTCGCGCATCAGGTCGAGCGACAGCGACATGGAGAGCTTGACGCGCCACGTCCAGCCGATGACCTCGGCCAGCCACTTGTCGCCCGGCTTCACGCCGACCGCATAGAAGGAGGCGATGATGCGCTCGACGGGCTTGACCGGCTCGGTGCTGTCCTGATCGACGACGATATCGACCGACAGAAATTCTTCGTTCCAGCCGCGCAGCATGGCGAGCGCCCGGTGGCCGGGCACGGTCGCCCAGCGTTCGGTGTGGTCGAAATAGTCGGAAAACTTCGCGCCGGTCTCCTGCTTGCCCTCGACCACGCGGGAACGCAAGAAGGCATTGCTTTTCATGTATTCGCGCAGGCGCTTCAGGAGATCGGCGTTTTCCGTCAGTTGCTCGGCGACGATGTCGCGTGCGCCTTCCAGCGCCGCCTTCACATCCGCCACCTCGGACGACAGGAATTTTTCGGCGAGCTCCGCCGGTACCAAAGCGCGGTCGGCGAGTATCTGCTCGGCGAGGGCCCCGAGGCCACGCTCGCGGGCGATCTCGGCCTTGGTGCGGCGCTTCGGCTTGTAGGGCAGATAGATGTCCTCGAGCTCGGCCTTCGTCATGACGGCGGCGATCTTGCCGGAAAGCTCGTCCGTCAGCTTGCCCTGCCCCGCGATGCTCTCGAGGATCGAGGCGCGGCGGGCTTCCAGCTCGCGCAGATAGGTCAGCCGCTCGGAAAGCGTGCGCAGCTGCGTATCGTCGAGACCGCCAGTCACTTCCTTACGGTAACGCGCGATGAAGGGCACGGTGGCGCCCTCGTCCAGCAGCCCGACGGCGGCGGAAACCTGCGCCGCGCTCGCTTTGATCTCGGATGCGATCAGGTTTGCGATCTTCTGCGGTGTCGGGGCCATGTCGAACTCCTCTGGGTGGCAGGCGGGGCGGCGACCATAGTGCGCGGCCGCAAACAGGCCAATCGCAGGCGGGACGGGCCACCGCCACGTCCACAACATATATCACGGGCTGCCCCGCCATGCAGAAGCGCATCAGGGTTGAATGGACAAAAACAGGAGCTTACCGGTTGTAACGCTTCATAAAGCCTTGCCGCCTATCTTGTCCCCGTAGGGGAAACGGGGCCTTCGGCATGCGCGGCGCATTTTTTGCAGCAGTCTCACTGACGGCCTTCGCCACGGCTGCACCCGCGGGCGCGGCCACGCTCAACCTGCTCATCTGGGAATCCTATATCGACGAGCAGATCCTCAAGGATTTCTCGACCGAAACCGGCATCGCGGTCCACCAGACTTTCTATGACAGCGGCGATGCGCGCGACGAAATCCTCGCCGATCCCAACAGCAATGTCGACGTGGTTCTCACCAACGAGAACGGCGCGCGGCTCTATGGCAACCGCGGCGTCATCATGGCGCTGGACACCGGGATCGTGCCATCGCTCAAGGACTATGCCGACAGCTGGACAAAACGCTGCGGCGGTTTTGGCGTGCCTTATCTCTGGGGCACGATGGGCATCCTCTATCGCTCCGACAAGATTAACACCCCGCCCACCTCCTGGGCGGACATGATGAAGCCGACTGAGAGCCTGCGCGGCCACATCGCCATGTATGACGACCACGCCGAGGCCTTCGTCGCGCCGCTCGTGCTGCTCGGCAAATCGGTCAACGCCAATGACAACGAAACGCTGAAAGCGGCCTATGAGCTGATGAAGGCGCAGGTGCCCTATGTGCTCACCTACGACTATGTCATCACCTCCATCCAGAGCGCCGACAAGGGGCCGAACATCTGGATGGCGCTCGGCTATAGCGGCGACCAGTATACGCTGAACGACAAGGTTTCTTCGCCCGGCCTCTGGCGCTATGTCGTGCCGAAGGAAGGCACGCTTTCCTGGCTCGACTGTGTTTCCGTCAGCGCGCGCTCTGAGAACAAGGATCTCGCGCTGAAGCTGGTGGATTATATCAGCAACGCCAAAAACGGCGCCCGCAATGCCGTCAAACTCAACATGCCGACCGCCAGCACCGCCGCTTTGGCGCTGCTGCCGGAAGACATGCGCTCCAATCCCGAAATCTATGCCGCACCGGAAATCCTGGCCAAAAGCCAGTTTCAGGAGGAACTGACCGTACAATCGGTGCAGGCCCGCCGCCGCATCATCAGCAGTCTGGCCAAGATCAGTGACGCTCGGTAAACGCGCCCTCTCCCTCATTTTCCCCGTCATTCTGGCCGGCTACGTGCTTGCGGCCTCGCTGATCTATTATGTGCAGAGTTCTTCGGTCATCGGGCTGGAGCGCGCGCGGCTCTGGCAGCAGATGGGTCTGCTGACGGCCGTCTTCCAGAACGAGGTGACGCAGAACCGCAGCCTCATCTATTCACTCGTCGAGGGTGGCGCCGTGCGCCTCTTCGTCAACGAGCCGGACGCCGCCTATCGCAGCAACGCGCTCGGCGTGCGCCTGCAGCAGAGCATCACCTCGCTCTCCGATGACGGCAAGAAATTCATCTCCGTCGCCATCATCCGCCCGCCGCTGACAGTCGACTACTACTACGAGAACAGCGACGATCCCTTTGCCGAGATCACGCGCCAGCAGGTCGAGCATGCCCGCCAGGTGATCGCAAGTCCCCGGCTGTCCTCCTGGAGCTATCTTGATGTCGAGGGCATCGAGCCGCTGATCGTGCATTCGGAATTCATTGACCCCCTGACCTTCAACCGCCCCGTCGCCAGCGCCAAGAACGGCGCGATCCTGGTGCAGACGGCGGTCAGGCCAAAACTGTTCCTCGACATGAAGCGGGCGCTGGAGAAGGAATACGGCGCTGAGATCGAGATCGGCCAGCACCAGCTTCTCGCCCAGGGCGCACTCTCGGCCACCGCGACGCTCAGCCCCTCGCTCTTCGCGCGCCTGACGCCGGATCCGATGTTCCTGAACGACCGGCTGTGGACGCTGAAATCGCTGCTGGCGCTCGGCGCCATCGCGCTAAGCCTCTGCACCATCGTGCTCGTGCTCGGCCTCGTGCGCCGCTACATCACCAATCCCATTGCCCGCCTTGACCGCCAGCTGACCGACGTAATGACCGGCAGCCGCAGCGCCCTGCCCGAGATGAACGAAGCCGGCGAGATCGGCCGCCTGTCGGCCAACGTCAAACGCCTGCACGACCATTCGATGCAGTCCTTCGATCTCGTGCAGAACGCCTCGTGGACGGACACGCTGACGGGCATTTCCAATCGCGAATATTTCAACATCCGCTCCACCCAGATCCTCGAAGAGGCCGAAGCCGAGGATATCGGCTGCACCCTGCTCTTCATCGACGTGGATAACTTCAAATTCGTCAACGACAAACACGGCCACAAGATCGGTGACGAGCTTCTGAAGGTACTCGCCGACCGTATTTCGGCGATCGTCGCGCGCGCGGTCACGGAACGCGGCCTGCCGGACGGTCTGTTCGCGCGGCTTTCCGGCGACGAATTCGCCATCATGCTGCGCTGCCAGCCGGGAAGCGGCACGATCACCGAAACATCGAACCAGATCCTGGCGCTCTTCGGCGAAGGGTTCGAGGTTTTGGACAAGGCCTATCCGGTCACCGCCAGCATCGGCATCGCCGTCTATCCCGAGGACGCCCGCACCCTGCCCGAGCTCGTCGCCAACGCGGATGCCGCCATGTACCAGGCGAAATCCCAAGGCAAGAACGGCTCGGCGCGCTATTCCCGCTCGCTGCACGAGAAACGCAACCGCCAGCGCCGCATCGAGGAAGAGCTGCGGGTGCTCGATCCCGACCGCGAATTCCACCTCGTCTATATGCCCATCGTCGATGGTCAAGGCAAGGTGATGGGGTGCGAGGCGCTGTTGCGCTGGAATTCCCCGGTTCTCGGCCGCGTGACGCCGGACGAATTCATTCCGATCGCCGAGACGACCGGCCTGTTCAGCAAGATCGACTGGTGGGTGATCGACCGCGCGATGGCGGAATACAGCCAGATCAAGAAGCTGTTCGGCGCCGAGACGATCCTTTGCATCAACATCTCCTCGGCCGAACTTTACACCAAGTCGATCAGCGACCATTTCTGCGAATGCGCCGACCGGCATGGCGTGGATGCCCGCGTCATCGAGATCGAGCTGACGGAAACCTTTGCGGTGAAACTCGGCGAGCAGTCGCGCCGCAACATCGAGATCCTGCGCAGCCGTGGCTTCCGCATCTCGATCGACGATTTCGGCGCCGGCTATACCTCGGTGCAGCAGATCATCGAATACCCGGCCGAGACCATCAAGCTCGACCGCGAACTGGTCGAAAGCCTCACCCGCTCGGCCGCCCTTCCGACGCTGCGCGCGCTCGTGGCGCTCTGCCACGCGCAGGACATGTCGGTGATTGCCGAAGGCGTCGATACGACGGAGAAAATGGGCCTGCTCGCCGCCGCTGGCTGCGACTTCTACCAGGGCTATCTCATCTGCAAACCCCAGCCGATCGAAGAGCTCGGCATCTGGGCGATGCAGCGGCTGGTGGAAAAGGCGCGCGAAGTTGCGCAAAGCCCGGAGCGTCGGGCGCGGGCGTAAAGCAAATGGGGCTGCATCGCAGCCCCACTCTCAAAATCACGACGTCGGGAAATCCAACCCCATTTCGCGGAACCGCGCCGGGTCGTCGCCCCAGTTCTCGCGCACCTTCACAAAGAGAAAGAGGTGCACCGTCTGCTCGAGGATTTCAGACAGTTCCTTTCGGGACGCCGTGGAGATCGCCTTGATCGCGTCGCCGTTCTTGCCGAGTGCGATCTTCTTCTGGCTGTCGCGCTCGACATAGATGACCTGTTCGATGCGCACCGAGCCGTCTTTGCGCTCTTCCCACTTTTCCGTCTCGACATGCGAGGAATAGGGAAGCTCCTGATGGAGGCGCAGGAAGAGCTTTTCGCGGGTGATTTCGGCCGCGAGCTGGCGCATCGGCAGGTCGGAAATCTGGTCTTCCGGATAGTACCAGGGTCCCTCGGGCAGCGCGGCGGAGAGGTAATCCATCACGTCTTCACAGCCGGAACCGTTCAGCGCCGAGATCATGAAGGTGCGCTCGAACTTCACGACCTCGTTGACGGCTGCCGTCAGCTTCAAAAGATCTTCCGGCTTGACGCGGTCGACCTTGTTCAAGACGAGGATCTTCGGCTGGTGGACTTCCTTCAGGCCTTCCAGGATCGTCTCGGCGTCGCCCTTCAGGCCACGCTCGCTGTCGATCAGGAACATGATGAAATCTGCATCCTTGGCGCCGCCCCAGGCGGTCGTCACCATGGCGCGGTCGAGCCGGCGGCGCGGCTTGAAGATGCCGGGCGTGTCCATGAAGACGATCTGGGCGTTGTTGTGGATGGCGATGCCGCGCACGATGGCGCGCGTCGTCTGCACCTTGTGGCTGACGATCGACACCTTGGCGCCGACGAGGCGATTGACCAGCGTCGACTTGCCGGCATTGGTCGCGCCGATCAGCGCCACGAAGCCCGAATGGGTCGGGCCTTCGACGGCGGCGCCGGTTTCGGCAGGGTTTTGGTTTTCTTCGGTCATGATGTCCGTTTAATCCGAGGCCTGGCTTTTCGGCCAGACGCCTTCGCGTTCCAGAATCTTCGTTGCGGCCACCTGTTCGGCGGCCCTTTTCGAGCGGTCGATGCCCGTTTCCGGCTTCACGCCCTTGATCTCCACCGTCACGGTGAAGCGCGGGTCGTGGTCCGGGCCGGAGCGGTCGTCCACCTTGTAGTTCGGCGTCAGGCCGAAGCGGGCATGCGCCCATTCCTGCAATTCGGTCTTGGCATCGCGCCGCGCACCTTCCGCGCGGGCCGCCCTGCCCTCCCAGTTGCGCAGGATGAAGCCGCGCGCGGCTTCCAGCCCGCCGTCGAGATAGATCGCGGCGATCAGCGACTCTATCACATCGGCGCGCACATTCAGCATGGCTTTTCCGGTGAGCTTTTTCACGTCCGCACCGGTGCGGATGAAGCGGTGCAGCGCAAGGTCATCCGAGACCGCCGCACAGCTTTCGGCGCTCACGAGTTGGTTCAGGCGAACGGAAAGCTCGCCCTCCTTGGCATCGCGAAAGGTGCGAAACAGCATCTCAGCGACGCAGAGCCCGAGCACCCGGTCGCCGAGGAATTCCAGCCGCTCGTAATTGCTGCCTTTTCCCGGCCGGGCGCTCGCATGCGTGATCGCCCGGTCGAGACGGTCCTTGTCGGTGAAAGCGTAGCCGATCAGCTCCTCAAGAGCCTTGCGGTTGACGTCGTTCAGCGGAATGGCGCCCTTCATTCAACGACCTTGAACAGGCGATCCCAGCGCAGGTTCGTCGGCCATTTCCAGATTTCGCTGAAGGCGGTGTCATGGCCGAGCGAGAAGAAGATCAGGCTGGCGCGGCCGATCAGATTTTCCGCCGGAACGAAACCGACGTCGAAACGGCTGTCGGCCGAGTTGTCGCGGTTGTCGCCCATCATGAAATAATGGCCTTCGGGCACGATGAATTCGCGCGTGTTGTCGCCGACCGTGCCGGGGCGCGTGTCCAGCGTGTCATAGGTCACGCCGTTGTCGAGCTTTTCGCGGAAGACCGGAACGTCCTCGCCCGTGTCGTACTGGTCGTCGGCGCGGAAGAAGCCGTTGTGCTCGCGCGGAACCACGACACCGTTGACGTAGAGCTCGCTGTCCTTGACCTGAATGCGGTCACCCGGCAGGCCGACGAGACGCTTGATGTAGTCGATATCCGGGTTCGGCGGGAAGCGGAAGACGACGATGTCGCCGCGCTTCGGCTCGCTTGCGAAGATGCGACCGGAGAACAGGTTCGGCGAGAACGGCAGCGAATATTTCGAATAGCCGTAGGAGAACTTGTTGACGAAGAGGTAATCGCCGACGAGCAGCGTCGGCATCATGGAGCCGGAGGGGATGGTGAAGGGCTGGAAGAGCAGCGTGCGGATCACCACAGCGAGCAGCAGCGCCTGGATGATGACCTTGACGTTTTCCCACAGGCCGCCTTCGGCCTTTTCTGTCTTCTCTGCCACGCCGGACTTTTCCTTATTTGCGAACATGGGGCCCTCTATAGAGGAAAGGTTGTCTGTTGGAAATCGCGTCGGTCAAAAAGACGCGGGGATCCGGTTATCCAGGCGTTCCGGCCGGAAGCGCCTCGATGATCACGAAAGCTTGCGCCAGCGGAAAGTCGTCGGTGATGGTGATGTGGATGCGCGCCTCGTGGCCCGCAGGAAGCATCTGTTGCAATCGCTCCAGCGCCCCGCCCGTCAGCTTCATCGTCGGCTTGCCGCCCGGTAGGTTGACGACGCCCATGTCCTTCCAGAACACGCCCTGCGCCAGCCCCGTGCCGAGCGCCTTGGAACAGGCCTCCTTGGCGGCGAAGCGCTTGGCATAGGAGGCCGCACGGTTCTTGCGCCCATCGGATTTCGCCCGCTCGATCTCGGTGAAACACCGATCGGTAAACCGCGCGCCAAACCGCTCCAGCGACTTCTCCACCCGGCGGATGTCGATGAGGTCGCTGCCGATGCCGATGATCATAGGGTCGTTTCTCCGGGGGAAAGGGCGGTTGCGTGGGGCGTAGAAAGGCCGGCGCGCTCCAGGAGGCGCGCATGGCGTCGCGCCTTGAAGGAGCGTACGGCGAAGCGCGTCACGCCGTAGGCGATGGCGGCCGTCACAAGGCCGAGAAGACCGGCGCCGGCGAGCATCGGCTTCAGAACCGGCTGCCAGAGCTCGGACAATTGCAGGTGCTCCAGCCGATGGAAGAGCTCTCCCGCCGTCACCGCCTCGCTGGAGGTGATGCCGAGAAGGACCTCGCCGACGCGGAAGGTCGCGAGCGCAATCAGCGGAATGGTGAGCGGATTGGCAATGGTCGTGGCGAGCGCCGCAGCCAGCAGATTACCGGCCATCAGATAGGCGAGCGCCATGGCTAGGACGATATGGAAGCCGAGAAGCGGCGTGAAGGCGGAAAACATGCCGGCGGCAACGCCGGCGGCCACCGCATGCGGCGACGCCGACAGGCGCAGGATTCGCTTGGCGAGATAGCGCGCCGGACGCGTCAACCCCTTGCGCGGCCAGAAGAATTCGCGCAACCGGTCGGCCATCGAGGCCTTCTTTCGGCGTCTGAACAACATGCCCAAGACATAGCCGATCCGTTAGTGGCATTTCAATGGCGCGTACAGCGGCGCCGTCATGGCGCCACAGACGGTCGTGGCGCACCCTGTGCGCCACTCGATCTCGATATCTTAGAAGGTTTTGCGGAACAGGCCGCGGTCGATCTGACGCTGGCGATATTCCAGGTCGATGCGGTCGATGGCGCCATTGAGATAGGCGATTTCGCGCTCTTCCGAGTTCGGAACGCGCAGGGCGCGGGCAAAGTTCTTGATCTGCTTCAACATGGTAAACCTCTTTCGGTTACCTCCCGAGACAGAAGATAGGGTGGTAGCCCCCAAGGCACCAGCGACACTATTCCAATACAGCCATGCAAATTACGCATAACGACTGGTCAAATGTTGGGCAAACCTGCCTTATTCAGGGCAGGCTGCCATATTTTTGCATGGAAACCGTCATGTAAACACGCGACTGATCGTCGAGACGCACTGAAGCTCCTTGAGCTGTCCCATCAGCTGGTTCAGCTGGCGGAGATCCCAGACTTCGAGATCGATGTGCACTTCGGTGAAATCCGTCGCCACCCGCGTCATCGACATGGAGCGGATATTGACGTCGCTGGTGGCAATGGTCTGGGTGACTTCGGCCAGCGTGCCCGGCTCGTTCAGGGCGTTGATCACGATACGCGCCATGAAACGGGTATTGTTGGCCTCGTCTAGATCCCAGCGCACGTCGATCCAGCGTTCCGGCTCGTCGTCGAATTTTTGCAGCGCCGGCGACTGGATCGGGTAGATCGTGATGCCCTTGTCCTTCTCCATAATGCCGATGATGCGATCGCCCGGCACGGCGCCGCCGGCGGAGAAATGCACTTCGGCATTGCCGGAAAGGCCGCGGATCGGCAGGGCCTCGGGGCCGGTTTCCGTTTCTGCACCTTCGAGCGCCGACTTCGCCTTGCCGGGCAGCTTGAAGACCATGCCGGCGGCGCTGCGCATGTTGAACCAGCCCTCCTCCGTGTTGGGCTTCACCGTCACGCGCTCGTCCTGATAATCCGGAAAGACGGCGCGCAGCACGTCGAGCGACGACAGCTCGCCGCGGCCGACCGAGGCGATGGCGTCCTCGACGTCCTTCTGGCCAAGGCGATGCAGCACAGGCTTCAAACCGTCGCGCGAAAAAGATTTGCCGGCGCGGTCGAAGGTGCGCTCCAGAATGCGGTAGCCGAGGCCGGCATATTGTTTGCGCACGGCGGCACGGGTCGCCCTGCGGATGGCGGCACGCGCCTTGCCGGTGACGACGATCTCTTCCCAGGCCGGCGGCGGCACCTGAATGCCGGAGCGGATGATCTCCACCTCGTCGCCGTTGCTGAGCCGCGTGACCAGCGGCATGATGCGGCCGTTGATCTTGGCGCCGACGCAGGTATCGCCGACATTGGTGTGCACCGCATAGGCGAAATCGATGGGCGTCGCGCCGCGCGGCAGCGTGATCAGCTGCCCCTTCGGCGTGAAGGTGAACACCTGGTCCTGGAACAGCTCGAGCTTGGTATGCTCGAGGAATTCTTCCGGATTGTCGCCTTCGGCCAGCGCCTCGATCGTCCGGCGCAGCATGGCATAGGCGTTGGAGCGCGGCGACGTCGTGCGCACCTCGCCGATCACCACTTCCTTGTCCTTGTAGAGCGAATGCGCCGCGATACCGTATTCGGCGATCTCGTGCATGCGCTTGGTGCGGATCTGCAGTTCGATGCGCTGGCGCGACGGGCCGACGATGGTGGTGTGGATCGATTGGTAGTCGTTCTGCTTCGGTGTCGAGATATAGTCCTTGAAGCGGCCCGGCACGACACGCCAGCGCGTATGCACGATGCCGAGCGCGGCATAACAGGCCGGCACATCGTCGACGAGGATGCGGAAGGCGTAGACGTCGGAGAGCTGCTCGAAGGACAGCGACTTCGACTGCATCTTGCGGAAAACCGAATAGACCGTCTTCTGCCGGCCCTTGACGAGCGCGTCGTCGAGGCCGTTGACGACCAGGAGCTCGCGCAACTCGTCCTCGATCTTGCGGATCAGGCCTTCATTGCGGCGGGAGAGTTCCTCCAGCTTGTTGGTGACGGTCTCGAAGGCTTCCGGATTGATATGGCGGAAGGAGAGGTTTTCCAGCTCCTCGCGCATGTCCTGCATACCCATGCGGCCGGCGAGCGGCGCATAGATATCCATCGTCTCCTCGGAGATGCGGGCGCGCTTTTCCGGCGTCATATGGTCCAGCGTGCGCATGTTGTGCAGCCGGTCGGCGAGCTTGACGAGCAGCACGCGCACGTCGTCGGAAATGGCGAGCAGCAGCTTGCGCAGGTTTTCAGCTTGCTTGGCCTTCTTGGAGACGAGGTCAAGCTTCTTGATCTTGGTGAGGCCTTCGACCAGCGCGCCGATATCCTCGCCGAACAGTTCGTCGATCTCGCCGCGCGTCGCGCTGGTGTCCTCGATCGTGTCGTGCAGCAGGGCAACCGCGATCGTCGATTCGTCGAGGCGCATATCGGTCAGGATGGCGGCGACTTCGAGGGGATGCGAGATATAGGGATCGCCGCTCGCCCGCTTCTGCTGCCCATGCTTCTGCATCGCATAGACATAGGCCCTGTTGAGCAGGGCCTCGTTGACGTCGGGCTTGTACTTCTGAACCCGTTCGACGAGTTCATATTGGCGCATCATTCTCGGTCGGCTCCCTCCCCGCGCGGCGGGGCAAAAAAAAGTGCGCCCCGACCATAAGAGGGGCGCACCGGCATTCGCAATATCAAAGGCTTCGGTAAGTTACCGAAATCAGTAATCGTCGCTCTTTTCCGGCGGTACGAGGCCTTCGATGCCGGCCAGCAGCTCTTCTTCCGACATACGGTCGAAGGTGATGGTTTCCGGCTGGTCCTCGTCCTCGTCGACGGCGGCCGTCGTGGACGCGGTGTCGGCAGCCAGGCTTGCCGGATCGGGCTCGGGCTCGTCCACTTCGACATGCTTCTGCAGCGAGTGGATCAGGTCTTCCTTGAGGTCGTCGGGCGACAGCGTTTCGTCGGCGATTTCGCGCAGGGCAACGACGGGGTTCTTGTCGTTGTCGCGGTCGATGGTGATGGCGGCACCCTGCGAGATGAGGCGGGCGCGATGGCTTGCAAGCAGAACCAGCTCGAAGCGGTTGTCTACCTTGTCAATGCAATCTTCAACGGTGACACGGGCCATTGCCTGTCCTTTGTGATCGAGAATTTCAGGAGTTTGCATGCCCGATACAGGCAAAGCAGGAAAAATTCAAGTTTTTCCTTCCCGGTCCCGACAGCCGCGTGTCATAAGTCTCCCCATGTAATTTCTGGTTGAGTCCTGACGTTACGGCAGGCTGAAAGACCAAATATCCGACAAATCGGGTAACGTGCGGGAACTGTTCTTCAATTCCGAAGCCCTTGAAATTGCTGAAACGATGCCGGTGACAAAAATCGTATCCGCAACCTAGGTTTGCTTGGAAAGCGCCTTCGGCTGCCCTAAATGAAGATTATATGAAAAAGAGTTAATTCAACCGGCCAGTGCATCCGGAAAGCCGGAACATGTTCAAAACCGACCTGTTTAGCTCAACTTCTACTTAAAAGGATTTTCCGATATGTTCGACCCCCGCGAGAAAATCGCACTCTTCATCGACGGTGCAAATCTCTATGCGGCTTCCAGGACACTCGGCTTCGACATCGATTACAGGAAGCTTCTGAAGGCCTTCCAGAAACGCGGCTACCTGCTGCGCGCCTATTACTACACCGCTCTTATCGAGGACCAGGAATATTCCTCGATCCGCCCGCTGATCGACTGGCTCGACTATAACGGTTACAAGGTCGTCACCAAGCCGGCCAAGGAATTCACCGACTCGCTCGGCCGCCGCAAGATCAAAGGCAATATGGACATCGAACTCGCGATCGATGCCATGGAGCAATCCGAGACGGTCGACCATCTCGTCATCTTCTCCGGCGACGGCGATTTCACCACGCTCGTCGAGGCGCTGCAGCGGAGGGGGCGCAAGGTTTCCGTCGTTTCCACCATGCAGACGCAGCCGCCGATGATCGCCGACGACCTGCGCCGCCAGGCCGACTATTTCATCGACCTTGGTACACTGAAGGCTGAAATTGGCCGCGACCCGTCCGAGCGCCCGCAGCGCAATGTCGAGCCGGCGGCAGACAACGTCGCCGAATAAGCGCCCCTTTGCCGTGCTTCCTGCTTAACGTCCCGCTCCGGGACGTTAATGCGTTCAGGACCCAGCTTACGGTTTTTATTGAAATTTCCTGACGCAGAAACCCTGAAATTCCAGGTGTTTCAATGTTCCGTTAAACATTGATTCAAATGCGCCCGCGGGCCATTAATGTTCCGCAAGTTTCTCCTGATATTCCCATTGCCGTACAGTCATTTCGCATTGGGACATCTCGCAACATGGTGGACGCAGTCTCGCTTTCGGGCAATAGCTACCGGGCCGTTTCGAACGCGCTGGAAGTGCGCGCGGCAACGCCTGCGGTGGAAAACCGCCCAGCCGCTTCCGCCCTTGCCGCGCTCACCGTGCCGCAGCCGGTCACGCAGGTCTCGACACCGTCGGAAACCGCCGAGGACATCGGCGACCTCAGCTTCCTCTACGCGCCGAACGGCCAGCCTGGCCTTTCCACCGTTCCCGCCTATGCCGTGCCGTCGGCCCAGGTGGCAGGCGAAGCGCGCGTCTCCGCCGAACGCAGCCCGACGGCACGCCTGGCGATCGAGAGCACCGATCTCAACGCCCTGCTCTCGTCCTTCCTCGCCCCGCGCACGCCAAGCGCCAATCCGGCCCCCTCGCCGGACGTGCCGAGCGAAACGAACGGCGCACAGCTTGCGCTCGCCGCGCAGCAATCGGTCATCGCGCAGCTTTACGCGCAGTTCTGAATTTCATCTTGAAATCGGGATACGCGCCGGCCTGATCGCCGGCGCCGGAGAAGCAGCGTCAGCCGCGATCGCGCAGCAGGCGGCCCTTCTGGCGGTTCCAGTCGCGTTCCTTCTCGGTCTCGCGCTTGTCATGCAGCTTCTTGCCCTTGGCAAGCGCAAGCTCGAGCTTGGCCCGGCCGACATCGTTGAAATAGACCTTCAACGGCACCAGCGTCATACCCTCGCGGTTGATCGCGACGCGCAGGCGATGGATCTCACGCTTGGAGAGCAGCAGTTTGCGGCGGCGGCGGGTCTCGTGGTTGAAGCGATTCGCCTGCAGATATTCCGGCAGGTAGGAATTGATCAGCCAGATCTCGCCGCCCTCGTCCGAGGCGTAGGATTCCGCGATGTTCGCTTTGCCTTCACGCAGCGATTTGACCTCCGTGCCGGTCAGAACCAGACCGGCCTCGTAGGTGTCTATGATCTCGTAGTTGAAGCGGGCCTTGCGGTTTTCCGCTACAATCTTCTTGACCGTCGCTGGGCGTGCTTTTGTTGCCATATCAGTTCAGCAGGCCGGCGTGGCGCAGCGCCGCGTCGATGGCAGCCTCCGTGGCCGGCTCCAGAGTGGGCAGAAGCGGCGAACGCACGAAGCGGTTCATGCCGCGGGTGCGGTTCAGCGCATATTTCGCGCCGCAAAGGCCGGGCTCCAGGAAGATCGACTTGTGCAGCGGCATCAGCTTATCCTGGTATTCCAGCGCCTTGGCATAGTCACCCGCCAGCGTCGCTTCCTGGAATTCGGCGCAGAGCCGCGGCGCGACATTGGCCGTGACCGAGATGCAGCCGACGCCGCCATGGGCGTTAAAGCCGAGGGCGGTCGCGTCCTCGCCCGAAAGCTGGACGAAATCCTTACCGCAGGTGATGCGCTGTTCGGACACGCGCTCGATCTTGCCGGTCGCATCCTTGACGCCGATGATCGAGGGATGCGCCTTGTGCAGCGCGCCCATCGTTTCCGGCGTCATGTCGACGACCGAGCGTCCGGGAATATTGTAGATGACGATCGGCAGCGTCACCGCACCGGCAATTGCCGAATAGTGGGCGAAAAGGCCCTTCTGCGTCGGCCTGTTATAATAAGGAGTGACGACGAGAACCGCGTCCGCACCAGCCTTTTCGGCATGCTGGGCGAGATCGATCGCTTCCTTGGTGTTGTTCGAGCCCGCGCCGGCAATGACCGGGACGCGGCCTTTCGCCACCTTGATGCAGAGTTCCACCACCCGTTTGTGCTCGTCATGGGACAGCGTCGGCGACTCGCCGGTGGTGCCCACCGGAACGAGACCGTGGCTGCCCTCACCGATCTGCCATTCGACATGAGCCGCGAACGCGTCCTCATCGACGGCGCCGGCATCGGTAAAGGGGGTGACGAGAGCGGGAAGGGATCCCTTGAACATCCAGAACTCCTGAGGCCAGAGCCGCCCGTGGGCTTACATGCTTTGGCCGTATTCCGTGGTTAAAAACGCTGGCACAATAGTCGGGTGACGGTCATGCGGCAAGCGTCGCGATGCGCGTTTTTCATGCACAAACAAGGCGGAATTGGCTCTGGTACACGAATATTCGCTTCACCTGATCCGTCGCCTGGGATGAAGCGGGCTTCACGGCTTAGTGAAAACGGCGGTTAAGGTTTCGTTAAGGCAACAAAGGGTTAATGAGTGTTCACAAACAGGCGGAAAATCACGCGCCGACGTGTCGCCTGCCACGGCATCCGGGATGTAGCATGATCTCGACAAACAGTTTCGCTCTTTGCGCCTTGCTGCTTGCCGGTATAGCCGGACTTGCGCTGCGCTCATCGCCCGTCGAGGCTGACAACACCGCCGACATCAAGCCGCTCGGCTTTGCCGCCGAGATGCCGTCGAAGGATGTCATCACCAGCGCCATTCCGCGCGCCGATAGCGTGCCGGTGGTGAGCGCCGAACTGCGCGAGGGGCTCGACGCCCTCTCCAACCGCGATGCCGCGGCGGCGATTGCCGCGCGCGATCGCCTGCCCTCCTCCAGCCTCGACCGCCATATCCTGACCTGGGCGATCGCCGTTTCCGGCCAGCGCGGCGTGCCCTCCTGGGAGATCGCCAATGCCCAGCGCGAGCTGAAAGGCTGGCCGGGCCTGACGGCGCTGCGGGCCAATTCCGAAAAGGCGATGGCACGGGAAAACCCGGCGACGGCAGACGTGATCGCCGCCTTCGGCACCACCACGCCGGAGACGGCGGAGGGCGCCATCGTGCTGTCCCGTGCGCTCGTCGCGGCGGGTGACACGCCGCGTGCGACGAACATCCTGCGCTCGTTCTGGCAGAAGGACGCGCTTTCCAAGGATGTCGAGGACAAGATCCTCGCCGAATTCGGCACCCTGCTCAGCGTCGAGGATCACAAGACGCGCATGGAGATGCTGCTGTACCGTGACCGCGCCGATCAGGCGCAGCGTTTCGGCGATCTCGGCAAGGCGCAGTCGCTCTATCGCGCCTGGACGGCCGTCATCCGCAAGGCCAAGAATGCCGGCGACCTGATCAAGGCCGTGGATGCCAGTTGGCAGAAGGACCCGGCCTATACGTTCCTGCGCATCCGCAACCTGCGCGGCAAGCAGGACTACCGCGCGGCGGCAAAACTCTTTGCTACGATGCCGGAGGACCCCGCCCGCCTCGTCAATCCCGGTGCGTGGTGGAACGAGCAGCGCATCGTCAGCCGGGGCCTTGCCGATCTCGGCGATTATCGCGATGCCTATAGTGTCGCTGCCCGGCATGGGGCGGACGATCCGACCGATATCGTCGAGGCGGAATTCCATGCCGGCTGGTATGCGCTGCGCGACCTTGGCGATGCGAAGACGGCGGCTGGCCACTTCCAGCGCATCCTGCAAACCTCCGACCGGCCGCTTTCGGTATCCCGCGCCTGGTACTGGCTCGGCCGGGCCGCCGAAAAAGGCGGGCCGGGCGATGCGAAGGACTATTTCGCCAAGGCGGCGAATTTTCCCGGCACCTTCTACGGCCAGCTTGCCGGCGCGCGGCTCGGCCGCAAGACGCTGAACGTCACCTATCCCACGCCGACGGCGGAAGAGCGCGCCAGTTTCAACCAGCGCGAGGCGGTGCAGGCCATCGCCCGCCTCCAGGCGGCCGGCCATGGCTGGCGCGGCGATAGTCTCTACCGCGCACTGGCCGGCGAGTTGATGAGCCCCGGCGAGCTTGCGCTTCTCGCAGCGCAGGCCGAAAAGGGCGGCAACCATCAGCTTTCGCTGCAAATCGGCAAGATCGCCTTCGGGCGCGGCATCGATGTCGCGGCGCTGGCCTTCCCGATCGGCGTCATTCCCGACGGTGCCAACATTTCCGGTTCCGGCAAGGCGCTCGCCTATGCCATCGCGCGTCAGGAAAGCGCCTTCAACCCGGCCGCCATCTCACCTGCCAATGCGCAGGGCCTGCTGCAACTGATGCCGGGCACCGCACAGGGCGTCGCCAAACGCTATGGCCTTGCCTATTCCAAGGAGCGGCTGACGACGGATGCCGCCTATAATGCCACGCTTGGCGCGCATTATCTCGGCGAGCAGATCAGCGATTTCGGCGGCTCCTACGTGCTGACCTTCATCGCCTACAATGCCGGCCCGCGCCGCGTGCCGCAGTGGATCAAGCGTTATGGCGATCCGCGCGGCAAGCCGGTCGATGAGGTGGTCGACTGGATCGAGCGCATTCCCTTCTCCGAAACCCGCGGCTATGTGCAGCGCGTGATGGAGAATTACCAGGTCTATAAGACCCGCCTCGGCCAGGCCGCCGATATCGAACACGACCTCAGCGTCGGGCGCTAAAGCGCAATTTCTGGTGACTTGCCGGCAAAATTGGTGATGATGCCTGACCTTTCCCAGGCAAGGCACACGCATGGCACCTTCGGACGCACCGGCATTCCGCGACATTTTCTTCTCAAGCGAAGACGGGTTGAGGCTCCACGCCCGCGATTACCCGGTCGCAACGCCGCCCGACATCGGCGGGCGCCTGCCCGTCGTCTGCCTTCCCGGGCTCAGCCGCAACGCGCGCGACTTTCACCAGCTCGCCGTGCTGCTCGCCAATCATCCTGAAAATCCTCGCCGGGTCATTGCCGTGGATTATCGGGGCCGCGGGCTTTCGCAATACGATCCCAACCCCGCAAATTATAATGTGATGGTGGAATGCAAGGATGTCATTGCGCTCTGCGATCTACTCGGCCTGAAGCAATGCCTCTTCATCGGCACCTCACGCGGCGGGTTGATCCTGCATATCCTCGCCGCGCTCCGGCCGGACCTCATTGCAGCAACGGTTCTGAACGATATCGGACCGGCAATCGAGGCTGAGGGCCTTATGGAAATCCGGGATTACCTCAGCCGCCGCTCGACCTTCTTATCCTTCGAACAGGCTGCCGAAGGCTTGGCGGCGATTCACGGCAAAACCTTCCCCGCCCTCGCCGGGGCCGACTGGCTGGACATGGCCCACGCGCTCTACATCGAACGTGACGGCACGCTCGTCGCCGACTACGATACAGCCTTGAACGACCAGCTCCAAGCCATCGATTTCAGCAAGCCGCTGCCCAGCTTGTGGCCGCAGTTCGAAATCCTCGCTGAAAAGCCAATGCTGATCATCCGCGGCGCGCATTCAAAACTCTTTTCCGCGCAAACGCTTCAGGCAATGGCGCAGGACCGAGCGAAAGTCACCACGCGAACAGCACCCGGCCAGGGCCATGCGCCCCTCCTCCACCACGAGGATGTTTTCCCGTCGCTTTCCGTATTTCTTGCGGAACTCTGACAGTTACGCTCGAGGCGGGCCTTTGACCCAGCGCCGAGACGCCTGCGACCAGGGCTTAATCAACTCATAGCAAATTACGAAGGCCGCGGCGGCATCGAACGATCGCCAGCCTGACGCGTTCGCGAACCTCAGAAAGCGCGATAAAAGAACTCCAGAAACGGAAAAACCCGCAGTCCTTATCAGGACTGCGGGTCTCTTATCCAACCTAAGTCAGATTAGAACGAACGCTGGAAGCGGATCATACCACCCCAGGAGTCGCCGTCCGTCGCGCCGTTGTCGAAGTAAGCAACTTCCGGCGTTACGACGAAGCCCGGGACAACCGTGAAGTTGACGTTGGCAACAGCAGCCAGTTCGTCTGCGTCGTCGAACGAAACCTGTGCGTTCAGCGTTACGCGGTCGGTAACAGCGGCAGATGCACCGAGCCAAACAGCCCAGTCGCCACCCCAGGTAGCGTATACGTTCTTACGGTCGCCGTCGGTGTTCCAGCCAGCCATTGCGAAGACCGAAACGCCACCGAAGGTGCCGTCAGCGCGCAGCTTGATTGCGCCTTCTTCGACAGCCGAGTCGTAACCGCCAACGAGCTTAACGCCGAAGGCGCCGCCCGAGTAGCCGATACCGCCAACGACGTTCGGGATGTAGTCACGGTCGCCGCGGAAGGAACCCAGAGCAGCAGCCGAAGCGCCGTCCGTGTCTTCGAGCGACAGAACTGCCGTGAGGCCAGCGCCGTTGTCGTAGTTGTACTGGATGACGTTGGCGTCGTAGATGCCGCCGGAGATCAGGTCGTCGTTGATGACGTTGCCGGCGTAGCCAACGAACGTGTAGAAGGCGGTTTCGGTCTTACCGACGCGGAAGCCGGCGAGATCGATGTAGGCGAAGTTCAGCGAGTTGTCCGAAACGCCTTCGTTGTACCAGTTGAAACGGGTCTCAACGTAGGTCTTCAGAGCGCCGTATTCGGTGTCCGAAGCCGTTTCGATCTGGAGCGACAGACGCGACTGCGTGTTCCACTCGTCGCCGAAGCCACCGTTTGCAGCGTTTACGTTGTCGCCGAGCAGTTCGCCGCCCTTGACGTCAAAACGAACGTAGCCGCCGATCTTGAGGCAGGTTTCGGTGCCCGGGATGTAGAAGAAGCCGGTGCCGAAAGCGTCGCAAACGCGAACGTATTCCATGGGCTCGGGCTCAGCAGCGACGATAGCGTCGGCAGCCTGTGCGCCGGATACTGCTGCGAGAGCTGCAGCGGAGCCGAGAAGAAGGCTCTTGATGTTCATTTCTGACCTCCAGTCAAAAAGTTTCAAACGGGTCTGGGTTTTTTGCTGAAGGACAGCGTTCCCTGCCCCATCCCCAAGTTCAAGAAGTGGACGATCAACCGCCCCTGCTTCCGAGAGTGAAAATACTCGACACGCTTCCGTAAGCAATCTCCAAACTGAAAGGAGGCAGACTTTGTGACTGCCTTCGCCCAACGCTGTTGCGGAAAGGACACAAAATGGCGGACCGGGTCGTTAAAAGTTTATGGATTCTTAACAAAAGGCCTTATGGAGCGGGTACTTAGCTTAATCTATCCACCCGTCGCCACCGCCTCGGAAGGGGCGAAAAGACGGCAAAACGCCTTCATAAACATGGCAACGGCGCCTTTTCGAAACCGCGCGCCGCACCGATGCAGGTCCGATCATCACAACGAGAGCCAGAATCGCATGGCTTTCAATAGACTCGATTCGTCGTGATTCTGACGAAAGACCCGGCGTGGTGGACATGACGGAGAGTCGGTGCGTTGCTACCGTCTTCATGGAGTGACGCGCCGCCGGGCCAATTCTCGCAAACTGCGGCTGGAAAACGAAGTGCCCGTCGAGGTTTCGAAAAAGACAGCCCCCTTATCCCCTTCGCCGCAGTGATAAGAACGTGGCAGACGGTATTACAGATACGATGCGATGAAGAGCTGCTGGAAGCGGACGAACGTCGCGACGCTATTCAACACGTCACCATCAGCACGCCGAAGAGAATATTATCATAGGCACTTGTCGACAACATCGTCATCGCCGCAACCACTCGTGACGGTCGCAATGGAAACGAGAGCGTCGTGCGCCCGGCCATAGGCATGGGGAAAGGCATGGCTCCTGAGCGAGCCGTTGATCGCAACCGAAGGGCGCCAGGCTTCGCCAACAGGAAAGCGCGCCAAACCAATAGCGCGGAGGAGAGAAGCCCATGCTTCGTCTCTTGGAATTCCGGAATCTCATAAAGGGGAAACTGGCGGAGAAGATGGGATTCGAACCCACGATACCGTTCCCGGTATACTCCCTTAGCAGGGGAGCGCCTTCGACCACTCGGCCACCTCTCCGCTCGCGGTTTCACTATGCGGCGGAGCTTTTGATTGCAAGGCTTTTTTGACACACGGTGCGAAATGAAACCGTCTTTGCCGCTTTTTTGGATTTTTCCGCAAGAGGACCTGGGTCAGGGTCTGAGGATGGAGAGCTTCCAAGCGGCGGATTGCGCTGAAATGACGGGAATCATCCGCTGTTTCCCGCGCTCCACAGGATAACGCGCATTGCTGGTCGATTGGCGCGCGCAGGACCTTGGGAAGCCCCATATATAAAGCCAGTAAGATGGGCACCGGCTCGAATCGTATGCCTCGCCCGCAAAACTCCGAAAATTCGCCTCGAAATCGCCGCGTGGCTCCCGTCTTGTTCAACATCGGTTCAGCTTGCCGGCGTTAAATGTCGTGCAACAAACCCGTTGTTGCGGAAAGGAATACGAATATGACAGTCGTGATTGATGGCACGCCCGGGGACGACCTCATCGTTCAGAACTCCAAGATCGAACTGGATGTGTACACCTATGGCGGTGACGACGAGGTCGTGCTGAACCTCATCGGCACGTATGGCGGTTTCAATAAGGTCAACACCGGCAGCGGCAACGACATCGTGCGCAACAGCTTCGAGGGCGGCAACATCGTCTATCTCGGCTCTGGCAACGACTATTACACGCATAGCGGCAAGGACTACGATCCGGATTATTATGACAAGGTCTATGGCGGCAGCGGCAACGACGTCTTCAAGGTATTGTCCTACCAGAGCGTCTACAACGGCGACAGCGGCAACGACACGTTCTATTCCGCCGGCTTCAAGAACACCTTCAACGGTGGCGCCGACATCGATACGATCAACTATTCCCTGCAGGATTCGAGCAGTGAAGAAGGCCGCGGCATCTATGTCGATCTCGACAAGGGCTATGCCAAGGCAGTTTCCGGTCGCCTGGAGACGCTGAAGAGCATCGAAAACGTTGTCGGCACGAGCTATGCCGATACGCTGATCGGCACGGCCGGCAGCAACATTCTCAAGGGCGGCAGCGGCAACGATCAACTCGAAGGTCTTGGCGGCAACGACAAGCTCTATGGGGGCAGCGGCGTCGATATTCTCTACGGCGATGCGGGCAATGACGACCTCTATGGCGACACGGGCAACGACCGGCTCTATGGCGGCTCGGGCGCGGACGACATGTTCGGCGGCTCGGGCAATGACCTGCTCGTCGGCGGTGCCGGCAGCGATCTTCTGGTCGGGGGTTCGGGGGCCGATACGTTCCGCTTCACCAGCATTTCCGACAGCAAGGTCGGCTCGACGCTGCGCGACATCATCGATGACTTCGATCCCGGCAATGGCGACAAGATCGACCTCAGCGCGATTGATGCCAACATCAACACGTCCACGAACAACAAGTTCTCCTTCATCGGAAAAGCCGGCTTTTCCGGCACTGCGGGCGAACTGCGCTATTCGGGTACGATCATTTCCGGTGATGTGGATGGCGATGGCGTCGCCGACTTCCAGATCGACGCGGGCCTGACGAAATATTATGGGAGCGATTTCCTGCTCTAAGCGGAAACGTCTTGCGACAATCGAACGCCGGGGCCCTGCCCCGGCGTTTTGCATTTGGGGCTCAGGTGCCTCGCGCCAGCCGTGCAAGCCCGTCGGCAAGCGCCGTGGCGTCGGCATCGTCCATCGCCCCGCCAAGGTGGCGCTCGATGGCGGCGGCATAGACGGTCCATATCCGCGCCTGCATGCTGCGGCCTTCCTCGGTCACCAGCACCCAGCGGCCGCGGCCGTCCTCGGGCAGGATTTCGCGACGCACCAGCCCTGCCCCTTCCATGCGATCGAGCAACCGCGAAAGATTATGCTGCGCCAGGAGCGTACGTTCCTCGATTTCGAAGGGGCGCAACCTGCCCTTTCCCGTACGCACCAGCTCCCACAATACATCATACCAGGCGAGCGGCGGCATGTCGGCGGCCTTCAGATCCTGCTCGATGGCCGCCAGCAGAAGGCGCTGGGCGCGCATGAGGCGGATCCACAGCCGGGTGGTGGCTTCGGATGGTTTTCCGGTGGTTTGTCGAGTTGAGTCGGACATAGATGCAATTACATGCATCTTGACGGGGATGGCAAGGGCATATACATGCAATTGCATCTACTTCACTTCGGAGACCAGACATGCCTCTTTCCCAAACCCGCACCGACCTCACCGACTACGGCGTCACCCTGCTGCGGATCAGCCTCGGCGTGATGTATCTCGCCCATAGCATTGTCCTGAAACTGCTGACCTTCGGCCTTGCCGGAACGGCGGGCTACTTCACCTCCATCGGTCTGCCCGGCTGGCTTGCCTATCTGACCTTCGCCGCCGAGGCGGCGGGCGGCATCATGCTGGTGCTCGGCATTCAGGTCCGCTGGGTGGCGTTGGCGCTTATTCCCGCCCTGGCGGGCGCCATCATCTGGGCGCATGGCGCTAATGGCTGGGTGTTCACCGCCCCCGGCGGCGGCTGGGAATATCCGCTCTACCTCATCGTGCTTTCCATCGCGCAGGCCCTGCTCGGCGACGGGCACTATGCGCTCAGCCCCTCGCGCAGCCTGCGCTGACCCAAACCAAGGAGATATCCGAATATGACCGAAGCCCGCCTGATCCTTGTCAGCCACCACCTCTGCCCCTATGTGCAGCGCGCCGCCATCGTGCTTGCCGAAAAGAGTGTCCCCTTCGAGCGCCGCACCATCGACCTTGCCGCCAAGCCCGACTGGTTCCTTGCCCTTTCGCCGCTCGGCAAGGTGCCGCTGCTGCTCGTTCGCCAGCCCGACGGCAGCGAGGTCGTGCTCTTCGAAAGCGCCGTCATCTGCGAATATCTCGAGGATACCGAAACCAATACGCCGCTTCACCCGGCCGATCCGTTGGCCCGCGCCCAGCATCGCGGCTGGATGGAATTCGGCTCCTCGATTCTCGGCGATCTCTGGGGTTTCGAGACGGCGAAGGATGCCGGGACCTATGAGGCCAAGCGGAAGGCGCTGGTCGACAAGTTTTCGCGCGTCGAGGCGGCTCTTGCCGACGGACCGTTTTTCGCGGGGGAGAAATTCAGCCTCGTCGATGCGGTCTTCGCACCGATCTTCCGCTACTTCGATACGTTCGACACGATCGCGCCGACCGGCGTCTTCGACGGTCTCGCAAAGGTTGCCCACTGGCGCGCGGCGCTGGCGGCGCGGCAGAGTGTCAAGGACGCGGTTGCCGAGGACTATCCGGCACGCCTCAGGACGTTTCTCGAACAGCATGATGCCTGGCTGCTGAAGCTTGCCTGATCGCGTCTCCCAAAGAAAAACCGCTGGAAACGGGTGTTTCCAGCGGTTCCTTGTTTCAAGCCTGTCCGGATGGATCAGGTGCGGGCGGCCAGCCGATCGATCGCGTTCTGCGTCGAGGTGCCGAAATCGCCGTCGATCGGGCCGCTGTAATAGCCGCGATCTTTCAGGATCTGCTGGAACTCCTTGCGGAACTGCGGCGTGAAGTTCGCCGGCGAACCTTTGAGTTCCTGCAGCTTGCCCTGGTCGCCGCCTTCCACGCTGGCGGCGGCCCAGCGGGCAGCCTCCTTGGCGTTGGAACGTGTGCCGAGACCCTGGTCGTAGAGGCGAGACAGGTTGCCCATGGCATAGGTATTGCCGCCATTGGCCGCCTTTTCATACCAGTCGATCGCCTGGGCATAGTCCTGCTTCACGCCGTTGCCGACGTCGTAGAGCCAGCCCAGCGAGGCCATCGAATAGTAGTCGTTCTGGGCCGCGGCCTTTTCATACCAGGTACGCGCTTCGGCAAAATCGACGGGAATGCCGAGACCGGACTGGTAGGCATAGCCGACCGAGGACATGGCATTGACGTCGCCGCCTTCCGCGCCCTTCTTGTACCAGTCGAGCGAGACATTGTAGTCGCGCTGCGTGCCGAGACCTTCGCGGTAGAACCAGCCCATCGTGGCCTGCGCGTTGGCATAGCCCTGCTGGGCCGCCTTGCTGTACCACTTGAACGCCTCGTCATAGTCCTTGCGCGTGCCGTTATAGCCTTCGCGATAGAGCCAGCCGAGGGACGCCTGGGCATAGGGATTGCCGGCATTCGCGGCCTGCTCGAACATGCGGGTGCCCTTGCCCATGTCGACCGGGCCATCCGTGCCGTAGATCGAGTACCAGGCAAGGTTGGTCAGGGCATAGAGGTTCCCCTCGTCGGCGGCCTTCTGGTAGTGCTCGCGCGCCTGAGCGAAGTTCTTCGCGGCATCATGCGCACGGCCCAGCATGTTGCGAACCGAGTTGTCCGACGGATTGGCATTGAGTGCCGCTTCGCAGACCGAGATCGCACGGCCGTAGTCGATATTGGCGAAGAGCTTGCCGAGGAAGCCCGGACGCAGGTTCGGTTCGCCGGCCAGTTCATAGCACTGGTCGACATCCGAGCCGCTGCCGAGCGTCGACGTCGACTGGTCGGTCGAGGTGACCGTCGACGAGCCGGAACTCGACAGTGCGGTGCTGTCGTTGCGGCCGGCGGCCAGCTTGTCGATGGCGGCGAGCGTTGCCGCACCGAATTCGCCATCGGCCGAGCCGCTGTAATAGCCGCGCTCAATCAAAAGACCCTGCAGTTCCTTGCGGAAGGCGACGGTGAAGTTGGCAGGGGTTTCCTTCAGTTCCTTCAGCTTGTTGGGATCGCCGCTTTCGACGGCAGCAGCAGCCCATCGGACGGCTTCCTTTGCGTCGGCAGGCGTGCCGAGGCCCTGATCGTAGAGGCGCGAGAGGTTGCCCATGGCATAGGAGCTGCCGGCATTTGAGGCCTTCTCATACCAGTAACGGGCTTCCACATAGTCCTGCTTCACGCCGTTGCCGACGTCATAGAGCCAGGCCAGCGAGGCCATCGAGTAGGAATCGCCGATGTTGGCGGCCTTTTCGTACCAGACCTTGGCTTCGGCATAGTCCTGCGCCGTGCCGAGACCGTTCTGGTAGGCCCAGCCGAGCGAGGACATGGCATTAGCATCGCCGGCGTCCGCAGCCTTGCGGTACCAGGTCAGCGACTGGACATAATCCTGCGAGACGCCGAGGCCTTCGCGGTAGAACCAGCCCATCGTCGCCATGGCATTGGCATAGCCCTGGTTGGCCGACTGCTGGTACCATTTGACGGCTTCCGCATAGTCCTGGCGCGTGCCGCCATAACCTTCACGGTAGAGCCAGCCGAGCGAGGCCTGGGCGTAGGAATTGCCCGCCGTCGAGGCCTTTTCGAACATCGACAGGCCCTTCGGCACGTCGACCGGGCCATCCGTACCGTAGATCGAGAACCAGGCCAGGTTGGTGAGCGCGTACATATTGCCGAGCTCGATGGCCTTTTCGTAATTCCGGCGCGCTTCGACATAGTTGCGGTCGGCATCGTGCGAGCGGCCGAGCAGGTTGACGAGCATGCCGTCGGACGGGTTTTCGTTGACGGCCTGCGCGCAGGCGGTGAGCGCCCGCTTGGCATCGATCTTCAGGAAGTTGACGCCCATGAAGCCCGGCAGCGACTGCGGTTCGCCGGCCAGCAGGAAGCAGTCGCGCGAGGCGGCGGTTTCCTGCGAGGCGACGTTGACGCTCAGACCCTTCTTCGGCTCCAGCGCGGCGATGAGATGTTCGGCATCGCTGCGATGCTTGCTGTCCGGATAGCGCTCCAGGAAACGCTGGAGTGCGGCCGCGTCGGTGGATTCTTTCAGCGCGTCCCAAGCGATGCCATCGGCATCCTGGCCATCATTCTGCGTGGCCTCCTTGAGGCTGGCGAGCTTCTTCTCCGCCAGCATCTTGTAAACCGGGTCCTTGCCGTGCTTGGCGATGAACGCGTTGATCAGGTCCTCGTCGGCGAGGTCGCGGATGTTCTGCCAGTCGGCCGCCGCTTCGGACTGGCCGTTCGGCGAGACTTCCGTGTTGCCGCTGTTGGTGACGTTGATGTTCACTTCCTTGATGTTCAGGAAGATCTGCGCGCCACCCAGCGAACCATAGACGAAGGGCTCCTGCTCGCGATTGGTGGCTTCCACCACCTCGTCGCGCACCTTGCCGAGCGCGATGCGCACATCGAGGCCAGGTTCCGTCAGATATTTCGAGAGCGCCGTGGCAAACGGGCTGTTCTTGCCCTGACCGTCGAGCGCCACCGTGCCAGCTTTCGACGCGAAGGCGATCAGCGTGTCGGCCGATTCGGGCTCGACGCGGGCAAGGCCGCGCGTCACGGCGCGGGTGCCGATGGAGCGCGTCATCGCTGCGGCGAACGGATTGTTGCGGCAGGCATCGAGAATGAAGAGCTTCAGCTTCTTGGCGCCTTCCAGCGACCGCTGCACGCGGTCGATGGCAACACTTTCGTCCTCGACGTCGCGGTCGCTCTTCAGCGCCGCATCGACCGGAATCAGATAGTTGACCCCGTTCATCTCCATGGCGTGGCCGGAATAATAGACCACCGCCATATCCGCATCGGCAGACTCGTCCTCGAAATCGCGCAACGCTTTCACCATGGCGGAGCGGTCGAGATCGAGAACGGTCTTGACGCTGTCAAAACCGGCCGCCTCGAACGAGGCGCGCATCAGCTCCACGTCGTTGGCGGGATTGTTCAGCTGAGCGGTCTCTTCGTATTTCTGATTGCCTATCAGCAGTGCAACGCGTTTCGCCTCAGCGGCGTTCGCGTTGAACACGACGACAGCAATCGATACGAAGAACACCGGTGCCCAGCGTTTTTGTATTCGCTTGAACATGCCCTTCCCTCCGGCATTATTGCCGCCAGTATTACGTATGAGACTAGCGGTTTCAATGACTAAGCCGGTGGATTTTTTTGGCGGGGTCGCCGAAAAAATCACGCGGGGGCGATTTCCACCCAGCGTTCCTCGCGGAAGGACTGCGCCATGGCGTGCACCGTCTTCTCGATGCGCAGGCCATGGTTGAAATCGATGGAATGGGACGCCATCCCGGCAATGGCGGCGATCAGCTCGCGGCATTCGATGACCTTGAGGTCGTTGAAGCCGAGGCCGTGGCCGGGGGCCGGGATGAAGCGGTCATAGGGCTTGTGGTGCGGCGCGGTCAGGATTGTGGAAAAGCCCTGTTCGGTGGCGCGGCCGTCGGTCGTGTAGAGCTGGAACTCGTTCATGCGCTCCTGGTCGTAGAGAATCGAGCCCTTCGAACCATAGACCTGCAAAGCGATGCGGCCCTTGCGGCCCCAGGCGGAGCGATTGGCCATCAGCACGCCGGAAATGCCGCCGGGAAGGCGCATCAGGACGCTGGCGATATCGTGGTTCTCGACTTCGCGGCGGCCGCCGTCCTTCACCGGGCGATCCGCATAGGGTTTTGCCAGCGCGGCGATGACCGCATCGACATGGCCGAACAGGCTCCACAGCAGCGACAGGGGATGCACGGCGAAATCGTCGAGCGCGCCATAACCGGAGGATGCCTCGCTCTTCCAGTAGAACAGCGCCTCAGGGTCGGCCATGAAGTCCTCGTCCATCTCGACGCGGACATGGTTGACCGTGCCGATCGCGCCCTCGTCGATCAGGGACCGGATGTGCCGCATGACGGGGTTCTGGATGTAATTGTAGCCCATCACCGCCACCTTGCCGGAGGAGCGCTGGGCGGCGAGCATGCGTTCGGCATCGGCGAAGGCCGTCGCCATCGGCTTTTCGCACCAGACGTGTTTACCCGCCTCCAGCGCGGCCACCGCCATTTCGGCGTGAAACTGGTTCGGCGTGGTCACGGAGATGACGTCGACATCGGGATCGGAGAGCAGGTCGCGCCAGTTGGCCGTCGATTTCGCAAAGCCGAATTCGCGGGCGCGGGTGGCGGCAAGCTCGGGATTGGCTTCCGCGAGATGCACGAGGCGTGGGCGGTCCACGTCGCCGAAGACCGTGCTGACATTGTTCCAGGCGAGCGCATGGCACTTGCCCATATAGCCGGTGCCGATCAATCCGATGCCAAGCGCTTTCATGACGTATCTCCCTCGCTGAATTCCGCTACGCACCGGCAGAGGAATTGCTATATCTCGCCGCACGGGCGCCTCTAGCGCCATCCATAGCGGGAAAGATTTGGAACGAAAACTATCTTTTCCGAAAATATGGAATATTTATTTCGTTTATCGCAGAATGGCCGCCGAGGAGACCCACGATGAGCAACACCGAAACGGCCCTTTCGCGCGTACCGCGCGATTTCGACAGCCTGCGCAGCGTCATCATCGAACGCAAGGCGACCATGCCGAAACGGTTGGCCCAGGTGGCCGCCTATGCGCTAGGCAACCCAGACGAAATGGCCTTCGGCACCGCAGCCAGCATCGCGACCGCCGCCGACGTGCAGCCCTCGACGCTGGTGCGGCTTGCCCATCATCTCGGTTACGAGGGCTTTTCCGACCTGCAGAACGTTTTTCGCGCCCGGCTGCGCGATCGCACGCTTTCCTATGAGGAACGCCTTGCCTCGCTGGAGGCGGGGCCGGCGGCCAACAGCGACACGGAATTGCTCTCCGGCTTCCTGACCGCCGCCAGCCAGTCGGTCGCGCGCCTTGCCAGCACCATCGACGGCGAGACCTTTTCCAAGTCGGTGGACCTGCTCGCCCGTGCCGAAACCATCTATCTCGTCGCCAAGCGCCGCTCCTATCCGCTGACGGCCCATATCGCCTATGCCTTCGGCAAGCTCGGTATCCGCCACCAGATCGTCGCCTCGCCCAACGGCATCGACCCCGAGATGGTGCAGTTCGCAACGAGCAAGGATGCCGTGATTGCCGCAAGCTTCGCGCCCTATGCGGCCGAGAGCCTGACGCAGGCGCAGGAACTGGCCGCCCGCGGCGTGCCCATCGTTGCCATCACCGACTCGGTCTTCTCGCCGCTGGCCGCCTCCGCCACGCACTGGTTCGAGGTCTCCGAGGCCGACTATGCCGGTTTCCGCTCGCTCTCCGCCTCCATGGCGCTCGCCATGGCCCTGCCGGTCGCCATCGCGGAAAAACGGCGCAGCCTGCGTCGCATATCCAAATGAAATGCGGCGAAATAGAAATGGAATGAACATTCCGAATTGACAGAATAATGGAATTCATGTTTCATTTTCCCAGAATGTCGCCGCGCTCTCATGACGGCGCCGCGAGACCGGGAGGAAGACATGCCGCACACTGATCAGGCCAGAACGCTCGACGTCATCACGATCGGCCGTTCGTCCGTCGATCTCTATGGCCAGCAGCTCGGCACGCGGCTGGAGGATACCGCCTCCTTCGCCAAATCCGTCGGCGGATGCCCCGCCAACATCGCCATCGGCACCGCCCGCCTCGGCCTGAAATCGGCGCTCATCACCCGCGTCGGCGACGAGCAGATGGGCCGCTTCATCCGCGAACAGTCCGCCCGCGAGGGCGTCAATGTCGAGGGCATCAGGACCGACAAGGACCGTCTGACGGCGCTCGTGCTGCTCGCCATCGAATCCGAGGGCGTCTCGCCGATGATCTTCGTGCGCACCGACTGCGCCGACATGGCGCTCGACGCCGATGACGTGGACGAGGCCTTCGTGCGCTCCTCCCGCGCCGTACTCGTCTCCGGCACGCATTTTTCCCGTCCCAACACCGAGGCGGCACAGCGCAAGGCGATCCGTATCGCCAAGGAAAGCGGCGGCAAGGTGATTTTCGATATCGACTACCGTCCGAACCTCTGGGGCCTTGCCGGCCATGCCGAAGGCTTCGAGCGTTATGTGAAGTCCGACCGCGTCTCGGCCATCCTGAAATCCGTCCTGCCGGATTGCGACCTGATCGTCGGCACGGAAGAGGAGATCATGATCGCCTCGGGCGCCGATGACGTTCTGTCCTCGCTGAAGGCGATCCGCGCGGTTTCGCCGGCAACCATCGTACTGAAGCGCGGCGCCATGGGCTGCATCGTCTATGACGGCCCTATCTCCGACGATCTGGAAGACGGCGTGGTGGGCGACGGCTTCCCCATCGAGGTCTATAATGTGCTGGGTGCCGGCGATGCCTTCCTATCCGGCTTCCTGCGCGGCTGGCTGAAGGGCGAGGACCACAAGACCTGCGCCACCTGGGCCAATGCCTGCGGCGCCTTCGCCGTTTCCCGCCTGCTCTGCTCGCCGGAATATCCGAGCTGGGATGAACTCGCCTTCTTCCTGAAGAACGGCAGCAAGCATCGCGCGCTGCGCAAGGACGAAGCGATCAACCACATCCACTGGGCGACAAACCGCAAGCAGGACGACATCCCCCTCCTCATGGCGCTCGCCTGCGACCACCGCATGCAGCTCGTCGATATCGCCGACGAACTGAACGTGCCGCATGAGAAGATTTCCGAATTCAAGCGCCTCACCGTGCAGGCCACCGCCCGCGTCGCCGAAGGCCGCCCCGGCTACGGCATGCTGATCGACGAGCGCTTCGGCCGCGACGCCTTCTTCGACGCCGCCACGCAGAACTTCTCGTGGATCGGCCGCCCGGTCGAGCTGCCCGGCTCCAAACCGCTGCGCTTCGAGTTCAGCCAGGATATCGGCTCGCAGCTGATGGAATGGCCGCTCGACCATTGCATCAAGTGCCTGTGCTTCTACCATCCCGACGATCCGGCTGCCCTTAAGACGGAGCAACAGGAGAAGCTGCGCATGCTCTTCGAAGCCGCCCGCCGCGTCGGCCGCGAACTGTTGATCGAGATCATCGCCGGCAAGAACGGCCCACTGAAGGATGATACGATCTCGACCGCGTTGCAGGAACTCTACGATCTCGGCATCAAGCCGGACTGGTGGAAGCTGGAGCCGCAGGCATCGAGCGAAGCCTGGAAGAACATCGAGGCCGTCATTGCCAAAAATGACGCCTATTGCCGTGGTATCGTGCTGCTCGGCCTCGAAGCGCCGACCGAGGACCTGGTGAAGGCCTTCGAGGCGACGACGGTCGCGCCGTCCGTGAAGGGTTTTGCCGTCGGCCGCACGATCTTCGTGGATGCCGCCCTCGCCTGGATGGCGGGAAAAATGGATGACGAGGCGGCGATCGCAGACATGGCCAGCCGCTTCCGAGAGCTGACCGACGCCTGGCTTCGCACGCGCGGCCTATAAATAGAAAGTTTGGGAGGACTACGATGGGCAGGACGATCCGGCTGACGATGGCGCAGGCCGTCACGCATTTCCTGAAGGCGCAGATGACCGTCGTCGACGGCAAGACGGTGCCGATCTTCGCCGGCGTCTGGGGCATTTTCGGCCATGGCAATGTCGCCGGTATCGGCGAAGCGCTCTATCAGGTGCGCAACGAATTGCCGACGCTGCGCGCCCATAACGAACAGGGCATGGCGCATGCCGCCGTCGCCTTTGCCAAGGCCAGCTTTCGCCAGCGTTTCATGGCCTGCACGACCTCCATCGGCCCAGGCGCATTGAACATGGTGACGGCGGCGGGCGTTGCCCATGTCAACCGCCTGCCCGTGCTCTTCCTGCCCGGCGACGTTTTTGCCAATCGTATTCCCGACCCGGTCCTCCAGCAGATCGAGGACTTCAACGACGGCACCGTTTCGGTCAATGACGCCTTCCGCTGTGTCTCGCGCTATTTCGACCGCATCACCCGCCCCGAGCAGATCATCTCCGCCCTCAAGCGCGCCATGCAGGTGCTGACCGACCCGGTCGATTGCGGGCCGGTGACGCTGTCGCTCTGCCAGGACGTGCAGGCCGAGGCCTATGACTATCCGGCTGCTATGTTCGAAGAAAAGGTCTGGACGCATCGCCGCCCCCGCCCCGATACCGAGGAACTGGCGGCTGCCATCGCCACGCTACGCAAGGCCGAGAAGCCACTGATCATCGCCGGCGGCGGCGTGCTCTATTCGCAGGCGACGGCCGAACTCAAGGCCTTTGCCGGCATGCATGGCATTCCGGTCGCCGTCACCCAAGCCGGTAAATCGGCGATCCCGGACGATCATCCCCTCTGCATGGGTTCCATCGGCGTCACCGGCACCTCGGCCGCCAATGCCTTTGCCGAGGAAGCCGACGTCATTCTCGCTGTCGGCACCCGCATGCAGGATTTTACCACCGGTTCCTGGGCGCTGTTCAAGAATGACAATGTCAAGATGATCGGCCTCAACACCGTCGCCTTCGACGCTGCCAAGCGTGACAGCCAGCCGCTCGTCGCCGATGCGCGCGAAGGCCTGACGCTGCTGTCGGAAGCGCTCGGCGGCTGGAAGGCGCCCGCCGCTTTCACCGAAACGGCGAAGCCCCGCAAGGACACGTGGATGGCCGCCGTCGCCCGCGCGACCGCCCCGACCAATGCCGACCTGCCCTCCGACGCGCAGGTCATCGGCGCGGTGCAGCGCACGATCGGCGGCGAGAATTCCGTGCTCGTCTGCGCGGCCGGAGGTCTGCCGGGCGAACTGCACAAGTTGTGGCAGGCCCAGAAGCCGGGCGGCTACCACATGGAATACGGCTTCTCCTGCATGGGCTACGAGATCGCCGGCGGGCTTGGCGTGAAGATCGCGCGGCCGGAGGCGGATGTCGTCGTCATGGTCGGCGACGGCTCCTACATGATGATGAACTCGGAGCTTTCGACATCGGTCATGCTCGGCAAGAAGCTCACTATCGTCGTGCTCGACAACCGCGGCTACGGCTGCATCAACCGCCTGCAAATGGGCACCGGCGGGGCCAACTTCAACAATCTGCTGAAGGACTCGATGATCGAGATGATGCCGGATATCGACTTCCGGGCGCATGCCGAAAGCATGGGCGCGGTCGCCGTCAAGGTGTCCTCCATCGCCGATCTCGAAACCGCGATCCAGAACAGCAAGGGCAACGACCGCACCTCGGTCATCGTCATCGACACCGACCCGCTGATCACCACCAAGGAGGGTGGCCACTGGTGGGATGTTGCGGTGCCGGAAGTCAGCCCGCGCAGCGAGGTCAACACGGCCCGCGAGGCCTATGTGAAAGCTCGCGCTGCACAGACCATCGGTTAAGACGAATAACGCCCTCCTCTCCCCACCGTTATCCTCGGGCTTGACCCGAGGA
Organism: Shinella sp. 20P9.1.1; assembly: GCF_057798995.1. Lineage (NCBI taxonomy): Bacteria > Pseudomonadati > Pseudomonadota > Alphaproteobacteria > Hyphomicrobiales > Rhizobiaceae > Shinella > Shinella sp. 20P9.1.1. The sequence continues at coordinate 378,332 of NZ_JBYOLC010000005.1, forward strand.
TCCATGCCGCAGGCAGGACGGTGCGGATGCGTGGATCCTCGGGTCAAGCCCGAGGATGACGGTGGGGAGGGAAGAGACAATGACACTGCAAGGGAAGCTCCGCTTCCCGCCAAGGAGACTAGAATGAAAGCCAAACTCGGCATGTCGCCCATCGCCTGGTGGAACGACGACCTTCCGGAACTCAGCGACGACGTTTCGCTCGAAGAGTGCCTGCGCCAGTCACGCACTGCCGGCTTCACCGGCATGGAACAGGGCCGCCGCTTCCCGAGCAACCCTGAGGACATGCTGCCGATCCTGCGCGCCGCCGACGTGACGCTGTGCGGCGGCTGGTTCTCCGGCACGCTCGTCGACGAGGAGCTTGCGGCCAACAAGGACCGCATCGCGCCGATGATCGAATTGTTCAAGGCCGTCAACGCGCCCTGCATCGTCTATGGCGAAGTCGGCCGCTCCATCCAGGGCGACCGTTCCAAGCCGCTCGCCACAAAGCCGCGCCTGTCCGACGACGAGATGAAGGCCTATGGCCGCCGCCTCACCACGTTCGGCGAATGGTGCGCCGAACAGGGCATGCCGCTGTCCTACCACCACCACATGGCCGCCGTGGTCGAGACCGAGCCGGAACTCGATGCCTTCATGAAGAATTCGGGCGAAGGCATCCCGCTGCTGCTCGATGCCGGGCACCTCGCCTTTGCCGGCGGCGACGTTCTGCGCGCCATCGACAACCATCATGCCCGCATCAACCATGTGCATGTAAAGGACATCCGCCAATCGGTCGTTGATGGTCTCGACCGCACGAAACAGTCCTTCCTCGACGCGGTGGCGCTCGGCGCCTTCACCGTGCCGGGCGACGGCTCGCTCGATTTCGGCGCGATCGTGCAGCGCTTCGCCGACTATGGCTATGAGGGCTGGTTCGTCGTGGAAGCCGAGCAGGACCCGCGCAACGCCCCGCCGGCCAGGATGGCAGAGGTCGGCTATGCCGAACTGATGCGCGTCATGACCGCCGCCGGCTATACTGTCGAGACGGAAGGTTTTCCGAAGGGATAAGCCTCATCCGCCCGCCTGAAGGAAAGGACCAAGACCATGCCGAATCTGCTCGTCAAACCCCAGGGCATCCATGGCCGCGTCAGCCATGTGACGCCTGAAAGCGCCGGCTGGACCTATGTCGGCTTCGACGTGCACCGCATGAAGCCCGGCGAGATCGTCGCGGCGGAAACGGGAAGCCGCGAAGTCTGCCTCGTGTGGATTTCCGGCAAGGGCAAGGCGACGGCTTCAGGCCAGGATTTCGGCGTGCTCGGCGAGCGCATGAGCCCGTTCGAGGGCGCGCCGTATGCGCTCTACATTCCCGCCAATGCCAACTGGTCGGTGACGGCGGAGACCGATCTGGAACTCGCCATCTGCTCGGCACCGGGCGGCGGCGACTACAAGGCCAAGGCCATTCCGCCCGGCACGCATCCGCAGCTGCACCGCGGCAAGGGCTCGAATGTCCGCCATGTGCACAACATCATGCCGGAGGACGACAATTCGGCCCATTCGCTGCTGGTCGTGGAAGTGATCACGCCGAACGGCAACACCTCGTCCTATCCCTCGCACAAACACGACCGGGACGACCTGCCGAACGAAAGCTTCCTCGAGGAGACCTACTACCATCGCCTCAACCCGCCGCAGGGCTTCGCCTTCCAGCGGGTCTATACGGATGATCGCTCGCTCGACGAGGCGATGGCGGTGGAGGATGGCGACGTGACGCTGGTGCCGAAGGGGTACCATCCCTGCGCCACCATTCATGGCTATGATCTCTATTATCTCAATGTCATGGCCGGGCCGAAGCGGGTGTGGAAGTTCCACAATGCCAAAGAGCATGAGTGGTTGCTGGGTTGAGCGGCCCTACCGCTTCCACTTCCGCGTCAGCGCCCATTCCTTCGCGATTTCAATCGTCGAAGAAAACCCCACCTCCAGCATGAACGGTTCGGTGGAGGCAGCATAACCGCCGCCCTCGCCCGGCAGAACCGGCGTGCCGTGGCCCATGCCGTCGATCTCGTGGAAGGTGACGAGCGGCTTGCCGTCCTTGTCGGGCCAGATGCGGGTGCGCCGGCCTTTCAGGCGCTTTTCCACGAAGGCATCCTTCGGCAGGCGATAGAGGTCGCGCCATTGTTCGACCAGGGCCTCGCCGTTGGATAGCGCGACGGTCGCATCGGCAGTGCCGTGCCAGATGGAAATAGCGGGTTTTCGTGCGATGCGCGGGGAAACGGTGCGCACGAGATCGGACCATTCGCGCGGCGTGCGCTCAGGCGCGGCTTCCATTGCCTCGAAGGCGCGGGTGGCATCACGCGCCGCGCCGAAGGGCAGGCCGGCAATGATCGCGCCGCCGGCGAAAAGGCTTGGATAGTTGGCGAGCATCGCGGCCGTCATCGCGCCGCCGGCCGAGAGGCCGGTGACATAGATGCGTTCTGCGTCGCTTCCGGCCTGTCCGGCGGCATGCGCCACCATCTGGCGGATCGACATCACCTCGCCGCGGTCGCGCGTCACCTCGCTCGGGCGGAACCAGGTGAAGCAGAGGCGGGGATTGTTCGCCTCGCGCTGCTGGGCATAGACCACGGCAAAACCACGCTCCTCGGCGAGCGACGCCCAGCCGGCGGCGCGGTCGTAGCTTTCGGCATCCTGCTGGCAGCCATGCAGGACCAGAACGAGCGGGCGCCCGGCGGGCAGACCCTCCGGGATATGCAGGAACATGCGAAGTTGGCCGGGATTGCTGCCGAAATCGGCAACTTCGACCAGCGGCGAACCGTCGGCGGGGCGACGCCGCGCGGCGGGCGCCTTGCGCCCGGTACTGCGTTGGAACGGCCAGAACAGGTCTCCCAGCCGCGTTTCGGCCGGCACCAGCCGCTCGACCGACCGTTTGAAGCGATCGCGCATGCTTGGCCTCTCTTTCGTGGAATTGCTCATCGTCAGGTTACTTGCTCACCGGGAGCGGCAGGATCAAGGCAAAGGCGGCAAAATGCGGGGGATGGCTCATTCTGCGGATTCATGAGGGCATTCATAAATAGCCAAAGTGTCGGCCCACCCATTTCGTTCCCGGCCTTTCGAAGAAGACCAAGCTGATGTAGCACTTCTGCAACGACAGAACCGCGACAGGAGGAAACCCATGAGCGAGCACCACAGCGCCACCCCGGAACAGGCGCGCGCCAAAATGGCACCTTTCGACTGGGCCGATCCCTTCCTTCTGGAAGACCAGCTGACCGACGAAGAGCGCATGATCCGCGATACGGCCCGCGCCTATTGCCAGGACAAGCTCGCCTCGCGCGTCACCGAAGCCAACCGCCACGAGATCTTCCACCGCGAGATCATGAGCGAAATGGGCGAACTCGGCCTGCTCGGCCCGACCGTGCCGGAGGAATACGGCGGCGTCGGCGCCAACTACGTGTCCTACGGCCTCGTCGCCCGCGAAGTCGAGCGCGTCGATTCGGGCTACCGCTCGGCCATGTCCGTGCAGTCCTCGCTCGTCATGCACCCGATCTTCGCCTATGGCACGGAAGAGACCCGCAAGAAGTACCTGCCCAAGCTCGCCTCCGGCGAATGGGTCGGCTGCTTCGGCCTCACTGAACCGGACCATGGCTCGGACCCCTCCTCCATGATCACCCGCGCCAAGAAGGTCGACGGCGGCTACCTGATCTCGGGCGCCAAGAACTGGATCACCAATTCGCCGATCGCCGACGTCGCCGTCGTTTGGGCGAAATCCGATGCGCATGACAACAAGATCAAGGGCTTCGTGCTGGAACGCGGCATGAAGGGTTTCGAGACGCCGAAGATCGAGGGCAAGTTCTCGCTGCGCGCCTCCGTCACCGGCATGATCATGATGCAGGACGTCTTCGTTCCCGATGAAAACCTGCTGCCGGAAGTTTCGGGCCTCGCCGGCCCGTTCGGCTGCCTCAACCGCGCCCGCTACGGCATTGCCTGGGGCGCCATGGGTGCCGCCGAATTCTGCTGGCACGCCGCCCGCCAGTACACGCTCGACCGCAAGCAGTTCGGCAAGCCGCTCGCCGCCACCCAGCTCATCCAGAAGAAGCTCGCCGACATGGAGACCGAAATCTCGCTCGGTCTGCAGGGGGCGCTGCGCCTCGGCCGCCTTTTCGACGAACACCGGGCGCCGGCCGAACTGATCTCGCTGATGAAGCGCAACAACTGTGGCAAGGCGCTCGACATCGCCCGCGTTTCCCGCGACATGCACGGCGGCAACGGCGTTTCGGACGAGTACGGCGTCATCCGCCACGTCATGAACCTCGAAGCGGTCAACACCTACGAGGGCACGCATGACATCCACGCGCTGATCCTCGGCCGCGCCCAGACCGGCCTTCAGGCGTTCCAGTAAGTTCCAACTGGCATTAGGCAATTTCCAGCGGCCGCTCGTTAAAACACGAGCGGCCGTTTTCACGTTTTATCCATCCCGTTTCGATACAATCCACATCCGGAAACAGAAGCGGAGGGCGCCATGCCCCTCGACCACATGCACGAGCAGCTTCACCTGCGTCACCCCAAACGCAGTTTCGTCCAGTATCGCCTCGACAGACCCGGCTTCATCACACCGATCGGCCACCACCTCAGCACGGCGTTGCGTTACACGTGCCTGATCCGCAGCATTTCCAGCGCGGGCGCCGTGCTTTCCATCAACAAGACGCTGACTTTGCCGGAGAATTTCTACCTGGAAATTCACGGCATCCGCGATGAGATCCCCTGCACGGAATACAAGCGCGACGGCGAGGAACTGGTGGTGCGTTTCAACATGTTCCTCGACGTCGATTTCCTGAACATGGTGCTGGGCCGCCAGAGCGAAACGCACGACGCCTGAAGCAACCTTTCTGAGAAAGCGCAGGACGCTAAACTTTTAAATATTTGTTTTAACGAAACAAAATACTCGCCTGCGAAACTCCCCTCTCAATCTCTGTCGGACATGACGTCCCCCCCATTGGGAGTGTGGCAATGAGTATCGGTGCCGATCCGCGGTCTGCCGCAGGACTATACGAACGCAAATGGGAACGTTTCTCGGTAAACCGGCAGGGTATGCTGATGACCGTGGGCTTCGACCTCGCGGCACCCAAGATGCGTAGTTGCAAGCTGGTCGATGTATCCCAGGGCGGCGCGAGTTTCGTCGTGACGACGACGATCGGCCTGCCACTGCACTATTACCTTTCGATCGTCGGTGTCACCTCGCGCATCGGCTGCGCGGAGGTCTATCGCAACGACAACCGCATCGGCGTGCAGTTCATCAAGGAAATCGACGAGGAGTTGCTGCACACTATCGTGCGCGCCGACTTCTTCACCGGCGGCGGCGGTCCGGCCAAGCCGAAAAAGGACGACCGGCGCTACATGGTGGGCGTCGAAAAGGGCGGCATCGGCTCGGCGCTCGTCTAAACGTTCCACCCGCGCAATTTATTGGCTAGGGTGCCCGTCGGAAACCGATTCCGGCGGGCATTTTTGCGCGCCGGCAAGATTTTCTCCGTTCATCGATCGTCAGGCGCCTCATGTCCGCATTTTCCCGCTTCACCGCCCTTTCCCAGACCCTGCCCGCCACCGTGCCCTTCGTCGGGCCGGAGGCTATCGAGCGCAATCGGGGCCTTGCGGTCAAAGCCCGCATCGGCGCGAATGAAAGCGGTTTCGGCCCGGCCCCCTCCGTGCTGGAGTCGATGCGCGCGGCGGCCGGGACGACCTGGATGTACAGCGATCCGGAGAATTTCGAGCTGCGCGAGGCGCTGGCGCTTCACCACGGCGTTTCGCGGGAGAACATCGCGGTCGGCGGCGGCATCGACGGGCTGCTCGGCGAGATCGCCCGGCTCGTCATAGAGCCCGGCACGCCCGTCGTCACCTCGCTCGGCGGCTATCCGACCTTCAACTATCATGTGAACGGCTTCGGCGGCCGGCTGGTGACGGTGCCCTATGCGGGCGACAAGGAGCATCTGGACGGCCTGCTGGAAGCCGTGAAGCGCGAAAACGCGCCGCTCGTCTATTTCGCCAATCCCGACAATCCGATGGGAAGCTGGTGGGATGCCGACAGCGTGGTAGCTTTCGCCCGCGCGCTGCCGGAAACGACGCTGCTGATCCTCGACGAGGCCTATGGCGAAACGGCGCCATCCGGCACGATCCCGCCCATAGAGGCCTTGATCGGCCAGCCGAACATCCTGCGCATGCGCACATTCTCGAAGGCCTACGGCCTTGCCGGCGCGCGGATCGGCTATGCGATCGGCACGCTCGGCAATGCGCAGGCCTTCGACAAGATCCGAAATCATTTCGGCATGGCCCGAGTTTCGGTTCAGGCGGCACTCGCCGCGCTGAAGGACCAGGCCTATCTGGCAGAGGTCATTGCCAGCATCGCTGCGTCCCGCGAGCGCATCTCGCGGATCGCACACTCCAACGGCCTTCTTCCCCTCGCCTCCGCCACCAATTTCGTTACCATCGATTGCGGCCGCGACGGCACCCACGCCAGGGCCATTGTCGATGGATTGATGGACCATGGCGTCTTCATTCGCATGCCGGGCGTTGCCCCCCTCAACCGATGCATCCGCATCAGCGTCGGGCCGGAAAACGATATGGCGTTGCTGGAGGAAGCCTTGCCGCTGGTTTTGAAGCGGCTGGCTTGAGCGGCAGAGCCTCTTTGACGTGCGGACGGATCCGGTTCTGGCGCCGTTTGTCGTCCGTTCGTCATGATGCTTTTCTTGCCGCCAGCGCCAGCCGGCTTGTCTCAGTGAACCGTCATCCACTCGCGAGCGGCGCGCAGCGCCAGAGCGATGTCGGTCTTGCTCATTGTTGCGGCAAGGTCGGCGCGCAGTTCTGCGGCGCGGTCACAACCCTTGATCGCGGCAATGTTGAGCCATTTGTGGGCCTGAACCACGTCGACGTCGCAGCCGCGGCCGGTGGCATACATGAGGCCCATGTCGCAGAAGATTTCAGCGCGGTTTTCGCCGCCCGTCATGGCGGCCGTTTCGGTGTTCTGAAAGTCAAAGCGTGCCATTTTAGTTAGTCCCTGTCTGACCTGGTTTACTGCTTTAATATCCTGTTTTACCTGCCCTTTCGGGCCTCTTCCGGCGCCTGCCGTCTTGTGCGGCCTTGGTCTTCCTTCAGAGTTTTGCCGGCCGGTTGTTCCGGCTCGTCTTATGGCTCCACTATGCCGCGGGGCTTTCAAAATGCGCTTAAAATGCATGCTTAATTTGAGACGAACAAAATCCAAACGCTTGGTAAAATTGGATTTTCGTTAAACATCAGACCCGCTGGAAACGGCGGGATTTGTGTTAAAATTTACGGATTGTTCAACCGGCGATTTCAACCTTTCGCTAACCACGCAAAACGGTGCCGGTTTTTAACATTGCCGTTTTCCGGCGTTTCAGGTCTCGAAAAACATCGCTGGATCCGGTTTCGCCGCATATTTACCTTTACGTTTGCGTAAGATATTCTGCCCGTCTCATTCTGGAGGAGGAAGAGAATGAAATTGAGGACATGGATTGCAGCCGCCCTTCTCGTGGCACCCGGCATGGCGCTCGCCGCCGAACCGATCGAGGGCAACTGGAAGACGGCAAGCGGCTCGACGGCCGCCATCGTCAAATGCGGCGGCAGCTACTGCATCACGCTGAAATCGGGAAAATTCGCCGGCAAGCGCATCGGCAAGCTCGAGGGCTCCGGCGCGGACTATACCGGCGAGATCACCGACCCGGAAACGGACAAGACCTATAGCGGATCCGCCGCCGTGAAGGCCGGCTCGCTGCGCCTGAAGGGCTGTGTGCTCGCCGTGCTCTGCAAGTCGCAGACCTGGTCGCGGCTCTAAGCTGTTCTGCTTTCAAACAAAAAGGCCGGCGCTCACGCCGGCCTTTTTGTTTTCGGCCCGCCTGTCGCGCCCGCCAAAAAAAACGAATCACACCTTTCCTGAACAGAAGATGAATTGCCCTCTCAGGGAGCGTTCAGTCCCGCAATGCGACAAAGGCATTATTGAAAACGCCTTCAGAGGGACGAACACCATGGACATCCTCGCACGCCGCCTGACGATCATCACTCTGCTGATGGCCATCTTCGCCATCATGCTGGCCGCAGCCGTCGAGACCGACTATCGCCGCAGCACCCATAACACGACCGGCAAGCTTGTCGCCTGCGCCACGCCGCACAGCTGCACCGCCTCGCTCTAAGCCCTGAAACCCGCCCGGAACCTGACAGATGACCGCCGCCCTCCTCCACACCTCCGCCACAGCGCTGCGTATCCTCGCCCTCTCGGCGATGATGATCGCCCCGGTCGGCGCTCTCGCCTGGAGCAATGCCGGCGGTCTCGGCATCGAAAAGCAGGGCACGGGTCTCGTGCTCTTCATCACCCTCCAGCGCCAGTCGATGAGCTGAACCCTTCCCATCCCTCCCTTCCGTGCTAAACCGGGCAGGCCCTACGCCATCAACCTGGAGCCCGGATGAAATCCCTTCTCGTCTTTTCCCTTGCCGCGCTTGCCGAAATTGCCGGCTGTTTTGCCTTCTGGGCCTGGTGGCGTCTCGACAAATCCATGCTCTGGCTTCTTCCCGGCATCGTCTCGCTTGCTTTGTTCGGCTGGCTGCTCACGCAGGTCGACAGCGCCTTTGCCGGCCGCGCCTATGCCGCCTACGGCGGGGTCTATATCGCCGCCTCGCTGCTCTGGCTGTGGCTCGCCGAAGGCATGCGCCCCGACCGCTTCGACATGGCGGGGGCCGCACTGGCGCTGGTCGGTGCCGGCATCATTCTGGCGGCGCCAAGATAGGAGTTGTGGGCACGCCGGACTTGTCGTTTGCTTGTTAAAAAACAGCACCTATAGTGATTCATGAGCAAACGAATCTTTTCCCCAAAGCCGCTTTCCTTCGCCACGCCAGAGCCTTACGAGCCCCGTTCCTTCGAGGATCCGGTGGCCGCGGTCGATGCCCTTCAGGAGCTTTACGACCGCAACACGACATTCCTGACCGACGCCTTCGTGGCGCTCGGCAAGTCCGGTGCCCCGCAAACACGCTTCCGCGCCTGCTACCCGCAGGTCTCGATCGAGACGACCAGCTTCGGCCATATCGATTCCCGTCTGTCCTATGGCTATGTCGCCGCGCCCGGCGTTTACACGACGACCATCACCCGTCCGAAACTCTTCCGCCACTACCTCAAGGAACAGATCGGCCTCCTGATCCGCAACCATGGTGTGCGTGTCGTCATTTCCGAATCGACGACGCCGATCCCGCTGCATTTCGCCTTCGGCGAAGGCGCCTATGTGGAGGCGGAGATTGCCGAGGGCATCGAACTGCCGCTGCGCGACCTCTTCGATGCGCCCGACCTGACGACGACGGATGACGAGATCGCCAACGGCTCCTATGAGCCCGGTCCCGGCGAGCCCCTGCCGCTCGGGCCTTTCACGGCGCAGCGCATCGACTATTCGCTTGCCCGCCTCAGCCATTATACGGCGACGAGCGCCCACCATTTCCAGAATTTCGTGCTCTTCACGAACTACCAGTTCTATGTCGACGAGTTCTGCGCCTGGGCGCGCCAGCAGATGGCGGAGGGGGGCAATGGCTACACGGCCTTCGTCGAGCCCGGCAACATCACCACGCCGGCCGGCGCCGACAAGCCGGAAACCGACCTGACGCTCGCCCGCCTGCCGCAAATGCCGGCCTATCACATCAAGAAGAAGGGCCATGGCGGCATTACGCTGGTCAATATCGGCGTCGGCCCCTCCAACGCCAAGACGATCACCGACCACATCGCCGTGCTGCGCCCGCATGCCTGGCTGATGCTCGGCCATTGCGCCGGGCTGCGCAACAGCCAGACGCTGGGCGACTATGTGCTCGCCCACGCCTATGTGCGCGAGGACCACGTGCTCGACGACGACCTGCCCGTCTGGGTGCCGATCCCGGCGCTCGCCGAGGTACAGGTGGCATTGGAAAGCGCGGTCGAAGAAGTGACCGGCCTCGAAGGCTACGACCTCAAGCGCATCATGCGCACCGGCACCGTCGCCACCATCGACAACCGCAACTGGGAACTGCGCGACCAGCGCGGCCCCGTAAAACGCCTCTCGCAGTCGCGCGCCATCGCGCTCGACATGGAATCCGCCACCATCGCCGCCAACGGGTTCCGTTTCAGGGTGCCCTACGGCACCCTGCTCTGCGTTTCCGACAAGCCGCTGCATGGCGAGTTGAAGCTGCCGGGCATGGCGACGGCGTTCTACAGGACGCAGGTCAACCAGCATCTGCGCATCGGTATCCGGGCGCTGGAAAAGCTGGCCGGTATGCCGACGGAAAAGCTGCATTCGCGCAAGCTCAGGAGTTTCTTCGAGACGGCGTTCCAGTGACGGCATTGTGAGCGTCGCTGCCTTGGTGTACGATTTTCGTGTTTCATACACCAAGGTGAGATCATATGCGTACGAATATCGAACTCGATGATGCCTTGATTGCGGAAGCAATGGAGCTTACCGGCTTGCCGACAAAGAAGGCGACCATCGATTTGGCACTTCGCGACCTTGTCGAGGAGTGGCGTCGACGGAGGGCTCTGAAAGAGCTTTGGGGAATGGGCTGGGAAGGCGATCTCGATGCGATACGCACAGGCTGGGGACCGCCTGAAACGCTGCGAGATGACGCTGCCGAATGATTGTCGTCGATAGCTCGGTCTGGATCGCAGCATTGCGCGGTATAGACACGCCGCAATCCATGCAGCTTAAGACGATACCGAAAGCACGCAACATACTGCTCGGTGATATCGTCCTTCTCGAAATCCTACAGGGCGCCCAGAACGACGGGAATGCCGCCAACCTTCAAAAGCGGCTAGCCCCGTTCCAGGTCGTTCCGATGCTATCCCCCGAGATCGCCATAAAAGCCGCCGAGAATTTCCGGCGGCTGCGCGCAAAAGGCATAACCATCCGCAAGACCGCCGATCTCATCATCGGCACCTACTGCATGGAGCATGGCCACATCCTGCTCCATGCCGACAGGGATTTCGATCCGATGGCCGAGCATCTCGGCCTTCGGATCGCCTGACGCCAATCAGGCCGTCATCACCTTCCAGGCGTGTTCCAGGCCCTTGCGGGTAATGTCGATCATCTGGTCGACTTCGGCATGGCTGATCACGAGCGGTGGGGAGAAGAGCATGCGGTCGCCGGTGGCGCGCAGCACGAGACCGTTTTCCAGGCAATGATTGCGCACGGTGACGCCGACCTTTTCCTTGTCTTCGAAGCGCTTGCGGGTCGCCTTGTCTTCGGCGAGCTGCACGGCGGCCATCAGGCCGACCTGCTGGACTTCGCCGACGATCGGCAGGTCTTCCAGCGATTTCAGGCCGGCGGCGAGGTAGGGACCGATGTCGTCGTGTACGCGCTCGACGAGCTTTTCATCCTCAATGATACGCAGGTTTTCGAGGGCCGCAGCCGCGCAGACCGGGTGGCCGGAATAGGTAAAACCGTGGTTGAAATCACCGACCTCTTCGACCAGCACATTGCCGACGCGATCGGAGACCAGGACGCCGCCGATCGGCAGATAACCCGAGGACAAGCCCTTGGCGATCGGCGCCAAGTCCGGTTCCACGCCAAAGTGCTGGTGGCCGAACCAGTGGCCGGTGCGGCCAAAGCCGCAGATGACTTCATCGCAGACGAGCAGGATGTTGCGGGCCTTGCAGATGCGGGCGATTTCCGGCCAGTAGGTGGTCGGCGGCACGATGACGCCGCCGGCACCCTGGATCGGCTCGGCGACGAAGGCGGCGACATTGTCTTCGCCGAGTTCATCGATCTTCTCTTCCAGCTGGCGGGCCATCTTCAGGCCGAATTCGTCCGACGTCAGGTCGCCGCCTTCGGCATACCAGAAGGGCTGGTCGATGTGATGGATGCCGGCGATCGGCAAGTCGCCCTGTTCGTGCATCCACTTCATACCGCCGAGCGAAGCGCCGGCGACCGTGGAGCCGTGATAGCCATTCTTGCGGGCGATGATCGCCTTCTTGGTCGGCTTGCCCATGGCGCCCCAATAGACGCGGGCCATGCGGAACCAGGTGTCGTTCGCTTCGGAACCCGAGCCGGTGAAGAACACGCGATTGATATCAGGTCCGGCATGGGAGGTGATCTTCTGGGCGAGCAGCACGGCCGGCGGCGTCGTCGTTCCGAAGAACGTGTTGTAGTAGGGCAGCTCGTTCATCTGGCGCACGACGGCGTCGGTGATCTCCTTGCGGCCATAGCCGATGTTGACGCACCAGAGGCCGGCGAAGCCGTCGAGATAGCGCTTACCGTGGTTGTCGAAGATGTGGCAGCCCTCGCCACGTTCGATGATCCGGGTGCCGGCCGCGTTCAGCTTCTTCATATCCGAGAACGGGTGAAGATGGTGGGCGGCATCGAGGGCACCAAGGTTCGAAACGGCTGCTGCGCTGGTCTTCGACATTTGACTACATCCTTAGGGGTAGGTCCCGCCTTATTGAACGCCGGGACAGAATGGGTTAGGAAAATGCCCATACAACAGGCATTTGGCAAGAGATCGAACACAAGCAAAATTTCTTGTCCATGCTTCCCGCCAAACCAAAGCAGGCACCATGACAAACCACAAGACGGCAGCCGGTTCTCCGCCTGCCAATGCCCCGGCCCGTATCGAAATCCTCCTCGTCGGCATGAATGGCGACCTGCGCGGCAAGCAGGTTCCACTCGAAGGCGAGAAGAAAATCTGGGACGGTTCCGTGCGCCTGCCCTCGTCCACCCAGTCGCTCGACATCTGGGGCGACGACAATGACGACATCACCGGCCTGTCGCTTTCCGTCGGCGATCCCGATGGCGTCTGCATTCCCGACCGCCGCTCGCTGACGGTCCTGCCCTGGGCGCCGGAAGGCTCGAAGCAGGTGCTCGCCACCATGCACGAATTCGACGGCACCGCCTCCTTCATGGACCCGCGCGCCATTCTCGCGCGCATGCTGAAGCGCTTCGAAGACCGGGGCTTGACGCCCGTCGTCGCAACCGAACTCGAATTCTACGTGGTACAGGACGACTGGCACGTGACGGGCAAGCCGCGTCCGCCAGCAGCGCTGATGTATCGCGACCAGCCGAACGGCTACCAGCTCTACGACATGCGCGCCACGGATGCGCTCGACGGCTACCTGCAGACGGTGCGCGCCTGGGCGAAGGACATGGACCTGCCGGCCGACGCAACAACGGCGGAATTCGGCCCCGGCCAGTTCGAGATCAACCTGCTGCACCGGCCGGACGCGCTGGCGGCCGCGGATGACTGCATCTATCTCAAGCGCATCGCCGAGTTGGCCGCGCCGCGCTTCGGCCTGAAATCCACCTGCATGGCAAAGCCCTATGCTGACCATGCGGGCTCAGGCCTTCATGTCCATTGCAGCGTTATCGACGAGGACGGCAAGAACATCCTCGACGCCAAGGGCGGCGATCCGGTGAAGCTGAAGTCGATCTGTGCGGGCATGTTGCAGACGATGCGCGATGCGCAGCTGGTCTTCGCGCCCTTCGCCAATTCCTACCGCCGTTTCCAGCCGGGTTCCTTCGCGCCGGTCGATCTGACCTGGGGCTTCGGCCATCGCGGCACCGCTATCCGCATTCCGGACAAGGACGGCCCGGCGGCGCGCGTCGAGCATCGCGTGGCGGGTGCGGACGTCAATCCCTACCTGCTCCTGACGGCGATCCTCGGCGGCATCCTGCTCGGCCTCGACAACGAGCTCGATCCGGGTCCGGTGACGGAACCGGGCAAGGATGCGCCGGATGCCAAGCGCCTGACGCACGACTTCCTGACCGCCGTGGAAGAATTCTCCGCCTCGCCCTTCATCAAGGACGCTTTTGGCGCGGAATATCAGAAGCTTTACGGCGATACGAAGCGCAAGGAAGCAATCACCTATCTGCGCACGGTCTCGGATTTCGACTACCAGACCTACCTGCCGCGCATCTAAGACACGACCGGCCTTCGCGCATTTATCGCGCGGAGGCCGTCAGTCGCCCGAAAGCGGTTGCAGGAAGATTCGCTCATAGCTCTTGAAGGGCGAATTCTCTGAAAAGCGGGCATTGGCCGCGATGCCATCGGCATCCTCAGCGACCTTGTCGCGATAGAGCAGATAGGCCGCCTCGTCCGGAAACGTGAAGAGCGCCACGGCGATATCGCCGGCCCCCTCGCCGCCCGTACCGGGAAAACTCACGGCAGCGCCTTCGGGCTTTTCGCGCGGCATGAAATAGCCGTGATGCGTTCCGCCATGGCGCTTGATGAGCATGGTCCAGATCCGCGCATAGTCGTAAAAATCCGCGATCCTCTCGGGATCCAGACGATAGCGAACCTCGCAGGTGACAGGCGCCTTCCGCATCAGGCGGCGGCCGTCTCGGCCGATGCCGCGGTCTTCTGCTCGGCCTTGGGCACGATGACCTTCAGCTCGCCGGGATGCAGGCGGATCGAGACCTCGCGGTCCATCGGCAGCAATTCACCATCGATGACGCAGTTGATGGCGCGATCGACCTTCGGGAAATGCAGATCCACCGCCGTGCCGGTCATTTCCGTGACATCAGCGTTTTCGCGCAGCTTTCCGCGCAGGATATCGAAGGCCAGCCGGGCGACGCCGGCCGGTTTCAGCGGGTTCGTCGTGTAGAAGCCGAGATGGCCGCCGGTCAGGTCCTCGGCATAGAGCAGGCCGTTTTCACCGAACCGGTTGTTCGAGACATTGATGGCCGAGACCTTTCGGTGCTCCTGCACGCCGTCGACATCGAACTCCACCTCGAATTCCGGTGGATTGAAGATGACGCCGACGGCCGCACGGGTGTTGGCAGCGATCTTGCCGACGCGCGAACTGTAGGTCATGGCGTTGCGCAGCCGCACCATGCGGGCATGCAGGCCGGCGGAAAATTGGTGCACGAAGGCGCGGTCATCCGCCGTGCCGATATCGGCGGCCGCAATATCGCCATCAGCCAGCGCATCGATCGCCTGCCAGATATCGAGGGGGATTTTCAGCGAGCGGGCAAAGAGGTTCATCGTGCCGGCGGGGATGATGCCGAGCGGCATCTTGTTCTGCCAGGCGAAACCGGCCGCGGCCGAGACCGTGCCGTCACCGCCGCCGGCCAGCATCGCATCGAGATCGGTACGATCAGAACAGCGGCGCAGCGCCATTTCGATATCGGCCCCTTCGACGATATCGCAATCGAGATGGTGTCCTGCCTCCGCAAAAACCTTTTCCGCATGGCGGGCATAGGCCTCCATGTCGGTGGTGCGGAACGTCCCCCCGTCTCTGTTGAAAATTGCCTGTACTCGCATTCGCATACTCCGCTTGCCGGACGAGAACGCCTGAAGGGTGAAGTCGATCCATTAGATAGTCGAGAAAGCGGCGATTAACAGGCGCGGCCGAAACGGAATGCAACAAATCGTGAAATGGCCCCGTGTTGGCCAAATGCGGGGAGGTGAAAAATCGGGATAGGAAGTTTGCCTTCGTTTGATATAGTGCAAACCGGTCGCGTGCGTCGGGAGTGCGCCTGCCGGCCTGAACTTACCTTCCTTTTCGTGGCCGATCCGGCCGGACCAAACCACATCAGCAGCCAGGAGGAGTGGCCGCCCTGTGAGGGACCGTCGCGGACCAGTCGTGCGCTATCATACCTGCGGAGCCGACCCGTGACTGAACACCCCCTGCCCCATGCCGCCCTCTCCTCCGGGCAGCCGCCGCTTCCGGCCCTCACTGTCACCTTGATCATCCTGGCGCTCGCCGTCGGCAGCTTCGGCATCGGCACCGGCGAATTCGCCATCATGGGCCTGCTGCCGGATGTCGGCACGACCTTCGGCGTGACGACGGCGCAGGCCGGTTACGTCATCAGCGCGTATGCCTTCGGCGTCGTGGTGGGCGCACCCGTTATCGCCGTGATTGGCGCGCGCTACCGTCGGCGGGATCTGCTACTGGTGCTGATGGGCCTGTTCGCCGCCGGCAACCTCGCCAGCGCGGTCGCCCCGACCTTCGAGAGCTTCATCCTCTTCCGTTTCCTCTCCGGCCTGCCGCACGGCGCCTATTTCGGCGTTGCCGCGCTCGTCGCCGCCTCCATGGTGCCGGTCAACAAGCGCACGCAGGCGGTCGGCAAGGTCATGCTGGGCCTGACGGTCGCGACACTGATCGGCACGCCGCTCGCCGCCTTCTTCGGCCAGCTCTTCGACTGGCAGTTCATGTTCATCGCCGTCGGCATCACCGGCATGCTGACGGTGGCGCTCATCGCCATCTTCCTGCCGCGCGACAAGGCGCCAAAGGGCATCAATGCGCTGACGGAACTCGGCGCGCTGAAGCGCAAGCAGGTCTGGCTGACCCTCGGCATCGCGGCCACCGGCTTCTGCGGCATGTTCGCGGTGTTCAGCTATATCTCGCCGATCGTGACGGAGGTCGCCGGCCTGAATGTCAGCATGGTGCCGGTCATCATGGCGATCTTCGGTTGCGGCATGATCGTCGGCAATATCTTCGGCGCCAAGCTGGCCGATCTCTCGCTGATGCGCACCATCGGCTGGTCGCTGGTGCTGTATTTCTTTGTGCTGATCAGCCTGTCGCTGACGGCGGAAAATCCCATCTTGCTCGGCGTCTGCTGCTTCCTCATCGGCTGCAGCTTCGTCGTTGGTCCCGCACTCCAGACGCGGCTGATGGATGTGGCCGGTGATGCGCAGACGCTTGCCGCCGCCCTCAACCACTCCGCCTTCAACGTCGCCAATGCGCTCGGCGCGCTGTTCGGCGGCATGGCGATCAGCGCCGGTTACGGTTACGGCTCGATGGGCTTCGTGGGTGCGGCAACCGCCGTGGTTGGCTTCGGCATCTATCTGGCCTCGATGACGCTCGACAAGATCGACAACGAGGAAACGCCGGTCTGCCCGGCTGAATAAACGGCCTTCAAGACCCTGAAAATCAGGCGGCGTCTCTCCCGGGAGACGCCGTTTCCATTTGCGGGGCAAGGCGGATGACGTTCTGGCCATCCTCGCAGACCACATTCTCAGAGCCCCAGGCAGCGAGCGCCCGGATGATCGGTTCGAGGCTCCGGCCGGCCGATGTCAGCGCATAATCGACACGCGGCGGCACGACGGGGAAGATGGTGCGCGACAGAATACCGGCATCTTCCAGCTCGCGCAGCTGCTTGGTCAGCATGCGCTGTGTGACACTCGGCAGTCGGCGGCGCAGTTCGTTGAAACGCAGCGTGCCTTCCATCATCAGGTGATAGAGGATCACACCCTTCCACTTGCCATCGAGGAAGGAGAGCGTCGATTCGACCGGGCAGCCGGGAAAATTCTTGGTGAGCTTGGCGCGCGGACGGGACATGCCATGGTATCCTTTTCGACACTATGTGCACAAAATGTGCATTCTTGCGTCTTTCGATATTACTCTTCATCTAGTCTCCATTCAACGCGAAAGGAGACACCCATGCGCGCCATCGCCTACCAGACCCCGCAGGCCATCACCGCCGACACCGCCCTCGTCGATATCGAGCTGCCCACACCGGAACCGCGGGGACGCGACCTGCTGGTCGAGATCAAGGCCGTCTCGGTCAATCCGGTCGATACGAAGCTGCGGCGCGGTGCAGCGCCCGCCGATGGCGGATGGCGCGTGCTCGGTTTCGATGCCGCCGGCATCGTGAAGGCTGTCGGCCCCGACGTCACGCTGTTCAAGGCGGGCGACGCCGTGTTCTATTCCGGCGCCATCGACCGGCCGGGCACGAATTCAGAGTTCCACCTCGTCGACGAGCGCATCGTCGGCCGCAAGCCCGCCTCGCTCGATTTTGCCGCCGCCGCTGCCCTGCCGCTGACGGCGATCACCGCCTGGGAAATACTGTTCGACCGGCTGCAGGTGCGCGACGCCGTGCCGGGCGCCGCTAACGCGATCCTCATCATCGGCGGCGCCGGCGGCGTCGGCTCGATTGCCGTACAGCTTGCCCGCCACCTGACCGACCTCACCGTCATCGCCACCGCTTCGCGCCCCGAAACAGCGGAATGGGTCAGAACGCTCGGCGCGCATCATGTGGTGGATCACAGCAAGCCGCTCGCCAGTGAGGTCGCGGCTCTCGGCATCGGCGCGCCGGCCTTCGTCTTTTCGACGACCAATACGGAGGATCACCTTGCGGCAATCGTCGAGGCCATCGCACCGCAGGGCCGGTTCGGCCTGATCGACGATCCCAAGGTGCTCGACGTCATGCCCTTCAAGCGCAAGGCCGTCTCGACCCATTGGGAGCTGATGTTCACCCGCTCGCTCTTCCAGACGGCCGATATGATCGAGCAGCACAATCTTCTGAACGAGGTCTCGCGCCTCGTCGACGCGGGAACCCTGCGCACGACGCTTGCCGAAACGGTCGGCACGATCAACGCGGAAAACCTGAAGAAGGCCCATGCGATGATCGAGAGCGGGCGCACGCGCGGCAAGCTCGTTCTCGCCGGTTTCTAAACTCGAAATCCTCCTCCGCCGCTCGCTTCCAGAGCGGCGGAGGGGTGTTACCAAGGTGACAGGAACGGCACCGAACTCTGGTAGACATAGGCCATCGCAGCCCACCGAACGAAACGAAAAACGGCGGGCGGCATCGGGAAAGGAACACATGACCCTCCCCGCAAACCTATGACATTTATTGGAGATTTTACGTGTCCGCCTTGATTGAAAGCATTACCGAAAGCCGCGCCTTCGGCTTCATCGCCCGCACGATCCTGACCTCGATGTTCTGGCTGTCCGGCATCGCCAAACTCGCCGATTTCGATGGCGGCCTCCTGGAGATGACGCATTTCGGCCTGGAGCCGGCGGCCTTCTTCAACGTCGCGACAGCATTGACCCAGCTCATCGGTTCGGCCCTCATCATTTCCAACCGCTGGACCTGGCTCGGCGCCGGCATGCTCGCCGTCTTCACCGCGCTCACCATTCCGATCGCCCATAATTTCTGGGCGATGCAGGAACCGATGCGCACCATCGAATTCCACTTCGTCGCCGAACACATCACCGTCATCGGCGGCCTGATGGTCGTGGCCTGGAAATCCGCAACAGCTTCTGCCGTCCCTGCCCAATGACGGCAGGACCGGATGCCGCCCGCTCTCTCCAGACGCGGCATCCCGACGGACGGCCCTGCCTCTCCCGGCCGTCCCCCGCCCCGGCACCTCGCCGGGGCGGCTTGTCTTTGTCAGAGCGACGGCAGCTTCAACGGACCGCCCGTCTTGATGCTGCGGATCGCGAAATTCGAGCGGATATCGGAGACGCCGGGCATGGTGAGCAGCGTCTCGGTCAGGAGCCGCTCATAGGCGGCAAGATCCTCCACCACCACCTCCGCCAGAAAATCCGCATTGCCCGAGATCAGGAAACACGAGACGACCTCCGGCACCGCCAGCAACGCCTCCTGCTGGGCCATGGCATTTTCCCGGCTGTGATGCCCCACCTTGATTTCGACGAAGACGGTGAGGCCCAGCCCAACCTCCTTGCGGTCGATATCCGCCCGGTACCCGCGCAGCACGCCGGATTTTTCCAGATTGCGGATACGTCGCAAGCAAGGCGACGGTGAAAGGTTTACGCGCTCGGCGATCTCGACATTGGTCGCGCGCGCATCCTCCTGAAGCACCTTCAGGATGGCAATATCGAATTTATCAAGATTTGGCATATTCGAAAACTTTCATGGCCTAGATTGGCAGGATCATGCGCATCGTACTTCCGTGGAGGCACAACCCGCAAGGACATGCCTCGACCTTCCGCGCTAGGATTTCATCAGCAAATGAGCCAGCGCAGAAAGGACACCGCCATGGCCATGGTCTCGCTTTCCTCCGAAGACAAATCCAATCCGCTTGTCGCCGGCTATGCGGGCGGCGTGGTGACGGTGCTGATCTGGGCGCTCTGGGTGCTGGCAACGCGCCACACCGCCGCGACCCCGCTCGGTACGATCGATATCGGCCTGATCCGCTATGGCGTGCCGGCCATCCTGCTGGCACCGATCTGGCTCAAGACCGGGCTTCTGCCGAAGAACGTGCCGCTCAAGCTGATCGTTGTGATGGTAGCCGGTGCGGGCGCCGTCTTCTTCCAGATCACGGCGGCGGCGCTGCATGTGACGCCGGCTGCACCGGGCGGCATCCTGCTCGGCGGCTCGCTGCCGCTGGCAACCGCGCTCATCGGCATGGTTCTGTTCGGCGAGCGGCCGGACTGCATGCGCCTTGCCGGCCTTGCCGCCATCGTTGCGGGCGTCGCGATCCTGCTCACCGCCAGCATGCTGAAAAGTGGCATGACCGCGACCGGCTTCGTATTGCTGCCGATCGGCGCCGTGCTGTGGGCCGGCTTTACCCATGCCTTCCGCCGCTCGGGCCTTTCCGCCCTTGAGGGTGCGGCCATTATCGCGGTCTGGTCGTTCCTGATCCATCTGGTGCTCGCCGCGATCTTCGGTACGCACCTTGCCGCCGCCAGCCTGCCCGACCTTGCGCTCCAGATCACCAGCCAGGGCATCTTGTCAGGTCTCGTCGCCACCTTCGCCTATGGCACCGCGATCCGTGCGCTCGGCGGCAGCCAGGCCGCAGCCTTTACCGCCCTCACCCCAGTGCTGGCCACACTCGGCGGCGCTGTCTTCCTCGGCGAAAGTTTTGGCGTGGCCGAGCTGACGGCCGCGCTGGTCGTCGGCGGCGGCGTGGCGCTCTCGACCGGCCTCTTCTCTCCCAAGCACTAGGCCAAAACGGAAAAGGGCGCCCGCGGCTGTGCCGGGGCGCCCTTTTTTCGTGCCTGCGTTTCGGATCAGCCGTGCACGATCTCGCGGTGCTTCTGCAAACGCTTGCCGAAGGCCTGGCTGACGCGGTCGAAGATGATCGCGATGCCGACGATGGCAAGGCCGTTGAAGATGCCGAGCGTGAAATACTGGTTGGAGATCGCCTTCAGCACCGGCTGGCCGAGGCCCTGAACACCGATCATCGAGGCGATGACCACCATGGCAAGCGCCATCATGATCGTCTGGTTGATACCGGCCATGATCGTGGGCAGCGCCAGCGGCATCTGCACGTTCTTCAGCTTCTGCCAGCTGGATGAACCGAAGGCGTCGGCGGCTTCCAGCACGTCCTTGTCGACGAGACGGATGCCGAGATTGGTGAGGCGGATCATCGGCGGGATGGCATAGATTACCACGGCGATGAGGCCGGGCACCTTGCCGATGCCGAGCAGCATGACGACCGGGATCAGGTAGACGAAGCTCGGCATAGTCTGCATGACGTCGAGCACCGGGTTGACCACGTTCTGCACGCGATCCGACCGCGACATGATGATGCCCATGGGTATGCCGATGGCGATCGACAGCACGGTACAGACGAAGATCATTGAGACCGTCTTCATCGTATCGTCCC
This sequence comes from Shinella sp. 20P9.1.1, assembly GCF_057798995.1. Taxonomy (NCBI): domain Bacteria; kingdom Pseudomonadati; phylum Pseudomonadota; class Alphaproteobacteria; order Hyphomicrobiales; family Rhizobiaceae; genus Shinella; species Shinella sp. 20P9.1.1. The sequence goes on from NZ_JBYOLC010000005.1 coordinate 399,590, forward strand.
ACATGTCGAAATAACCGATGAGGAGCAGTGTGGTGACCGTGCCGGCGACGATCTTCCAGTTGCGGCTTGCAAACCAGGCGATGGCGGCGATCAGCAGAATGATGATCGGCCAAGGCGTCTTGGTCATAAAACGCTCGGACCAGATCAGGAAGTGCTGCAGCGGCACGAAGATCGATTCGATACCGTCGCCATAGGCGCGGGTGAACCCGCGGAACGTCTCGTCGATGCCCTTTTTGAGGTCACGCAAGGTGTCCGCATTCATAGTGGGAAATTTCGTAAACCAGTCCATGTCGATCCCCTTCCGGCTCCGTCCGGTCTTGCGCCGGGTTCATGAGCCAACCCTGAAGCATGCCGAGGGAAAGGGCGCTGCGATTTGCGCCAAAGGCATGCGCTAAAACGAAGGCAAAGGGCGGCGCGCCTAGCACGCGCCGCCCAGATGCTTAATCAGGCGATCAGAGAGCCGCCTTGATCTTTTCGGCCGCTTCCGGCGAGACCCAGTCCTTCCAGAGCGCTTCGTTCTCTTCCAGGAAGTGCTTGGCGCCATCGTCGCCGCTCGCCTGGTTGTCGGTCATCCAGGCCATCAGCTTGTTGACCGTGTCGTTCGACCAGGCGCGCTTGCCGAGGTAGCCCATGACGTCTTCGCCGGCACGTTCGGAGAAGCCCTTGGTGACGAGCGTCTGGACCTTGTCCTTCGGCCAGTCGTTCTTCTTCGGGTCCGCGCAGTCGGCAACGGTGTTGCAGCGCTTCCACTCGGCGGCGTCATAGGGAACGCCATGCTCCAGCTTCACCATCTCGTACTTGCCGAGAAGCGCCGTCGGTGCCCAGTAGTAACCGACCCAGCCTTCCTTGCGCTCGTAGGCCTTGGCGATCGAGCCGTCGAGGCCGGCAGCCGAGCCCGTGTCGACCAGCGTGAAATTCGCCGCTTCGCCGCCATAGGCCTTGTAGAGCTGCGAGGTCACGACCGTGCCGCCCCAGCCCTGCGGACCGTTGTGCACGGCGCCCTTCGACTTGTCTTCCGGGTCCGGGAACAGCTCCGGATGCTTCAGCGCGTCGTCGATCGTCTTGATATCGGGATTGGCGTCGGCGATGTATTTCGGGATCCACCAGCCCTGGACGGCGCCATCGGACAGCGCGGTCGCCGCGCCGATCAGCTTGCCTTCCTCGATGCCGCGGTTGACGACGTCGGGCAGCAGGTCGACCCAGCCTTCCGGCGCCAGATCCGGCTCGCCCTTTTCGATCATCGAGGTGATGGTCGGAACCGTGTCGCCGACGATGACCTCGGCGTTGCAGCCATAGCCTTCGGTCAGGATGAACTTGTCGAGTGCGGCGAGCACTTCGGCGCTCTGCCAGTTCATGCTGGCGATGGTCACGTCGCCGCATTCGGCGCGCGCCGCGCCCGTCATGGCCAGAAGGCCAGCGACGAGGCAGGTGGAAGCAAGAAGATGTTTCATATCCGTTCCCTCATGTCGACGGTGTCATTGTGCCGTTCGAGCCCCGCTGCACCGTCGCCGCCAAGCCCGTGATCGTTAGCGAATGCGGAGAAGACCTGTTGAAGAGGCCTCGGGTTCCGCGATACCGCACCCTCGACTTTTGCAGGTGCAGGGTCGAATGCCGGTACGAATGCGTCTGCGATTGACCTCAATGCGTCATGGACCCATCAAATCCACAAGACCGCCCCGACTTTATCCAAGACCGGGAGCACCGGGGCAATGGTATGATACAATTCAGCTTTTTCAACCCGCAAAACGAAAAGCCGGCAGAAGCCGGCCTTTTCTCATTGCGTCATGATCGGAACGCTCAGGCGTCGCGCCGGCCCTGGATGACATGCACCCGGCCACCGACCTTGACGCGTTCGTAGAGGTCGATCACGTCGTGGTTCAGCATGCGCACGCAGCCGCTCGACATAGCCTGGCCGATCGACCACGGCTGGTTGGTGCCATGGATGCGGAACATGGTGTCGTTGCCGTTCTGGTAGAGGTAGATGGCGCGCGCACCGAGCGGATTGTTCGGGCCGCCTTCGAGGCCGCCGGCATATTTCAGGTTCTTCTTCGGGTCCCGGCGGATCATGTTCGGCGTCGGCGTCCAGGTCGGCCATTCCGCCTTGCGGCCGATATAGGCGCTGCCCGCCAGCGAATAGCCCTGCCGGCCGACGCCGATGCCGTAGCGCATCGCGCGGCCATCGCCGAGCACGTAATAAAGCCGGCGCGCCGGCGTATCGACGACGATGGTGCCGGCGGCATGATCGGTGCTGTAGGCGATTTCCTGGCGGCGCAGTTCCGGCTTGATCTTGTCGAGCGCCATCGCCTTCAGCGGATGTTTCTCCTCCAGCCGTTCGCCGTAATTGGCGCGGTCGCTGGTGCCGTTGGTCGCGCAGCCTGCGAGCAGTGCAGATGCGCCGAGCAGGAATCCGCGGCGGGAAATCGACATGGTTAAAGCCCCTTTAAAGATCGTTCCTCGGGGCCGAGAATTATGCGGTTATGGTTAATCGAGGGTTAAGGAGCGCGCTGCGGTTGCAGGAACGATTAAGGTCCATGGCAACAAAAAGGCCGCCTCGAAGGGCGGCCTTTTCGATTTGGACGCGGTATCCGTC